>WIAL01000033.1 GCA_015519975.1 Hydrogenothermaceae bacterium | reverse complement strand
ACTTAAGCCAGCCAATTCTCTTGCTTTACCAAAAGATAATTTTCCTTTTTCGTATAAAAATAAAGCAAGTTGAATTCTTAACTCTGATGAAAGTTTATCTTTTGGTATATTAAGTATAGTTAAAACATCATCTGGAAGTTCCATTATTAATTTCATAACAATACCTCGTTTAATAAAATTTAGTATCTTTAAAAAGATTTTTCATAAATTTCTCCAACAAACCATCTGTTTTTAGTATTCCTCTAAGTTTATTCAGGGCAGCTTCATCTTTCTTTTTTTTCTTCAAGCTCTTTTTGTTCGGAAGTCAGAGAAGTTTTTATTTTTAGTTCTTTTTCATCTTTTGTTTCTATCATAACTTTACCCATGAGAGCACCTTAATTAAATTAAATTAAATTTATAAAACTAAATATAAATTTTAAGCTAAATTTTACCATAGGATAATTTTTTAATTTTCTAAGTCTTGTTTATCTGTTGATACTCTTATGTATGCGTATGTTTTATTCATTTGACGATGTTTCTATCCTTTTCTTTATTATAAATTCCATTTTTTCTAAAAAGTCTTCAGCCTCTTTAATCAAAACTTCAATTTCATCTTTTCCAAAAGTTGGATTAGGTGTGTAATCTGCTTCTTCTCTTAAGTAATAAAGTTTATTGTAAAGTTTCCCATAACTTTTATCTAATAAACCTTCTTTAATTATCTTCTTAAAAAAGAAAGATTTTACTCCACTATGTTTTTTAAATTGTTCTTTTTCTAATGTTAAATATGCTAATACCATGTAAAAGGCAGCATAATAAAGCCTATCTAAAGATGATTCTAAAAAATTTCCTCTAAAATCATGTTTAGCAGTTTCCAAAGTCCTATATGCTTTTTCTATCCAATATTTAGCAAGCTCTAAGTTTTCGTCGTTCAAACAGTTATACCTTCTTTTTTTATATTTTTGTAATATAAAGAACTTTTAAAGAGATTTGAGTTTTTATATTTTTCTTCGCTAATAATTACTAATCCAAAAACTACATCATATTCTAATTCTATTTCTGTAGATATTTCTATTATTTTATATTTTAATTCTTTACTAAGGTTTGGGATGATAATTAAAAGGTCTAAATCGCTTTCCTTATCAAAATTACCTTTAACTTTTGAGCCATAAAGTATAATATTTGCATTAGGAACTAATTTTGAAATTTCTTTTTTTAGCTCTAAGATGGATTTTATTTCCTTATTTAAAAGATGTGGAAAATCTTTTTTATTTCTAATCATAATATTAAAGATGTATCTTATTTAAAATTTTACCACTTTTTGAAGCTTTCAAAAAACCTATTTATCTTTTATTTGTTTTAATATATTTCTTTCAAAAAAACTATACTTTTTGCATTAAATAATAATCAAGTTATCGTCCGTTTTTTATAGAAAAAACCTAAAAAATTCTTTTCTAATAGTTTTTATTCTCATGATCTTTACACTATATTGAATTTAACATACATTATGTAGTGTAATGAAAAATAAAATCATAGAAAATATATTAATAGAAGAAAGAAAAAGACTTTTAGGAAGACTAAAAGTAATAGAACGTAGACTAAAATCTTTACCTTCCGGATGGATAAGAAAAATAAAATTGGAGTATAAAATTGAAAATCTGTGAACTGAATTTTCCAGATAGTTTTTTCGAGAAACATTATAAAAAAAAGATTCGAAGAAGGTTTGATAAAAAATAAAAATCATTATATAGAAATTATCGAAAACACTATAAGAAATGCAAATAGATATTTTGTTGTTAAACAATTTTCGGATTGCAAAGACAAAATAGTTTTTACTTTAATAAATGGACTGTGTGGGTTTTAATAGATGAAAAAAGAATAATAACTGCTTTTTATTTACAATATGCAAGCATAGAAGAATTTTTTAAAGTTAGAAATATACAATATGGATTATCCGACGATTGTGAAAAAGAAACATATATAGAGGTCAAAAAAGATGAGGACAATGAATATGCAAAATTTATTAAAGCAATACAAGATAGATGTTAAGTATATAAAGGATTTTATAGATAATGACCCTGTTGAAATCCAGGAAGTATTTTATAGAAGAGGTGAGATATTAAAAAATTTTGATAATCTTACATGGAAAGAAGTTAAAGAATTTTTAAGTATAGAAAAAGAACTTTCTAAGTATATAAAGAAAATTAGACAAAAATATCCACTTCTTTATGAGAAAATTGTAGAACCTCAGAATGAAGATTTAAAAACTAAATTAATTGATATTTTTGTTGCATATTAAATTTGTATAATAAACGGTTTTCTATAAAATTCAAGAAAAGATTATAGTTTCAAGTATATCAAGGATTCTTTCTAACTGATTTTTGGGAAGTTCTCCTCTGAAAACCACTTGTCTTGCTCTATAGTCTATGCTTTTCAACTGGTCTATTAAAGCACATCCTTTTATTTTCCCTGCTTTTATCTGAACCTGAGTAGGATAACCTTTACATTTTGAAGTAATAGGAATTGCATAACACATTCCGGTATTCTTATTAAAAATATAATGGCTTACTACAACAGCATATCTATTTCCTTTTTGCTCATGTCCTAATGAAGGGTCAAAGTTAAGATGAATTATATCGCCTTTCTTTGGAATGTAATCTACCATATCTCTTTTCCTGCTTTTCCCCAGTTATATTCTTCATTTTCTTTATATTTTTCTTTAAATAATTTATTTATGTCCAATTTGGGCTTTCTTTTTCTCTTTATAGGAACAATTATAAGTTTTTCATCTTCAATCCTAATCTCAACTTCATCCCCTATTTCTAACCCTAATCTTTTTAGATAACTTTTAGGTATTCTTATTCCTTGTGAATTTCCCCACTTGTTAATTGTAATCATATGCCAAACTCCTAAATTTGAATTTGTATATATAAGTATATACATAGATTCTTTTTTTTCCAATAGTGTAGAAGCAGTTAATTTTTAATAAAAAGGACAGGGCGTTGCACCCTGTCAAAGGGAGGTTAGGGGAGAGGAGGTGTTTCCTATGAAGGCCAACGTTCTATATATATAACGTAAGGTTTTCACATATTCATTGGCATAATTAATCCAAGAAATCCTTTTTCTTTTTCCGCAGTTATTATTACTGGGGTATTCTCATCCAGGAAAGAAAATTCTATTTTTTCATCTTCAAGGTTTTTTAATGCTTCGATAAGATATGCCGCATTAACTTTTAGTTCCGGTTCTGCAGGATTAATTACTTCTACATTTAAATCTTCTTCTGAAAAAGCTCCATCTTCTCCTTTTGCTGAAACTATTAGACTGTTATATTTTAGCTTTATATATAAAGGCCTAATATTGCTATTCGTGGCCGAAATAATAGAAACCCTTTGAATTATTTCTAAAAGTTTGTTTCTATCTGCTTTAAATACCGCTCCTTCTTTTAACTTTTCTAGATTGTTTTCAATTAAGGTTTTATAATCTATATAGCTTCCTTCAAGTTGTCTTGTTATAAGTTTCCAGTTATCTGATTTAAATATTACATAAGAAGGATTTGCATAAACTTTTACGCTTGTATCATCATCTATAAGCTTTAAGAGCTCTGATACTGCTTTTGCAGGGATAATAGTACTTATTTCATTTTCTATATCTGTTTCAATGCTGTAAAGGGATAATCTATGTCCATCACTTCCTACAAAATCAACTTTATTTTCATAGCTTTTAATGAATATGCCTTCAAGGGAGTATCTATGTTCTTCCTTAGAAACTGCATATTGAATATTTTTTATTGCTTTTTTTAAAGTTTTTTCATTTATTTCAAATGAATAAAAACCTAAATCTTCATCGCTTAATAAAGGAAAATCTTCGGGATTATAAAAAGGTAATGTAAATTTTGATTTTCCGGATTTTATTCTAGCTTTATCATCTATTTCGAAGTTTATATTTTCATCCGGAAGAAGAGATACAATGTTTATCAGTTTAGTAATTGGAAGGCATAATTCAAAATCTGCATATATATCCATTTTTATCTGAACGCTTGCCTGAACTTCAAGGTCTGTAGCTGTAAGCTCCAGTATTCCATTCTTATTTGAAATTTTAACAGATGAAAGGATAGGAAATGCAGATTTTCTTTCTGATGCATTTGAGATTTTTCTTAAAGCTGTAAGGAGTTTCTTCCTTTTGATTGAAAATGATTTTTTGCTTAAAAGCTTTTCCATAACTAAATCCTCCAAAAATGCTTTCTTATACATATATAACGTAAGGTTTAATAAATTAGTTGATTTTTTTCGGAAATTTTTTATAATTAAAAGAAAACATATAAAGCTCCTGGAGAGCTGGGCAGAAGATAGCTTACTTAAAAATACATTAACCCAGTTTGCTGGGCAGATAGTGATTGGTTATTTGCTAATCCTTAGGGATAGGTTATCCTATCCCTTAAAAATGAAATCAAAATTAACTTTAAGAATTGATGAAGAAATTATTGCTAAGATGAAAAAGATATCAAAAGAGAAAGGATATTCTGTGTCTAAACTCATTTAAGATTATTTTAAATCCACAACAGAAGAAAAATTAACCCCTATAGTAAAAAACCTTAAAGGATTATTAAAGAATAGAAAAATTGAGGAAGATGATTAAAACATTTAGAAAGTAAATATTTTAGTAAGTAAATTTTTATCAAAAGAAGACGCAAATAAATCATTGGAATTTATTTTCTCTTTATTTGAAATTGCTCCGGTTAATAGAATAGTTTTAAAAGCAGCTAAAAATTTAAAGCTTAAAGGTTTTGAGGATGCTGTAATCTATTCATCGGCTTTTCATTCTAATGTAGATCTATAATAACAAGGAATCCAAAAGATTTTAAAGCAAGAGAAATTCCTATATATGAACCGGAAGAATTCTTAAAAGTTCTTAAGATAAAGTAGGATTTAAATTAAGTTCCGGATAAGAAATAAGGATTTTATACCTTTAGTAAAATAAATTTAATACTAAAAGTATAATACCAAAAGTATAATGGTTTTATTTTTAGTCAATGGATTTGGATTGGTTTAGGTTTTGGTTTGGATTGGATTGGTTTGGTTTGGGTTGGATTGGATTGGGGATAGATATAATTGATAAGTTACTAATCTTAGATTATATTAAAAGTAATCTATATTGTAAATGTTAAGAAATGGATAAAGAGCAGAGAGAAATAGAGCTTAAGAAGTTAGAGATTGAAAAGGCTAAAATAGAACTTGAAAAGTTAAAAATAAAGGAAGGATTATTTAGGACTTTAGTTATAGCTTTACTCACTGTTGGGGCTGGGATAGGAACTTTAACATTTAAAATTATAGCGTTCAAATGCATATTTACTTGCTTTCTCTAATTTCTATTGTATTTGTTTTACTATTAGGTTTTGTTTTGTCATTATGGTTTTCTATCAGAAAAAAATTAAAGGAGTTAGAACAATGGTTGAAGTAATAATAACAATTTTAGGAATACTAACAATTTTAGTTTTTGGAATAATGGCTTTCCAATCTATTCAAGATTATTTAGAGGAAAGAAAACACTAAAAGGTTTTCAGATATGAGTAAAACAATAGAATTATTAAAATACTTAAAACTTTTAGAAGAAATAAATAATTTACCGGAAATTGAAAAGGCTGAAATAATAGAAGCTCCTGAAGAAGATGCAAAGTTTGACCTGTCCTTAAAAATAAAAGCTAAATCTGAAGTTGATAAATGGCAGCTGCAGAGAAAAATCCAAAATATAAGATGGAAATATAGCAGTGAATTTGAGCCTTTAACCTTATATATAGAGTTTGAATAATGGAAAAAGAAAAAAGAACTTGAACTTAAAAAATTAGAATTAGAGAAAAGAAATATAGAGCCTGAAAAGATTAAAGTATTAGAAGGTTATTTTAGAACTTTAGCAATCATTGTTTTAACTACAGGGGCAGGAATAGGAACTTTAATAAAAATGATTTATCCCGGAGTTTTTACAAAGAAGTTGTTATTAATCGGGGTTTTAGTAGTGTTTTTTATATTTGCTTTTTCCTTTGGTTTTATATGGTTAAAATTGCAAAAGAAAATAAAGGAGATGGAAAAATGGATACATTAATAATTTTACTCTCTGTTTTAGCTTTTCTTGTTTTAATTTCATTCGGGTTATACATAGTTATTGATGAAGTAAAGGAAGTTGTTAAGAAAGGTTAAACAAATGGAAACCTTAATTTTAACCCTTTTTGCTTTGTTTGTAATAGTAATATTAGCATTGGGCGGGGTTATGCTTTTTACTTCTATCCAGGACTTTTTAAAAGAAAGAAAACATTAAATCCTATTCTTTCATTTACTTCCGGATATTCTAATATTTAGCTTTTTAAAGTTTAATGGTATTTCTAAAAATTAACATATTAGTTCTCCATTTTTAAAATTCAATACAGCAACTTTAGAAATATGTTTATGTCTTTCGTCCTTAACACTTCCAAATCTGGATTTTACTTTCACTATCTTTATAGGAAGTTCCCATTCTGCTTTTGTGAATCCTTCAAGTTCTTTTTCAGATGGATAATCTAAATAATATCCTGCATAAAGACTATATTCTATATCTCCACTTTCTTTAAACATTGCTATATAGTTTGGTTCAGACTTTTTGTCTTTTGCATTATATCCATCTCTTTGGGTAGAAGATATAACGAACAGAGGGATATTATACTTATTAGCTATTTCTTTCAGCTTATAACTAATATCTTTCATCTGCAGTCTATAATCACTTTTTAAAAACTCCTTGCTTGGTTTGATTTGCTGAAGATAATCTACAAAAGCAATTAAACGACTATTGTTTATATCGTTTAAAGTATCTATTACCTTGCTTTCAATATCTTCTACAGTTCTGCTTTCGGTATCGATAAAAATATGGTTAAAAATAGAATTGTTTAATGCTTCTTCTATTTCTTCAAGCTCAAATCTATTAATTGTTTCATCTAATATTTTTCTTTTGGATATTCCTGTAAGCCAGCTCAAAATCTGAATTAATAAATCTTCGTCTGTCATTTCTAAACTGAAAATTAAAGCATTATTTTTATTTTCTGCTAAGTGCTTTGCAAGTGCTAAAACAAAAGAAGTTTTACCAATTGCTGGTTGTCCTGCTATTGCATATAATCCCCTTCTTAACCCGCCATCTAACAACTCATCAAGAAACTCTAAACCTGTTTTAAATGCTAATGGTTCAGGTCTTTCTTTCCCTTCTTTTTCAGCTTCTTCAACTCTGTTTCTTAATCTTTCTATTAGTGATTTTCCTGTTTCTTTTAGTGTTTTAGTAAGAGTAAAAGGATTTTGATATGCCATAAATAAAATCTCTTGTAGTTCCTCTAAAGTTTCATCTGTATCACCTTTATGTTTCGCTAAAAGCTCATTTAAATCTTTTATTCCTTCCGGATATTGACCTATATAAACTTTTTTTCCTTCTTTTTTTAAATCTGTTGCTATTCTTTCGGTCGCAGATTTACCTGCATCATCATTATCCAGTAATAAAATAACCTTTTCAGGTAAAACCTCTTTTTCTTCAACTGCAAAGATATATGTAGAAGATGGTATGGCAATAAAATTATCTCCTGGTGATAAATAAACGCCTGTTAAATAGTCAATTTCTCCTTCAACTACTATCACATAATCATTTATATTTTTTTTCAGCTTATCTATTCCAATAATTGACTGCCTTAATCCTTTTAGATTTTTAACTTTTGGTTCTTTATCTCCTTTTACATTCCTTATCTTTACAGATTTTAAATTTCCTTCAAGGTCAAAAGCTGGAATAAGTAATTTATAGCCTTCTTTGAAATAGTTTTCTAAATAACTAAAAGACTTATCTTGTTTAGGTCTTACCATTCTTACATAACCGTTTACAGTTGTAGGGTTTATATATCTTGATAAAAGATAATTTTTAGTTTCTTCATCTAAGACAGCTGTTGATATTTTCTCTAAATCTATTTCTATTTTTCTTTCTTTTTTTTCTCCATTGGTAGTTATCCCTTTATCTTGCATTTTCTCCCTTTTAAAGCCTTGATATTGCTTATCTTTTTCAGGTAATTTTTTATCTTCTATTATTCCTTCATCTATTAAAAATTCTCTAAAATCTACACCTAAATTTTCAGCTATATCTTTTAATCCTCCGGAAACTCCGCAACTTTTGTTAAAACACTTAAAAGAATTAGTATCTAAATTAAATTTTGTATTTGGAGTTCTGGTCCCATTTTTGCAAACCGGACAAGCCCCCATATATACATTCCCGATTTTCTTATAACTCCAACCTGCTCTATCTAATAATTTCAAAATTAATCCATGAGATAATTGGATTTTTTCGTTTAAGGTTTCCATTTCTTTTTCCTCCTTTTTCTTTTTTCTAAATATTTTCAGGTCAAAAAGACCTGAATAATAGCCTTAAGGCTATTAAGAATATTAAGACTAAATGAAATCGTTGATTTTCAAGAGTTAGAAGTGCATTTTTGGATTGAGAGTGTAGGGTTTTTGGATTGGCAGTGTAGGGTTTTCGGATTGAGAGTGTAGGGTTTTCGGATTCAGAGTGTAGGGTTTTGGACTCATATATTATCTTTATCCCTTTTTCTCCATTATACATTTCTACTTCTTCCCAATCTTTTATCATTTTAATTTTGGTATTTTTATCGATAGCTATTCCATTTTTGAGTTTGTTTATTTTTTCTATAAGATATTTTTCTACCTTGTCCGGTCTTTCTTTTGCTGTTTTTCCGTATATGAGTCTCGAATTTTCTATAAGGGCTTTCTTACTTATTATTTTTTCTTTTATGTTTTGATTAAGTCTGAAATTGTCTAATGTAAAGTAAAGAGGTAAAAGATTATCCGGAATATTATTGATTAATTTTCTATTGTAATATCTGCCTTTTTTTTCAATTAGTAATCTCGCTACTGTGGGAGATAGTTTAATATTCAAAGCTTTTTTATTCTTGTAAGTAATTTCTTCGTATTCACTAATAAAAGAAAATGCTTTTTTAACTTCTAAAGGTTCTCCTTTTATATCGACAGATAATTTACCTTTAATTTGTATTTTCTGAGCTTTGTCTATACTGTTTATAATTCTTTGATAGTTTTCTTTTCTCTTTGAAATTTCCCTAATTTCAGCAACCATAGGTAAAGGAATGATAAATCCATTAATTACTAAAATTTTTAATATTTCCTCATCTGATAATTTTTCTTTTTTTAAGTGTTCTATATATGCTGACTTTACAGATAAAATAGCAAGTAAGTTTTTAATATCGTAAGGTTCAAAAATTTCTACATCTTCAGTTGCTTGAAGAATAAAACTGCTCCAGTATGAGTTTATTTTAAATTCATCGTTTTTTTGTAATATTTCGGGGGTCAATAGATATGGATTGTTCCTGGATATTATGTGGAGGATAGGGAGTTGTGTTTTGTTTTTATTATAGGATTTATAAAATTTTTCTGTATTTTCATTTTTCTCAATGCGACCCATCACTGCCCTGAGTATTTCATTTTTTGCAAAATCCGCAAAATTTGGGGATGAAACAAGCGATATTGCCTCGTTTCTTATTTCTCGTATTCTCTTTCGTTCTTCATTTGTTTTTGCACTTTTTTTCCTTCTCCTGTACTCTTTTTCTATCTCTGCAATCATTTCTTCTTTGGATATCATCACCCCTCACCTCCCAATCAAATCAAGGATAATTGCTGAGCTGCTGGAGCACTTGAAGATGAAGGGCCGGAAGATTTCTTTCTTCTTTTTTTCCTTTGTTTTTCAAAGAGATTCGAAACTAAAAAGGTCTTTTGTGCATTTTGTTTGTGTTTTTGATATATTTCAGCGAAATTGTCGAGATTTGTTTCTTTTTGGGCATCAATGAAACCCAGCATTTTCAAGGTTTTGCGGGACACTTTCTCATTTTCAAATGACAGAGGAAGGGATGATATGAGCGAAATTAACTCAGGTTTTGCGTATGTCCGTTTTCCCTTGCTCCCCCGCCAATCAATGTCTTTGTAGACGTTCCGGAGTGTTGCAGATATTGCTTCTATTGCGATGTCGAAATTTTCTTTCATAGGATTTTTCTTTTTTCTTTGTTGCGCTTCTTTTTTTGCAAGCCCAATGAATTCCTGTTTTTGAACGATTTCAAAAAGCCAGTTTTTCTTCATATCTTTCTCAGACAGTTCCGAACCTTGAATTTCATGGCTTTGCGGAAGAGTATCTCGGAGAGTCAAAATGATGATTTCAACAGCTTCCTCCGTCGTTTTCGAATTGAACCATTTTTCATACTCGAAAAAAAGCGAACCCCATTCAGAATGCAAGCATGAAAGTATATACTTATACATGAATATACCTCCTTCACCCAGAAGGAGGCACAAAGGAAAAGACATTGATATTTTGTTGATTTTGTATTATTTTTATATACTACGCTTATTTTTTCATGTATTATGGTCATTTCCCGGCCTCCTTGCCGGGATTTTTTTCTTATTTGTTTTTCATATGTATTATTATATTTTTTTTCATCTTTTTTGTCAAGGTTTTTTTTGGGTAAACCTAATTTGTCAAATTGACGCTAAATTTGATTTGCTATTTAATCTTATGCATTATTTCCCAAACCTTTAAATCAACTGCTTTAGATTTTCTTTTTCCCTCCAATATCTCACTTATGAAGCTTTTATCTTCAAATTCTAATGCCCATTGTATGTTGTTATGCAATGCTTTTATTATTGTTATATTTTTTATCACATAACTTAGCGAATGTTTCGAGTGCTCGTATGAAAAGTAATCAAAATCGTGTTCTGAAATTATAGAAAAAGAAATATCTTTTGCTGTTTTTAAGAAAAAATCCTTTAAGTATTTGATTTTTTCAACCTCTCCCCACCAATATTCTGTATTATATGGTTGTTCATCTACAAATGCTATTCCACCTATATGTGTTCCTGCTCTATATTCTGCGATAATTGCTATTCTCAATTTATCTTGACTTATAAAACCTTGAGATAATTTTAAACTATAGTTTCGTTCTGTCTTTTCTTCTATTTCTTTTATAACTTCTTCATATTTTTTCGTTAAATCATCAACATATAAAGCGTTAAACTCCTTTCTGAAAAGGATTTTTTCAGCCTCAAGTCCTTCTATCCACTCCGGATTTGCACCAAACACTAGAGCAATTTCATATATTAAATCCTCACAGGCTTCCTTTTTGTTATCCCTTATTGATAAATATTCACTTTCTTTTACGAGTGAAGGAATTAATGCAAACATTTTCTTGGAATTGTAATTGTTTTTTTCTTCCAGAAACTTTAATGCACTCCCAATAAAATAACATTTAGAGGAAGGCATGAATTTGGATTTTAAACGTTTTCCTGTAATTAGGTAATTCAAATCAATATTTAATTCATCATATAATTTTTTAAGCTGCCATACATTTAAAGTCCTCTCCCCCTTTAAAATTCTAGAAATAAGACTAGAATCCACTCCTAATATTTTTGCAATATCACCTTTCTTTAACCCTAATTTTTTTATAATCTCCTCTAATCTCTGCCCTATCTCTTTTTGCAGCTTTTCTTTTTCGTCCATTTTAAAATTTCTCCTTTACTAACAATAGCTTTAAAAGCTATTAAAAAATTGATTAATAAATATTTTAATACTAAAGTATTTTGATTATAAATTTATAATCAAAAATTTCCTCTATATCTCTTAAAACCCCCTTATTTCTTACGTTTATATAACAGATACAAAAACTAAAAAGAAAAATCATGTCAATTAAGCTAATAGAAGTAAGCTTTTCAAATAGTTATTTTAAAAATCTTTTTAAAACACATTATCCAAAAAGTAAGGGAATCGTTGGGAGAAGAATCCTGTTTGCGATATTGAAAAATAGACTTCCGGTAGGCATTATAGGATTTTCAAGTCCACCTTTATCCTATCAAAATGTAGAAGAATTTTTAGAAATTCCCAAGTTTCTTTCTCCCCAGGAAAGGGCAAAATTGTATCTAAACAATAATATCTTTAGGCTGGAAATTAGAGAGAAAAATCTTGGAACACGTGTATTAAAAGAGGCAAGAAAAAAGGTTAAAGAACTATATAAAGAAAAATATGGAGATGATTTAATAGGATTAATGACATTTGTAGAACCGCCCCGCACCGGAGCTGTATATAAAGCTGATAACTGGATAGAACTTGGATACACAAAAGGAATAAAAGTAAAAAGGAAAGGAGGGAAAAGGAAGCTGTCATCCTCACAAAAGGAATTAACAAAGAGGAAATTAATATTTGTTTATAAATATTAAATCTTACGTTTTATAGTTATAAAAACATCCAGGAGGAAGAAAATGCCAAAGATAATACCAAAGGAAAAAATAGAAGAAGCCAGAGAGCTTTACAAGCAGGGATACAGCGTCCATGAAATAGCAGATATGGTAGGAATATCAGCTTATACTGTTAACAAATACACAAGGGATATAGAAAGGAAAGTCCCTACAAAAGGAGAAATAGAAAGATTTAAGAAAGTTGCAAAAATATTTGGATTTAAAGATGAGGAACTTGATAAAATCATTCCAAATCTCACAAGAAGGCAAATAATAAACTACAATCTTTCCTTTGTTAATCTCCTACCTTTATATGAGAAGGTTAAAGGAATTGAAATTAATAACTGATTTAAAGATAAAACTTGGAAGGCTTTATGAGTTTTTAGAGCCTTTTGTCCTTGAAATTGAAAAAATAACTTATGTCTATCCTGCAAGTAAGGAGCACCACCACAAAGAAGATGAAGGTCTATTTATACATTCCCTTGAAGTTGCAAACAAGATGATAGAAATATTTGAAGAAAACAGGGATGAATATCTTCCAAGATATGAAAATGAAAAGACAGGAGAATATCAAAGCAGATATGAAAAAATGCTTTTTCACCTTGCACTAACAGGCCTTTTACACGATATAGGAAAGATAGGAGCTTATGAGATAAAAAGCAGATGGTATTACATCCCCTTCATAACTTCAACAAAAGATATTCTGGATGAAGATTTTAAAATAGAAGGAAATAAAGGAGTTAACTACATAAATTCAACCCATTTATCCGGATTGGCATTTGGGATATTACTTGAAAGAGCCGGAAAGAAATACTATGAAAGCTTTTTATATGACTTTAGATACATAACAATGATGCTTGAGGCAGTTCATTTAGAGCATTATAAGGTTATGGTAGATAATCCTATTCTAAGGATATTAAAGAAAGCAGATGGAATGAGCGTTGCACAGGAAAGAAATGAAGTATTTATAGAAAGAAAGGAAGAAATTGAAGAACTTAACCTTGCACAGGCTTACATAGATGCATTTAAAAAATGGACTTTATCTTCTACAGACCTTTATTTTTACTCCGGAGATTACTTTTTAATATTAAATCCTGCACTTCATCAAAAGATTGTAAAACAGATAAATGAAATATTAGGAGAGCCTGTAAGTGAAGATGTAATAATAGATGAATTATTAGAAAGGGGATATTCAGATGAAAGGATTGTTAAAAAATCCATAAAGCTTCCAAGCGGTAAGGTTGTAGATTTTAGTGTATTACCAATAAAAGCAGATAAAGTATTTTCCCAAAAAGAACTTGAAAGCAAAAGATTTAAAAAGGTAGAAATACAATCACAGAATGTAAATGAAGTGGAACTTTAAAAGGAGTTTGACAATAAAAATTTTTGTATTACTATCGTTATATGATATTACATGTTTTAAGGAATAAGAAATGCATATTCCAAAACGACTAAAAATTGCAGGAAGTTTAAAAAAGTATGCTAAAAAAGATAAGAATATTGAAAAAATTATGAAAGATGAAGGAAAGGTTTTAGAAAAAGCTTTTGTTGAAAAATATAAAAATAATTTATAAAAGTTTTTCAATAATTTCTTTGCTGCTCATCCATGTATTTTTAACTTTTACTGCTATTATTTTCCCTCTTTTTATTAGCTGCCTTGAGCTTTTAGAGCTGTACCCAATTTCCTCTAAAAGCTTAGATACAGGCTCTAATTTAGCTCCCCTTTCCTTATAAATTCCTATAATTACTCTATCCATACTTTCCCTTAATCCTTCTAGTATTAAATTTAGCAGAAGTTTTGAATTAACATTATTTAATCTTTCAAGAATTTGCTTTTCTTCAGGCTTTTTATTTTTAAACTTTTCAAAGATATCCTTCATCTGTAAATCTATTTCTTCTAAAGATTTATAATAAAGTTTTTTACTTTTATCATCTCCTTTTATTATTACAAGAGGATAACCTTTGCTTATTAACATGTAATTTAGAATTATCCTTCCTGTTCTTCCATTTCCATCTTCAAAGGGATGTATTTCTTCAAAAAATGCGTGGGATACTGCCAACTTTTTAAAGTTTTCTTCTTTTTCTACATCCTTAACAAATTTCACAAATATTCTTAACCATTCTTCTATATACATTTCCGGAGGATTAAACTTTGCTCCTACTATTTTAATCTTTCCTTTTCTAAACTCTCCTTTATATCCTAAACTTTTATTTATCTGTCTTATTAAAGGAACTGCAAATATGAATTCTTTTTGTTTATAGTTTTCATAGGCAAGTTCATAAATAAAACTGGCAGTTCTAAAATAGTTAAATGCTTCTTCTTCAGTTCTTGTCATTGGCTTATTTCCGGATAAAACTTCTTTAAGTTCTTTTTCAGAAATAAAATATCCTTCAACTAAAATTGAGTTTCTTGTTTCTTCTTCAAGTAAGTAAAGCCATTCCTTATTCTGTATCTTTGGCTCTGGAAGTCCTCCAAGCTTTTCAATAATCTCTTTTCTTTTTTTTATTAATGCTTCATTAATCATTTGTCACCTTTTTAAAAGAAAAAATTGAATAAATTTAAGATACTACTATATCTATAGGATGTCACGTTAAAGATAATTTTTAATTTTCGTGACAATCCAAAATACATTTAATTACACGACATTCCAATACAGAATGTCAAATCAAATAATATCAATCCTTCCAATCCTTACGTTTATATATTAGAAAAAAGATTGGAGGAAAATATTATGGAATGCAAATGCGGCTCTGAAATTATTGAAAAAGAAAATTTTTATGAATGCTCAGGATGTAAAAAGAAAGTATGGAAGGAGTTTTTTGGAAGGAAGTTCAAAGAAAGCGAAATTGATTATCTTTTTCAGGGTTTAACCATTTATGTTGATGGTCTTGTCTCAAGAAAATCAGGTAAAAAATTTTCATCTGGTGTAAAGCTTAATGAAAAATTAGAACTTATATTTGATGAAGATAAGATAAAAGAAGCTATTAATGTGGATAAATGTAAATGCGGAGGAATAATAAGAGAAAGCCAAAAAACTTACTTCTGTTCTTCCTGTAAAGCATTTGTCTATAAAAAGATGTATTCAAAAACAATTACAAGAGATATAGCTGTATATGTCCTTCAAGGGGATAAAGTTCCTATAAAAGATTTTAAATCTAAAGCAGGTAAAACATTTGAGGCAATTCTTTTTATAGATGAAGAAGGAAAACCAAAGATAGAGTTTCCTGTAAGGGGGTAAATAATGGATTTTAAAACAGTAATAAAGCATCAGTATAGAAAAATACTTCTTCTTGCAATGCTAATAATAGTTGGTTTTAGCCTCTATAAGTCCTATTCTTCATTTTTTGACAAGGTTAATAAAATGTGGGATTTGAGGGTTTCATACGACTTTGCAAACATAGTTGCACTTGCAGAGCAAAAACTTGACAAAGCAAAGTTTGATGTTGAGTTTAACTGCGAAAATTTCAATCTTGACGATAAACCTGTAGAAACTGAAGAATGTAAAGAAGCTAAAGAGGAACTAAAAAAAGCAAAAGAGGAATATAAAAAAGTAATTGCTAAAAAGGATAAACTATTTCAAACAGAAAAGCAGGTTAAAACCTATTATGATGCTGTTATAAAATCAGCACAGCAAACTCCACTTCCATTTGCAATGCTTGTTTTAACACTTGTTTCTTTTCTTGCACTTCTTGGATTTTTTATTAATGAGTTTCTTCCAAAAAGGAGAAAAAGATGATTTTCCTTCTCCTTCTTTTTCTTTTTTCCTTTTCATTTGCAGATGAGTATATAGTAAAGCTAAAGAATGAAAACTGCATTTTAAATACCAATATTAAAAAACAGATAAACAATAGCATTTTTCTTATAGATATTGAGCCTGTAAAGCTAAATAATCTTCCTTTAAACTGCATAGAAGCAATAGAAGAAAACAAAAAAATAAAATTGCAGGAAAATGATATAGGCTGGGCTGTTAATAGCGTAAATGCTTATATATCCTTTCAGCCAAATAGCTATATTATTGCAGTAATGGACAGCGGTCTTAATGAAAGAGATATGTATCAGATAATAGAGCCTTACAATGCGATTGATGACAGCAGTGATGTTTCAGATAATACAGGACATGGGACAGGTGTCTCTAAGGTTATAGCTTCGGTTCTTTATAATCCTCAAATTATTCCTTGTAAGTTTATTGAAAAAGACTTCGGAAATCTTTTTAATGAAATAACCTGCTATGAATACATAATAAAAAAGAAACAAGAAGGATTTAACATAGCTGTAATTAATGCTTCCTTTTCTTCACAATCTGATAGCTACTTGGTAAGGAAAGAAATAAAGAAGTTAAAAGAAAATGGAATAATGCTTGTAACTTCTGCAGGAAATGATGGGAGTAATCTTGACGAAACTAAAAATTCATATCCATGTTTATACACAAATGATTTTGAAAATGTTATATGCGTCGGAGCTTCAACAAAGGAAAATAACCTTTTTGATTTTTCAAATTATGGAAAAAAGTCAGTTGACCTGACAGCTCCTGGATATGCTTTTGGAATGTATGGAACATCTATGTCCTCTCCATTTGTATCTGCTTCAGTTGTAATAGCAAGGGAAATGAATACAGATAAAGATTTAAAAGAGATAAAACAGATAATAACATCTTCAATAAATCCTTCCATTTACCTTGAAAATAGAACAAAATCCGGAGGAACTCTTGATTTAATGAAGCTTTATAAAATATCTTTCTTTTCTATCTATACATTTTTAAAAGTAATTACAGATACAACGATAACATCCCTGCTTGGAAGCTGTAATAAAAGTGAATGTAGTTTTAAAGTCCTATTATATTCATCAGTTAAGTTAAATGCCTATGAGCCTGTAGAGTGGGAAGGAGATTGCAAACATTGCGGTATATCTGACAGCTGCATAGTTGAGGTTGATAAAGAAATAGTATGCTATGCAAGTTCATTAAAAGAAAATCAAATAGTTTATAAATCAGGTGGATGCAGTTTTGGAAATACAACAAGTTTTTCATTTACCTGGATAATCTTTATCTTGTTTGCACGTTATATTATAAGCAGGAGAAGAAAATGCTAAACAGATACAGCATTGTTTTTTACATTTTGGCTATAGCTTTTACTATTTTTGAAAAAGATATTATTGCTCTTATTTTACTTACTATTTGCGGATTTTTTATTGGTTATTTACATTCTTCATTACAGGAATATGAGAATTTAGATACATCTTTCCAGGATATACTTCTTTTTAAAAATAAAGATGAGCTTTTAAAAGCCATAAAAGGGGAACTTCCGGAAATTAAGAAAGAAAAACCTAAAAGAAAGATAGATATTAAAAACTCTCTTATTTTCATTTCAATTTTTACTTCCTGCATTTTATTTTTAGCTTTCATTAATAAAGACCCTTACTATCTTCTTTCATTATTTTTATCTCCACTTTTAATATCATTTCAGGAGGAAAAGAATGATTGAAAAAGCATTTATATTTAGCTTGCTTGCAGCATCTATAGCACTTGCATCCCCGGAAGTGAAAGTAAATAAAAGCACAGAAAGCACTAAAGCAAAATCAACAGAAAAATCAAAACAAAAAAGCATTACACGTGAAAAGTCAAAAGAAAAAGGATTTGGAAAAACTATTAGAGCCGAGAAAGGAATCAGAGAAGCAGAAAGAAAAGAAATATCAAAAGCACTTGAAAGATTAAAAAGTGAAGGAATAACTATTGAAGTTTCCCTTCCTACTCTTGTATTTATGGAACTTTCAAAAAAATATCCATCTGTATTTCAAAAAACCATTAACGATTTTTATACTGTTTCCTTATCTGAAAATGGAATAATAAACCTGACAAGAATTGAATATCTAAACTCAGTAGCAAAAGCACAAACTACAACAGATTATATAAATACAAAAGCTGTTATAGATTACATAAAAACCCTTATGTCAATATCTTCTCAAATATTATCCCATGCAAAAATAATAAATGGAGAAACTCTTGGAATAGATGATTTTAATGAAATAGCAAAAGATATAGCTGAAAAAGTAAATATTAAAAAGAAAAAAGAGATATTTCCAATTTCTAATAGATGTATTTTAGTTTCAGATTATCAGCACTTTAGATGCGGAACTTGCACTTTAGATGTTTCAAACTCTTCAGGAATTCCTGTTTTAAGTTGCAGTGGAATAAAGGTATTTTCTCCGGATAGTCTGCTTGGATATTCAATAAGAGCAACAGCAAACACAATTTATTCTATGAAAGATGTAGAAAATGAAGTTAAATCAACAGAAACTTATAGAGCAATATCAAATGCAGTTGAAAAGTATGTTAGAAGAATGGAAAGAAAAGGAATATCTGTTAATAAAACCCTTTTAAAGAAACTCTTACTTGAAAGAGCTGTAAAAGATACAAAAGGATTGGATCTTATTCTTACAAAAATGAAAGAAGAAGAAAAGCCTGAAACACTTTTTAGATTATTACGTTAATTATATAAAACTATCCAAGTGGAAAAATGACAAAAGAAGAAAAACAAAAAATATACGATATTATTGCTACACTTGATGCAAAAATAGGGATAGGAGTTAAAAAGAAAAAAGGATATTCTAGCAGGCAGGTAGCAAAGATTTTAAAGGTAGAGCATTATTTTATTTTTAAAGCAAAAAGGTATGGTGTTATAAGAAATAATATAGATTTAATTTCCATTTTCAAAGGGACTTATTGCAAATTATCAAAGAAATATTTCGTAAAAAAATTTTTAGAAAAGGGATATTCAAACTTATGGATAAAACATAATTTAGGAGAAGATTATTACAAGTCTATTTTTACCAGAAAAAGCGATATGGAAAGGAAGAGGAAAGAAAAACTGCAGCAAAACATTCTTTCAATATATAGAGAAGGACCGGGAAGAAAGATGAAAAAATTAACCCTTGAGATAATAATAAAAACCTTAAAATCTGCACCATCAAAAGATTCCGGATTAAAAAAATTAAGGCAATATGCTCTAACCAGATCCATTAAAGAAAGATTGAAAAAGTATGGGCTCACTATACAGGATGTAATGGAAAAAGATATTAAGGAATTAAAAGAAATTGCTGTAAAAACATATCTAAAAAAAAGATTAGAAATAAGTGATTTTGAAGGGTTTATTTTAGCTATATATGAGCAGCAAATTCCTTTAAGAAAATTAGATAAATTTTCAGCAAAAAAATCATTTCAAGGATTTGTACGTGATTGGCTTAGATCCCGGCTTTTGTCTAAAAAGATAATGGATAAAATGATTGCAGAAAGTAAGTCTTCCAAGGAGTTCAAGGAAAAATTTATCGAAAAATTATTTAAATACGTAGATACAAGATATTTCAAGCAAAATGGAATAAAACAGGAACAAAAAAAGGAGCGAATGAAAATAAATAAGAACTTAAAAAAAGATATTTATGATAAAGAAACTTTTTTGAATGTAGCTAAAAAGGAAGGTTATATGATAGCAGTTAAAAGGCTCGCAAATAAATGTATATATGATTTCTACAGGAAAAAATATGGAAATATGAAAAATTTTAGGAAATTATTGCGTGAAGGAAAGTTATAACATATAATTTTTACTAAATCTTTTAGCTTGTCTAAAAAGCTTTTAAATGACCATCTCTTTTAATAAATTTTAATCAAAATTTACTTGCAAAAGAATATTTCCATATAGAAGCAGTAATTTCAGTAAAAGGCTAACACTTCCAAAGCTCCTGTGGGGCATTCTAAAAGCTTTAGGAGTTTTTAGGAAGCTCCACAGGAGCAAATTCTTTTACGGAGGTGTTAGTCATGGCTACATTTAATTATTTCAAATCTTTTATCTCTCAAAATCTAAAAAAATTAAAGAGAGATGTTAAAAGGTATCAAAGGGCAGTTAATATTTTTGAAAGTCAGGATTTTTACATTCATGGACATGTATATTCTGAAAAGAAAGCTGTATTTTCTGCAAAGGTAAAATCCCAAACTTATGATGACTATTACTACACTACTATTTCTATTATTGATGGGAATTTTTCTGCTAACTGCACATGCAAGGACAGATGTCTATGCAAGCACTCAATAGCATTATCTATGGCTGTTTCATCTTTTAGAGCTACAGAATTTATTAAAACTGGTGGAAGCTACTATACAAAATTAAAAGGCTTTTCTATGCTTATCCAGTCTGAAGAAACTCTTTTTGACATTGAAAATGGCACTGCTCTAAAAGCTCTATCTGAATTTATGGACAGAATATCGGACTGTATTCCGGAAGAAATTTGGGATGAGATTAACTATGAGTATGTAGAAATTACTGAAGAACTGAAAAAACATGCTTTAGAAAATCAAACTATTTCATTTTAATCTTTTACTTCACAGGAGGTGTTAGTCATGAAATTAGCAAAATTATTTATTTCCTTTTGGCTTCTTTTACTATTTATTGTATTGGTTTCACACAGATTGCAAAATCTACCACAATCAACAAATAGTAAAAATACAGAATGTTACCGCTGGGCTGTTGAGCAATCACAAAAAGGCTATGGTAAAAAAAGAGAACTTCAAGAGATATGTGAAACCTATCAGTCTTTATTGTTTATTTCAAAACCATGTGCAGTATTTGCTTTTAACCAAAAAGTAGAAAATCAGGAAGATATGATGGATTCTTTTGATTTTTGTATTTCACAAATGTCTCGCTTTTAGCCTTTCTTTTAGGGACATTTGTCCCTTCTTTTAATTTTCTTTTATTACTGCTTCCTGAAAAAATTACGTTTTATACATAAATAAGCTTGGAGGAATTTTGCCGTGAATGAAGTATTAGCATTTTTTATAATTGTTCTTATAGCTTATCTGATTTCTTTCATTCCAGGAGTTTCCCAAATAGCAGCAATAATAGTATCAGGTCTTTTGCTATTTGTAATCTTTTATTCAGTGAAGAGAATGTATGAACTTAGAAAGGTATAACCTACTCCGTTCTTACGTTTTATATATAGACATAAATTTTGGAGGTTTATATATGAATCCTAAAATTATAGCTGAAATCTTACTAAAATATCGCAAAAAAGTTGTATTTCTGGAAGAAAATGGAAAAGAAGAGCTCGTAAAAATAGAAGATTTAGAAAGAATGTTAAGAGGAAAAAAAGAATTTAATGTGAATCTTGAAAAAAATAAAATAAAGGTTCTTTCTTAGTCTTTACATAAAAGAGCACCGTATTTGTTTCTAACGGTTGCCTTTATGTATTTCAATTTATAACAGTTTCCATCAAAATTGATTATTTTAAATACAGTTGTTGAAAAGTTCCTTTTACTTTTTTTACCAATCCATAACTTCAAAGTATTTCCATCAAACTCATAATATTTCTTGTAATTAAATATTTTTAAATTCCCCATTTCTACGGTTCCATCTTCATTAAACTTCACAGGTATTTTATATCCACTAACTCCAGAAACAAAGACAGGTCCTTTAATAGATTTAAAAATCCATTTACCTACAAGCTCATTTCCAAATGATGGTATAAAAAGAAATATAGTAAAAAGGCTTAAAAGTTTTATTTTAATACTAAAGTTTTTTTGGTTATTTAAAATATAAAACAGCCTATTGATAGCCTTCCTATGTTTTTTCTCTTCTAATAACTTTTTAGAAAGTTTATCTTTATCAAATTCTGTAAATTTGTTTTTATTCTGCATGATAAATAAGATTAGTTAATCAAATAAAAAATTTCAATATTAAACTAAAAGTTTTGTTTTTTCTTTTTTCCTAAGGCATATAAACTAATTCTTACAGAATGTTCTGATAAATTTAAAAGCTCTTGGAGTTCTTTTTACAAAAATCTTCGTTGCTGACAGTTCCACCAAAATAAAAAGGATTTCTTTCTTTATGTTTCATTATACAAACCTGTATTATACATAAATGTATAATACATTAATGTATAAAAAATATTTGTCAAAAGTTTATAAATACTCTTCCTCTTACTAACTCTGTGGATAAGACTATTAAAAAAGCTGTAAACCTTCAATATATTTGAAATCTTTTTTATTATAAGTTAATAAAGGAAGGTCATAGTATATAGATGTTGCTGCTATTAAAGCATCAGGAATTTCTAATCCGTGGCTTTTTGAGTACTTTTCTATTAATTCTAAAGCAATTTTTGAAATTTCTTCATTTATTACCAGCAAATTAAAACTTTTTAAAAATCTCTTTATTTTATTAAGTTCTTTTTTATTTATAGCTCCGTAGTATAGTTCCATACTGGTTATAAATACTAATTGCAAAGTTTTCTTCATTAATATTTTCAAGAAGCTCTTTGGTTTCCGTATTTCCTTTAAATAACTCAATAATTATATTTGTATCCAAAATTATCATTTAGCTATTCTTCCCCATGCTTTTTTTCTAATGTTTTCTATTGTAATATCTCTATCTTTCCATATTCCAAACACTGATTCAAAATCTGGTTTCCCTTTCTTCTTTTCAGGTTCTACTTTTATATTTTTTACATATGGAATGTCTTTTAGTATATCAATCAAATGTTTTGCTTTTCCTTCATTAGATATATCAATTATTATCTTCATCTTACATCTCCTATGGAAATTCCATAGTTTATAAAACTAAATATGTTTCAGGCGAAAAATTTTACCATAGGATAAATGAAAAAAATGTAAAATTTAATATTCTCTTAAACAGAAAATTTTTCCAAATCTTTTTCTGCAATTTCTGATATTTTCAGCTTATACATCTATACCCAACCTTTTGAAAACTTCATCTGCATCTTTAACTTTTATCTTACCTTCCTTGTTTTTTGTATATCCTGGGTCAATATGAAAAATTACGTTTATATATATGAAAGGATTTTTCAGGAGGATGAGATGAAAGTTTTAGTATCTGTTCTAATACTATTTGGGGTAATAGCTTTTCTGCTTAAGACAAATTCTATCTCACAACTTTTTATAGCTTTTGTTCAGTATTTTTCGCCTCTAATTGTAGGAACCCTTTGGATTTATTCTTTGTTTATGCTTATCAAATACAAACAGGAGGGTGTGTAGGATGACAGATGTAAGACTTTATGAGAAGCGGATTAGAAAGCTGGAAAAAGGGAAAACCAATAAAGTTATAGATGATGTTAAAAACCCTTACGGAAATCAGGAAAAAGAGAAAAGAGGAAAACAAAAAATACAAACTGACATCAGGCAAATGAAAAATTCCGTTTTATATATAAAAGCCTTGTTAGAGGGGTAGTATGAAAACAGTTGAGAAAGACAGAGTAATAGAAAAAACAGCAATCATCTCTCTAAAATATTTGAAAAAACTTGAGAAAAAAGGCATTATAAAAATCAAAATAGAAAAAGGAGTAGTCAAGGTAGTAAAAGCATGAAGGCAGTTATATACGCAAGATACAGTTCTAAAAATCAAGATAAAAAATCTATCAAAGACCAGGTTATTCTCTGTCAGATAGAGGCAGAAAAGCAAAGTGATGAGGTTGTTGCTGTTTTCTTTGATGAGGCTAAAAGCGGTCTTTCAGATGATAGGGAAGCTTATCAACAGATGCTTGAGTATGTAAAAAAGTACAGGATAAAGAAAATATATACATACCACACCAGCAGAATATCCAGGGACACAGCAGAAATAAAGCTAAGGGTAAGAGAGCTTAAATATATTTATGGGGTAAATATAATATTCGTTTCACAGGGAATATCTACAGAACAGGAGAATATTGAACTTCTCTTATCTGCAAATGGTATAGCAGATGAACAGTATGTAGAAAGCATTAGAAAAAACACATGGAGAGGTTTATACGGCAGGCTGCAGCAGGGAAAGGCAGTATTTGCTCCTAAGTTCGGATACAAGCTAAAAGATGGGGAACTCTATATAGATGAAAAGGAAGCAGAAATAGTCAAAGAGATATTTGAGTTATACATATCAGGAAAAGGATTTAAAGAAATAGCAAGAATACTAAACCAAAGAGGTATTCCATCTCCAAGAGGAACCAAATGGTCTTTAACAGCTGTAAGGGAGATAATCACAAATGAGATATACAAAGGAGTAATAGTCTGGAACAAATACCAATATCGTAAGATACCAGGGTTTTCCAAAAGGAAGAAAATACCTAACCCGCCTGAGCAGTGGATAAGGATTGAAAGACCAGATTTACAGATAGTTCCTGTGGAAATCTGGGAAGAAGCTAACAGAAAAAGAGTATCAAGACAAAGGCAGGACAACAGCAAAAACAGAGTAGGATACACTACCCTTTTAGGTGGATTTATAAAATGTCAATGTGGAAGTAATCTTATAAAACATTCAAAGGTTTCCTTCAAATGTAGACAGGCTTTAGTAGGAGCCTGCGATGTAACAGCAAGTTTCAGAGAAGATATGCTGAATATCCTTGTTATACACGCTATAAAACAGCATTTAATAGAAAACAGACAGATATTCAAAGAAGAACTGGAAGAGCAAATAAGAGCCCTCTACTCCAGACAGAAAACAAAGACAGATATAGAAAAAGAAATAGAAACCTTAAACAAAAAACTCCAGAGCTTCCTGGAGATATTTGAGGAAAATCCAAGCAAAACCATAGCCAAAAAGATACAGGAATACGAAGAGCAGATAAGACTTTTGGAGATGGAACTTAAATCTTTTGAGGAAATAGAAGATGTAGAAATTGATGATGGGGTAATAGATATACTCCTTGAGCAGATAGATAATGTTTTAAGCATGGATATATCTCAGGCAAGGGAAATAATAAAAAATGTGCTTGAAGAAGTCAGAATAGAAAAAGATAAAATAGAAGGCTTTTACTGGATTGAATACAGCTTTAAGAACCCGTTTAGAACCTATGACCGTAAAATCAATATGGTTGCGGGGGAGGGATTTGAACCCTCGACCTCCGGGTTATGAGCCCGGCGAGCTACCAGGCTGCTCCACCCCGCGTCAATGAGATAAATATTATAATCAAATTTTTTACATATTCAAGTCAAATGGTGGGCCCGGCAGGATTCGAACCTGCGACCTACGGATTAGAAGTCCGTTGCTCTATCCAGCTGAGCTACGGGCCCGTAGCTCATATAAAGTCGGAGTGGCAGGACTTGAACCTGCGACCCCGTGCTCCCAAGGCACGTGCTCTGCCACCTGAGCTACACTCCGAAAAACAGGAACAATAATATATCTTAAATTTCTAATATTGTCAAGACTGCTTATTCAATTAACTTAATGGCGGAGAGGGAGGGATTCGAACCCTCGGAGGGGGAATACCCCCTCAACTCCTTAGCAGGGAGCCGCCTTCGACCACTCGGCCACCTCTCCAAGGCAGAGTAAATATTATATACTATTTAATATCATTTTCAAATTTTGGAGATAACATGTTTCAAAATCCTACCCTTTATGTAATAACTGATGAAAATCTTTTAAAAAACAATTTGATAGGGGCGGTAAAAGAAGCTATAGAAGGCGGTGCCGACATAGTGCAATACAGGGCAAAGAAAAAAGAGACTAAAGAAATGTATGAAGAAGCCCAGCAGTTGAAAAAAATATGTGATTATTATAAGAAACCTTTAATCATAAATGATAGGATAGATATAGCTTTAGCTGTTGATGCAGATGGTGTTCATGTAGGACAGGATGATATGCCTGTTGAAGTTGCAAGAAGACTAATAGGTTTTAATAAAATTTTAGGTCTTTCTACTAAAACATTAGAGCAGGTAGAAGAAGCTAACAAATTACCTGTTGATTATATTGGATTTGGTTCAATATTTCAAACTACAACTAAAAAAGATATTGTTTTAACAGGTTTAAAAAATTTAAAAGAGGCTGTACGACTTTCACTCGTACCAGTGGTGGCAATTGGTGGAATAACAGAGGGAAATATTGAAAAAGTTTTAGAAACTGGATGTAAAAATGTAGCTGTAGTTTCAGCTATATTTAAAGGTGAAAATATTAAACAAGATGCAAAAAGGCTAAAAGAAAAATTATCTTTGAAAAGAAAAATGGGGTTTTAAATTTGTTTCATAGGTTTATATTATTACCTCAAAAATAAATATATGAGGTTGCAATGGAAAGTATAGGAAAAACTTTAATATTTATTGGACTGCTTATAGTTTTTATAGGGATATTATTTACTTTTTTTGAAAAACTACCGTTTGGACTTGGGAAACTTCCAGGAGATATTTACATAAAAAGAGATAATTTTGTTTTTTATTTTCCTTTAACTACGTCAATTTTAATAAGCGTTGTCATTTCATTAATATTAATACTGATTTCAAAGGTAAGCAAATGATAAAATTGTCAGATTACGACTATCACCTTCCTAAAGAACTGATTGCAAAATATCCGGTCGAACCTCGTGATGCTTGTAGGTTGATGGTTTTAAACAGAAAAGATAAAAGCATTCAGCATAAAATATTTAGAGATATCGTTGATTATGTCGAAGAAGGTGACCTTCTTGTTCTGAACGATACAAAAGTAATACCTGCACGGCTTAAAGGTAAAAAGGAAACTGGGGCAAAAATTGAAATATTTTTACTGCGTCCTTACGAAGAAAATATGTGGGAAGTTTTAATAAAAAATATTAAAAGACTAAAAGAAGGACAAAAAGTAATAATTACTGAAGACTTTCAAGCTGAGCTTATTGAAAAATACGAAGATGGAAAGGCTAAAGTAAAATTAATTGGCGAAAATGTAAATGAGCTTATAAAAAAATACGGGCACATACCACTACCTCCTTACATAGAAAGGGAAGATGAAGAAAAAGACAAAGATTACTATCAGACAGTTTTTGCAAAAAAAGAAGGTGCTGTAGCTTCTCCAACAGCAGGGCTTCATTTTACAAAAGAGCTTTTAGAAAAACTTGAAAAAAAAGGAGTGAAAAAAGTTTTTTGCACACTTCACGTTGGACTTGGAACATTTAGACCTATACAAACTGAAGATATAACAAAGCATAAAATGCACGAAGAATTTTATCAAATACCTGAAGAAACTATCAAAGAAATAGAAAAGACAAAAAAGAAAGGAAAAAAAGTAATTGCAGTAGGAACAACTGTAGTTAGAACTTTGGAAACGTATGCAAAAACCGGTAAAAAAGAAGGATTTTCTAATCTTTTTATTTACCCTCCTTATGAATTTAAAATAGTTGATGCGCTTATTACAAACTTTCATCTTCCAAAATCCACTTTATTACTTCTAGTCTCAGCTTTTGCAGGAAAAGATTTTATTTTTAAAGCTTATAATGATGCAGTAGAAAAGAAATATAGATTTTTTTCTTATGGTGATGCAATGTTAATAAAATAAATGGTAATGTTATGAAAAAGTTTATTGCCATCACACTGGGCATTGTAATTTATTTATTTTTATTTTTCATTATAACTTCCACAGTTATTTTTATTTCTGATTTGTTTAAAATAAATCCCTCTAAGATGATTTTTATATCATTTATTTTACCTTTCCTAGTTCTATACTATCTTTTTTACAGGTTTTATCCAAAAGAATACGCTCTAAGATTATCTTTTATAGTAATGATCTTATCGGCTATTATATTGGTTGGAAGCTGTTCTATTTTAATGGCGCACTTATCAAATGCTCCAAACTACTGGTAAATTACATATCAATTTCAAATAATTTTTCCCGTGAGGTTTCTCCGCGAATTAGTTTTATCCTTGATTTTGGAACTTTTAAATGTTTAGAAAGAATTTCAATAACTTTTTTATTGGCTTTTCCTTTTTCCGGAACAACAGTAACTCTTATTTCATAATAATCTTTACCAAGTTCTTTTATTTCTTCTTTTTTAGCATTCGGTTTAACTTTTACTTTAACTATCAAGATATAGCCTCCAAAAGCTCGGCAGTGGTTTTAAAGGTGAAATCTGGCTTTAAGGTTTTAAGTTTTTCGGGATTTCCAAAGCCGTAAAGGACTAAAGCTGTAGTTACTCCGGCACTTTTCCCTGCGTTTATATCCGCTTCGCTGTCTCCTATCATTACTGCTCTCTGGCTTTTTAGTATTTTTAAAGTTTCAATTATCGGCTGTGGGTGCGGTTTTTTATTTTCGAATGTATCTCCACCTATAACCTCATCAAAAAAATCAATAAGATTTAACTTTTTCAATATTTCAACAGAGATATCTCTATACTTGTTTGTTATCACGGCGAGCTTTTTATTTCTTTTTTTCAAATTTTCTAATATCTGAGTTATATTTTCAAAAGCCTTTGTATAAACAGCAGGATTTGAAAAATAGTACTCTCTAAATATTTCAACTGCCTTTTTTATTAATTCTTCATCCTTAACAAGCAGTATATTCCTTATTAAATTTTCACCGCCATATCCGACATGTTTTATTATCTGGCTTTCTTCAAGCTCATCAAATCCTAAAGTTTTTAAAGCATAATTAGCAGATACGGCAATATCTTTTGATGAATCTATTAACGTACCATCAAGGTCAAAAAGAAAAGTATCTAATTGTTTAAGTAATATTCCTTGTAAATTCTCTTTATTTTGTCTATCCATCTATCTGATTTAGCCTCTTTTTCTTTATTTTTATCTTCCAAAATTACAAAAATTTCATCATTTTCTTTTACAAGCCCAAGGTTTTCCCTTGCCATTTTTTCAATTATATAAGGATCTGATTTAAGCTTTTGTATGAGTTTTTGAAGTTTTTTGTTTTCTTCTTTAAGCCTTTGTATATCTTGCTGAAGCTTTACTTCTTGTTGTTTTTTCTCAAAGAAAACTTTTAAATTATGTTTGCCGAAAGTTAATGTATAAATTGAATACAAAAGAATAGAAACAAATAAAAAGGGCAGGATATTATCTGCCCTGAAAACTTTCTTATAGATATTTCTTAAAGGTTTCTTTTCCTCTAAATACTGCATATTCTCCTAACTGCTCTTCTATTCTAAGAAGCTGATTGTATTTTGCCATTCTATCAGTTCGCGAAGCTGAGCCTGTTTTTATCTGACCTGCATTTGTTCCAACAGCTAAATCTGCAATAAAAGTGTCCTCAGTTTCACCAGATCGGTGGGAAATTATACTCGTATATGCATTAATTTTTGCGAGCTCAACCGCATCTAATGTTTCGGTTAAAGTTCCTATCTGGTTTAATTTTATAAGAATGGAATTTGCAATACCTTCTTTAATTCCTTTTTGAAGTATCTTTGGATTTGTTGTGAAAAGATCATCACCTACAAGCTGTACTCTATTTCCTAATACTGATGTTATTTTTTTCCATCCTTCCCAATCATCTTCAGCAAGTGGGTCTTCTATAGATACTATTCTGTAAGCTCCTATAAGCTCTGCATAATAATCAATCATGTCATCAGCTGTTAATTCTTCACCTTCAAATTTATAAACACATTTTTCCTTATCAAAGAACTCAGAAGATGCAACATCTAAAGCTATGAATACATCTTCTTCCGGGTCATAACCTGCCTTATGGATAGCATCTTTTAAAAGATCTAAAGCTTCTTTATTTGCATTTAATTGTGGAGCAAATCCACCTTCGTCCCCAACATTAGTTGAAAGACCTTTTTCTTTTAAAATTTGCTTCAATGTGTGAAATACTTCCACGCCAGCTCTTAAAGCTTCGCTAAATCTTTGATTATCTGGGTCTTTTCCTCCAAATACTGGAACGATCATAAACTCTTGAATATCTAAATTGTTATCAGCATGTGCTCCGCCATTTATTACATTCATCAAAGGTACAGGCATAACTTTAGCATTTGTTCCTCCCAAGTATCTGTATAAAGGCATTTCAAGCTCTTCAGCTGTAGCCCTCGCAACTGCAAGTGACACTGCAAGTATAGCGTTTGCTCCAAGTTTTGATTTATTTTCAGTTCCATCTGCTTTAATCATTAAGTTATCTATTCTTACTTGATCTAAAGATTCTTCTCCAATTAAAAGATCTGCAATAACTGTATTTATATTTTCAACAGCCTTTAAAACACCTTTACCTTTGTATCTTTTTGGGTCATTATCTCTAAGCTCTAAAGCCTCTCTTTCTCCTGTAGATGCACCACTTGGAACTATAGCCCTTGATACAACTCCACTTTCAAGTGTTACTTCTGCTTCAACAGTTGGATTTCCTCTTGAATCTAAAACTTCTCTTCCTTTAATATCAACAATAATTGACATCCCAAAACCTCCTTATAATTTATGATAAGCAGCTATTGCTGCTGCTATTGCTGTTGCAAGTTCTTCTGGGTCTATTGTTTCACCTTTAAGGTTAAACTTAGGAAGTTTCTTATCTATATAGCCAGTATCAAACTTTCCTTTTATAAAATCTTTATCTCTAACTATCTGTCTTAAAAGAGGTAGGTTAGTAGGAGTTCCTCTTAAAATAAATTCATCTAAAGCTCTTCTAGCCCTATTTACTACTTGATCCCATCTAAGTGCCCATACATTTAGTTTTGCAACCATAGAATCATAATAAGGTGGGATAACATAATCTTTGTAAACGGCGGCATCTATCCTAACTCCAGGACCACCTGGTGAATAATAAGAAGTTATTTTTCCAGGTGATGGTGCAAAATTTTTAGATGGGTCCTCTGCATTTATTCTAAACTCAATAGCATATCCTCTAAAATCTATTTCCTCTTGCAAGAAAGGAAGAGGTTTACCTTCAGCTATTTCAATCATTCTTTGTAAAAGGTCTATTCCTGTTATAAGTTCAGTTACAGGATGTTCAACCTGTATTCTTGTGTTCATTTCTATGAAATAGAAATTATCATCTTCATCAACTAAAAACTCAAGGGTTCCAACGCTTTCATATCCAAGTTTAAACATGGATTTTACAGAAACTCTGTAAAGCTCTCTCCTAACTTTTTCTGAAAGTGAGGGTGATGGAGCAATTTCTATAACTTTTTGATGTCTTCTTTGAATTGAACAGTCCCTTTCTCCAAGATGTACCACATTACCGTATTTATCTGCAACTATCTGAACTTCTATGTGTCTTGGATTTTCAACGTATTTTTCAATAAATACAGCTCCGTTTCCAAAAAACTTTTCAGCTTCAGCGGTAGCAGATTTAAAAAGTTCTTCAAAATCCTTTTCTTTTTTTACCACCCTCATTCCACGGCCGCCGCCGCCGTAAGCAGCTTTTATGATGACTGGAAAACCTATTTTTTTTGCAAATTTTTTGGCTTCTTCTAAATCTGTTATAGGTTCATCTGTTCCAGGTAAAACTGGAACCCCAGCTTCTCTCATAGCTTTTTTTGATTTTATCTTATCTCCAAAAAGCTCAATATGCTCAGCTTTTGGTCCTATAAATATTATTCCTCTTTTATCACAGTATCTTGCAAAATCTGCATTTTCAGATAGAAAGCCGTATCCAGGATGAATAGCATCAGCACCAGTGCTACGTGCTATATCTACTATTTTGTAAAAATTTAAATAAGCTTTTATTGGGTCTCCTGGAATCATATATGCTTCGTCTGCTTTTTTAACCCATAAACCTTTAGAGTCAACTTCTGAATATATTGCAACTGTTTTTATTCCAAGTTCTTTACAGGCTCTTATTATCCTTGTGGCTATTTCTCCTCTATTTGCAATCAAAACCTTTTTTATTTTTTTCTTTCTCATTTTTAAACTCCCATTTAATCTATAACCATCACATCTTTATCTTCTATGAATGCCTCATGTAGTGCTCTAACTGCAAGCTCTGCATACTTTTCATCTATAAGGCAGGAGATTTTTATTTCTGAAGTTGAAATAGCATATATATTTACCCCAATTTTGTGTAAAACTTCAAACATTTTTCCAGCTGTTCCTGCATGGGTTTTCATCCCAAGACCAACAACAGATATTTTTGCAATTTTATCATTTCTTTCAACTCCGCCTGCACCAACCTCTTCTGCAACTTCACGTGCTATATCTTCTGCAAAATCAGCGTCAGTTTTATTTACTGTAAATGATATATCTGTAAATCCTTCGTGGGATACATTTTGCACAATCATATCAACTACTATGTTATTATCTCCAAGTGCTTTAAATAGTTTAGCTGCTATTCCTGGTTTGTCAGGGACTTTAACTACTGTAATTCTTGATTCTTTTAATTCGTGGCTTATACCTCTAACAGCTACTTTTTCCATATCTTCATTTTCCTCCACTATCCATGTTCCGTCTTCATCGCTAAATGAAGACCTTACGTGTATTTTAACGCCGTATTTAGCTGCAAATTCAACAGATCTTATTTGCATTACTTTCGAACCAAGAGATGCCATCTCCATCATTTCTTCGTAGGAAATTACCGGTATTTTCCTTGCATCATCAACAATTCTAGGGTCTGCAGTAAACACTCCAGGAACATCTGTGTATATCTCACAAACATCTGCATTTAAAGCTGCTGCTAAAGCAACTGCAGTTGTATCTGAACCACCTCTTCCAAGGGTTGTTATATCACCTTTTGGACTTATCCCCTGAAAACCTGCAACGATTACAACTTTTCCTTTTTCAATCTCTTCTAAAATTCTTTCTTTTTTTATGTGAGTTATTCTTGCTTTAGTATGTACGCTGTCTGTTTCTATTGGTACCTGCCATCCTGTAAATGATATCGCAGATACTCCAAGCTCCTGAAGAGCTATTGATAAAAGCCCTATTGCAACCTGTTCTCCCGTTGAAACCACCTGATCAACTTCTCTAGGATCTGGTCTGTTTGATATTTCATATGCAAGGGATAAGAGTCTATCTGTTTCACCGGACATAGCAGATGAAACAACAACTACCTTTTCTCCTTTATCTACAGCTTCTTTTACTCTTTTTGCAACATTTTTAATCCTTTCTATACTACCAACCGACGTTCCACCAAATTTTTTAACAACTAAGGACAAAATCTATCCTCCTGAATTTTAAACTATAGAGCTTACTTTAATTATACCATTTAAAGAATTAGTTATAAAAATCATGTCAGAATTTTTAACATCATTAAGATAAAATCTTCCTTCAACAACAACAAACCCTTCATCTTTAGCCTTTTCTATTACGAACTGCCTGGTTATCCCATTTAAAAGACCGCATTCTAACGAAGGTGTGTATAAATATTTTCCTTTTACCCAGAAAATATTTGCAGATGACGTTTCAGTTACTTCATTACTTTCATTTAAAAATACTGCATCAAAGCATCCTTTTTCCAGTGCATACCTTTTTGCAAGTACATTTCTTGTATAGTTTGTTGATTTTATCTTCAATAATGGATCTGAAGAATGGACTTTAAAAGGTGCTACAGTTAGTTTCACCTCTTTTTTTTCAAGGGGTATAAAAGGTTTTATAATTACGAGTAAATTAGAATTTTCAGCTTTTTCTGGAAAGTAAATATTTCCTTCTGATGTAAGAATTGTTTTCACGTACAGGTCATCAGTTTTAGACTGTCTTACTGTATCTTCTATAAATTTTATGTAATCTTCGAAAGAAAGTAGAGGGATATCTAAAACCTGTGCTCCTTGTTTTAAACGGTTGTAATGCTTTTCTATAAACTTTGGTAGTTTTCCGTTATACCTGAAAGTTTCAAAAACACCTTCTCCATACATTAAAGTCCTGAGAATTTTTTTGTTTAAAAATCTTTTTCCGTTTAGAGTTACAAGTTCCTTCATTTTTCTTACCTCTCGTAGATAAGTGCCCAATCTCTAAAATCAGAATAGTCCCCTTTTTGGGCTTTTATAATAGCCTTTAAAAATTTTGCAAATTGGGACTCACTTCCTCTATCGTAAAGCTTTCCTTTCCACAAAACCTGGGCATTTTTAAAGTAGATTAAATCCTTCTGGAAAACAAGGGCAAGCTTAGGCTTTTTATAAGAAATAATCTTTTCAAGAGGATAATCCCTTAGAACTTTTCTTTTTGCATAAAAAGGTAGATTGTGGAAAAATTTGTTTTCAATTATTAAAGGAATATTTTTTGGAATAAAATTATCCTCTATTGCCTGTCCTATCTTATCATAAGGTCTATATTTTTCAATTTTAGGCAGTACCGAAATAACAAAAATTAATAATAAAAGAATAAAGGAAAGATAAGGAGTGATTTTTATATCTTTGTATCTAAAAGTATATAAAGGTATGAAAACTACAAAAATGTAATACAGATAATCAAGCTTGAAAACATAAATAAGGAAACCCATAGCTAAAACAGTAACAGCAGTAGGTATTACAAAGGTTAAAGAGTAAAGGTATTTTTTTATGCCTGCTGGTTTATAATTTAACATCAAATAAGCAGATAAAATGGAAAGTGCAGGGAAAGCCTGTATGATATAGGTTGGAAGCTTTCCTTTTGCAATGGTGAAGATAACCATCATTGACCAGAACCACGAAAAAACAAATGAAAACTGCTTTAAATTTTTAAAATATTTAACTAGTGCCCAGTAAAACACAAGTGAAAAAGGGAAAAACCCCCATAAAATAACTACCCAGTAATAAGACAAGTTTTCTATGCTGAAAAACGGTATCTTTTTTCCAAAAGCCCTGCCGAAAGTTTCCTGATAGTAAACCTGCCAGAAAGCATCTCCAAATTTCATATATGAGTATACATACCACCAAAATCCAATAATTATAACTATAGGAAAACCTATCCATATTTTTAAGAATAAGAATTTTTTCCAGAAATCTTTTAATTTGAAATCTGATTCTATAAGTAGATAGAAAATAACAATTGCACCAATAACAAATATATAAGGAAAACCTTTTGTTAAAACAGTAAGGCCAAGAGAAACGTAAGAAAGTAAGATATACTTGAATTTTTTATCCTGATATCCAACCAAAAATAAATAAAGAGTAAGGGTAAAGAAAAAAGCAAGGGGTGTTTCAGGAGAAGCATATCTTGAATCACTTACAAACTGAACTGCTACAGACATTATAAAAGCAGAGAGTAGTCCAACATTAAACCCATAAAGTCTTTTTCCTATAAGGAAAGTAAGAAAAACTGTTCCAAGTGCCATTAGAACAATAGGAAGTCTAACTGCAAACTCTGTAATGCCAAAAATAGCAGTTGATAAGGCAATGATCCAGTAGGTTAAGGGAGGTTTATTAAACCTTGGTTCATAATTGTAATAAATATCTAGAAAATTATGATTTTCAAACATTTCTCTGACAGCTTCAGCATAAAAACTTTCATTTGGAATCCATATATCATTTATCCAGAAGTTCCACGTATATGTAAAAGCAAGTAAAAAAATGAGAAGGCTATATTTATATTTCTCCTGCAGGCTCAAACTACATTTCCTCTAAGTATTTTTCATATCCTAACTTTTCCAGTTTTTCAGCTTTTTCTAAAACCATATTTTTTAAGCTTTCTCTATATTCTTTTAATTTTTTTGCTATTTCTTCATTTGAAGTAGATAAGATAGAAAGTGCTAAAAGAGCAGCATTTTTTGCATTGTTTATTGCAACTGTTGCAACAGGTATACCTGCAGGCATCTGAACTATTGATAAAAGTGAGTCTAAACCGTTTAATGAAGATGTTTTTACAGGAACGCCTATTACGGGTAGATGCGTTAAAGAAGCAACCATTCCAGGAAGATGAGCAGCACCGCCGGCTCCTGCAATAATTACTTTAACTCCTCTTTCTTCTGCTGTTTTTGCATACTCAAACATTCTCTCCGGCGTTCTATGAGCTGACACTATTGTTATTTCATACTCTACACCAAACTGATCTAAAATTTCTGCAGCCTGCTTCATTACAGGCAGATCTGAATCACTTCCCATTATTATACCTATCATATTTTCTCATCTCCTTTAACTTTTAAATTTTGTTTAACAAATTTTGCTTTTTCAATGGCTTTATTCTTATCTTTATCTATAACCGTTACGTGACCCATTTTCCTAAGGGGAAATGTATTTTTCTTACCATAAATATGAACGTATACTCCATCTATTTTCATAACATTTTCAAGGCCTTCATAAACAGGATTTCCTTTATATCCGCTTTCACCTAATAAATTTATTGTAACTGCAGGAATCATCTGATAAGTTGAACCAAGTGGAAGATTTGCTGCTATTCTAACGTGCTGTTCAAACTGGCTTGTTTCACAGGATTCTATTGTGTAGTGTCCAGAATTGTGAGGTCTTGGAGCTATTTCATTTAGAAGTATTCTTCCCTTTTTATCTAGAAACAGCTCGACACCAAAAACCCCGACCCCATCTAAAGCATCTACAGCTGATTTTGCTACTTCTTTTGCTTCTTTTATATATTTTTCTTCTAAATCTGAAGGAGATATAAGATAATCAAGAAGATTTCCTTCTGGGTTAAAAACCATTTCAACAACTGGATAGGTTTTTATATTTCCGTGGGAATCTCTTACTACCATAACAGCTAATTCTTTTTCTATATCTATAAGCTCTTCTATGTATGAAGGTTTATCTACTGCCTTTTCCAAATCTTTTTCATCTTTTATTACAATAACACCTCTACCGTCATATCCTCCAAATCTTACTTTTTGAACGACAGGTATATGCTCTTTTATTTCATCTATAGTATTTATTTCTTTGAAAAATGGAACAGGTATCCCTTTTTTATTGAAGAAGTTTTTTTGCCTAAATTTATCCTGTATTATTTCTAAAATTTCTATCTGTGGGAATACTTTTTCTACGTCAACATTTTGCTTTAATATATGAGTGTCTATCTGCTCAATTTCATAAGTAATAATATTGCTGTTTTTGTTTAATATATGAAGTTTTTCAGGATCATTGACACTTCCAATTATCTGATTTGCCACCATAGAGGCCGGACAGTCCTTTACTGGATCAAGAACTATAACATTAAAGCCAAGCTTTCTTGCTTCCTGAGCAGTCATTTTAGCAAGCTGACCACCGCCCAGTATTCCAATTGTGAATGATGTTGGATTTTTTACGTGTATCTCTTTTAATTTCAGTATGACAAACCTCCTTTTACAATAATTGATAAAATATTCTAATATTTTTATAACTTCTTATTTTGGAGGACAAATTTTGGAAATATACCTTCCTATTGCAGGTATTGAGATAAATATATTTTACATTATTTTACTTGGACTGATTGTGGGATTTTTATCTGGTTTAATGGGAATAGGAGGCGGAATAATATTAAACCCTGCACTTATAAAGTTAGGAGTTCCCCCAATAGTTACTGTTGGCACTTCTGTTGCCCAGATGGTTGGTGCCACGGTTTCTGGTTTTTTAGCTCATTTAAAGCTTAAAAATATAGATCTAAAAATGGGCTGGATAATGGTACTTTCAGGATTTGCAGGTGGGGGCTTAGGCGTAATTCTTTCAAAATTACTTGAAGATGCAGGTTATTTTAGAACGTTCGTTTTATCTTTATATACTTTTTATCTTGGATTTACCGGAATCACAATGTTTTTGGATGTTTTGAGAAAAGAAAAAAAAGAGAAAAAGTCTAACCTAAAACAATTTATAGATAATTTGCCATTTAAAATGAAGTTTCAGTTTACAGAAGTTTCAGTTTTGGTACCTGTAGGAATTGGAGCATTTGCTGGATTTCTAGCAGCCGTAATGGGAGTTGGTGGAGGGTTTGTTATCATCCCTGCACTTATATATCTTGCAAGTTTTCCTGTACAAAAGGCTGTAGGAATGAGTCTTTTTCAGATGATATTTGTAACTGCTTTTTTATCTTATTTTCATTCTGTTGTTAATCACGGCGTTGACATAATACTTGCAGCTGTTTTAATGGCAGGTTCTTCTTTTGGTGCGGTTTTTGGTGCAGCTGTGGGACAAAAAATAAGCAAAGAAAAACTTAAATTTTTAATGGCCTCCTTAGTTTCAGCAGTAGCAGTACTTAGTTTTTACCAGCTGTTTTTTGAAAAACCCAAACCTAAAATGCCTTTAGAGCAAGTTTTAGATAACCCTATTGCTAAATTTGCATTTGAACATCCTCATTTATACGCTGTGAGCGTTATTATTTTCAGTATAATTTTTGGGTTTATTATAAGCAGTATAACCCATAGGCTGAAGGTTTATATTGAAATTCAGCTTGAGAAAATGAGACATAAGAATGCTTAAGATAGGCTGGATAGATTTTCTAAATACACTGCCGTTTAATTTTGAAAAAGCAGGTTTTAAGCTTTCTTTTGATTATGAGCTTGTAAAAGGAGTGCCTTCTAGTTTAAATAAACTTCTTAGGGAAGGAAAAATTGATGTTGGGATTATATCTTCAGCTGAATATTTAGAGAACTACAATAACTATTTAATACTTCCTGACCTTTCAATATCTGCACAGGGGAAAGTTTTTTCTGTTTCTATTCTCTCTAACACTAGACTAGAAGAGATTGAAGAAATTTATTTAACAAAAGCTTCTAAAAGCTCACGGTATTTAACGAAAATAGTTTTTGAAAAATTTTTAAACAAGAAAGTAATTTATAAAGAACTAGAAAATGTAGAAAGTGAGGAGCCCGTACTTTTAATAGGAGATAACGCAATTTTATATAAGGATAAATTTAAGTATGCATATGATTTATCTGAAATATGGTATGAATATACAAAACTTCCTTTTGTTTTTGCTTTGTGGGTTGTTAGAAAGGAAGTGTTTAATGAAAGAATAGAAGAAGTTAAAGAGCTGTTAAACACTTTAAAAAAAGCAAAAGCTCAGATTCTAAGTAATTTAGACTTGTTCTTAAAAGACGTGAATATAGGCAAAGATTTTGCAAAGTTTTATTTATCAAATATAGATTATTCACTATCTGAAAAACATATAAAAGGACTGGAAAAGCTTTCAGAATATCTTTTGGAAATGGGATATTTAAATGAAAAACCTGTTATAAATTTTGCATCTCTTTAATTTTTCTTAAAACATACTCTCCTATAAAGTTCTTAAATTTTTCATTTCCAAGATGGTATGCAGTCCATAAATGAAGACATTTTACTTTGAATGGTTTTTCCCAGAAGTTCTTTATTCCTCCAATACCGACTGTTTCATCAAGGAGCGCTTTTTTAAAAATTTCAGGAATATCAGGATTATTTTTTACAAATTCTTTTCTTTGATTTATTTCTTTTTTATGGAGTTCTACAAGGCTTTTAAATATCTCATCATTTTCAGATATGATCGTGGAAAGCTTTTTAATTTCTCCTTTTTCTTCAAGCTTAGATATAAGCCTATCAAATTTCTTATCATACAGCCAGTATCTCGTCGGATTAGGCTGTTTTTGCTTATTTACTCTGCTGTATATAATGTATCCAAGGTCATATATCATGGTAACATTATTATATGCAAACAAAAGAATTTATAAAGGTTTTAGAAATATTAGAAAAGGAATTTCCAAAATGGAAAGCTCCTGTAGTTTCACTAATGGCACAGCAAACAAAAGACCCCTTTAGAATTTTAATTTCTACAATTATAAGTTTAAGAACCAAAGATGAAGTAACAGCCGAGGCTTCAAAAAGACTTTTTTCTGTAGCAAAAACTCCAGAAGAAATTTTCAAACTTTCTGAAGAAGAAATTGCAAAACTTATTTATCCGGCAGGTTTTTATAAAAACAAAGCAAAAACAATAAAAGAGATATCCAAAATAATTTTAGAAAAGTATAATGGAAAAGTACCTAACACTCTGGAGGAACTTTTAAAATTTAAAGGTGTTGGGAGAAAAACAGCAAACCTTGTTTTAAGTGAAGGATTCAATAAACCTGCTATTTGCGTTGATGTACACGTTCATAGAATATCAAATAGACTTGGATTTATTAAAACAAAAACACCAGAAGAAACTGAGTTTGCTTTGATGAAAAAGCTTCCTGAAAAATACTGGAACAAAATAAACAAGCTGCTGGTAGGATTTGGACAAACTATATGTAAGCCTGTTTCACCTTACTGCAGTAAGTGTCCTGTTGAAAAATTTTGTGAAAAGGTTGATGTGAAAAAGTATCGTTAGAATAGGTGTTTAGACAATGCCTCAACAGTATTTAATACAGCTCCATCCATAGTTCCCGCAGGAAACTCAGCATCTATAGACACGTCATGGATATTTTTTTTATACCTTAAGAATCTATATGTTGTTACATTACCTTCTTTTTTCTTTAAAATGAAATAAAGAACATCTTTTGCAAGCTGTGGTTCTATTATATCTAAAAGTTCAAACCCTTTTGCAAGTTTATATAAGGTTATACCGTTTTCTAGCTTATACTTCTGAACTAACGGTACTAAACTTTCCGGAGAAGTTATTTTCATAAAGCTCCCTCTTGGTTTTTATGTTTTTGTTTACTAACTTAAATTAAGCTATTTTTACATAAAATGTCAAGACCTGTATTTATATTAACAAATTAAGTTAAAATTTTCATAAACGAAAAGTTTTATTAGGAGGGGTATATGTGGGGATTTAATGATATTTTAAGGGAAAGGAACAACCATAGCTCAAAATATACAAACTTTTTAATATTTGATATAGAAACTATACCTGATGAAAGAATGATATTTGAAATTGCCGATGACAAGGAAAAAGAAAAATTTGAAAATGATGAGTTTTTGCCTCATGCCTACCATAGGATTGTAGCCCTCAGCTACATGATTGTTAAAAATGGAGATGTTGATGAATATATTTCTAAGGTATCAAATAATGAAGCAAATATTTTAAACACTTTCTGGAACACATTTCGAAATTCCCACACAAAAAATGATAACAACAAAATAACAGATTTTCCGGTTTTAATAACTATAAATGGAAAAGATTTTGACGTTCCTGTAATAATCACAAGAACCTTAAAGCACATAAAAGAAATAGATGAGAAAGGAAAATTCTATATAAGTGTATTTTTTGACAATTTTGATAAATGGGAGAAAAATTATCCAAATTACTCTAACAGATATACTCTTTTTCACATTGATATTCCGATAGATATCTTTGGTAAAAAAATATCATTAAAAAAACTTTGCCATCTTGCAGGAATACCTGTAAAGCAAGAAGGAGATGGGAAAGAAGTTAAAACTTATTTTGAAAATGGAGACTTTGAAAAAATTGCAAGATACTGCAGTGAAGATGTAAAGGCAACGGCATCTCTTTTTGCACTAATTAACCAGTATTTCTTTTATAGGAAATATAATTTCCCATTAATTGAGTATATTAATGAAATAAATCCACAAATAATAATAGAGGTTTAAATGCTTTACTGCGGAAGTTATTCATATTTAAAAGAAAAACTGCTTGAAACTGTAAAAGCTGTTCAGAAAAACAATATTAAGGAAAAGCTAACCTTCATTGTTCATACAAACCAAATGAGAACTTATTTAAAAGAATATCTCGCTGAAAAGCTTGGAATACTGATAAATTCTGAATTTTACACTTTAATTGATATATCAAAAAAAATAACAAAAATTGAGCCCCTTCAGGATTTTGATAAAGAACTTATTATAAAAAAGTTCTTATATGAGAAAGGATTAAAACTGGACGGGATTGCAGAAGATATAGGTCTTCTTATTCAGCAGTTAAAGGAGTTTGAAATACCGGTAAATAATTTAAAAGAATCTACTGTTAAAGAAATTATAAACAGTTATCAAAGTTTCTTAAAAAAGAATGATTTCTATGATAGAGAAGACGTTCATAAAATAGCCATAAACAGCCTAAATGAAAATCTTGGAACAGTTTTTGTATTTGGATTAAAATCTGTACCGTCTTTGCATCAAAAACTTTTCAAAAGTATAAAGAAACATTCAAATAATTTTTATGTTTTTTCGCCTGTTTTTTCTGACAGCGGAGTTTATCAGGAGTATTTACATTTAAAAGAAGTCAGGGATTTTTGGGAAGGTTTAACGAATCTTTACGAAGATGAAGGGACAAATAATGCAAATGTAGCTCTTGCAAAGGAAATTATTAATTTCAATTATGCTTCAAAAGAAATAAAAAACGAAGATATAAAAATAATAAAAGCAAAAAATGAACAGGAAGAGGTTGAATACGTAGCAGAAAGTATTTCAAATCTTCTTTTACAGGGAGAAAAACCTCATAACATAGGTGTTGTAGTACCCCAGATATCCCATTATCTTCCTTTTATAAAGGAAGTATTTAAAAAACACAGTATTCCTTATTACCTTGTTGAAGAAAGCAGATTTATAGATGAAATTCTTTTTAAAAAACTTTTTAATATTTTCAAAATAAAGGAAAACAATTTTTCAAAAGATAGCGTTTTAAATACACTTTCCGATGAGCTTTTGGATATTGAAGATATTGAAAAATTAGAAGAACTTATTATTCTAAGCTCTATTAACGAAGGGTTTAATGAATGGTCAGAGGTTCTTGATAAAAACAGCAGTATTTTTAAGCTGTTATCTGAAATAAATTTGATCAAAGATGAAGACACTTTAGATAATTACATCCAAAATTTTAGCAAAATCAAAGATAACTTTATAAAAAGTAAAAAAGCAAAAAATTTCCTTGAAAATATCTTTCAGACCATAAAAAAATCAGATATTTATAAAAAACTTTTTGAAAAAGTTAGTTATGAAGAGTTTGTATCTATATTAGAGCAGTTTTTCAATGAAGAAAACAAAGAAAACAAAATTAAAGGTAATACAGTTAGAGTGCTTACGCCTATTTCTGCAGAAGGAAATAATTTTAAATATATCTATTTTCTAAACCTAAACTCAGGAGATTTTCCATCTAATCTGAGTGAGGAAATCTTTGCAACTGCAAAAGAACTAAACGGACTTGATTATCCATTTCATCTTTTAATGCAGGAAGTTTTAAATTTTACAAACTTACTTGATAAAGATAAAAAAATAACCCTATCTTTTGTATCATCTTCGCTATTTGTAGGGGAAAAACCTCATTCATTCTTAATAGAAGAAATAGCTAGAATTCTTGATTTAGAAGAAATAAATCTTGTAAATGTATCTAATGAAAACAGTTTAAAAGATTTTTATGTTAAATATGCTAAATATTTGAAAAACGTTGATGAAAATTTAAAAAATAAATGGGAAAAACTTGAAAAGCTTATGAGCATTTCTAAAGAAGATTTTAAATTTGATAATGTAGAAATCCAATTTCCAGTTTCGGCTACAGGCTTTAGCACTTATGCTTACTGCCCTTATAAATTTTATTTGGATAATATTATAGGCATTGAAGAAATTGAAGAACCTGATAGGACGGTCATTTCCCCTGCCGAAAAAGGAACAATAATACACAGTCTCCTTGAACAGCTGTATAAAAAATATCCATTTGAAAATTTAAAAGAGGAATTAGAAGAATTTAAAAATGAATTTGAAAAAGAAATAAAAGAAAAATTAAAAATGATACTGCCGTCATTTAGACCTTTTGAAGAAAATAAAGCATTAAAACTTTTAGATAGAACAATAAGATTTATTTATTTTGATATCCAGAGATTAAAAAAAGAAAGTAAAAAACCTGAAATTTTAGAAAAAAGCTACAAAAATGAATACTTTTCAGGGAAAATAGATAGGGTAGATATGGATTCTCAAAATAATTTCTACATATATGATTATAAAACAGGAAAATCTCCAGAAAATTTAGAAGAAGAGATAAAAAATAAGTACATTCAGCTTGTTATATACAAAGATTTTTTAGAAAATGAAGGAAAAAATATTAAAGAACTTGGAATAATAGCGTTAAATGATGAAACTGGAAAATTTATTTACTCCATAAATGATGAGGTACAAATAAATCAGCTTACAACGCATTTAAAAAATTTACTCAAGCAGTTAGAAGAAAAATATTTTTATCCTTTAGAAAATGATTTATGTATTTATTGTCAGTATCAGGATTTTTGTTTAAAAGATAAATTTACAGAGGAAAAATAAATGGCAAATATAAACTATATAGCATCAGCCGGTACAGGTAAAACTTATAATCTTGTATCTGAAGTTATAGATAAAATAAAAAATGAAAATATACCCTTAAGACAAATGTTAATTCTTACCTTCACAGAAAAAGCAGCAGCAGAGTTAAAATTAAAAATTTCAGAGAGGATAAAAGAAGCATTAAAAGACCCGAATGTATCCAAAAAAGAAAAAATAAAACTACATAAACAGCTTTTATTTATAGACAGCGGGTATATAGGAACTTTTCATAGCATATTTTTTAGATTTTTAAAAAAATATCCTCACGCTTCAGGAATAGACAGGTCATTTTCTATTTTAAATTCTCAGCTTGATTATACTTTAAAATTATTTTTTGAAAAATGGATAGAAAAAGATTTTAAAGAAAGCCCTAAAGACTGGGAAAAAATAATAACTTTTTTTACAGATAGCGAAAAAAAATTAAAAAAGATTTTTATGCAGCTTTACAAAGAAAGATTAAAGCTTAAAAAACCTAATACTAACTTTAATCAGCAAGAAAAAAATATTAATGATTTATCTAAACAGATTGAATATTTAATTAATGAGTTCTTTGACAAATACTCATACCTTTTCCCGCAGGCAGAAAAATTTTGGGAAACAAATCTAGATGTTATACTACATAAATTAAGTTCAGAGGATTTACAAAATTTACCCAGCATAAAACTTGAAAAAGCTAAAATTTTCAAAAAACCAAAAAATTTAACAGAAGAAGAAAAGGAATTTTATAAAGAAAATATAAAACCCTTATTGAAAGATGAAGAATTTTTAAGCCTTCAAAAAGATATCATAAATGCACTTTATAGGTTAAAAACCAAATTACTGGATTACAACGCAAATTTACTTTTGAATAAAGTTTTTGAATTTATTTCATTTGTTGATGATATTAAAAAAGAAGAAAAAATACTAGATTTTAATGATATTCTAGAAAAAACTCTCAAAATGATAAAAAATGAGCCAGACATAAAAAAGCAGATAAAGAACAGCTTCAAGTACATTTTCATTGACGAGTTTCAGGACACAGATAACATTCAGACGCAGATAATAAAAGAAATATCAAATGATAACATTTATGTTTTTGGGGACCCAAAACAATGTATTTACACCTGGAGAAATGCAGATTTAGATGTATACTTTGATTTTTTAAATGAAAACTCTTTCTTGGATAAGGCTTTAAATAGGAACTATAGAAGTGAGCCTAAGCTGGTAGAATTTTTCAATAAAATACTTTCAGATGGTATTATCCTTAATTATTTGGACGACAAATTCAAACAAAATTTAGAAGCAAATAAAAATGAATCTGGAAAAATAAAATTAATAGATTTAAAGCTTGGAAATTTAAAAAATAATGAAATAGTTGAGATCGAAGCAAGAGCTACAGCAGATTTAATAAAGAAATTAAAACAACAAGGGTATGATTATAAAGATATAATGGTTCTTTTTAGAAGAAATAATCATCTATATACATTTGAAGAAATTTTAAAATCCTATAATATACCAACCTCCATACCAGAAGGTGAAAACATTTTTGAAACTCATGAAGTAAAAACCTTAATAAATATCTTAAAACTAATAGAATTTCCAAAAAGGAAGATAGAGCTTTTAAAAGTTTTAAAATCTCCTTTAATACTCTTAGAAGATAAAAAACTTTATGAAAATAAAAATAACTTCTCCATAAATGAGTTAAAAACAGACAACTTAGATACTATAAATGAAATAATAAAAAATAAATACAATCTTTCCGTTGAAGAAATTGTGGATAAAATTTATCAGGATACAGACTTACTTGAAAGTTTTTCTCTTATTGATGAAAACGGTCAAATTTTAGAAAATTTAAAAAAGTTTAAATTAATAGCAAAACAAAAAACACTAGAAAACTTTTCTTTACGAGATTTTATATTATTTGCAGAAACAGCAGCTGTTTCAGAGGCACAGGCATTTAATGAGAATGCAGTTCAGCTTTTAACAATGCATAAATCAAAAGGTCTTCAAAATAAAGTTGTAATTATTCCTTTAATATCCATAGAACCTGACCAGCTAAAAGCAAATAATATCAATATTTATAATAATGAAATACTCCTTAACTTTCCTTATGCTAAAAGCGAAAAAATGAATATATATGAGGAAAAGGTAAAGGAAAACATAAGCCAAGAATGGGAAAGACTCTTTTATGTAGCAATTACAAGGGCAGAAAAAGAGCTTATTTTTATAAAAAGTAAAAAAAGTGGAAGCAGAAGTTTTGGAAAATTTATAGATCAGTTTTTGAAAAAAAATAAGAATTTCATTGAAATAGAAAAATGGGAAGCTGATTTTAATAATTTAGAAGAGACTTTAGAGGCAACAGATAATTCGGATCTCGATAATATAGAAGAAAAGCTTAACAAAATATTAGAAAAGGAAAAAAAACTAAAAGAAATTTATGAAAAACATCTTAGTAACGCAAGATTTACATCTGTATCCCAGATAATGCAAGAAGAAAAGGAAAGGGAAGAAATAAAATTTAATTTTTCAAAAAATACAGATGAAAACATTTCTATTTACACAGGCATTGTTGTGCATAATGTTTTAGAAGAACTAGATTTCGATAACGTATCATTAGAACAGTTAAATCTATTAATAAAAAAACACGAGAAAATAATACCCGAACCTATTAAAGATATAGTAAAAGAAAACAGCCGTAAAATTTTAGAAAAATTTATAAACTCTCCCCTTCATGAGGAATTAAAAAAAGCTAATATAATTTTTAGAGAACTTCCATTCACATTATATGAGAATGAAAAGTACATAGAAGGTAGAATAGATGTTATTTATGAAAAGGATGGAAAAGTAACTGTTATGGATTACAAAACAAATAGATATGAAACAAAGGAAGAAAAAGAAAAAATAATAAAAGCTTATGAAAAACAAAAAGAGTACTATTTAAAAGCAGTGAAAAAGATTTTTCCTGAAAAAGATATAGAATTTAAGCTAGGGCTATTATGGAAAGGTGAAGTTGTATAATAGAAAATAAAAACAAAAGGGTAAGGGTAAGAAAATGTACACAAAAGAAAAAGAGCTTATAGAGAAAACAAGACAACTTTTAAAACTTTCTATAAAAGGTATAAAAACAAAAAAAGACGCCGAAAAGATAATAAATGAACTAAGAGAAGTCATTAAATATCACGACTGGAGATATTACGTTCTTTCAAGTCCTGTAATTTCAGACTACGAATACGATAAGCTTTTTCATCTACTTGTTGCACTTGAAGAAAAATATCCGGATCTTGTAACTGCTGACTCTCCAACTCAAAGGATAGCATCTGATCTTATCAAAGAGTTTCCTAAAGTAAGACATCTTGCCCCAATGCTTTCCCTTGAAAATTCATACAATGAAGATGATCTGAGAGATTTTGATAGAAGAGTTAAAGAGATAACCGGTTTAGATGAAATTGAATACTCAGTTGAACCAAAATTTGATGGTGCAGGAATAGCCCTTGTTTACGAAGATAATCTTTTTATAAGAGGAGCAACGCGGGGGGATGGAGCTGTTGGAGATGATATAACACCAAATCTAAAGGTTATAAAAACTATTCCTTTATCTGCCAATTTTAAAAGATACGGCATAAAAACTATAGAAATAAGAGGAGAGGTTTTAATAAGTAAAGAACTTTTCAAAAAAATAAATCAAGAAAGACTTGAAGAAGGGCTTCCTCCATTTGCAAATCCAAGGAATGCTGCAGCTGGTTCACTCAGGCTTCAAAACCCAAAAGAAGTTGCTAAAAGAGGGCTTGAAGCCTTTGTTTACCAAATAACCTATGCAGTAGATGAAAATGGTAACAACCTACTTGGAACAAAAATTAAAAAACACAGTGAATCTATAAAAATGCTTTATGAACTTGGATTTAAATCCCCGTACAAAGAAATAAAAGTATGTAAAAACATAGATGACGTGATCGGTTACTGCAATGAGTGGCAAGAAAAAAGAGACAGCTATCCTTATGAAATAGATGGTATGGTTGTTAAAGTAAATGATATATCTCTGTATGATATTTTAGGAGCAACATCACACCACCCAAGATGGGCTATCGCATACAAGTTTCAGGCAAGGCAGGCAACAACAAAACTTATAGATGTTGTGTTTCAGGTCGGCAGGACTGGAGCAGTAACTCCGGTAGGCAAACTTGAACCTGTTGAGATAGGTGGAGTAACAGTTTCTTCCGTTTCATTAATAAATGAAGATTTCATAAAGGAAAAAGATATTAGAATTGGGGATTTAGTTTTAGTCGAAAGGGCTGGAGATGTTATTCCTTATATAGTAAAAGTTATAAAAGAAGCAAGAACAGGAAATGAAAAACCAATAGTTTTTCCAAAATACTGCCCTTCATGCGGTTCTCCTTTAGTAAAACCACCTGGAGAGGCCGTATGGAGATGCGTGAATGCTAACTGTCCTGCACAGGTAAAAGAAAGAATTGCCCATTTTGCATCCAAAGACGCTATGGACATAAGGGGACTTGGACCTAGGATAGTAGAAAGGTTTTATGATTTAGGACTTTTAAGAAGTATTCCTGATATATACAGGCTTGATTTTGAGAAAATAAAACAGCTTGAAGGATTCGGGAAAAAATCTGTAGATAACCTAAAAAAAGCGATAGAAGAATCAAAACACAGACCTATTCACAGACTAATTTACGGACTAGGAATTAGATATGTAGGACAGGTTACAGCAAGAACTTTAGCTGAAAATATAAAGTGTGTAGAAGATTTAAAGGACTGGACAATTGAGCAGTTAGAATCATTAGAAGATATAGGATATGTAGTTGCAAAAAGCATTTATGACTTTTTCCACAATGAGCAAAATATTAAAATGATACAAGAACTTAAAAAACTTGGCGTTCAAACCTGCAAAGAAGAGGAAGAGGAAGGAAAACTTAAAGGTATGACATTTGTATTTACAGGAACCCTATCTTGCTGTTCAAGAGAAAAAGCAAAAGAGATGGTAGAGGCTTTAGGTGGTAAAGTGTCAAATTCAGTCAGTAAAAAAACAACATATCTTGTAGTTGGTGAAGCTCCAGGTTCAAAGCTAGCAAAGGCTCAAAAGCTTGGAGTTAAAACTTTAAATGAAGAAGAGTTCTTAAAACTAATAGGTAAATAAATGGAAGAATATAAAGCATATATTCAGGAAAATCTGGATTATCCAAAAGAGTTTATAGAATACATATTTTCCTTTAATAAAATTGTTTCTATATCTATAAAGCATAATGGAAAAATATTTAAAGGATACAGGGCTCAGCACAACAATGATTTTGGAATCTATAAAGGAGGTTTTAGATTACATAAAAATGTATCTCTTAATGAAATGAAAAAATTAGCTTTTATTATGAGCCTGAAAAATAGACTGTATAATCTTCCTTTTGGAGGCGCTAAAGGGGGAATTTGTATAGATGTAAAGGATTACGGCAAAAAAGAGCTGCACCAAGTAGTAAAAGAGTACACAAAGTTAATGATAGATAATATAGGAGTAGATAAAGATGTTTTAGCTCCTGATATGGGATCAGATGAAACAGTTATGCAAACAATATTTGAAGAATATAGAAATGTAAAAGGAATTACCTCATTTTCTGTAGTAACAGGAAAACCAAAATATATAATGGGCCTTGATTATAGAAAAAAATCAACAGGATACGGAGTGGCTTATTTTTTAATTAATCTTTTAAATGACTTAAAAATCAAAAATCCCAAAATAGGTATACAAGGCTTTGGAAATGTTGGGTATTATGTAGCAGAAAAATTAATTCAAATGGGATATAAAATAAGCGGAGTTTGTGATTCAAAAGGTGGAATAGTTTGCAGTGATATTAATTTAGATAAACTGAGCGAAATAAAGAAAGATAAGGGTTCTGTTATATATTATCCAAATTGTAAAATGTTTCCTCCTAAAGAGTTTTTAGAGCAAGAGTTTGATGTACTGATTCTTGCGGCTGTTGAAGATTCGATTAATGAAAAAAATGTGGATAAAATTAAAGCTAAAATAATTGTAGAGGCATCGAATGCTGGTATTAATCTATCTGTAGAAAAAAAATTACGTGAGAAAAATATAATAGTAATGCCTGATATTGTAGTTAATGGAGGAGGAGTTTTTATAAGCTATTTTGAATGGATAAAAGGTAAAACTTACGAAAATTTTCCAACAAAAGCCTTGGACAAGAAGCTACAGCAAAAAGTGTTAGAAATTTATAATTCTTTAGATGTAAAAAAAAATCAAATTAGAACAGATACATACAATAAAGTACTAAAAAATTTTTTTGAGATTTACGAAAAATCCTTTTAGAAAGTTTGATATTGTTCGAAAAATTATTTATACTTAAATTTGAAACATAAAATATAGGAGGAAGAAAAGATATGAATAAAATTTTAAAATTATCAGCTATTGGATTAATTTCTGCAGGAATTTTTACATCATGTGCCACAAAAGCTTATGTAGAGGAACAGATAGCACCTGTAAAAGAAAAACAGGCTCAACTTGAGAAAAGATTATCTGACGTTGAACAACAACTTGCAGGATTAAAAGGAGATGTACAGGCTAATAAGGATAAAATTGCTAAGCTTGAAAAAGAACACAAAGAAATAAAGAGCAAGCTAAATGAGCTTGAATCAAAAGTAAATAAAGCAGTTAATACTGCTGAAATGGCTGATAAAAAAGCAGATAAAAATGCAGAAGATATAGCTGCTCTTCAGGCAGAACTTAAAAGAACTAATGAGAATTTACAATCTTTAATTGAGAAAAAGTTAAGAAAATAATATCAATAAAGGGGAAAAGCAAATCCCCTTCTTTCCTTTTTTAAATATTCAAGATAATTTTTATTAACCTTACTAGCATATATATTTAATTTTAATTCATTTAATTCCTTTTTTTTTGCATGAAATTCAACATATTTATTTTTGCCAATATAAGTGGCCTTAATTTTTTTATCGAAAATTTTCACTTTTGTATTAATATCTACTATTTCAAAAAGCCTTTCCACATCTCTATTAAAAAGTCTGATACAGCCGTGGCTTACTTTTAAGCCTACTCCAAAATTCTTACTGGTTCCGTGAATCAGGTAAGAGCTGTGGCTTAATCTCATTGCCCTGGTGCCTAAAGGATTGTTCTCTCCTGGAGGGACAACATCTGGAAGTTCAGGATTTTCTTCTTTTATGTTTTTGGGAACATACCACGCAGGATTTTTTCTTTTTTCAGTTATTTTAAATGCTCCAACAGGTGATTTTGTATCATCTGTACCGATTCCAATAGGAAAAGTTATCACATATCTGTTTTTATTTTTTTTATCTTTATAAATGTAATAGAGTCTCTTTTCTGTTAGATTTATATAAATTTCTCTATCTTGGTACTTTATAGCAGGGATAATTCTTCTTCTCGGTAAAAAAATTGCGGTTCCTTTTCTTATATCAAATGGATTTAACAGTGGATTAGCTTCTCTAAGCTCATCAAATCCCATATCCACTTTATAACCAACTTCGTATAATGTCTGGTTCTTATCTGAAAAATAAATTTTATTAATTCCAAAGAGCCTTGAATTTTCAAAAGGGAAAACATTTACATAAGGCGTAAAATTTTTAAGTTCTTCTGGCAGTAGAAATGGCTTTTTTTTAAATTTCCAAATATATTTAAACCTTTTTAAAAAATACTGCTTTTTATTAGGATAGTCTAAAAACAGGTTATTGATTAAAACAAAGATTTTTTTGGCGCTGTCCTCATCTATAAATCTTTTATACTTGTAGAGATACTTTGCAACATAATTTTCCATAGCCCATTTGTTTTTGGTTCTATAATAAGTATGGGCTAAAAGTTCTAAAACTTTACTAAAGTTTTTGTCATTTGGAGAAGCTGTTTTTAAAAATTTAAGACAGTTTTTTTCAGTTATATCAAATAAACCTTCGTTATAACTTTCAAAGGCTATATTAAAATATTTTCTTAGCTGCTTTTCTTTTGCAGATATACTTGCTTTTTCTAAAAGCTGATCAATAGAAGCAAAACTTATATTAAAAATTAAAAGCAGTACAAGTATTTTTTTCATTTTCCAAGTTTTTGTTATAATCTTAAAATTTAGAAAATATTATATAACAGGTGAAAATGAAAACTATTTTTTTAGGTCTTGGGTCTAATGTTGGAGATAAAGAAAAAAATATAAAACATGCTGTAAATCTTTTATCAGAAAAAATAAATAATGTAAAACTCGCAAAAATTTATAAATCAAAACCTTACGGCTTTAAAAATCAAGACTATTTTTTAAACACTGCTTTAATGGGTTTAACGGATCTTTCTCCTGATGAGCTTTTTGATTTTGTTAAGAAAGTAGAAAATAAAGTCGGCAGAAAAAAAAGATTTCACTGGGGTCCCAGGGAAATTGATATAGATATTTTGTTTTATGAGGATTTAATTTATGAAACGGATTTTTTAGTGATTCCTCATCCTAGAATTCAGGAAAGAGATTTTGTTTTAAAGCCACTTTGTGATTTGAATCCAGATTTGATACATCCAGTTTTAAAAAAAACAGTAAAAGAGCTTTTAGATGAACTTGATGAGTTTTACATTGAAGAGTATTAATATTAATGGTGGCCAAGGGCGGAATCGAACCGCCGACACCGCGGTTTTCAGCCGCGTGCTCTACCAACTGAGCTACCTGGCCACTTTGGAATATATATTATAATAAGAAATTTCAATGAATGCAAGAGGTAAGAAATGAAAGCAGTTTTAATTCCAGCAAGAGAAGGTTCAACCAGATTAAAAAATAAAATGCTTTTAGATATTTGCGGAAAACCTCTTATAAGATGGACTGTAGAAAACTGCCTAAAATTAAAAGATGTAAAAATTATTGTTGCCACAGACTCTGAAAAAATAAAAGATACTCTTAAAGGGTTAGATGTTGATGTTTATCTAACTCCCTCTGAATTAAAAAGTGGAAGTGATAGAATTGCTTATGTTGTAAAGGAATTACCTGAAATTAAGAAAATTGTTAATGTGCAGGGAGATGAACCTTTTGTAAATATTGAAGATATAGAAAAAATATTTCAAGCTTTAGAAACTGCGGAAGTTGCCTCCTTGTATTTTCCTATCTCAAAGGAAGAGGATTATTTAAATCCTAATGTTGTAAAGGTAGTAATGGATAAAGAAGATTTTGCTCTTTATTTTTCAAGAAGTCCTGTTCCTTTTGTAAGAGATGAAAGTGTTGAATATTTAAAAAATAATAACCTTGTGAATAAGCATATTGGCGTTTACGGCTATCAAAGAAAAGCCCTTTTAAATTTTGCATATAAATATGAGCCTTCACCTTTAGAACTTGCCGAAAAATTAGAACAGCTTCGATTTTTACACTACGGCGTTAAAATAAAAATGATAAAAGCAGTTTCAGAAACTGTAGGGGTAGATACTCGTGAAGATTATGAAAAAGTTTGTTCTATGTTAAATCAGATGTAAACTTCAACTGATAGATCTATTTCTTCCAAAATATTAGCAACTTTTAATGCTTCTTCCAAATCCCCTTCAAAAACTGTTGATTTTCCTTTTGTATGTACTTCCATGGTCAATCTTTCTGCTGTTGCATAATCACAGCCTAAAGCTTTCATAAGCTGATTTATAACCTCATCAAAAGTATGCCAGTCATCATCGTATAAAACGACTTTAGCAGGAATATTTATTTCAGTAGATTGTTTTTCCTTTACATCAACTTCAAAACCAATTCCCATTTATTCTCCTCTGTACAGGTTTTTTTTATAAATATAATCTTCAACTTCTTTTAATACAAGATATTTTATACTCTTATTTTCTTTAATTCTATGTCTTATTTCAGTAGAAGAAACATCTATTCTTCTACAGTCAAAAAAGTATATGCCGGTAATTTCAGGATTAATTTTAGTTTTTCTTATTAAAGGGCTTTTTGGAAAATATTCTTCAATGTAAGTTTTGATGCTGTAAAATGTATCTTGTCCTCTGCCTACAACTATAAAATTTGTTAATTTTACAAGTTCTTTATAGTCTTTCCATAAATGAAGAGTTAAAAATGCATCTGTACCTACTATGAAATATGGGTTATAACCTAGTTTTTCTTTGAAAAACTTTACAGTATCTATTGTATAAGATCTACCTTTCCTGTCTATTTCAATAGTAGATATTTCAAAATTAGGATTGTCTTTTGTTGCAAGATGAAGCATATTCAATCTATCTTCTGCAGAGGCATTAGATTTTGCTTTGAGTGGAGAAATATAAGCAGGAATAAAAATTATTTTTTCAAAATTATAATTTTCCCTTATATCCTCAGCTATTCTTAAATGACCTATATGAACAGGATCAAAACTTCCACCGTATAATGCAATCATACAAATATGGTATCACGAAACAAGCCTTTTTATACCTTCAAGACCTCCAAGTGGTATTGAAATACCTCCTGCAGGCACATCATAATTTCTAGGGTTAATTCTTATTAAAGGAGCATTAAAATGGGAAGAAATTCTTTCTGATGTCCATCTAACTGTTGGGACTGCCTTACCGGCTCCAATTTCTATAATGACAAGCCTGTAATCCATATAAGATATTTTTTCAAGCCATCTTTCAAATAAAAATTCCTGTTTTTCGGTTCTTTCAGGTATCCATTCATAGTCGCCAAACATAAGTATATTAGGTCTAGCCACTCTTTGGCAGTGTTTACATTTTGGTAATGGGTCTAAGGCTTCAAAATTTTCCTCATCTATTTTTATCTCAATCTCATCTGCAGACCATATATCATCTCTACAAGGAAGTGTACACTGCATAAAATGAATGCTTCCGTGAATTTCAACTATTCTTTTTTCATCATATCCTGCTTTTTGAAACTGCCCGTCTACATTAGAGGTAAAAACAAAATATTTACCTTT
>WIAL01000032.1 GCA_015519975.1 Hydrogenothermaceae bacterium | reverse complement strand
GACTTCTTACTCAAAGGTGGAGTATTTGATGAAGACTTCATAAACATGTGGATTGAAACAAAACAAGAAGAAGTTGATGCAATAAGACTTGTTCCACATCCAAAAGAGTTTGAACTTTACTACGATATTTAATAGCTAATCCTATATGATAGGCCCCCCTTGGGAGGGGGCTTTTTTTATTTTCCCAAATAATATAAAATACTCTCTATGAGACCTGAACTTCAGTTAAAAGCTTTATCTCTTGTTAGTCAAATAAAAAATATTATCCCTGAAATTTCTGAAGATATTTCACAGGAAAAAGTTCTATCAAAATGGATAAGTTTTAATCCTGTAAAAAAAGAAATATTTGCAGTTGCAGAAGACGGCAGTTTAAATAAAAAACATTTTTTAGGATTTTACCTTTATGCTGTATCTGGCTATTCATACGGTGCTAAAAATGAAGAAGAGTATGTTGAAGAAGTTGTTGGAGATATAAACATCTCTGTAATAAAAAAAACAGAAAGGGCAGATAGTTATTTCAGGCTTTTAATGTTTTTATCAGAGCTAAAATCAATTATAAAACTTGCAAAGAGAGAAAAACCGGATCTTCTTCTAATAGACGGAACTTTATCTTCAAAATTTATAGTTTCACCTCCCAAAACAGATTGGTTTTTAAGTAAAGAATTTGGTGGAAGGCTTGCAGAAGTTTCAGGACTTTTAATAGATAATATAAAAAACAAACTTTACGATGAAGATATAGCCTCGTTTTCTTACGAAATACAGCTTAAAGCTATGAAACTTATAAAAGACCAGTTAAATGAAAGTCCAAGAAGAGATATATTAGAAGCATTTTTATCAAAACTTGCTTATTTTGAATATTTACTGCTTTTATATGATCTTTTTTACTCACTTGATTATAATCCTTATATTGTTGGTATTGCAAAAACATCACATGACACACAGCTTTTTAACGCATCTATTCCAGATTTAAGACTTTTACACAAGTATGTTTATGAAAATGGTTATACAAAGCCTTTAACAATATCTATTGAAAGTAAAGCAAAGGAGAAAACGCAGGAATGGGAGTTTTCAGAAGTTTTTGAAAAGAAACAGCCAGATATTGCAAATGCATTAAAAGAGATAACTATAAAATATTTTTATGGAAAATATGACAAAGGAAGAATTATTTCATTAATTGAAGTTTATGAAAATCCTCAAAAAGAAAGTGTAAACCCTGAAGAAATTTTAAATTATTTAGCTTACCTTTCAACAGGAGGATACCCTTACCATTTAAAAAAGGCTGATAAAGAGGTTAGAATAACAAAAGATGATATGCAGTTGATTATTAACATACTAGGTCTTCAAAATGAAATAACAGGCAGAGAAGAACTTATTTGATGATAGATTATGAAATATTTTCAAAACAAAAACTTGCTTTAATCATTTTAGTTAGTTTCTTACTTTTAATATCCTTTTTAATTTACAAACCTTCCAGAGAATATAAAAAAGAAGACTTGCTTGTTGATATTAATAAAGCTACATATATTGAGTTAATAAAAGTTCCGTATATTGGAGAAAAAACAGCAGAAAAAATCATAAAATTAAGAGAAGAAAAAGGTTATTTTAATAGTATTGAAGACTTAAAGAAAATTAGAAATTTTAAAAGGTTTAAATATTACATAAAGGTGGGAAAAGATGCTTCTTGAAGAGATGTCTTATGTTGAAGTTGAAGCTTATTTAGAAGGAAAAGATATTATACTGGTTCCTATAGGTTCTGTTGAACAGCACAGCCCTTACGGTTTGTTTGGGACCGATTTTTTAACTGCTGAAGCAGTTGCAAGGGAAACAGGCAAAAGAATGTATATTTTGGTAGCCCCAACACTTCCTTATGGTATGTCCCAGCATCACATGGCATTTAAAGGAACAGTTAGTTTATCTCCTTTGACATTTATAAATGTAATTAAAGAAATAACTATTTCCTTGCTAAATCACGGGTTTAAAAGAATAGTTTTTATAAACGGACACGGTGGAAACATAAATCCTGTAAAAACTGCCTTTGACCAGCTGAAATGTGAAAATTACAGCGGTATTTTTGAGATAATTTCGTGGTATCAGCTTGAAGAAGTTAAAAGTTTGGTTGAAGATATTTTTGGAGAAAACGAAGGTCATCACGCTACACCTTCTGAAGTTTCAATTACAAAATATTTAAGACAGCAGGCATTTAAAACAAAACCAACAGCCAAAAAGCAGGTTGAAAAAGTAGATGTTTACTGGCCTTTAAATAGATATGAAATGAAAAAAGTTTTTTCGGACGGCAGGATGGAAAGTGCCCCATGGCTTGCAACTAAAGAGTATGGGAAAATAATATTAGAAGAAGCTGTAAGAGCTTTAGAAAAAGAAATTAAAAGAATTTTAAATTATAAGCTTTTGGAGGAATAATAATGAGCGATAAAATAGAGATGTTAAAAAAGGCTTTAGAAAAAGACCCAAATAATCCTCTTGGACTTTATGGTCTTGCAATGGAGTATTTCAAAGAAGGTGATTATGAAAATGCTATTGTTTATCTAAAAAAATATTTATCTCTTCATGATGATGAAGGGGCAGGATACAGAACCCTTGCCCAGTGCTATGTAAATCTTGGAGATATAGAAAATGCAATAGAGAGTTATCAAAGAGGCATTGAAGCAGCAGCTAAATACAACCATCCAACAATGGTCTCTGAATTTCAGCAGGAAATAGAAACCTTAAAGAGTATGCTCTAATTGAAAGTAGCAGTTATAAGGTTTTCATCTTTAGGAGATGTTGCTTTATCTTCTGCTGTTTTACAGCCTTTATATGAAAAAGGATATAGTATTACATTTATAACATTTTCATCTTTTGGACAGCTTTTTAAAAAAGATTATAGACTAGAAAAACTTATTGAGATAGATAAAAAACAGCTTAAGTCCTTAAGTGATATAAAGCAGTTTTCAAAACAGCTAAAAGATTTTGACCTCATAATTGACCTTCATTCAAACTTCAGAACATTTTTAATTTCAAAATTTTCAGGTGTAAAAACTGTTAAATATGATAAAAAATCACTACAAAGAAGACTTTTAACAAAACCACTTTTAAAAAATTTTGTAAACTTAGAAAATTTTAACGTTTTAGATGCTTATTTAAAGCCTCTTGAGGAACTCGGAATAAAAAATGATAGAGGCTATAGACCTAAACTAATTTTAAATCAAGAGGATTTTAAAAATATTAAAAATTTAAACCTTCCGGAAGATTTTATAGCAGTCGGTGCAGGAGCAAGATATAAAGGGAAAATGTATCCTTATTTTGATAAGGTTTCACAGCTTTTGAAAAAAAATGGATTTAACGTTGTTTTGGTAGGCTCAAAAGAAGATAAAGAAAAAGATAGAAGTTTTTATGAAAATGTTTTGGATTTAAGGGGGAGACTCAGTTTAAGGCAGTCTTTAGCTGTTTTATCAAAGGCAAAGCTTACAATCAGCAATGACTCAGCAGTTGCACATCTTTCAAGGGCTGTAGGAACAAAGGTCTTAATGATTTATGGAGCAACTTCTCCTCAGTTTGGATTTTATCCTTTTAAAGATGAAGGTGATTATTTATATGCAAATCTTTCCTGCCAGCCCTGCGATATTCACGGAAAAAAAGAGTGTAAATTTAAAGACTATAGATGTTTTTCAGCTGTATCACCTGAAAAAGTTTATGAAAAGGCAGTTTCACTGGTTTAAAATATAAAAAAACTTTGAGGTGGAAGATGTTTTTAGATAGATTTAAAAATTTTAAAGAGTATAAAACAGAAACCACGCCAACAAAAATAAAACTTTCATCAAATGAAAATCCTTTTGACCTTCCTGATGAGCTAAAAGAAAAAATAGCCAGTGAAATAAAAAAACTTTCTTTTAATAGATACCCTGACCCAACCTATAAAAGCCTCAAAGAAGTTATAGCCCAGTTTTATAATCTAAGTCCTAAGAACATAGTTCTTGGAAACGGTTCAGATGAGCTTATTGATATTTTAGTAAAAGCAGTTGGAGATTTAGAAAATCCAGTAATGTTTCCAGTTCCAACATTTCCAATGTATAAAGTTTCATCAGATGTTATAAACAGACCTACAGCTACGTTTTATTTGGATGAAAATTTTGATTTAAGAAAAAAAGAAATAGATAAAGCCCTTGATAAAAAACCCCATCTTGCATTTTTTGCATCTCCTAACAATCCAACAGGAAACAGCTTTAATCCTAAGATGATAAATTATGTTGCTGAAAATAATGTATTTACAGTTGTAGATGAGGCGTATATTGATTTTTCAGATAAAGAGAGTTTTTATAAAAAAGCCCTTAAAAGTGAAAACCTTGTTGTAATCAGAACCCTTTCAAAAATAGGTCTTGCAGGACTTAGAGTTGGTTTTATGATAGCAAATGAGGAAATTGCAAAAACTGTTGATAAAATAAGACCTCCTTTTAATATAACCCTTCCTTCACAAAAAGTAGCAGAAATAGTTTTAACTGAAGGAAAAGAAGTTATAAAAGAGCAGATAAATACTATAAAATCTGAAAGAAAAAGAGTAATGGAAGAGGTTTTAAAGATTGAAAATGTAAAAGTTTATCCTTCTGATGCAAACTTTTTTTTGATAAAGGTAAAAGATGCAAATTTAATTCATAAAAAACTTATAGAAAAAGATGTATTGGTTAGAAATGTTTCATATCTTCCACGCCTTGAAAATTGCCTCAGGGTTTCTATTGGAAAACCAGAAGAAAATGATGCATTTATAAAAGCGCTAAAAGAAGTTGTATAAATGAGAAAGGCAGTATTTATTTTTTTGCTTTTAACTTCTCCTGTATGGATAATAGGTCTTTCTGCAAGAGCTGTTTTCAATGACTGGTTTATTGAACTTGAATACTCTAAAAAAGATTTTCCAAAAGATAAATACGGGCTTAATGATGAATATAGAAAAAAACTTGCAAAAGTTGGATTGAGGGCAGTTTTATCAAAAGAAGGTTTAAAAGAGTTTGAAAAGGCAAAACTTCCAAACGGTAGGAAAGCTTTTAGAAAAAAAGAAGTAAAACATATGGAAGATGTTAATAAACTGCTTTCTTTCATATTTCCAGTTTCATATACACTTTTTTTCTTCTGGATAATTGGAGTTTTTTATTTAGAAGAATACAGAAAAAAACTTTTAATAGGAAGCGGATTGTTTACTATTTTTTTAATATTAATAACCGGAATTTTTACTTTCACTAATTACAATAAAGCCTTTGAAATTTTCCATAACTATGTTTTTGATACTACGAGCTGGAAGTTTAAAAGTTATGATACCCTTTTAAGAGTTTACCCGATGAAGTTCTGGTTTGATGGAACAGTTGCTGTTACTGTTATTTCTTTTATATTATCATTAATATTAATAATTACAGGAGCAGTTTATAAAAAAAATGCTTAAAGTAAAAGATGTAATTAATGATCAGTTAAATAAACTGTATGAACTTGAAACTACAGACAGCTACACAATAGAGTCTGTTTTTTACAGGGGAAATACTTTATGTGTGTCTTCTCAGGTTGGCTGTCCTGTAGAGTGTGCTTTCTGCGCATCCGGAATGAACGGTCTTATTAGAAACTTATCTTTTGAAGAAATTATAGACCAGTATGAAAACTCAGATAAAGAAAACATAACAAACATTACATTTGCAGGAATAGGAGAGCCCCTTTTAAACTGGGATAATGTAAAAAAAGCGTTTTTCTACTTTAAAGAAAAAGGTTTAAAGGTAAGTTTTTATACAACAGGTTTTCCAGTTAAAAATTTTAAAGAACTTTTAAACCTTCCTCACAACGGCATAACCCTTTCCATACATGCAGTAAATGAGGAAAAAAGAAAAAAACTTATACCAAAATCAGCAGATTTTGATAAATTAATAGAAACTTTCAAACAGCATTTAGATAAACTTTCTAAAAGGAAAAAGAAAAGCTACTCAATTGCTTATCTTTTAATAAAAGATGTAAATGATTCTAATGAAGAGCTGAAAAAACTTGCAGAAATTGCAAAATATTTACAGGTGGGAGTTTCACTTCTAAAATTTAACGAAATAGAGGGAATAAACTTTAAAACAACACCAGATGAAGAATACGAAAAAGCATTCTTATTTTTAAAAAACGAAGGGGTAAAAGTTACTTTATCAAACAAGTACAGAACAAGAAAAATTGGCGGATGTGGCACGCTGATGATAAATAGGCTAAAATTTTTAAACACTTAAAATTTTAACTTGGAGGAAGTATGGAACTATCAGAAAGAATTAAGAAAGTAAAACCTTCTGCCACATTAGTTATAACTGCAAAAGCAAATGAGCTTAGAAAAAAAGGAATAGATGTAATTGGTTTTGGAGCAGGAGAACCTGATTTTGACACTCCAGATTATGTTAAAGAAGGTGCTATAAGAGCATTAAAAGAAGGTAAAACTAAATACACCCCTTCAGCAGGAATTCCTGAACTTAGAGAAGGTGTAGCTGAGAAATTAAAAAATGTAAATAAAATACAGTACTTACCTTCTGAAGTTGTAATAACTCCCGGAGCAAAAATGGGTCTTTATGAAATTTTTGCAGTTCTTTTAAATCCCGAAGATGAAGTTATAGTTCCTGCTCCTTACTGGGTATCTTACACAGAGCAGATTAAACTCTGTGATGGAAAGTATAAAACGCCTTTAACATCTGAAGAAAATGGATTTGTATTTACTGCAGATTTACTAAGAGAGTCTATTACAGAGAAAACAAAGGCAGTTGTGATAAATACACCTTCAAATCCAACAGGAGCAGTTATTCCTAAAAAAGAACTTGAAAGAATAGCCGAAGTTTGCCTTGAAAACAATATAATGATAATTTCTGATGAATGTTATGAAGAATTTTCTTATGATGAACCACATGTAAGCATTGCTTCACTATCTAAAGAAGTTAGAGATATAACATTTACAGTTGGAGCCTTTTCAAAATCTTACTCAATGACAGGATGGAGGCTCGGCTGGGTTGCAAGTCCAGAAAAATTTGCAAAAGCTATTGCTTCTATGCAGAGCCAGACTGTATCTAATCCAACTTCATTTGCCCAGTATGGAGCACTTGAAGCCCTAAAAGATGGTGGAAAATTTCCGAAAATGATGAGACAGGAATTTATGAAAAGAAGGGATTATATAGTTGAAGAGTTAAACAGTATTGAAGGTATAAAATGCGTTAAACCGCAAGGTGCTTTTTACGTATTTCCTAACATAACTGAATATGTAAAAGGAAATATAAAAAATGATGTTGATTTTGCATCGTATCTGCTTGAAGAAGCTAAGGTGGCAGTTGTTCCAGGATCTGCGTTTGGAGCAGAAGGATATATAAGAATGTCTTATGCTACATCCATGGATAATATAAAAGAAGGCTTAAAAAGAATAAAAGAAGCTTTGGCTAAGTTAAGAGGTTAGGATATGAAAAAATTAAAATATTTAGCGTTAGTTTTTGTTTTATTTTCTTTATTAATTAATGGTTGTAACAAAAAGGAAGAAGCTGGGAAATCTGAAAAGTTTAAAGTTAACCCTCTTCCTGTAATAGAAAATGCAATGAAAAATAAGAAATATCTTATGGTAATCTTTGAATCTGAAGACTGTCGTTACTGCACTAAGCTAAACAAAGAAGTTCTTTCTGATTTTAAAGTCAAAGAAAAACTTATAAAAGATAATTTTGAAGTAGCAATTGTTAATGTATATGGAAAAAGACCAATAATTGATCCTGAAAGTAGAAATGATATGAATGAACAGATACTTGCCTATGTATATAAAGTTCAAGGTTTTCCTACAATAGCTATTTTTGATCCTACCCAAAACTACAAACTGCTTTATAAAATAACAGGATACTTACCTAAGGAAAACTTTATAAACTTAATTGATTATGTGGGAAGTGGATGCTATAACAAACTACCGTTTGATAAATATATTGAAAACAACAAAAAATGTTAAAAAAACTAGTTTTTGCATTGGTCTTACTAATAAGTTTTAAAACATTTTCATCTGAAAGTTATTGTTTTGAAGAAGCAGGGGAAAGGTATGATATAAATCCTTACCTGCTTTTTACAATAGCACAGGTTGAAAGTAATCTTAATCCACAGGCTGTAAATAGGAATAAAAATGGAACTTATGATATAGGTCTTATGCAAATAAACAGCAGATGGCTCAAAGTTTTAAAAAAATGGGGTATAAAAGAAAAAGATCTTTTTAATCCCTGTCAAAATGTTTTTGTAGGTGCGTGGGTTTTAAGGCAGTGTATTAATAAATACGGTAACACATGGAGATCTATTGATTGTTACAATAAAGGTTCTAAAGCAAAAGAGAGCTCTAAATACGTGTGGAAGATTTATAATGAGTACAACAAACTTTTTGCACAAAGGAGTAAATAATGGTTCCTGATATATACATAGGAGAAAACTGGTTTACACTTGATGAAGTTTTTAACTCTTATAAAGATGAAACATGCGGGGCAGTAGATATATTTTTAGGTATACCAAGGTCTGCTCCTGAAGATGGAGATGTTAAAGAACTTCATTATGAAGCTTATGTTTCAATGGCTGAGAAGGTGATTAAGGAAATAATAAATGAAGCAAAAGAAAAATTTGGAATAAAACACGCTATAGTTCATCATAGAACTGGAGTAGTACCGCTTTTAACTCCTTCTTTTTTAGTTGCAGTCTGGGCAGGGCACAGACAGGAAGCTTTTACAGCTTGCAGATATATTGTTGATGAAGTTAAAGCAAGAGCTCCAATCTGGAAAAAAGAAGTTTTTAAAACAGGTCAGGAAAGCTGGAAATAACCTTGACAACATGGGTCTTTTTATTATAAATTATATGTCCATTTTGTGAGTCGCTAGCTCAGTCGGTAGAGCACCGGTCTTTTAAACCGGTGGTCCCGGGTTCGACCCCCGGGCGACTCACTTTGCCCCCGTCGTCTAGCCAGGCCTAGGACACCGGCCTTTCACGCCGGCGACACGGGTTCGAATCCCGTCGGGGGCACTTTAAAATAAAATTTTCCTGAAATTAGACCTAAACTTTCTAAGTTCTCAAGATTTGCAAAAATCTAATCTGATTATAATACAGAAAAGACAGACAAGGTCGGTTAGCTCAGATGGCTAGAGCGCCTGCCCGACACGCAGGAGGTCGGAGGTTCGAATCCTCCACCGACCATTAATGTTTAGAAAATATCAGTTCATCAACGAATTCCATTAACCATTCTTCAAAATTTTCTTTGTCTGGATTTTGGGAATCAATCCATTCTTCGTCATAATAAACAGTAGTGCCTAAATGTTTTTGAATTTCTTCATCTCCGAAATCAATATAATGAGTTTCATCAAAAACTATAAGTTTTGGGTTTTCTTCTTCTATTTTTTTCAAGAGCTCTTCAATAGGTTTATCAAGTTCATCATAAGTCAGCAAGTGATATACATGATGAAGTTTATTTTCTCCATTTTCTTCCGTTAAATAATAAATGTCAACAACTTTTTCAACTACAGGTTTTGTAAGTCTTAAACTTCCATAAGTTATCTTTTCCATTTTATCCCTCCTTGACACTACCAATAAAATTTCCTATAATTAATTATAAATCAATAAAAAACATAAGGCAATAATTAAATGAAAAAATATTTTTCAATCAGTGAATTTGCTAAGCTAACAGGCTTGTCTGTTCCAACTATTAGATATTACATAGAAAAAGGGATAATAAAGCCTTATAGAACAAAAGGTGGACACTATAGATTTGATAAATCAATGGCTAAACAGATATTTCAATATACAGATAAAGGAGAAAAAAGAGCAGGTAAAAATGTTATTTATGCAAGGGTTTCTACACAAAAACAAAAAGATTATTTAAATAATCAAGTTCAAATCTGTAAAGAATTTGCAATTAAAAATGGCTATCAAATAGATGAAGTAATTACAGATATAGCAAGTTCTTTTAACTTTAATAGAAAAGGATTAGATAAACTAATAGATATGGTTGTTAAAGAAGAAGTTAGCAATGTAATTATCTATTCAAAAGACAGGCTATCCAGAATAGCATTTGACCTGATAGAGAAAATATTTTCATACCACGACTGCAATATAGTTGTATTAGATAAAACAGAAAAAGCACACAGCAAAGAAGAAATAGAAGATTTAACGAAAGAATTAGTCTCTTTCATACATTACATAACAATCAAAATTTACGGTAAAAAAAGATACAAAAAATCGGACATAGAAAAAAAGGTTAAAGAGTGGACAGCATAACACTTACCTTAAGCATTCAAATAAGTAAAAAATCAGCGATTAATAAACTACAAAAAGCCTCAAAAACATTTCAGCATTTCAAAAATCTAATCTATATCACAGCTTTAGAATATTTCAAAAATACAAAAGACATAAAACCGTTTCTATCTGTTAGCTTTTTGGAAAAATACATAAAGGGAAAAGAAAAACTACCATTTGAAAATGAAAAGATAAAAGAAATACAAAATCAGTTGATAGACTTGTGGCAGACACAAATAGGTTCTGATACAGCAAAAATGCTTGTAAATGTATTAGTAAGAGAATTTAAGTCCATAATAGAAAAATGGAAAAAAGGAGAAAAAGCAAGCTTGCCACTACCCAGAAAACTATCAAAACTCCACTATTACACAATAGAAACAAATCCAAATATGATTGTAGATAAAAGAAGTTTAAAAGGAAAAAGAAAATCAAACCACATAGTAGTAAGAATAGGAAAATCTTTTGGAGCGTTAAGAATAAAAATCCCAGAAGGAATAAACACAAATCACTTAAAACTAATCTGGAGAAAAGAAGGATACATAGATGTTTTATTAAACTATGAGCAATCTTTAGAAAATCAGAAGTTAAATAGAGATAACTTCATTTCAATAGACATAGGAGTAAATAACTTTATATCAGCAGTATCAAACAAAGAAAATGTAAAAAGTTTCATAGTAAATGGAAATCCATTAAAAGCATTTAACCAGTGGGTAAACAAGCTATCAGCGAAATTGCAAAGTGAAGGGAAGGAAAAAGAACATAAATTACTTTGGAGATATAGAAACAAAAGAATAAATCAATTTTTTGCAAGCATAACAAACTTACTCATCTGCTTATCGTTAAAAGAGAACATAGGAATGATAATAATATCTGAAGGCTTAATGGAAGAATATCAAAAGAAATCAGAAAAAGGAAGGAAATTTAATCAAACATTTAGAGCTATTCCGTTTGGTAAATTTATAAAAATGCTAAAATACAAATGCGACATAGCAGGAATAGAGCTACTAATAACGGACGATGAAAGCTATACATCAAAAACATCATCTATAAGTGGCAGTTTAGAAAAGAAAGAGTTCAACGGAAAAAGAGTAAAAAGAGGTCTTTTCAAAGACCATAAGACAAATAAGGTTTACAATGCTGATTTGAACGGAGCATTAAACATAGCAATTAAGGAGTTAGGAGAAAAAGTAAGAGAGCAGTTTTTAAAACTGCCAAACTGGTTAGACAAATTATCAAGACCTGTAAAATTTAATTTATTTGGCAAGTATTCGGCGAGTGTCTTAAAGGACATAGCCGATAGTATTTCCCTATCAAACGATAGGCGAAGGACACTTTCAGAAACATTTTGTTAGGTTTTATTATGTTTTATAGTGTTTCTGAGGTGTCCTTATTCCCATTCAATTGTTCCCGGTGGTTTTGATGTTATGTCGTAAACTACTCTATTTACGCCTTCTACTTCATTTATTATTCTTCTCATTATCTTGTCCATTAAGTCATAAGGAAGTCTTGCCCAGTCTGCAGTCATACCATCAACAGATTCAACTGCTCTTACAGCAATAACTTTTTCATATGTTCTATAGTCTCCCATAACACCTACAGTTTGAATAGGAAGAAGAACTGCAAATGACTGCCATAAGTCCCTATATAATCCAGCTTTTTTTATTTCTTCTAAAACAATGGCATCTGCTTCTCTTAAAATCTCTAAATCCTTTTCATTTACTTCACCAATTATCCTTATTGCAAGACCAGGTCCAGGGAAAGGCTGTCTGTAAACAATTTCATCGGGAAGCCCCAGTTCTTTTCCAAGTTCTCTAACTTCATCTTTAAAAAGTTCTCTTAATGGTTCAATTAATTTTAAATTCATCTTTTCCGGAAGGCCTCCAACATTATGATGTGTTTTTATAACAGCTGAAGGACCTTTAACAGACACACTTTCAATAACATCAGGATAAAGGGTACCCTGAACTAAGTATTCAACATCTGGAATTTTTTTAGCTTCTTCCTCAAATATCTCAATAAAAAGATTCCCTATTATTTTTCTTTTCTTTTCCGGATCTGTGACACCTTTTAATGCATTTAAAAATCTATCTTTAGCATCAACAACTATTAGTGGGATATGAAAATTGTCTCTAAATGTTTTTTCTACCTGCTCTCTTTCTCCTTTTCTTAAAAGGCCGTTATCAACAAATATGCAAGTTAAATTATCACCTATTGCATTATGAACAAGTACCGCTGCAACAGAAGAATCAACACCACCAGATAAAGCACATATTGCTTTTTTGTTGCCAACTTGCTCTCTTATTTCTACCTGTTTCTCCATTAAAAAGTTGCCCATGGTCCAGTTTTGAGGAGCTCCGCAGATATCTACTGCAAAGTT
>WIAL01000002.1 GCA_015519975.1 Hydrogenothermaceae bacterium | reverse complement strand
ATGGTTAAGAACTCCAAGTTTTGAGGAAACTTTTGCCCCACCTATAAATGCGACAACAGGTCTTTGTGGATTAAGAAGGGCTTTTTCAAAAAATCTAAGTTCTCTTTCAAGTAAAAATCCCATTACAACAGGCTGAATAAAATCTTTTATTCCATACATTGAAGCATGTTTTCTATGGCAGGTACCAAAGGCATCTATTACGTAAACATCTGCAAGACTGGCTAAAGCTTTAGCAAATTCAGGATCATTTTCTTCTTCTTCTTTGTGAAATCTTAGGTTCTCTAAAAGAAGAACATCTCCATCCTGCATTTGAGAAACCATTTCTTCAACTTCTTTTCCTATGCAGTCTGGAGCAAATTTAACTTCTTTGTTTAAAAGCCTTTCTAACCTTTTGGCTACAGGATAAAGCGAGTATTTAGGATTCCTTTCCCCTTTTGGTCTTCCCATATGGGAAGCAAGTATAACTTTAGCATCTTTATCTAAAAGATAGTTTATTGTAGGAATTGTTTCTCTGATTCTTGTATCATCAACTATTGCACCGTGTTCATCAACAGGCACATTATAATCGACTCTTACTAAAACCCTTTTGTGAGATACATCGACATCTTCAAGAGTTAAGTAGTTGTCAAACATTCACACCCTCCTAAAATGAGATATCATCTTCACCTTCGCTTTCACCTTCAATACCATCAAAAATATCCCAGTTTGGTCCTTCTATACCTTTTATTTTTAAAGCTGTTTGCCTTAAGAGCTCAAGATAATTAGCTATTTCTCTGTAAGATTCTAGCATTGTCGTTAATTTTAACTTTTCTTCTTCAGGTAATGTTTCTTTGCTGAGCTTTAATGCTTTTTTCACAGCTGCTTTTGTAACAATTATTTCCCCAGCTTTTTTCTGCCACTCACTCCAGAACTCATTTGTACCGAGAGGGCTTTTTATTATAAATCTCTCAAGATTTGTAATTTCCTGCGTTAAAAGCATATTAAAAGGAGAAAAATTTTCCTTCATTTTTAAACCTCAAAATTTAATTATTTTTCCTTAAATCTATTCATCGCATCTTTTATCAAAAATCCAATAATGATAACTGCAATAACAATAAAAGCTACAGCAGATATTATTGCTGTAATAGGAGGATTTCCTTCCATTTTTATACCTCCTTTAATCTATCCAGTAATTAGGAGCTTCTTGTGTTATATAAACATCGTGTGCATGACTTTCTCTAAGTCCTGCATTTGTAATTTTTACAAATTTTCCTTTTTCTTGAAGTTCTTTTATTGTTCTGCTTCCTGTATAACCCATACCACTTCTAAGACCGCCAACAAGCTGGTAAACAACATCAGATAAAGGTCCTTTAAATGGTATTCTTCCTTCAATTCCTTCTGGAACGAACTTTTCCAAGTTTTCCTGAGAATATCTATCTGAAGAAAATCTTGCCTTCATTGCACCAAGAGATCCCATTCCTCTATATACTTTGTAAGCTCTTCCCTGGTAGAAAATTCTTTCTCCAGGTGCCTCTTCTGTTCCCGCAAATAAACTTCCAAGCATTACAGCATCTGCGCCGGCAGCTATAGCTTTTACTATATCACCAGAATATCTAACTCCACCATCGGCAATTACAGTTTTACTGTGTTTGTGTGCAACTTCAGCACATTTTGCAACAGCTGTTACCTGAGGAACACCTATACCTGCCACAACCCTTGTTGTACAAATAGAACCTGGACCAACACCAACTTTAACTCCGTCAGCTCCAGCTTTTATAAGATCCTCAGCTGCTTCGGCAGTAGCTATGTTTCCTCCAATTAAATCAAGGTCAGGATATTCTTGTCTTATTTTTTCAACTGTTTTTAACACCCTAACTGAATGCCCATGTGCTGTATCGACTATAATTAAGTCAACTCCTGCTTCAACAAGAGCCTTTACTCTTTCCATTGTATCTGGGCCAGTTCCAACTGCAGCTCCTACTCTAAGTCTTCCCTTCTCATCCTTGCATGCATTTGGATACTGTTTCTTCTTTACAATATCTTTAATTGTTATAAGACCTTTTAATCTTCCTTCTTCGTCTACTACTGGAAGCTTCTCAACTTTATGTTTTTGTAAAATTTCAACTGCTTCCTCAAGGTTTATTCCCTCTTTTGCAGTTACAAGAGGAGCTTTTGTCATAAACTGACTTACAGGTTTTGAGTAATCTTTTTTATGTAAAAATCTTAAATCTCTATTTGTTAAGATTCCTATTAATTTTCCTTCTTTATCTACTACCGGGACACCAGAAATTTTATAATTTGCCATTATTTCAAGGGCTTCTTTTACTGTCTGATCCGGTTTTATAGTTATAGGTTCAGTTATCATTCCACTTTCAGCTTTTTTAACTTTTTCAACTTCTTTTGCCTGATCTTCTATGCTCATATTTCTGTGAATTATTCCTATTCCACCTTCTCTCGCTAAAGCAATAGCAAGTCTATGGTCTGTAACAGTGTCCATAGCAGCAGATACGAGAGGTATGTTAAGTTTTATATTTTTAGTTATGTATGTGCTTACATCTGTTTCATGGGGAAGAACATCTGATTTTTGGGGTAGTAGTAAAACATCATCAAATGTTAGGGCTTCTTCGATATTTTTAGGATCAAACATATTCTTTACTTCCTCCAAGGAGTTATAAATTTTGATTGTTAAATATGTAGATTTTAACATTATTTTCAACAGGTGTAAATTTTGTATTATAATAATAATCCTTAGCATTTTATCCCATCAGGAGGAATATTTTTAAATGGCAAAAATAAAAGCCCTTAAGTGTAAAGAGTGCGGTAGAGAATATCCAGTTGAACCACTTCACGTTTGTGAATTTTGCTTTGGACCTTTAGAAGTCGAGTATGACTATGATGAGATAAAAAAGAATATATCAAGAGATAAAATAAAAAAAGGACCTGTTTCTTTATGGAGATATGTTGATCTACTCCCTGTAGAAAATCCAACAGTTGGATTAAATGCTGGTTTTACTCCTCTTGTAAAAGCAGAAAACTTGGGAAAAGAACTTGGTTTAAATAACCTTTATATAAAAGATGACTCTGTAAATCACCCAACCCTTTCTTTTAAGGATAGAGTTGTTGCTGTTGCTCTTTCAAAAGCAAAAGAGTTTGGTTTTGATACGGCAGCATGTGCTTCAACGGGAAATTTAGCAAACTCTGTTTCAGCGCTGGCTGCTTCTGCTGGAATGAACTGCTATGTTTTTATTCCTTCTAACCTTGAAACAAATAAAATAATTGGTTCTCTTGTTTTTAATCCTGTTGTTGTTGCTGTTGACGGTAACTACGATGATGTTAATAGACTTTCTTCTGAAGTTGCAAATGAGTTTGGCTGGGCTTTTGTTAATATAAATCTCAGACCTTTTTATTCTGAAGGATCTAAAACGCTTGCTTTTGAAGTTGCAGAACAGCTAGGATGGAAAACTCCTGATGCGGTAGTAGCGCCTTTAGCATCAGGTTCTTTATATACAAAAATATGGAAAGGATTTAACGAGTTTAAAAAGGTTGGAATTTTAGAAGAAAATGAAAAAATGCCTAGAATGTATGGAGCTCAGGCACTTGGATGTTCTCCAATTTACAAAGCATTTAAAGAAGGCAGAGATTGGATAACTCCAGAAAAACCAGATACTATTGCCAAATCAATAGCTATTGGAAATCCTGCCGATGGACCGTACGCTGTTAAAGTAACAAGAGAAAGTAATGGAGATATGGAAGTTGCTACAAATGAAGAAATAATAGAAGGTATCAAACTTCTTGCAAGAACAGAAGGAATATTTACTGAAACTGCAGGTGGAACAACAATAGCTGTGCTTAAAAAGTTTGCTGAAAAAGGTGTTTTTGATAAAGATGAAGTAGTTGTTGCATATATAACTGGAAATGGATATAAAACAATGGAAGTTCTTGAAGGACACTTAAATAAACCAATTCATATAAAACCTACACTTGCAGAATTTAAAGAAAAAGTAGTAGGTCAAACAATAAACAAATAGGAGGAGATTAATAATGGCAAAAGTTACAGTTAGAATACCAACAGCATTAAGAAGAGTAACTCAAGGACAAGGTGAAGTTCAGATTGAAGCAGAAACTATTGCAGAACTTATAGAAAACTTAGAAAAAGAATTTCCTGGAATAAAAGAAAGACTTGTTGATGAAACAGGAGAAATAAGAAAGTTTGTTAACTTTTTTGTAAATGATGAAGATATAAGATTTTTACAGGGCAAAGAAACTAAGCTTGAAGAAGGTGCTGTTGTTGCAATAATTCCTGCAATTGCTGGTGGAGCTAAATAATAGGGGTGATATCATGACAGGAATGAAACTTAAATTAATTTATCCGGAAGAAAAAATAAAAGAGCCTATTTTGAGCAAACTTTGTAAAACTTTCGATGTTGATATAAACATAAGAAAGGCTAATGTACAGGAGAATATAGGTTGGCTTGAACTTGAAATGACAGGTGATGAATCTGAAATAGAAAATGCCATAAAGTGGCTCCAACAGCAGGGAGTAGAAGTTTCGCCATTAGAAGGTCAAGTATTTACGGAGTAAAGCTTGGCTTTAAAAATTGGCATAATAGATATAGGAACGTATTCTACGAGATTTTTAATTTCTGCCGTTCATAAAAAAGACACACTGATAGATACTATCAACTCAATAGAGGATATTTTCTCAGTTGGAAAAATCACTTCCCTTGGAAGAAAGCTCAAAGAGACAGGTTTCCTGCAGGAAGAAGCAATGCAGGAAACTTTATCAGTTTTAAAAGAATACAAGATGATAGCTAATGAGTATAAACTTGATTATTTAAAAGCTTATGCTACACAGGCTTGCAGAGAAGCAAAAAATGGAAAAGAGTTTATAGAAAAAGTTAAAGAACTTGGAATTGATGTTGAGATAATAGATGGAGATAAAGAGGCTTATTTATCGTTTTTAGCAACAGCTTATGGAGTAAATCCACAAAAAAGCTTTGTAATGATAGACCAGGGCGGAGGAAGTACAGAATACGGATACGGAGAATATGAAGGCCAGTTTTATTCTTTGAAAGATGCCATTTCTTTTCCTTTTGGAATAGTTGGGTTAACAGAAACATTTTTAAAACATGACCCACCATTAAAAGAAGAAATAAAAAACATGGAAAACTATTTAAAGCCTCAAATAGAAAAAGCTTACGGAAAAATGAAAAACGCGAAACATTTAATTGGTCTTGGGGGAACAATTACTACTGTTGTAGCTTTAGAAAAAAATATTTATCCTTATTCTTCAGAAAAAGTTCACAAACAAAAACTATCTTTTGATCAGATAAAAAAATGGCTTGATATCTTGTCTTCTATGACAGTTTCAGAAAGAAAATCCATACCTGCTATAGAAGATAAAAGAGCAGAAGTGATAATTTCAGGAATTGTAATATTTAAAACCTCAATGGAAGTTTTTCAAAAATATGAAATCACCGTAAGCGATTGGGGATTAAGACACGGGGCTGTAATCGATTATGTGATAAAAATGTTTAACAAAAACTGAAATTAGACGAAACAAAAATTTAAATAAAGGAATAAAATAAATACTGGAAATATTCTCAAGTTAAAAAAATGTAGCTTTTGTTTATCAGTTAAAATAAAATCTTAAGTATTTAATATCTAAATGGAGGGAGGAAGATGAAAAAATTATTCTTTTTAATTTTTCTAACATTTTTATATTCTCAAACATTTGCTTATGAGTTTGTTATTAAAGAATCACGATTTAATGGAGAAACGACTGTTAATAAGATTGTAAAAATACTTAAAAATAAAGGCTTAAAAATATTCACAATTATTGACCATCAAAAAGCTGCTGAAGAATATGGTTTAAAAATGCCTTTTGAAAAAGTGATAATTTTTGGAAATCCTAAAGTTGGAACTAAATTTATGCTGGAAAATCCAGTAGTTGGAATAGAGCTTCCATTAAAAATACTGGTTTACTCAAGAAAAGGTAAAACATATCTTGTTTATAAATCTCCAATGGAGATTGAAAAAGAATATAAACTTCAAAGATATCACAAATTTTTTATAAAACTTGGAAAAGGGCTTAAAAAGATAACTGATATGGTTTCAAAATAAAGTATAATTTATTTTATGGTTATTATCGGAGTAGACACAGGCGGTACTTTCACAGACTTTATATATAAAGACGGTGATAAATGGGGTGTTTTTAAGACCCTTTCAACCCCTGAAAATCCTGCTAAAGCTGTACTACACGGACTTGAGCAGATAGCAAAAGATAAACCAAAAAATATTACTCACGGATCAACAGTTGCAACCAATGCAGTTCTTGAAAGAAAAGGAGCTAAAACAGCTTTTATTACCAACAAAGGGTTTGAAGACATTCTTTACATTGGAAGGCAAAACCGGGAAAGACTTTACGATTTAAACTATAGAAGAAATAAGCCCCTTGCAGACTTATTTTTAGGTGTTGACTGTAGAGTTAATTCAAATGGAGAAATTCTAAAGGATTTAGATGAAAATGAAGTTTTAAAGGCAGTTAAAATATTAAAAGAAAGCAATATAGAATCTGTTGCAATTTCTTTTTTATTTTCGTTTTTAAATCCTGAGCACGAAAAAAGAGTTAAAGAATTGCTTGAGGAAAATGGGTTTGAAAATGTTTCTATTTCTTCAGAAGTTGTTCCCGAGTTTAGGGAATTTGAAAGAAGTTCAACAACGGTAATAAATGCTTATGTAATGCCAAAAATGAAAAATTACATCTTGTTTTTAGAAAGAAATCTCTCAAAAGAAGATAAAATTAAAGTAATGCAGTCAAATGGTGGTGTTATTTCCACTAATCTTGTAAAAGAGCAGCCAGTTAGGACAATTCTATCTGGACCGGCAGGTGGAGCTGTTGGAGCTTTAAAACTTGGAAAACTGGCAGGTTTTGAAAAATTAATAACTTTTGATATGGGCGGTACATCTACAGACGTTTCATTAATAGATGGAAAACTTTCAATAACAACGGAAAGCAAAATTGAAGGCTTTCCTGTGAAAACTCCAATGATAGATATTCATACAGTAGGAGCTGGTGGTGGTTCCATTGCTTATGTAGATAAAGGAGGAGCTTTAAATGTTGGTCCTGAGAGTGCCGGAGCAAATCCCGGACCCATATGCTACGGCAAAGGAGAAAAAATAACAGTTACAGACGCAAACCTTTTCCTTGGAAGGCTTATACCAGAGTACTTTTTAGGTGGGAAGATGAAAATCTACCCTTTCAGGGTAGAACCTTATATGGAAAAACTTGCCAATAAACTAAAACTATCTCCTGTTCAGCTTGCAGAGGGTATCTTAGAAATAGCCAATACAAAAATGGAAAAAGCATTAAGGGTTATATCAGTAGAAAAAGGATATAATCCATCAGAATTTATCCTATTTTCTTTTGGAGGTGCCGGAGGTCTCCACGCTGCGTTTTTAGCAAATATGCTTGGAATAAAAAAAGTTTTAGTTCCTCAAAACCCTGGAATTTTATCTGCTGTAGGTATGCTTTTATCAGATATTATAAAGGATTATTCTCTAACAGTTATGCTTTCAGAAAAAAATACAAGCTATGAAAGCTTAGAAAAACTTTTTAAAGTTTTGGAAGAAAAAGCCTTAGAAGATATGAAAAATGAAGATATTAAAAGTATAAAGATAGAAAAGTATATTGATGCAAGATATAAGGGGCAGTCTTTTGAACTAATTGTTCCATTTGACAAAACTTATATTGAAAACTTTAAAAATGAATATAAGAAAAAATACAGTTATGCTCTAGATAGGGAAATTGAGATTGTAAATATAAGGATAAGAGCAGTAGGAGACACAGAAAAACCAGAATTTAAAAAGTACGAGTATAAAGGTGAAAAAGTAAAAGAAGAAGCAATTTTAGATGAAAAAACCGTTGTTTTTGAAGGTAAAAAGTATAAAACTAAAATTTATGACAGGGAAAAACTTGAAACAGGAAATAAAATAGAAGGAAGCAGTATAATTGTAGAATACAGTTCCACTATAGTAATCCCGCCTTTTGCAAAAGCCTATGTTGATGAATATAAAAACCTTATAATAGAGGTCTAATTTATGAAATTTTTCCTCATTTTTCTTTTATTATTTACTCTTTTATCTTGTGGAGATTATTCAAGTGGTAAAAAAAATAAAGAACAGAGAGTAAACAAACTTAGTACAAAAACAACGTGGTATATACAGTTAAAAGTTGATACAGACCATCCTTTAAGGAAAATTACAGAAGCTAAACTGTATGATATAGATTTATTTGATATTTCTGCAAAAGAAATTAACAAATTAAAAGAAGAAGGAAAAATAGTAATTTGCTATTTTAATGCCGGAGCATATGAAGACTGGCGTCCTGATAAAGATAAATTTCCTAATGATGTAATAGGAAATCCTATGGAAGGCTGGGAAGGTGAATACTGGCTTGATATTAGAAGTGATAAAGTCTGGCAAATAATGGAAGAAAGAATAAAACTTGCGAAAGAAAAAGGTTGTGATGGAGTAGACTCTGACAATGTAAACGGGTATGAGAACAACACAGGATTTGATTTAGCTTATAATGACCAGCTTGAGTATAACAAATTTTTAGCACGAAAAGCACATCAATATGGACTTTTAATAGGTTTAAAAAATGATATGGAACAGATAAAAGATTTGGTTAATTATTTTGATTTTTCTGTTAATGAAGAATGTCATCAATATAATGAATGTGATTTATTGATGCCATTTATAAAGCAAAATAAACCTGTTTTTAATATTGAGTATGATAACCAATACTTAACTAAAGAAGGTTTCCAAGTTCTATGTGAAGATTCCAAAAAAAGAGATTTTAGAACACTTGTTATGCCGTTAGAACTTGATGGAAGTTTTGTAAAAAGCTGTGATTACGGGGAGTACAAATGGTAAATCCAATTCTTTTAGAGGTTTTTAAAAATAGATTTTCATCTATATCAGAAGAAATGGGTGTTGCCCTTCAAAGGACTTCCTTTTCAGCAAATATAAAAGAAAGAAAAGACTTTTCATGTGCTGTTTTTGATAAAAATGGAGATTTAATTGCTCAGGCTGCTCATATTCCAGTTCACCTAGGCTCAATGCCGATGAGCGTCAAATATATTATAGAAAATGTAGAGCTTGAAGAAGGTGATATGGTTATTCTTAATGACCCTTTTAAAGGAGGAACTCATCTTCCGGACATAACTATTGTAGCTCCGGTTTTTTATGAAGGGAATTTAATTTTTTATGTGGCAAACAGGGCACACCACTCAGATGTTGGAGGTATTTCTGCCGGTTCTATGCCTATTGCAATTTCTATTTTTCAGGAAGGTCTTATAATTCCACCGTTGAAGCTTGTGAAAAAAGGAAAAATTGATAAAGAAATACTGGATTTTATAAAAAACAATGTACGCACTCCAGAAGAAAGGGAAGGCGATTTTTCAGCACAGATAAACGCAAATAATATTGGAATAAAAAGATTACTTGAGCTTATAGAAAAATACGGTGTAGAAGAAGTAAAAAAATACAGTAGTGCCCTTTTAGACTACACCGAAAAGATAATGAAAGAGTTCATAAAAACTCTACCAGATGGAACTTACAGCTTTACTGATTATATGGAAGATGACGGTATAAAAAATAAGGATATAAAGATAAATGTAAAAATTGAAATAGAAAATGATAAAGCTGTAGTTGATTTTTCAGATAGTGATTTTCAGGTAGAAGGAAGTATCAATGCAGTTAAGGCGATAACAACCTCAGCAGTATTTTATGTTTTTAGAAGCTTAATAGATGAAGATATCCCAACAAATGCAGGCTGTTTAAGACCCATTAAAATAATAACAAAAGAAGGAACCGTTGTTGACGCTAATTTTCCTGCAGCAGTATCAGCAGGAAACGTTGAAACATCCCAAAGGATAGTTGATGTACTGCTTGGAGCACTTTCTGAAGCACTGCCAGATAAAATTCCGGCAGCGTCTCAAGGAACCATGAATAACATTACAATCGGTGGCACAAACCTTAATACCAACAAACCTTTCACTTATTATGAAACAATAGGCGGTGGAATGGGAGCATCTGCAAAAAATGATGGAGAAAGTGCAGTTCAGTCCCATATGACAAATACCTTAAATACACCTATAGAAGCTTTAGAGTTTGAATATCCATTTTTAGTGGAAAAGTATAAAATTAGAAAAAATTCAGGTGGTAAAGGTTTAAAAAAAGGTGGAGATGGAATCGTAAGGCAGTATAAATTCCTAACTGATGTTGAAGTTACAGTTATATCCGAAAGAAGAAAAATTCCTCCTTATGGACTTTTTGGAGGAACTCCTGCCCAAACTGGAAAAAATTATGTGATGAAAAGCGGTAAAAAGTTAGAAAAAGAAGGAAAATTTTCAGAAAAACTTTCAAAAGGAGATAAACTTATTATTGAAACACCAGGCGGAGGGGGATTTGGAAAATCAGAAATATAAAATAGTTGTTTCATCTAAAAAACCTCTTATATGGGTTTTGTATTTTCTTTCTTTAGCTGGTTTTATATTTGTAGTAGATATAGTTTTCTTTTCGCAACAAAATATTATTGTTATATTTATAGCTTTTTTTAGTGGGATTTTCCTAATTGATTTCTTATTTCGTGTAAAAGTAAAATTTCCCAACAAGCAAGAAATCATCTTAAACAAAGAAAACAATATCTTAGTTTTTAAATGCTGCGGTAAGGAGAAAAAAATAAATCTAGAAAAAAGTAAACTGGATATAGAAATAAAACTGCGAATACCTTACTACAAAATAAAACTATTAAATTCTGCATCAAATGAAGTTATTATTGAGGAAAATGATATATTATTGACTAAAGATGAATTTATAAAGCTTATTGAAACTTTATCAAAATTAGGTCTTATAAATAAAAACATAGAACTTGAAAAAGTAAAGAAAAATATTGGGTTTTCTTACAGGCCAGATGAAAAAATTTTCATTTTTAAAGGCAAAGTTTACAATTTAGATAGTATTGAAGATATAACCGTTAAAAGTGTACAAAAGTACGTAAATGGAATGTACACATATACCCAGTGGTTTTTAGATATGGATCTAAAAAATGGAAAAAAGTTAGAAACTGAGCTTTTTGGTGATGAGGTGGCTCAGGCATTAAAATTAGAGAAGGATTTTTACAATTTAGATGAAGAATTAATGCTAATCCCAAACAAACCTAAAATAGGAGTACCTACAGGTATATTTATATTTTTAGCAGGAATGATTTTAATATTTATAGCCTCAAAACTTCCTTACACACCACGGCAGTGGACTGCATTACTGGGATTATTTTTAGCTTTTTTTGGAGGACTTGGAACTATTCTTTATATTTTTAATACTATTTCTTTATTAATATCTTACAAAAGACTCAAAAATAAGTTGTAAAAACTATTTCTTCCAGCTTTTTAGAGAAATATTATCATACAGGTAAGGAAATATCTTTGAAATAACTATCAAAAATTTATACCAATATGGAAATGTTATTTCCCTTTTTTTCTTTTTATATGCTTTAAAAACAACTTCTGAAAACTTTTCAGCAGACCCGCCAAAAGATGGAGTTTCAGGAGGTTTTAAGGAACCAAGTGCCCTTGAGGAAAATCCTGTATTTATCCTTCCAACTATCAGGTTTAAAACATGAACCTCATAAGGCTTTAGCTCAGCTCTTAATGAATCAGAAAAGGCATTTAAAGCAAATTTTGAACTGCAGTAAGTTCCCATAAATGGAACGTATATTTTCCCTGCTACAGATGAAACATTTATCACGCTTCCTTTAGTTTCTTTTAAGAAAGGTAGAAACTTTTGAGTAATTAAAACCGTTTTGAAAAAATTAATCTCAAAAAGCTTCCTTAGATCTTCTTCTTTTGTATTTTCCCATGAATCATATAATCCAATACCTGCGTTATTAATAAGAACATCAAGACGATTGTATTTTTGGCTAAATTTTTCATAAATTTCTTCAACAGCGTTTTTATCTGTTAAATCTACCTGTATATGGTAATCAATATTAAAGTCAGGTTTAGATCGTGAAATTCCAGCTACTGTAAAACCTTCTTTTTTAAACTTTAAAGCTAGTGCCTTACCAAGTCCTTTGGAAACGCCTGTGATTAAACAAGTTTTCAACTAACCACCAATGCTTGTCATTATTCTCTGACATTCTCCAAAAGCATAGTTATTAAACTGTATATTCTGGTTTGATATTTCTTTTGCAACAACTACTTTTCTTACAAACTCTTCTATTTCTTCTTCTGTTCCATTTTTTAATATATCTTTAGCTATAATTTCATCATCTGTCCTAAGGCAAAGTTTTATGCTTCCCTCTACTGTAAGTCTTAATTTTGAACAGCCGTCGCAAAATGGATTTGAAAGAGGAGTTATAAATCCAACCTTTGTATTTATTGAAGGAATTTCATAAACTCTTGCTGCACCACTTCCAATGGATGAAGACGGAACTAATTCTCCATATTTTTCTTCTATAAGATTTTTAACTTTTTCAAGGGGCTGAACCATATCCTCATCCCATTTTATCTGTCCCTGTCCAATTGGCATCATTTCTATAAATCTAACTTCAACACCATATTCTCTTCCAAACTCTACAAAATCAAGGGCTTCATTTTCGTTTAATCCTTTAATTACAACTGCATTTATTTTTATTGGCTCAATTCCAAGTTTTTTTGCCTCAACTATTCCATCTATCACATCTTGAAGGTTTCCTTTCGTAATTTCATAAAAAAGCTCAGGTTTTAGACTGTCTATTGATATGTTTAATCTCCTTAGCCCCGCCTCTTTTAATGCCTTTGCATGTTTTTTTAATGTTATTGCATTTGTAGTCATTGATATGTCATCAATACCTTTAACTTCATTAAGCATTGCAACAAACTTTTCAATATCCTGTCTGAGTAGAGGCTCCCCTCCTGTTATTCTTACACTTTTTAGCCCAAATTTTGTTAAAACCTTTACAAGCTTAACCATGTCTTCATAATCTAAAATCTCCTGACGGGGTATAAACTCCTGATTTTCAGGACGGCAGTAAAAACATTTTAAATTACATCTATCAGTAACTGAAATTCTTAAATAAGTAATTTTTGTTTCTTTTGAAGGAGCTTTATCTGGAATTATTTTTATTTTATCTCCTGATATTACGCTTATCATTTTAAAGTCCTCAAGTTTTTATAATTGAAATTAATGATATAACTTTTTTGTCAATTTGACAAGTTTGACGTATCGGAAAATTAGTTTTTGTTGTATATTATTAGTTATGGAAATATATAAACTAAAACACGATATAAACGGCTTAATATTTAAATTAGAAACTTCCCTCCAGTTAATAAAAGATGAGCTTGAGGAAGAGAATGAAATACTGTCAATATGTGAATCTTCTATAAATAACTTAAAAACCTTACTTAAAGTTATTTTTGCTGTTGAGAAAATTAAATCAGGAGAATATAAGTTAAACCTTGAAGAGATTACTGCTGGTGAGTTTAACCATAGAAATATTGAAATTCAAATGAAAAAAATCAAAGCAGATAGAAAACTTTTTAAACTTGTTTTAGAGGTTTTAGAGAAACTACCTTCAGGGAAGCTGATTATAAAAAAAGATAAAGCAGTCCTTAGATGTAAAAACCCATTTTCTCAAATTGAAAAATTTTATCTAGACAGTATTATTTTAATGCTAAATATGTTTGAAATTGATGCAAAGGTAGAAATCTATGAGTGAAAAGAAAAAGATTTTAATAATTGACGACGACAGAGAACTTTTAACCTTAATGAAAGCAAAATTAAGCAAAAATAAAAATTACAAAATTTTGACAGAAAGCTCCCCTCTTGAAGCTTTAAATACTGTTTCTACCGAAAAAATAGATCTTGCAATAATAGATAAAAACATGCCTCAGCTTGATGGAATTGAAGTTTTGAGACATATAAAATCCCACGGTGAGAACATACAGGTTATTATGATGACAGGATTTGGAAGTATAGAAGATGCCGTGGAAGCAATGAGGCTGGGAGCTTATCACTATATTACAAAGCCAATTAATTATGATGAATTAGAGCTTGTTATAAAACAGGCACTGGAACATAAAGACCTTAAAGAAGAAAATATAAAACTTCGTCAGGCTATTCAGGAAGATATTATTACAGAAAATCCTTTAATGAAGTCTATTATAGAAAAAGCAAGAAAAATAGCGCCTTTTGATACCAACGTTTTAATTACAGGAGAAAGCGGAACAGGAAAAGAAGTACTTGCAAAATTTATACATAAAAACAGTAAAAGAGCAGATAAACCTTTTATAGCTATAAATTGTGGGGCTATTCCTGCAGACCTTCTTGAAAGTGAGCTTTTTGGATATAAAAAAGGAGCATTTACAGGAGCAACTTCTGATAAAAAAGGTATTGTACAGCAGGCAGAGGGAGGAACATTATTTTTAGATGAAATTGGAGAACTTCCTTTAAATCTTCAGGTAAAATTACTTCGTTTAATTCAGAACAAAGAGTTTATACCTGTAGGTGATACAAACCCTAAAAAAATTGATATAAGAATAATTTCCGCCACAAATAGAGACCTGCACGAGCTTATGAAAGAAGGAAAATTTAGAGAAGACCTTTTTTATAGAATTAATACAATACATTTCCAGCTGCCGCCTCTTAGAGAGAGAAAAGAAGATATAATTCCCCTTGCAAAGTTTTTTATAAAAAAAATTTCTTTAAAGTATGGCCTGCCAGAGAAAAAACTTTCCGAAAAAGCTATAAATGAGCTTTTATCTTACAACTGGCCGGGAAATATTAGAGAATTAGAAGGGGTTATAGAAAGAACTATTTTAATTGAAGACAATCCTGTACTCAACAATGTATCTTTTGAGAGCAAAAATGTATCAATTTCATACATAGATAATCTGATAGAAAGTACAGAAATAAAACCTTTTCATCAATTAAAGGAAGAATTTGAGAAAAATTATTTTCAAAAACTCCTTCAATATACAGGTTGGAACATCTCAAAAGCCTCTAAGTTATCAGGCAAGACAAGAGCCGAAATTTACAGAATGATAAAAAAATACAACATATCAAAAGAATAAATCCAGTTTGGCACGGATATTGTATAAGCCTCCGGTAAAAACTACTGGAGGTTTGTATGATGAAGAAAAAACTTTTATTAGCATCGGCTTTGTTATCAACCACGCTCTTATTTTCCTGTGGTGGAGGAGGTGGCAGTTCGGATATTGAAACGGGTGAATTGAACTCTCCTTCAGATGGTACATCTACAAAAGGAAATAATTCTAGTATAGGTTATGCAACTTTAAAAGGAACTGTACAATCAGGTTTATCAACTCAATCCATAACTATTGGGAATACAACAATAGATAAAATTTCAGCAGTTTATCTTGATACAAATAATGGTTTAGTTGCAGTTTCAGGGCTAATAGACCAAAATGGAAATTTCAACCTCACATTACCTAAAGATAAGGACTATGTACTTATTCTTTTTGATAACAATGGAAATCCTGTTGTTGCAAGTATAAAGACAAAGATAAGAGTTAAAGGAGATGCAGACATTTCTATCTCTTTGAAAGATACTAATGGAGATGGGAAAGTAGATACAGCAAATATTTCCATGAATCAAAATAATACAGATTCAAATACATCAACTCCACCTGTTGAAATAGTGCCTGATAATAATGTAATTGACAATGATAACAATGGAATTCCTGATAATATAGAAATAGATAAGGATAAAAATGGAAATCCAGACTGGGATAATGATGGTAATGGAAAACCTGATTTTGTAGAAGATAAAAACAAAAATGGAAAACCCGACTTTGCGGAAGATAATGATGGCAATGGAGTTCCTGATGCTATAGAAGATAAAGATAAAGATGGCAAATTAGATGGAATTGATGATGAGAATAATAATGGAAAGCCAGATTTTATGGAAGACAAAAATAAAAACGGAAAACCTGATGATGTGGAAACCTCAAATGGTGAAAATGAAGGTGGAGAAAACGAAAATGGTGAACACACACTTGGAATTCATTATCAAGGTGTATCCTGTGCTCAATGTCATGATGCTTCGAAAATAGGCAAAAATTACAATGGTGAAGCTTTAGAGCATGCCTTTAAAATAGGTGGAACTATTTTCAATGATTTACAGGCTCCTGATAAAGATACAAATAAAGCAGCAGCTTATTATTGGGTAAAACTATCCTTAGAAAATGGAAATGTATTTAAATCTATGGTAGGTAGAGGAACAGGTAATTTCTGGTCTAATGCAAATATACCAGATGGCGTTAAGTTTAAAGTAGAAGTTCTTGACAGAAATGGAAATGTAGTTAACTCTACTAATGGATATACTCATGATAATACAAGATTGGATTGTAATAGATGTCATACAAGCTCAGGAGCAAATGGTGCACCAGGAAGAATTGTTAATTATAATTATTATGGAAATAGTTCAAATAATAACCAAGTAAATACAGGTAATACAACAGGGAATCAAAACAATCCACAAGCTGGAAATGGTCAAGGTGGAAATAATTCAACTAATACTGGCAGCAATACACAAACAAATAGTGGAACTTCAAATTCAGCAGGAAATAATCAAACAAATAAAGGTGGTACAAGCCAGAATAATGGAAACAACACTCAGAGTAGCGGAAATAATACAGCAAGCACTACTCAACCAAATTCTCAAACAGTTAGCTTTTCTAAAAATGTTTATCCAATACTAAAAAATAATTGCCAAAGCTGTCATGGAGCAACTTCTGGAAGTGGTAATTTAAGAATAGGTAATGATGTAATAACAACATATAACAATTTAATGACTACAACACCAGTAGTAGGAGGCTCATACATAGATACTGCAAATCCTTCTACTTCTCTACTACTTCAAAAAGCAACAAATTCTATACCTCACGGAGGGGGTCAGAGATTTAGCTCAAGTTCACCTGAATATCAAACTATCTTAAACTGGATACAGCAAGGAGCTAACAATAATTAAAACTTCCACCTCCCCTCCCTTACTACCCCTCCTTTTCTGTAGGAAAGGCTGTCTTTAGACAGCCCTTTTTTTCTGGCACAAAAATTGAATAAAAATCTTTGAAAAGCCAAATGGAGGATAGATGTTATGAATGGTAAGATAAGAATAATTTCACTAATTATTTCTTTAGTTTTGTTTTCTTGTGGCTCTGAAGATGCTCTTTTGTCAATATCAGGAGAAAACGGAGAAAGTTCTGCATATTCTGGTTTTCATTACCAGGGACAATCATGCAGTCAGTGTCATAGAATAGGCATAAAATCCCTAAGTGAAGATGAATTTGAGCTTGAAGATGGCTTTGAAGGAGGAGAAAGTGAAGGAGAAGGGAAAAGATTTAATATAGGCGGAACGATTTTTAAAAGTTTGACTGCTCAAGATGGAGATGTTAATAATGCAGCGTCAGGTTATTATATTGTATTAAAAACAAACACAGGCTCATATAAAGTTAATATAGGAAGGGGAGCTGGGAATTTTTATTTAAATCAGACAATTTATTCCACATTCATACCTTTGGTTTATAATAACAATGGAGAACTTATGAATTCTTCTTCTTTACCACATCAGCCTTCTTATACAGACTGTAATAGTTGCCATACTTCAAATGGAAAAAATGGAGCTCCCGGAAGGATAGTTAGCTACAATTATTATGGAAGAAACTCAAATAATAATTCTGGAACAAACAGCTCAAATAATGCAAACAACAACTCAAATGGAAATAGTACTACTAATAATAATCCTCCTGTAATTTCCTCTTTTATTGCAAACCCATCTTCAGGACAGCCTCCTTTAAATGTAAACTTTATATGTTCTGCTTATGATACTAATGGTGGTATTTCAAATTATGAGTTTGACTTTAATTCAGATGGTATAGTTGATGCTACAAATACAACAGGTATTGTATCATATACATACACAACACCTGGAACTTACACTGCAAAATGCACAGCTGTAGATAATCAAAATAACAGAACAAGTAAGACAATCAATATTAATGTAGGTACAAATACTGGTAATACAGGGAATAACAATAATACAGGTGGAAATAATAATACAGGAAACACCACTACTTTAACTTTCACAAACAACATACTGCCTATTATGCAAAGCGCAGGTTGTACAGGATGTCATGGATGGGCATCTTCTTATTCAGGAGTAATTCAAAGAATAAATACTCAAAATCCTGCAAACTCTTTAATACTTTTAAAAGCAACTGCCACTGTTTCACACGGTGGAGGACAAAGATTTACAACCAGTTCTCAGGAATATCAAACAATTCTTAACTGGATACAACAGGGAGCAAATCAATAAACTGGCATAAATGTTGAAATATAAGAAATAAAAATTTTCAGGAGGTAAAAAAATGGAAAACCTAACAATTATTACAGCGTTTGTTGCAGGACTGCTGAGTTTTCTTGCACCATGCGTTTTACCAATAGTTCCTGCTTATTTATCATATATTACAGGAGCTAATATGGGAGTAGTCCAACAGGAGCAAAACTCACCCAAAATAAACTTAAAAGCAGTAATCCCTGTTTTGTTCTTCGTTATAGGATTTTCTACCATATTTATTTTACTTGGAGCTTCTGCATCATTTATAGGTCAATTTTTAACAGATTACCAAGAATATATTGCTAAAATTGGTGGAGCTTTAGTTGTGTTCTTTGGGCTTCATTTTACAAATGTGTTTTTAAAGCCTGAGTTTCCTAGGTATGCCTTCGGTGTTGGTTTACTATTTATTGCTCTTTTTGCTTTCGGTCTTATTTCCCAAGAAACACTTTTTACCCTCGCAGGTATATGGACAGTTGTAATGGCACTGTACTATTTTAATGCACATCTTTTACTGTACAAACAGTTAAAAACTCAAAAAGACTCTAAAGCAACAATTTTAAGCTCATTTGTTGTAGGACTAACATTTGGAGCTGGATGGAGTCCATGTATAGGCCCTGTTTTAGGTTCTATTCTTATGCTTGCAGCACAGGAAGATACAATAGCAAAAGGAATGCTCCTTTTAACTGCATACTCAATAGGCCTTGGAATTCCATTTATCGTTGCAGGACTCCTCTGGACTGGTTTTATAAAGTTTGTAAGTAAATTCAGTAAATTTTTCGGCATAGTAGAGCTAATAGGGGGAGTATTACTAATAGTAATTGGCATACTTCTTGCTACAGGAAATTTAAGCATAATATCAAGTACTATTGAGTAATGGAGGAAGTTATGAAAGTAAAACTTTTAATCAGCTTATTTCTTTTAACGACATCAATAGGTTTATTGACATCATGTGGTGAAGGAGGAGAAGGTGAAGGAACAACCACATCTACAATAACAAAGCAGGGCTTTCATATGCCGGGAAGAGATTGTTTAGCCTGTCATAATTACGACTTACAGCCGGTTAGACATTTAACAGTTGGAGGGACCCTCTTTAAAACCCAAACTGTTAACAATGTGAATGATGTAAATAATTTGTGTGGTGGGAATTTAAAAATTAAATTTATTGACGCAAATAACCCTTCCAATGTAATTGATTCAACAAATTATGAAGACCCAAATAGTAAAGGATATAAAGGTAAAGGTAATGTTTTTATTCTTTCACGGAAACTACCAAATTTACAGGGTAATTATTATGTGCAGATAACAGATGAAAACAATAATGTTATAGCTGTAAGTACATTACCTCATTATTTTACTTCAGGTTATTACGACATTACAAATTCGGCAGATTCAAGTAATAGATACTCCTGTAATGCCTGCCACTCTGTAAAACCTAAAGGTGGGGCTCCAGGAGTAATTTATCCAAATACAAATTCAAATTTATGTAAATAGGAGGTAAGAAAGATGAAAAAGTATATCTTTGGTTTAACTCTTTTAATTGCCTTAACAATTTACTCCTTTGCTGGAGTTAGAGTAGGTCAGCAAGCACCAGATTTCAATTTGCCAGATATATTTACTGGGAAAACCTATACAATGAAAGATTTTAAAGGAAAAGTAGTTCTGCTTAACCTGTGGGCAAGCTGGTGTACCGGATGTCAGGCAGAAATGCCTGAGTTTTATAAACTTCAAAAAGAGCTTCAGGGTAAGGATTTCATAATTGTTGCTGTAAGTGTAGATAACAACAAAGAAAAAGCTGTTAAGTTTTTGAAAGAAGTTGAAGAAAAAACAGGAATACAAACTCCATTTATAGTGGTATGGGATGAAAAAAAAGGTCTTGCAAAAATTTACAGACCAAGAGGAATGCCGTCTTCATATCTAATAGATAAAAATGGAAAGTTAAAAAAGATATTTATAGGAAGTTTTACATCAGAAAATATTGGAATGCTCAAATCTGCAATAAAAAATGCTTTAGGGGAGTAAAAATGAAAAGGTTAATATTTGCTTTAATCGGAACTTCTATATTTTTGACCTCCTGCAGTGAGAAACTTGTTAGGGTTATGCCCTATGAAAGAGAGTACTTTGCCCAGCAAAAAATGCAGTTTGACCCTATATCTTCAAGAGCGGAACAGGAAGGACACGTATTTCTTATAAGGGAAGCTTCAGCAGGAGGAGAAAGTTCTTTCCAAGGAGGATGCGGATGCAGATAAAAAGATTTATTGCGGGCTTATTGGTGTTTGTACCATTTGCAAAAGGGTTCGCATCTGGAGCAAAAGATGAAGTAGGAATTGGGTTTAACACATATTTTGACAATGGAGATGTACAGGTATATTCTCCAACATTTGAATTTTTGAAAAAACTTACACAAAAAATATTGGTTGGTATAAAGGCAAGAATTGATGCTATCTCTGCAGCCAGTATAAGAAACGGAGGAAGACCTACACAGGCTGATGCTGTTACAGGAGCGTCCGGAAAAGAAGGGTTTGATGATACAAGATATGCAGGTTCCATATTTGGAAGTTATGATGATGGAGAAAACTCTATTACCATTGGTGGATATTACTCAACTGAAATTGACTACGAAGGTCGCTCTATTTTTGCAAATTTAGTAAAACAGTTGAATGAGCAAAATACAGCTTTAGGTATAGGATTTTCTCAATCTTTTGATAAATGGAAACCTGTTTTTAAAAGAAACCTACCTAAAGATTATAGAAGAGAGCGTAAGATAGACCTGTCTTTAACCCAGCTTTTATCTCCAACTGCTATGATTCAGTTTATCTACACTGACCTTTATTCTGAAGGATTTTTATCGTCTCCGTATCATTACATAATATTGGACAATATTGCAAAGTTTGAAAGATACCCTGATACAAGAAAAGGACAGGCATTTACATTTAAAGTTGTTAAACTCTTAACAGAAAAATTAGCCACAAACCTTTCTTATAGATATTACAAAGACGACTGGGATATAAAATCCCATACATTTAACGTGGAACTTCTAAGAGATATGACAGAAAACTTAACAATGGGAGTTAGATACAGATATTACACCCAAACAAAAGCTAAGTTTGCCAAGCCCATAACCCAGTACACATTAAATGACAAATATTATGCTGTAGATTACAGAATGTCAAAATTCTCTTCAAACACGGTAGGACTTTCATTCATTTATAAACCAAAAGGAAAATTCCTTATAAACTGGGATAGGGTTAAATTTGAAGGAAGTGCCGATTATTATTTTACATCAAGTAATGAATACATTAAAAACTGGTACGGCAAAAATAATTTGCAGGCAGTGTTTACTTCATTCTTAATGAAGTATGAATTTTAAAAAGGAGGTGTTTGTTATGATTACAACCAATTTAGATAAACTAAAAAACTATGCAGAAAATTATGCAAAAAAGTCAGGCACAGTTTTAAATCCTGATTTAGAAGCACGTGAATCAGTCTTAAATGGTCTTGCAAAGCATAAAGAAGAACTTGGGAAACCCCTTTGTCCATGTAATTTTTACCCTGATAAACAGGAAGAAGTAAAAAGAAGAAAATGGATATGCCCCTGTGATGAAATGCAGATTTTTAAATACTGCCACTGTTTATTATTTACTACTGAAGAAGGAGTTCCTATAACAGAATATTTACCTGAGTGGCACGAAGGAAGGCAGATTTACGGCCTTGTAAAAGACCCTTTCCCTGATAAGGGAAGGACACTGGCTAAATTTGAGAAAATATACCAGAATTTGAAAGAACATGCCCAGGAGTATAATGTTAGAGTATCGGAGGAAGATATAAAGTCATGGGCAGAAAAGGTTTCTAAAAAATAGGAGGTTTCTCTATGTTTACCTTTTTAAAAAAGATAAACGAAGTTAGAGATAAAGTTATGTCCACTGAAATTTTAATAAAAGCAAAAGCTGATAAAAAATTGCTTGAAGAGTGTCTGGAAATTGCAAAAGATTTTGAAGAGAAACTGTCAGCATATAAAGAAACATCTTATATATCACAGATAAATAAAATGGCTGGGCAGGAGCCGGTTCACTGCCCGCCTTTAGTAATAGATATCATAAAACAGGCTTTAGAAGTATCTGAAGAAACTAACGGTTTATATGACCCGACAATCGGAGTTTTAACACAAAGAACTTATGGATTTGGTACTGGAAGGGAAAGAATACCAAAAGAAGAAGAGCTGAAAATAAAAAAAGAACTTGTAAATTATAAAAACGTTGAAGTTTATACTACAAGCGTGTTTCTTACCAAAAAGGGAATGGCACTTGACCTTGGAGGAATAGGAAAAGGTTATGCGTCTAACCTTATAGCCAAATATCTTTATGACAAAGGAGTGGAATGTGCTCTTGTATCAATTGGAGGTGAGATTTGCTGTTATGGGAAAAACTGGAATATAGCTGTCCAGCATCCAAGAAGAGAAAAACCTCTTGCAATTATGACAACCAAAAAAGATAAAACAACAATTTCAACAAGCGGAGATTACGAAAGATATATAAAATCTTACGACAACCACCACATACTAAATACAAAAACAGGAAGACAGAGTCTTTACTATGCAGAAATTACTTTAGTTGATTTAGGATTTAAAGGAGGAAAGTTAGACGCATACACAACGGCAATGTTTAATATGGAAAATATACTTGAATTTGTAGAAAAAAATACATTTGAAGCTTTAGCCATAAAAAGAGGAAGTAATCACATTATTATGAGTTCTTATTTTTGCGATAAACTTGACAGTATAAGGTTTTTATAATTAATATTAAAAGTATGAAAAAAACACTAAACATATTACTATTTCTTTTTTTATATGTAAGTTTATCTTTTTCAGCAGATATTAATTATAGTTTTGGTCGTGGTTTAAAAGTAGGTAAGTTTACTTTAGGTGGTTATTCTGCCTTTGTTTATGAAAATAATACTAAAAACAGTTATGAAAAATTCAACTGGGAAGAATTAGCATTTTTAGGATTTATAGATATAACAGATAAATTTAAATTTTTTACAGAAATTGAGTTAAAAGACATATATGTAAAATCTTCAAATTCAACTGAAAATAAAACTTTTAACACAAAAGACCTTGAAATTAACCGTCTTTATTTTGATTACATACATAATGACTATTTTAAAATTAGATTTGGTAGATTTATAACTCCTTTAGGCTACTGGAACCCAATTTATGTAATTGTTCTGCGGTGGACTACATCAAATCCTATTACTTCCACGCAATTTTATCCAAGGTTTTTAACTGGAGTTAGGGTATTTGGATATTTACCTTTTCAGGATGATTCATGGGAATACGATTTAATAACTCAAGCAGGAAAACAGATAAATGAAGATAATAATAGTATAATTGCTAAAAACTTTTATGCTTTTCAATTAAAAAAACATTTCTGGGAAAATTCTGTATTTGGTATAACAGGAGGATACTTTAAAAAGAAAAAAAGACCTGAAAAAGTGAAATTTGTAGGATTTAACATAGATATAAAGAAAAAAATTTATGAACTCACATATGAATATTTTTATTCAAGGGAAAAAGAACCTTATTTTAATAAAGAATATTCAAGAATTTCCTACTACCTGCAGGGAGTTTTAAGAGTTTTTCCTAAAAATTATTTAATTGGAAGAACAGAATACTTTAAAGATTTATCTGATGGGAAGCATATCGAAAACTACATAATAGGATGGAACTTTAGACCTTTATATCCTATTTCTTTAAAAGCAGAATATAAAATAAAACACGATAGATTTAATAATAACAATAGATATGACCATATTATTTTAGGTTCGTTTTCGGTGTTATTTTAAGATGATATTAAGAACGGTTTTGATTTTGTGTTTAAGCTTTATAATAGGCGCTTATGCTTTGCAAATAGCAGTAATAGCAAATAAAAATTTCCCTGTTTCTAGCTTAAACGAAAATGAAATTAGAAAAATATTTTTAAAGAAAAAAATGTTCATTAAAGATAAAAAAGTAGTTCCGGTTAATTTAAAAAATAACTCTCAAATAAGACAGCTTTTCCAGAAATACATACTAAAAATGGATAATGAAGAATATAACCTTTACTGGAATGAAAAATATTTCAATGGTATAAAGCCTCCCATTGTGATGTCGTCTCAGGAAGCTGTAATCAAATTTGTAAAAAATATAGATAATGCTATAGGTTATGTGGAACTAAAAAAAGTAAAAAACAGAAAAGATATAAAGATTTTAAAAATCATAAATGTAGGTAAAAAAAATGGACATTGAAAAAAAGCCAAAAATACTCATTGTCGATGATGATGAAAGAAACAGACTTTTATTTAAAGTTATACTAAAAAAAGAAGGTTATGAAACAATAGAGGCTGAAAACGGAGAGGAAGGAATAAAAAAGGTTTTAGAGGAAAAACCAGATGTCATTTTAATGGATGTAATGATGCCTGTTATGGATGGCTTCACTGCAACAAAAAAACTAAAAAGTGATGACAGGACAAAGCATATACCGGTAATAATACTTACTGCTTTAAATGAAAGAGAAGAGAAATTAAAAGGAATAGAAAGTGGGGCTAATGACTTTTTAACAAAACCTGTTGATACAAAAGAACTGCTTTTAAGAATAAAAAATCATCTTAAAATAAAAGCATATCAAGATTTTTTATCAAATTACAACAAGATACTTGAAGAAGAAGTAAAAAAGAAAACAAAACAACTTCAAGAAGCATTTAATGAACTTGATTATGCTTATAAGGATAGTATACAGAGACTTGCTAATTTAGCTGAGTTTAGAGACCCAGAAACAGGTGAGCATATTAAAAGGGTTAGTCTCTACTGTAAATTCATAGCAGAAAAACTAAATATGGATGAAAAATTTATTGACCATATATATTATGCATCAACTATGCACGATATTGGAAAAGTAGGTGTTCCTGATAACATTCTTTTGAAGCAGGGAAAGCCTACAGATGAAGAATGGGAAATAATGAAAAAACACACAATTTATGGATATAACATTTTAAAAGACTCAAAGTCAGAAATCTTAAACATGGCTGCTGATATTGCTCTAAACCACCATGAAAAATGGGACGGCTCAGGTTATCCTTACGGAAAAAAAGAAGAAGAAATTCCTTTATCTGCCAGAATTATGGCGATTGCAGACGTTTATGATGCATTAAGAAGTGATAGACCTTATAAAAAAGGGTTTTCCCACGAAGAAACAATGAAAATAATACTTGAAGGTGATGGCAGAACAAAACCTCAACATTTTGACCCTAACCTTTTGGAAATTCTTAAAAAATACAATGAAGAATTTAGAAAAATTTTTGATGAAAACAGTTAAAAAAAGCCTAAAACTTAAGTTTACGATAGCTGTATTAGTAGTAAGCTTAGTTCCTTTTTTACTGTTCATATTTATATCAATAAAAGAAGGGAAGGAAAAATTATTAGAAAACGTTTACTCAAATTTAGAAAACCAAATCTCCCTGCTTATAAACTTAATAAATACAGATTTAACAAATGTTAAAAATCAAGTTAATCTCTGGTCTAAATTTCAGGTTTTAGATGATATCCTTGTTGATGATGTAGATAAAAGAGTTCAAAGTTTTATAGATAATATACATAAAAATTCAGGATTGAAAGGAATTATATTTTGTGTGAATAAAAATGGGAAAACTATTGCTTCTACAAGAAAAGATTTAATAAATAAAGTATTTCCTGTAAGATATTTTAAAGAGAATTTTACAGATCTGCATAAACCTAAATATTTAAATAAATACTTTTTAAAATTTTCTTACCCTATTTACGCTTCTTTTGATAACCATAAGCTCATAGGTTATTTTGTTTTTTTATACGATACTGATAATCTTCTTAAATACATATCCAATACAGATAAGGAATTTAATATTATCTTCAACAAAGATAAAACATACTTCATAGGTCAAAGTGTAGATATATTTAATAAATTGGATAAGGATAAAGGTTTCACAAATATATATGGATATATAATTGCTTATAAAAAAATAAAAAATAGTAT
>WIAL01000031.1 GCA_015519975.1 Hydrogenothermaceae bacterium | reverse complement strand
TTTCTGTAGAGCTTATTTTAAGAAAACTTGGCGAAGGAATGTCAATAGAAGAGCTCTTAGAAGCATATCCTGTTTTAACTAGGGAAGATATTTTGACCTGTAGGAGGAGAGATGTTTAACATACTAAAAACAAGGCTTAAAGAAGGGATAAAGTCAGAGGATATACAAGCAAGAGATGAAAATGTTGAGATTTTAGGTAAAAAGCTAAAAGAAAAAATAGATAAATACTTTCAGGGGAGTTTTGCAATAAGAGAGGTTGACAGCGGTTCCTGTAATGCCTGTGAGTATGAAATTTCTGCCTTATCAAATCCCTATTATGATGTAGAAAGATTTGGAATAAAATTTGTAGCCTCTCCTAAACATGCAGATGCAATTATGATAACAGGTTGCATGACAAGGAATATGTATAAAGCAGTCTTAAGAGCTTATGAAAATGTACCTGAGCCAAAGTTTGTTATAGCAGTTGGAGATTGTGTTTTAGATGGAGGAGTTTTTAAAGGAAGTTATGCCATAATGGATGGCGTTCAGGATAAACTTCCTGTTGATGTGTGGATAAAAGGTTGCCCTCCTGAACCTATAGATATTATTTCTGGAGTTTTGAAACTGATAGAAGAAAAGTTTGAATAATTCTATCTTTATCTAATCAGTCTTTTATCTTTAATTTCTTTTACTACACAAAATAGTTGACAAATTTTTAATTAATACTTATTATTAAAACTACTACTAAAATTAGTAGTAAAAAAATTTTGGAGGTAATGGGTTATGAGAAAGATAGTCGTAAGTATTTTAGTCAGTGGATCTTTATTGGTCGGAGGAGCTATTGCTCAGGACAATACGCCTAATCAAAAAGATGGTCAGATGAAAATGGGCAATGGTGGAATGATGATGCACGGTGGGATGATGGGAAAGGGAAAAATGATGCAGGAAAATATGATGATGCGAATGATGATGATGGATCCTGAAATGAAAAAAATGATGATGGAGCAGATGAAAGAATGTAGAAAACAAATGATGAAAAAAATGATGCAAAATCCAAAAGTTGTTAAAAAAATGATGAAAATGATGATTATGAATAAAGAAACTATGAAAAAAGTGTTAAATGAAAATCCAGAAATGAAAAAACAGCTCAAAGAACTAACTAAATAATAGAGGTTAGCAAAATGAATAAAAAATTAATATTTGCAGGGGTAAGGTTCCATAGCGGTTTTACTTCCTTTTGGAATAAATGAGTATATCAACTCTAAATGTCCTGAGCTTTCAAAAGAAATTATAACTAAAAATTCTGCAAATGCTCTTCCAAGTTTTGCAAGACAAACAGGCTACTCATGTAATACATGTCATACTATTCCGCCAAGGTTAAACAAATTTGGAATGATGTTTAAAATGAAAGGCTATACAGAGGGAAAATCTCTTGATGAAATAATGGTTGGAGATAATCATACAATTCCTAAATACAATCCTCTTTCAATTAGAGTTTTAAGCTTTCCTTATAGTAAACAAAAAGGTGAATCTAATGAAACTATATTCCCTTCAGAATTTATGCTTGCCTTTGCAGGTAGAATTTCAGAGAATTTTGGGGCAGTTCTAGAGCCTATCTATGAAGCAGAAGAAGGAAAATGGGGAATAGAGTATGCAAGGGCAACGTATGTACAAAACATTGGTAAAAACATACTTCTTGGACTTATAGGTGGATGGACATCACCAACAGGAACAGACCCATTCATTAGTTTAGATTATCACGGAAGAAGACTAACAAGATCTATTGCAACACCTCATATAGCATTAAAAAATACAGGACTTCAAGATATATTTAGCTTTAATAATAGAGGGATTTCAGCATACGGATATTTTTCTAATCTTGTTTATTTAAATATTGGAGCGTATAGAGGTAACACATCATTAACAAATGAAAATATAGGTCTTGAAGAAGCAAAAATAAATCAGTCTGATAAAGATCCTATAGATTTTTACAGTAGGATTGCTCTAACAAAATCCATTTTTTCTTCTGATTTAAATATTGGAGGTTTTTATTATTCAGGAAAAGATAATCTTCAAAATCCAGATGGTTCAGCTTTAAGTATAAATGGTATTGCTTATGAAAAAGATAAACCTCAAAGAGTTGGTATTGACTTTGGAGTTCAAAAATATTTTAAAAATGGATTAATGTTCGAATTGCTTGGACTTTATCTGTCAGGAAAGGACAAAATATCAACAACTAATAATGAAATTTCTATAAATCATAACGGCTGGAACTTAGCAGGAACTTTATATATAGGCAGTAAATGGGGATTTTCTGTTATTTACGGAGTTTATAAATTTAATGATGATAATCCATTGACAGATGGAAATGAAAATGGATTGGAAAGACAAGATACTACACTTCATGTTTCATATATGATTAGACCAAATATAAGAATTGGTGCAGAGTATCAAAAAACAGATTATTCTGGAAGTTCAGATTACGAAAGCACTTATTTAACTTCATTAATATTTGATTTTGCATATTGATTTTCATAGGGGTTAAAAATGAAGAGAATGAAAATATTAGAGGTAATAGACAGCCACGGTTGGTGTGGAACAAAGGAACAAACTTATCTTATAACAAAATATTTATCTAAATATGTAAATGTTGATTTAGCTCTTGCATACGACCATAAAGAAATGATAGAAAAACTTGAAGGTATTGTCCCTTTAAAGTTTTATGAAGAAGATAAAGGAAGTAAAAGAAGATTTGATATAAAAAATTACAAAAGATTAAAAAAAATAATAGAAGAAGGAAATTATGACGTAGTTGTTGCTAATTCTTCATGGTCTTATAACTATGTGATAGGTGTATATCCTTTTTTAAAAAGAAAAACAAAACTGATAGCAATGAGGCGTTCTGGATACGTTCCATCTATTATTTCAAAATATTTAAAATACAAATTGGCCGACAGAATCGTAGTCGTTTCTAAACAAGTGGCTGAATTATTAAAGAAGAAAAATTTTTTTCCGGAAAAATTAGTAACAATAAAAAGCGGGATAGAACTTTCTAGATTTACACCTTCCAATAAATTTAGGGAAGAATATAGAAAAAAACTTAATATTAGCGGTAGTGAAAAAGTTTTTATAAATGTTGCTAACTGGCAGCCGTGGAGAAAAGGGCAGGATATTTTATTAAAAGCTTTTAAAAAATTAAACTGCGAAAACTGCAAGCTTTTACTTGTTGGGCATAATACAGACTCAGAAGAAGCAAGAAAAATGATAAAAGGGCTGGGCTTGGAAAACAAAGTAATTGGACTTGGATATAGAACAGATGTTGAAAAACTCCTTCAAGCTTCTGACTTTTTTGTTTTGTCTTCTAACTCCGAAGGTATAGCTGGATCTCTCCTTCAAGCTATGGCAACTGGTAAAGTTGTTTTATCTACACTTGCTGGAGGAATAGGGGAATATTTAGAAGATGGAAAAAATGGGTTTGCTGTCCCTATAGGAGATATTGAAAGCATGGTAGAAAAAATGAGAAAGATGTTATCTTTGTTTCCAGAAGACTATAAGATAATCTCCGAAAATGCTGTTCAAACTGCAGAAAAATATTCCATAGAAAAAACAGTAAAAAAATATATTGAACTATTTCAGGAAGTTGTATAAGAAATAAAGCATGAGGCAAATATAGATGATTGAACTTTTTTAACAAAATTTTAGGAGGATAAACATGATGGATGGAATGGCACATGGATATATGTGGTTTTGGTGGCTTTTAGTAACTATTTTTCTAATTGCTGGAACGGCAGCGTTTATAAAATATTTAATGAAATAAGAGGATAGAAAAATGAAACACGAAAATCATAACCATGAAATGAAGCATAACCAAATGGATCATGAAAAACATTCTCAGCATTCAGCACACTCAAAGCACCAAGGACATTCTGGTCATACAGGAGGACACTCAGGACATGCTCATCATATAGAAGATTTTAAAAGAAGATTTTTTATTTCTACAATTCTTACCATACCTGTACTTCTTTTGTCTGAAATGATACAGCAGTGGTTTGGATTTCAGATTACTGTGCCTTTTCAAAAATGGATAATTCTTATTTTATCTTCAGTAATTTATTTTTATGGTGGTTATCCTTTCCTAAAAGGGCTTATTGATGAGCTAAAAAATAAACAACCAGGGATGATGACCCTTATAGGAACTGCTATTTCTGTAGCATTCTTCTACTCGGCATTTACGGTTTTTACAGGATTTGGAAAGGACTTTTTCTGGGAACTTGCTACACTTATTGATGTAATGCTTCTTGGACATTGGATAGAGGCAAAAAGTGTTTTAGGAGCGTCAAGGGCGTTAGAAGAGCTTGTAAAAATAATGCCTACAACAGCACATTTAATAAAAGATGGGGATGTTGTTGATGTTCCAGTTTCACAGCTAAAAAAAGGAGATATAGTCCTTGTAAAGCCGGGAGAAAAAATACCTTCAGATGGGGTTGTGATTGAAGGTGAGAGTTTTGTTAATGAAGCTCTTTTGACGGGGGAATCAAAGCCTGTTCATAAAAAGAAAGGTGATAAAGTTATAGGTGGAGCTATAAATGGAGATGGGATCTTAAAAGTAAAGATAGAAAGAACAGGAGAAGAAACTTATTTATCTCAGGTTATAAAACTTGTAAAACAGGCACAGGAAAGTAAATCAAGAACTCAGGATTTAGCAAATAAAGCTGCAGCATTGTTATTTTATGCAGCTGTTGGTACAGGTACAATTACATATATTTACTGGTTTTTTAATGGCATGCCTGACTTTGCCCTTGAAAGGGCTGTTACGGTTTTAGTTATAGCATGTCCTCATGCACTTGGGCTTGCAATTCCTCTTGTAGTTGCACTTTCTACAACTATAACTGCAAAAAATGGGATATTAATTAGAGATAGACGAGCTTTTGAGCAAGCCAAAGATTTAACAGCGGTTATTTTTGATAAAACAGGAACATTAACTGAAGGAAAGTTTGGAGTTGTAGATTTTGTTTCTTATATAGATGAAAATGAGCTTTTAAAACTTGCATATTCTGTTGAGAAAAACTCAGAGCATATAATAGCAAAAGCTGTAGTTCAGTTTGCTAAAGAAAAAGGACTGCATCCAGTTGACCCAGAAAAGTATAAAACAATACCAGGAAAAGGTGCTTATGCAGTCATAAATGGTAAAGAAATCTATGTTGGAAGTCCTAACCTGTTGAAAGAACTGAATATACAAATTAATGATGGAAAAATTAAAAAACTCCAGGAAGAAGGAAATACTGTAATTTTTGTTGTAGTTAATGGAAAACTTGCAGGTGCTTTTGCCCTTGCAGATAAAATAAAACCTGAGAGTTACGAAACTGTTAAAAAATTAAAAGAAATGGGAATAAAAGTATATATGCTTACCGGAGATTCAGAGCAAGTTGCAAAATCTGTTTCAGAAAAACTTGGAATAGATGACTATTTTGCACAGGTACTTCCTCACCAAAAGGCAGAAAAAGTAAAATTCTTGCAAGAAAAAGGATATAAAGTAGCTATGGTTGGAGATGGAATAAATGACGCTCCTGCTCTTGTTACTGCAGATGTTGGTATAGCAATTGGAGCTGGAACAGATGTTGCTATAGAAAGTGCAGATATTATTCTTGTAAAAAGTAATCCTGCAGATGTTCCAAAAGTGATTAAACTTTCAAAAGTTACATACTCAAAAATGGTTCAAAATTTATGGTGGGCTGCCGGTTATAACATTGTCGCTATTCCACTTGCTGCTGGAGTTTTATATAACTACGGTATAGTTATTCAGCCGGCTGTTGGAGCACTTCTTATGTCTATAAGCACAGTTATAGTAGCTATAAACAGTCAAACTTTAAGGAAAGTTAAAATTTAAGAGAGGTAAGAAAAATGAAAATATCCCGTAGGACTTTAATAAAAGCTTCTGCTTCTTCTGCACTTATAGGAGTATTAACTAAAAACATTCCAGTATATGGAGCAGAAAGGGGATTTCATATAGCTGACAGAAAAGAAACTGAAACGTCTATCAAGTATGAATTAATAATAAGAAGAGAAACCCTGCCTATTGGAAGTAGAGAAGGTAGACCCTTTACTTTTAATGGAAATTTTCCAGCACCTCTAATAAGATTAAAAGAAGGTAAAGAGGCAATAATAAAAGTTATAAA
>WIAL01000030.1 GCA_015519975.1 Hydrogenothermaceae bacterium | reverse complement strand
TTAGTTAGAGTAAAGGCTTTTTCTTTAAACCACCTTGATATATGGGTAATGGAAGGTAAATATCCAACTGAGATTCCGATGCCTCATATATTTGCATCTGATGCATCAGGTGTTGTAGAAAAGGTTGGTAAAAATGTTGAGAATGTAAAGGTAGGTGATGAAGTTATTGTTTACCCAGGTCTTTCATGCGGATACTGTGAGAAATGCTTATCTGGTAAAGATAATGAATGCAGTCAGTTTAGGGTGCTTGGGGTTATTGAAAACGGAGTTTCTGCTGAGTATGTAAAAGTTCCTGCTGTAAATGTTTTTAAAAAACCAGAAGGTCTTACTTTTGAAGAAGCATCTGCAATAGGAATAACATATACAACTATGTGGCATTCTATAGTTACGAGAGGAAAAATAAAGCAGGGAGGCACGATTTTAATCCACGGTGGTGGTTCAGGCGTTGGAACTGCCGGAATTCAAATAGCAAAGGCTTTCAATACAACAATTATAACTACGGTGGGAGATGACTGGAAAGTAGAAAAGGCAAAACAGATAGGAGCTGATTACGTTATTAACTATAAAAATGAAGATTTTGTAGAAAAAGTTAAAGAAATCACCAACGGACAGCTTTGTGATGTTGTAGTTGATCATATAGGAAGTAAGACATTTAACGGTTCTTTAGAATGTGGTAAAAAGGGCTCAAATGTTATAACTTTTGGAACAACAACAGGAGCTGATGTAAATATAAATTTAAGGAAAATTTTTGGAAAAAATCAAACTATTCACGGCGTTTATATGGGAACGAAAGGAGAAGTTTTTGATTATTTAAAACTGTTTCCTGATACTTTAAAACCAGTTATCGACTCTGTATTTGAATTTGAAGATGTTAAAAAAGCATATGAAAAACTTTTGAGCAGGCAGTTCTTTGGGAAAATAGTAGTGAGAGTTGACTAAAATAATGGAAAAAGTTTTAGAAGTTAAGAATTTAGAAGTAGCTTTAAATGGTAAAGAGATTTTGAAAGATATTAATCTTGATATTTTTGAGCGTGAAATAGTTGCAATAGTTGGACCAAACGGAGGTGGTAAGACTACCCTTTTAAAAACATGCCTTGGTTTTATAAAACCAAAAAAAGGTTATGTTAGGCTTTTAGGGAAAAATCCAAAAGAGGCTGTTAGAATAGGAAAAGTAGGATATCTTCCTCAAAAACCTGTACTTCCTACAAAAACTTATCTTTCAGCTCTTGATGTTGTTTTATTTGGTTTTATACACTCAAAACTTTCAAAAAAAGAAAAAATTAAAAAAGCTTTAGATATTTTAAAAATAGTTGGTATGGAAAAGCACGCCTATAGACACTACAGTGATTTATCAGGAGGACAGCAGCAAAGGGTATCTATAGGAAGGGTAATAGCTCAGGAGCCAAAAATAATATTTTTAGATGAGCCGTCAACAGGTATAGATGTTGTTGCACAGGAAAGTTTTTATGATTTTTTAAAAAAAATAAGAGACGAAAAGGGTATATCTATTGTTATGGTAACCCATGATGTCGGAACTGTTGCAGAGTTTGTCGATAAAGTTATAGGGCTAAACAAATACATGCATTACCTTGGAGATATAAAAGGATTTTTCCAGAAAGATATACTTGAAAAACTTTATGGAACAGAAGTTAAACTACTTGTTCATTCTCCTGAATGTGTATCCTGTGAGCATTTTCATATGGACTTTAAGAGGTAAAAATGATTGATTTACTGGAAATAAGCTTTATAAAAAATGCTATAGTTGGTGGACTTCTTCTTGCTGTTTTACTTTCTGTTTTATCTTTATTTATAGTTGTTAAAAACTGGTCGTTTATAAACGTTGGGATATCTCACGCTGCTTTTGGCGGTCTTGCGATAGGATTTTACCTCGGGTTAAATCCTACAATCACAGGTCTTATCTTTTCTATTGTAGTTGGATTTTTAATTGGATATATATCAAAACATGGAAAGCTTCATGAAGATGTTTCTATAGGAATACTTTTTTCATTTTCAATGGCTTTTGGTGTCTTGATAATTTCACTTGTTCCAAATTACAGTTCTGACCTATTTACATTTTTATTTGGTAATATCTTAACAATTACGAATACAGACGTTTATATGCTTACAGCTTTTACGTTTTTTACTTTGCTCTTTTTATATTTATTTTTCCAAAAAATTATGTTTTGCTGTTTTGATGAAGATGTAGCTTATTCTGCAGGTGTTAACACAAGTTTTTACTATTACACGCTTATAACATTAATAGCTATTGCAACTGTTTTATCTGTAAAACTTGTAGGTGTAATACTTGCCTCTGCAATGATGATTTTACCAGCTGCTTTTGCTTCCCAGTTTTTCTGGCACTACAAAAAAATAATTTTATTTTCAGTAGTATTTAGCTGTATCATTGTTCTTACCGGTATTTACATATCATACATTTATGACCTTCCAGCAGGGGCTTTTATTGTATTTTTATACTCATTTGTGTTTGGAGGAGTTTTACTATTTAAGTCATTAATTAAAAGGCATTAAATTCTTTATATTTTTTTAAAACGTTTAATACTTCTTTTCCTAAATCTTTTGGATCTGAGACTTTTTTAAAACACATTTTTGCATTACATATGTATATACCTTTTTCTTCATACCCAAGTTTTCTTGCTAAGCTTGCATTATTTTCATCTATAAACTGTGTAAAGTGGTAAAATGGGAAAATTTTGAAAGAAATTTTTATTAAATTTTCTTTTTTGCTGATGTTTTCAACGATATGAGCTACAGTTGGAGGATATAGATTTATAAAATAAGCAATTGATGTATAAAAGTTTCCTTTTGAGGGCAGCTTTTTTGTAATTTTTTCTATTTTTTCTTGCATGTTATCTTCACCTGTAAAGACCTGAAGCTGATAAAAAACCTTTACAAGACGTGCATTTAATGCAAATATATCATCTATGAAGGATATGTTTGAAAGGTTTATTCCAGTGTCTTTTAAATCAACGTATATCCCAAGTTTTTTTGAAAAGTAGTATTTATCTAAAATGTTTAGTATCTTTTTAGACAGTTTTAAATATTTAATATCTCCTGTAACCTGATAAAGGTTCAGCAGAGCTTCTAAAAAGTAAACTTGAGTAGAAAGGTAATACTCTTTAATATCTTTTGAATGGATTACACCTTTCTCTTTTAATCCGTCATTTATTATGTTGTTTATGAGCTTTTCAGCTATTTTTAAATCCTCACTGTTATTGTTGTAAACAAAAGAATAAACAAGAGCATTTGCCATAAGAGCGTTATTCGCAAAATAAATATTTCTTTCTATTCTAGGCCCATATCCTAAAGCCTCTTTTATAATTTCTCTGCCTTCTTCATCTTTTGTGAAGTACTCTTCTCCTGTCATTAAAAGGGTTCCTTCATCATCAACAATATCTGCACCTTGGGAGTTGTAAAAATAACCAGTTTTTTTATCATAAAGTTTATTTTTTGCAAAATTTATTAAAAGGTTTGCATTTTTTAAAAAGTTTCCATTTCTATACAATGAGTATCCGTTAAAATAAAGTATTGAAAGTTCAGCCTGGTCTTTTAGGAGTTTTTCATAATGGGGCTCGCTCCAGTACTCATTTACGCTGTATCTGTATATTCCACCTTCTACTTTATCAATTAAATTTTCATATGCATTTAATGTTTTTATAGCAAGGTTATCTGCATTTTTATCTTCAAAGATTAGGCCGTAAATCATTAAAAAGTAAGGAATTTCTGTTTTAGGGAATTTTGGTACCCCTTTAAGTCCTCCGTATTTGTAATCATAGATAAGTTTTATATATTTGTATGTTTTTTTTATCTGCTTTGGAGTTATTTCTTTAGATTTTAATTTTCTTCCCAGTCTTTTTATCTTTAACTTTTTTTCTAATTTAACCCTTTGGACTTCTTGACTTATTTCCTCAGGTGTCATATGAGCATAGTGAAGCAGTAATTTTCTCATTTCTTCAGGAGAAACATATATTGCACCAAAAAGTATGTTTCCATTTTTATCCAGGATTAATGTAGAAGGAAGTCCTCCTTGATTGTACTTTTTGTTTATATCTGGTCTTTCTTCAGCGTCAACCCTAATTGGAATATAGTAATTTTCTATAATTTCAATAACCTTTTTATCTCTATATGTTGTATTTTCGATAACATTACACCAGTGGCACCATTTGGCATAAATGTCCATCAATATAAGTTTATTCTCTTTTTGGGCTTTTTTTATTCCTTCTTCAAAAGAGTACCATTTTATCTCACTGGCAAAGGATAAAGATAAAAGAATAAGGGGCAACAAAGCCCCTATAAATGTCTTATAAAGGATGTTTTCCTTGAAATCTTTGAACAAGTTTATTAAGTTCATTTGAATAATACTCTAACTCTTTTAATATTGCATGATATTTTTCTAAAAGTCTGTGTCTTTTCTTTTCAAGCTCCAATTCTTTTTCCGAAATCTGAGATTCTTCAAAAACAAGCTCATCGTGTTTTTTTCTTAGTTCATCAAGTTTTTCATAAAGTTCAAAAATTTCGTTTATTAATTTTCTTCTTTGTTCTTCAAGTCTTTCTCTTTCTCTTGGAGAGTCTGCTTGCTGTATGTACTTTCTGTGGTAGCTTGCCTTTTGCTTTTTTTCAGTTAATTTATGCTGCAGCTCTTTAATCTGTTTTTCTACTTCTAAAATTTCAACTTCTTTCTTGGTTAATTCTTCTCTTGTTTCTTTTAATTGTTTGTCAACTTCTTCAATTTCTTTACTTAAGCTTTCTAAAACACTTTGAAAATGCTTAACTTTTTTTTGGAGATTCTCAAACTCCTGATTTAGTTCTTCCATTTACTTACCCTCCATTAATTTTATTTTTTAATCTATATCCATTTTTCCTGGATTTATTAAATCTTTAGGGTCAAAAACTTTTTTAATCTTTCTCATAATGTCCATTTCTTGCGGTTTAAACTGCTTTCTCATAAATGCAGCTTTTGTTATTCCAACTCCGTGTTCACCTGTAATAGAGCCGCCGTATTCAAGAGCAAGATTAAATACTTCTTCTACTGCCTTTTCTGCCCTCGCAACTTCATCAGGATCAAGTCCATTTATCATAAAGTTTGCATGAACATTTCCGTCACCAATATGTCCAAAATTAACCATTTTGAGGTTGTATTTTCTTCCTATATCTCTTAATCTTGGAAGGGCTTCAGGTAAATAGCTTCTTGGAAATACAATATCTTCATTTATTTTTGTTCTTCCAAGTTTTGCAACTGCAGGTGATAAAGCTCTTCTTGCTTCCCAGAGTTTTGCTGCATCTTGAGGTGTTTTAGCAATTTCCACCTGTGCACCATTCATTTCACATATTCTTGCAACTTCAACTATTTCCTCATCTACAGCCTTTGGATGACCGTCAACTTCAATTAAAAGTAAAACTTCGGCATCTCTTGGAAGACCAAAATGTCCAAAATCTTCAACTGCGTTTATTGCAAGATTATCCATAAATTCAAGAGCAGATGGAGAAATTCCGGCTTTAAATATATCTTTAACGGTTTTACCTACTGCAGCTATATCTGAGAATATTGCTTTAACCGTTTTTGCTGCTTTTGGTTTTGGTATAAGTTTTAAAGTAATTTCCGTAAATATTCCTAAGGTTCCTTCACTTCCTATTAAAAGTCTTGTAATATCATATCCTGCAACATCTTTTAAAGTAGGTCTTCCTGTATGGATAATATCTCCTGTATGGATAACTGTATTTAGCTCCATTACATATTCCCTTGTAACTCCGTACTTAACACATCTGGGTCCGCCGGCATTTTCTGCAACATTTCCACCGAGTGTACAGAATTTATAACTTGCAGGGTCTGGTGGATAAAAAAGACCTCTTTTTTCAACTTCTTTTTGTAAGTTAAACGTAACAACTCCTGGCTGTACCCTTGCAATTGAGTTTTCTTCATCTATTTCAAGGATTTTATCCATCTTTTCAAAAGATATTAAAACTCCACCTTTAACAGGAAGTGCTCCTCCAGTATATCCAGAGCCTGCTCCTCTTGGTGTTACAGGAATATCATTCTCATAACAGATTTTTACAACCTTTTGAACTTCTTCTTCATTTTCAGGTATAACAACTACATTTGGAAGCATTTTTATTCTTGTAGCATCGTAAGAGTATAAAAGCCTGTCCATTTCATCATCTAATACTCTATGCTCACCAAGTAGCTCTTTTAGAGCTCTTTTTACATTATCAGGAACTGGTATTATTTCTCTTTGCTGGACATTAAACATTTTTATACCTCAAATCCTTATTTTATATCTTCAATATAAGCTTTATTTCCTTCTTTTTTAATGACAAACGTCAGAGGTAAGTCTAACTTTTTAGCATCTTCTAAGAGGAGCATTATATCAGGATCGTAGTTTATTTCAAAATTTAATTTTTCACCATTTACTTCTATTACACCTTTTATTTTATCTCCCTCTTGTTTTATTTCAATAACTTTTCCTTTAGCTTTTATTTTTTCTGCACTTTCTTGTTTTGGCAAATTTTCTGTTTTTACTAAATTTTTGTTTTCAGCTATCTCTTTTTCTATAGATTTAACAGGAACTTCATTTTTTGTTTCTGGCTTTGATATAGTAGTTTTTTCTTCAGTAACTTCTAATTCTTTTGGTTTTTCTTCTTTTATAGGAATATTAACTTTTTGAGCTATATTTTCATTTTTCATTTCTGGAGGGGAATAAAAAAGTTCATCTTTAAAAACATATAAAACAACCACAACTAAAATAATAATAAACCCAATGTTTATTAAGTGTTTCATCCCACGCTCCTTATAAAAATATTTGAATATTCTAAATATGACATAAATTATGGTTAAATATATATATAGTATTATACTTTAAGTAAAAAAATTGAGGAGGTTTCCATGTTCTTAGATAGAGAAACTTACGAAAAAATACATATTTCTCCAAAAGAGTTAAAAGAAAAAATAGATAAAGGTGAAGATTTTATACTTTTAGACGTTAGAGAACCTCAAGAGTATAACTATTCAAGAATAAAGGAAAAAGACGCAATGCTTGTTCCTTTAATGAAGCTGCCTTCAGTAATGGATAAGCTTCCAAAAGATAAACCTATATACGTTCTCTGCAGAAGTGGTAATAGAAGCTTGCAGGCAACGCTTTGGCTTATGCAAAAAGGTTTTGAAAATGTAAAAAACGTTGAAGGCGGTATCCTTGCATGGTCAGATGAAGTTGACCCATCTGTACCAAAATATTAATAATAAGGGCTTTTGCCCTTGATTTTCTTTGCAATTTTCTATAGGTTTTATAAAACTAATATTTTAGGTTGAAATTTGTATAAATATATTTTTGGGCCTGTAAATTCAAGAAGGTTTGGAAGTTCACTTGGTATAGATTTAAGTCCAGATATAAAAAGCTGTAACTTTGACTGCCTATACTGTGAGCTTGAAAAATCAAAACCTACAAACAAAATTGAAAATGAGCCTTCCCTTAAAGATATTTTAGAAGAAGTAAAAGACTTTTTATCAAAAAACCCATACCCAGATGTAATAACTATAACTGCAAATGGCGAGCCTACTTTATATTCTAAGCTTGATGAGCTTGTAGATGGTTTAAACAAAATTAAAGGAAAGTCTAAACTCTTAATACTATCAAATGCGTCTACAGTAACTGATATAAACATCCAAAAAATTTTGGGAAAAATTGATATCGTTAAATTCTCACTTGACAGCGTAAATCCAGATATTTTTAGAAAAGTTGATAGACCGTTAAATAGTATTGACGTTAACGAAATTGTAGAAGGAATAAAAGAATTTAGGAAAAAATATAAAGGAACCCTTATTATAGAAGTTTTAATTGTTAAAAATATAAATGATAAACCTGAAGGTTTAAAAAAACTTGCTGATATTTTAAAAGATATAAAACCAGACAGGGTTGATATTGGAACAGTTGACCGTCCACCTGCTTATAGAGTTTTTCCACTTTCAAATGAAGAATTGGTGGAAATTTCAAAATACTTTACAGATTTAAATATAAATATTGTTTACAATAATCAAAAAAATAATAAAAAGTTTGATTATACAAAAGAACAAATATTAAGTACATTAAAAAGAAGGCCGTTAACATTATTTGATATTGAAAATCTTTTCACACAAAAAGCAAAAGAAAATTTCTTAAGCTTAAAGAAAGAAGGTAAAATTTACGAAAAAAGCGTAGCTGGGGTTTTATTTTTTACAATTAGGATATAATAATGAAATCCATAATTAACACTTATAAGAAGGCTAAAGAGCAAGAAATTAAACAGTTAAAAAAAGAAATAAGTATATACCAAGCACAGATTGATAATATAGAAATAGAAATTAAGCAGTATCAAAAAGAAATAGAAAAGCTTGAAAATATTAAATATGAAAATGTTATTGAACTTTCCTTAAGAGATAAGTATTTTTTTAGCCTGAAAGAGAAAATAAGGCAAAAAAATGCAGAAAAGAAAATAATTTTAGAAAAAATTGATAAAATAAAGAAAGAATTATCTATAGTTTTAGGCGAAAAAAAGGCAGTAGAAAAGTATGAAGAGAAAATTAAAAAGAAAAATGAAAGAAAAGAAGAGAAGAAACTTATTGAGCTTTACGACAGCATTTTTAATAACCGCAGGTCTAATATTTAGCTTTTCACATAAAGTTTATGCACAGGCTGATGTAAAAGAAATACAAAAAGAAATAAAAAAGCTTGAAAGATTAAGGTCTGAAGTTAAATCACTTATTCAAAAAAATGAAAAAATACTTAAAAAAATAGAAGAAGAAAGAAAAAAATTAGAAGAAGAAAAAAAAGCATTTGAAGATTATATAAAGCAGGTAGAAGACAAAAGATATAAAAAACTGGCAAAAATGTTTGAAAAAATGGAACCTGAACTTGCAGGAGAAAAGATATCTAATATGGAAGATCCAAAAAAGGCAGCTTTCATAATATATAATATGAAAGAAAGTAAAGCAGGAGAGGTTTTAAACTACGTATCTCCTGACATGGTAAATCAAATAACAAAAATACTAACTGATTTAAAGAAAAATCAAGGACAGCCTAATCAATAAGCCATCTTTTTGTAAGGTCACCGTAGCTATCTATCCTTCTATCTCTGAAAAACGGCCATGTTATCCTTGTTTCATCAATTACAGATAAGTCTATTTCTGTTATTAAGATTTCTTCTTTATTAATAGACGCCTTGCTTATAATTTCACCATAAGGATTTGAAACAAAAGACTGACCCCAAAACTCTATTCCTTCATTGCCATCGGGAGAAGCTTCAAACCCAACCCTATTAACTGCTGCCACGTAAAGTCCATTTGCAACACTGTGTGAACGCTGAATGGTTTCCCAAGCATTATACTGAGATTGTCCATATTCATCTTTTTCTGATGGAAGCCATCCTATTGCTGTTGGATAAAAAAGTATTTTTGCACCTTTCATTGCTGTAAGCCTTGCAGCTTCAGGATACCACTGATCCCAGCAAATTAAAACCCCTACGTCTGCAAATTTTGTTTTGAAAACTTTATAACCTAAATCTCCCGGAGTAAAGTAAAATTTTTCGTAAAAATGTGGATCATCCGGTATGTGCATTTTTCTGTATTTACCTAAGTATTTTCCGTCAGCATCAATAACTACAGCAGTATTGTGATAAATACCTTCATCTCTTTTCTCAAATAAAGAAGCTATAATTACAACATTATTTGATTTTGCCGCTTTTGAAAGTTCTTTTACAGTAGGTGAATTTTCATCTATTTTTTCAGCCAGCTTAAAGTAATCCCAGTTTTCTACCTGGCAAAAATAAGGTGTTTTGAAAAGTTCCTGCGTACAAACTATATTGGCTCCTCTTTTTGAAGCCTCTTCAATCATATTTAAAGCCTTTTCAATATTTTCTTTTTCATTACTGCTGCATTTCATCTGAATAAGACCAATGTTAACTTTATTCATTTTCACCTCTTGTTTTAAAAATGTACATTAAATAATAAATAAAAATTTTGCATTGCACCGTCTTTTTTTGTAGGGTATCCAAAATGCCATCCTGAACCTGAATATTTCTCTTTTATGTAAAGATATCCCAGTTTTAAGTATATAAATCTATTAAAAGGTTGGATATGGTAAGCTTCAACTGCATATCCCCTTGTTGCAAGCTTGTTAAACACATCTTCAGAGCCTTGAGTTGCGCTCCACCACCATTTTGAACCGTAGTTAAATTCAAGGCCTGTTTTTGCCTTTTTAAGCTTTTTAATTGTATATCTAAATCCTGTGTAAAATGCATATCCATTTTTCTTTAAAAGAGGCCCACCTGCGTATCTTGCATTTGTAAAAACATCATTTGTTGTACCTGTACCGTAAGGACTGCCGTATTTTTTACATTCAGGATAACTGTTTGACGTATAATTCATACAATTTCCATTTCCATCTGGAATTGAAACTCCAAAATTAAAAAATATATCAAGTTTCCTTGCTATTTTTTCAATTTGAACTCCTGCACCTATATTGTAAATATCTCCTAGATCTTCCATGTATTTTAAATCTGTATTTGTATTTTTATTACCTGTTGCGGAAAACTGTCCTAAATATGGATGTGCTTTAATTTTTCCATTTTTTAAAAATCCTAAATATACAAGACTGTTTTTTATTCCAAATAATTTACTTTCTGCAAAAATACCAGTTAGATCATCATTAAGAATATTTTCTCTGTTGCACTGAAAGTAAAAAATATCTGAGTTTAATGTGTATCCTTTGCCGTAAACAAATCTTATCCAGTAATCCTTTTTTACCCTTGCAGTTAAGATGCCGCCTAAAGAATTTGCATCAAATATTAAGCTTGGAAAAAATGATTTTCTTGGGGTATTTTCTGATAAATTTGAGCTTTGTCCGCCGCTTGTTGGAAGTATTCCAGCTGTAAATGTAAGCTCTAAATTTTGACCTTTATAAAATTTCCAGTCAAAATATGCTCTATCAAACTCTATAATTGTCGGTGTTTCTTTTCCAGAAGAGGATATTGTATTAGTTAAAATACATAGCCTTTGATTATCATGCGTGTGTTTTACAACAAGCATTCTTCCTATGAATTTTAAATCTTCCACAAACTGCGTATACATGTTTAATCTAAGTCTTACATAATAATGGGGATCATAATTTTTTGTAAATCCTTTTGCGCCTCTTTTTGTAGCAAGGTCTGGATTTTTATTGTAAACTTCCTGCTCGGCTTTAAAAGGTTTTAGTTTGTAGTGAAAATTATCAACTCTTATTCTTAGTTCAGGATAAAAATTTATTTTATCTAAGAAAAACTTTTTTTCGCCTGTTTCTGAAGATTTTTTTATTTTTGATAAATTATTAATAATCTGATTTAGTTCTTCTTGGATTTTTTTTAACTGCTTTTTATTTATGTTTATATTTAAATCATTCTCACCAGCAAATGAGAAAGAAAACAATAAAAAAGTAAAAAGGATCGCTAATTTTTTCATAAAACCTCCTCCTTAAAGTCCGGGTAAAGTCGCTTTGTCTGCATCTGCTGCATTTTCTACCAGGTAATCTAAAAGTTCATTTAGTTCTTCTTTAGGAAGTTTATCAAGATGATGTTTTTTTAACCACTCTTTATCTTTAAATAATTCTATCCATTGGTAAGATGTTTTTTCCTCAGGATTGAGTTTATATTTTTCTGCAAGTTTTTCCGGCGAAAAATTAGCAAAAGAAAAGTAAAAAAATAAAAGCAGACTGATAATAACTCTAAGCATCTAAGTTTCCCTTTTTCAGAAGTTCTAAAAATTCATCCTCAGGTAAAGGTTTTGAAAAATAATATCCTTGCCCTAAATCACAACCTTCGTTTTTAAGGATATAAAGCTGTTCTTCTCTTTCTATACCTTCAGCTATAGTTTGTAATCCTAAGTTGTGAGCCATATTTATTATTGTTTTTGTGATAATTACGTCATTTATATCTTCAGGTATATCTCTAATAAAAGAAATATCTATTTTAATTAAATCAATGGGAAGTTTCTTTAAATATGAAAGTGAAGAATATCCTGTTCCAAAATCATCTATTGATATTTTAAATCCCATGGATTTTAAAAGGTTTAAAGTTTTTAAATTTTCATCAACATCTTGCATAATTTCCCTTTCCGTTATTTCTATTTCTATACATCTACAAAGCTTCTTATCCTTTATCATTTCATTTAGTTTTTTGTAAACCAGACCTTTTTTGAAAAATTTTGCAGAAAAGTTTAAAGCAATTCCTATATTATTAATATTTTCTTTCATTAGCTTTTCAATAAATTTTATGTTTTTCTTAAGGACATATTCGTCAATTTCAAGTATTAAGTCTGATTCTTCAGCAAGAGGTATAAACTTAGTAGGAGAAACAAATCCAAGTTTTTTAGATTGCCATCTTATTAGGGCTTCAGCTCCCACGATATTTCCTGTTTTTAAGTCTAAAATTGGCTGATAAACAAAGTAAAACTCTTCCTTTTCAAGGGCTTCCTTAATATTTTGTTCTAATTCTAATTTTTCTTTAAGTTCATTTTCAAATTTTTCATTAAATATTACATATCTGTTTTTTCCTTCTTTTTTTGCTTTATAAAGTGCAGAGTCTGCATGTTTTATAAGTTCAAAAGCATCGCTTCCATGCTCAGGATATAATGCTATTCCTATACTTATAGATAAAGATATTGGTATTCCATTAACTACAAATTCTTTATTAAAAAGTTTTTTTATTTTTTCTATAAAATTGTTTAACTCTTCTTTTTTCTCACATTCAAATGTTATGCCAAATTCATCACCACTTAATCTAGAAATAAAGATTTTTTCATTTTTAAAGTTTTTAACAAGACAATGGGCAATTTCTTTTAATAATTCATCTCCGAAAACAGGACCGAAAGTGTCGTTTATATTCTTGAAATTATCAATGTCTATAATGATGACTGTAAATTTTTTATTTTCAAAACTTGAAAGAAGAATTAATTCCCTGATTTTATTTATAAAAGCATTTCTATTTGGAATACCTGTGGTTGAGTCTTTATAAAGCATATCTTCTATCTGTCTTTCTTTTTCTTTAACTTCAGATAGATCAACAGCTATAAGTAAAACTGCACTTTTATTTTCATACTCTATAGGAGATAGTATGAAGGCAAAATCTTTTTCTTTATTATCTATTGTTATGATTTTTAATTCTAATTTCTCGAGCATAGATTCTCTTTTTTCTACTAAGTTTATTGCTTTTTTAAAAAACGACCTAAAAGTATCAGGAATCTTTAAAAATAAATCATCTAAATTTTCTAGATTTCCAATATTTTCTATGAAATAAAGATTTTTATATTTTATTTTGTCTCCTGAAATTATAGCTATACCTACAGGAGCAGAAGTTGCTAAACTTTCAAACAGCAGTTTTTCTTCTATTAATTGTTTTTCATATTCTTTTAATGAGGATGTAAACCAGTTTATTGCATCTGATAAAGTAGAAAGTTCTTTTACTCCTGATTTTGGCAATTTTTTATCAAAGTTTTTGGTTTTTGCTATATCACTTATTTCTTCTGTAATATTTTCAACAGGTTCAATAAAGATATTTTTTAGTATATTTATTAATACAAAATAAAAAATTCCGAAGAAAAATACAAAGGACATTATAAAAAATGTTTCAAATCTGTTACTTAATGTGTAAACTAAGTTTGGATGTTTCACATGTATTTTAAGAAATGGTTTTCCATTTAAAGGTTCAATCAGTGCATACGAATGGATATAATCCTTGTTTTCTTTTATAAAAACAGCAACACTATTTATATGTTTAAACTTTAGAATTTTATACGGCTTATTTTTTCTAGAATCACTTTTAGAAATACTTAACTGTAAATCTGTAAGCATTTTTAAATTTCTGATAAATTCATTATCTAAAAAACGGCCTACTATAACTTTTCTTCCTGAAAAGAATTTTTTACCTGCTATGAATATAAATTTATCTTTATAAAAAAGAATACCTTTTATCTGTCTTTTATCTTTTGTAATGTTTTTAAGTTCTTTTATCAGGTCAGGATTTATCTTTTTTATTGAAACTGACTTATCGTTAATTATTGCAAAATCAATTTTATATGCTTTTAAATTTTCTTTTTTTATATTTTTATCTATTTTGGAAAGAAGTGAACTTAAGTATGAAATCTCATAATCAAAAAGAGAAACAGTATTTTTTAAATCTTTAACATAATAGTTAATAAAAATTTTATTAATTTCTTTTAAGGTAGCAGATACGTAATAATTGTAAAATAAATATACAGCACCTATAAAAATTATCATTAATGCTGTTAAATACAGTAGTATCCTTTTGGCAAGTCTCAACTTATGCCCCTTTTATAATGCTTTTAAGAATAAAAATAGCTGATTCTTCCTTTTCCATTAAAGGAATTTCCACTTCTTCCCCGTTTTTAAAAATTATACTGCCTTCGTGGTAGTTTTTGTTAAATACATCTAATTTATTTACCACAATAGCATCTAAATTTTTTCTTTTTAATTTATCAACAGCATTTTCTTTTAAATTACTACTTTCAGCGGCGAACCCAATTAAAATCTGATTTTCTTTTTTATTTTTTCCGATTTCTTTTAATATATCTGGATTGGGCACTAATTTAATAATCGGTTTCTCTTTGGATTTTTTCAACTTTTCTTTTGAGTAAATGGCTGGTTTAAAATCAGCTACTGCTGCATTCATAATTATAATATCAACATCATCTAAATGTTTCATAACTTCATTGTACATTTCATCGGCACTAACAACATCTATTTTTTTTACGCCGTAAGGTTTTTCCAGACAGGTAGGTGCAGAAATTAAGACAACCTCATCGGCACCAAGTATAAAAGCTGCCTTTGCAAGGGCATATCCCATCTGTCCTGATGATGCATTTGAGATATATCTGATTGGGTCAAAATGCTCTCTTGTTCCGCCTGCAGTTACTAAAACTTTTTTTCCTTTTAAAGGTTTTGGATATAGAGAGTAAAGAACCATTGTTTCAATAGCTTGCAGTCCTGCAAGTTTTCCTGCTCCTTCCTCACCACAGGCAAGCTCCCCTTCTTCTGGCTCAACTATTATATGTCCTCTTTCTTTTAACACTTCAATATTTTCAGCAGTTGCTGGATTTTCATACATTTTTGTGTTCATTGCTGGAGCTATAACTATCGGTCTGTCATAAGCGAGGGCAAGTGAGGTTAAAAAGTTATCTGTGATTCCCATTCTAAGTTTTGCAATTGTATTTGCAGAAGCAGGAGCTATTACAAAAACATCAGCCCATCTTGCCCAATAGATATGCTCAAGTCCTGTTTGTCCGTCTTTCCAGTCTGAGAGCACTTCATGATTTGTTAAAGCTTTAAATGTAAGTTCTCCAACAAACTCTTTAGCTGAAGGGGTCATTGTAACCCTAACATTTGCTCCTTTCTTTTGAAAATGTCTTACTATCTCACAAGCCTTATATGATGCTATTGAACCGCTAACCCCAAGGAGGATATTTTTTCCATTAAGCAATTTCTTTTACCTTACCTTTTTCTATGTAATATATCTGATCAGCTGCATCTTCTATCTCTCTGTCGTGAGTTACAACAAGAAGCTGTTTAACATAATTTTTCTCTTTTAGTTTTAAGAGAATATTAATAAGTTCTTCTTTTCTCTGGCTGTCAAGATGTACTGTTGGTTCATCAAGTATTAAAAATTCTGACCTTCCACCTAAAAAGTGGCTGAGTGCAAGTCTTAAAGCAAGTCCAAGGGCTACTTTTTGTCCTCCACTTATTGCGTTAACAGGAATAAATCTATCAGTCTTTTCATAAGTTAGAACCTGAACTGATATGTCAAAGTTATCGGAAAATTTAACCTGATTAAAATCAAACCCAAAAGCCTTAAAAAGTTTCTCAGTTAATATTGGAAGCTGATAAAGAGCAGAATCTCTTATTACTTTTTGTATTCCTTTAGGACCTAAGGCTTCTTCAAGTTTCCTATATTTTTTTAGTTTTTCTTCTTTTGCTTTAATTTTTTCTAAATTTTCTTTTATAAGATTTAACTGTTTTTCTAAATTTTCTATCTGTCCCTGGATATATCCATATTTTGACAGCTCAGGATTTAAACTATCTTCAATTTCTCTTATCTGGTTTTCAATTTCCTGTATTTTTTTATTCTGCTGATCAATTTTCTCTTCTAACTGTTTTTCATCTTTTAGATTTTCCTTTAACAGGTTTACTTGCTTATTTAGATCCTTTAAAACATCATTTAGACTTTCAAGCCGGGAAATAAATTTTTCTTTTTGGGATATTTCTTTTTTTATTTCAAGATACAACTTTTCGGACTCTTTCAAACTCCTTATTTCTTCTTCAAGCTGCTGTTGATTTGTGTCTCTTGGCACTTTTTCTAATTTTTCTTTAAGTATATTTATTTGCTGTTTTAATTTTTCTATATCAGTATTTTTTAAAAACTTTTTACTTTCTAAAAATAACTGATAATTTTCTTCATTTTCTTTCAAAAATTTTTCAATTTCCTGTTTTTGCTTTTCAATATCTTCTAAATCTTTTAACTTCAATTGCAGAACTTTTGCTTTTGACTGCAGTTCTTCTTTTTCTTTTTTTGCATCCTTATGTTTTTCATACCATTTTTTAAATTCTTCAAGAAGTTTTATTGCCTTTTTTTCAAGCTCGATCTTTTCTTTAACTTTTTTCCCTTCTTGCTCTATATCTTTGAGCTGACTATGGAACTTATGTAGTTTTTCTTTTATCTCTTTTATTATTTCTTCTTTGGAATGCTCTTCTAAAGGTCTAGCGCAGGTTGGGCAGTTTCCTTTTAAATTTGATATATTTTCAACTTGCTGGTTTAGCTCTTCTATTTTTGATTTAAGGGATTTATATTCTGATAGAAGTTCTTCTCTTTTGTTTTGATAATCTTCAAGTATTTTATTTTCATCTTTTATCATTGTATCAACTAAAACAGGATTAAGTTCAAGGGTTTTAAATATTGGTTTTAACTTGATTAACTCTTTAGCCGTTTCAAGGGCTTTTTGTTTTGTTTCTTTTAATGTTTCCTTTATCTTTTCTATTTGCGGTTTTAATGCAATTAGCTCTCCTTTTAGTTTTGAAAGCTGATTGAGGTTTTCATTTATTTGTTTTAGCTTTTCTTTGTACTCTACATATTGCTTTGCGACATTTTTATACTTTTCATATATTTCCTTTTTATTTTTATATTCTTCTTCTTTTTCAATTAGATTTGATAGTTTTTCCTGCAAAGTCTTTGCTTCTAATATTTGTTTTAGCAGCTTTTCTTTTTCTTTTAAAAGATTGTATTTAACTTCAAGCTCAGGAAATAGTTTTTCTTTTTCTTCTATTTCTTTTAACTGCTCTTGTTTTTCAGCTATTTCTTTATTTGTAAATTTTATTTTTTCCTCTAATGTTTTTATTTTTGTTAAATTTTTTAGATTTTCTTCTTTTTCTTCTTGATATTTGTTTAAGATGTTCTTTTCTTCTTTTAATTTTTCCTCTAAAGTTTTTTGCTTGGTTCTCAGTTCTTTTATTTTTTTCTCAAGGACTTCTTTTTCTTCTTTTAGCTGGGTTAACTGCTCTTTTATTTCTTTTTTATCTGGTAAAGAAGATTGTATAGCAGTAATTTCCTTTTCTATCTGCCTTCTTCTTTCACCGTATTTTTCAGAAAGTAGCTGATAAAGGCTCATGTCTAAAAGTTCTTCAAAAACCTGAGCTCTTTTTTTGGGAGTTAGTTCCAAAAGCCCTTCTATTTCTCCCTGTTTAACAAGTATTGAGTTTAAAAATGTTTTTTGGGTGATTCCTGTTATCTTGGGAAGTTCTTTATTTATATTTTTTTGATAATAGAGTCTGTATTTTCCTTTTTCCTTTTTATAAACAACTGCTGTTTGGCTGTGGGATTTTCCTGTAAGTACTATTTCTCTTTCTATTTTGTACTCGCTACCACCTTTTATAAATTCAAGTTCTATTTTTGCTTTTTTTCTGCCCCATTTTACAAGCTGAGATATAGTGTTTCCTTTTGAACTGCTTCCATAAAGGGCAAATTGAATTGCTTCAAGTATTGAGCTTTTTCCTGCTCCGTTATCTCCTATCAGTACTGTTATTCCGTTTTCTGCAAAATCTAATTTTGTTTCTTCGTGGGCTAAGAAATTTTCTAAGTAAAGGGACTTAAGAATCATCTATTATTTTTTTACCTCTCTGCCTAATTTTTCTTCAACAGATTTTATTTTACCTGTTAATCTGTCCTTTTTCCCTTTTCTTATGTCAAATTTTGCAACTGCATATACCCTATTTGAATAAGGCTCAAGCTGTTTATAAGCTTTTGCAAGAATCTGCGTAGCTTTTTCCATGCTGTCAACTTCAAATATTGTTGACATTGCAGTTAATTTATAATTAATTCCTTCTTTATCAAGCATATCTATTATTTTGCTTACATACTGACTTTTACTTTCTCCAACATCTGTTGGAAACATTGAAAACTCAACTAAAACTGACAAATTTTCTGCCATTTTTCTGCCTCCATTAAGTATTGCTGAGTTAAGTATGAATCATCTGCTTTATAAATTCTGGCAGAGTAAATAATGATTTATAAACTTCTTCATTTAGGTATTTTGTTTCCATATCTTTTAATTTTTTATAATTTTCATCATTTTTGCAAACATCTACATCATCTGATGCTATTGTGTAGCTCCACATTCCAGCTGGATAAGAAGGAACAAATCCAACATAAACTCCTACATTTTTAAATGATTTTTTAATTTCTTTTACAGCATTTTTAAAATAATTTTCCTGAAGAAAAGGAGACTCTGTTTGTGCAGCCATTATTCCACCTTCTCTGAGAGCTCCTTTTACTTTGTTATAAAATTCTTCTTTAAATAGAACCTCTGCAGGCCCTATAGGATCAGAGGAGTCCATAATAATGACGTCGTAGTAGTTTTTTCTCTCTTCTAAAAACTGGTTTCCATCTTCTATGAATATTTTTACTTTAGGGTCTCTTAATTTTTCTGATATGCTTGGAAAGTATTTTTCTGCTACTATTATCACTTCTTCATCAATTTCACAAAGATGTACTTCCTGTACTGAAGGGTGTTTTAATGCTTCTCTAACACTTCCACCGTCTCCACCACCTATGATTAAAACCCTTTCTGGATTTTTATGTTTAAGCATTGCCGGATGTACCAGCATTTCGTGGTACATAAATTCGTCTTTTTCAGTTGTTTGAATAGCTCCATCTAGAACCAAAACTTTCCCAAATTCCGGTGTATCTAAAACAACTATTTCCTGATACTTTGAATGTATTGTTTTAACTTCCTTTGCTTTAATCGTAAGTCCAACATTTTCTGTTTGATATTCTGTAAACCAGACCAATTTATCCTCCTTTAAGGTTTTACTATAACAGCTAAATTGCCTTTAGGTATGTACTCTTTGTACGCTTCTAAAATGTTTTTTTCCTTCACTTTTTGAATATTATTTACATAATCTTTATACATTTTATATCCCAGTCCTATGGTTTCAAACCATCCTATGTAATAAGCTTGCTTTGAGCGTGTTTGAAGGTCTAAAAGGTAATGTCCTATTATTTTTTCTTTTGCAATTTCTATTTCTTCATCACTTACACCTTTTTCAATGCTTTTTACAACTTCTCTTATTCCATTTAAAGATTCTCTTGTTTTTTCAGGAGCTGTTCCTATATATGCAATTAGATTTCCAATATTAATTCTTGTTGGATAAACACTTCCAACTGCATATGCAAGACCTCTTTTTTCTCTAAGTTCTTGAAATAGTCTTGAAGTAAATCCATTTCCTAAAACTGCGTTTAAAACTTTCATTTCAAAATAGTACTTTCCTTTAGCATTTGGTGCATTATAAGCAACAAGAATTGTTGACTGTGCTCCTTCCCTTTGAAATTCTTTTGTTTTTTCTCCTTTTATTTCAACAGTATATTTAGGAAAGCTGTAACCTTCTTTAGGAAGACCTTCAAAAACTTCCTTTATATACTTTTCTGCCTTTTCATAAGGCATATCCCCTACTATGGATACTACAAATCTACTGCCGTTTAAAATTTCTTTTAGTCTTTTTTGCAGGTCTTTTTTAGTGATTGTTTTTAAATCCTCAATTTCTCCAAGTGGTGAATACTGATAAGGAGTCCCTTTATAAAGTTCATGTCTTAATTTATCAAATGCATAAGAAAAACCTTCTTCTTTTTTTGCCTGTATTTGAGCTATTGTGTTTTGAATCTCTTGCTTAAGTTTTTTTTCATCGAAAACAGGATTAAAAAGTATATCTTTTATTACTTTCATACCTTTATCAAAATCTTCAACTTTTAAAGCAAACTCTACAGTTGAAAACTCTTCTGCTGCAGAAGAGGAAATTCCTCCTCCACTGTCTTCAAAGGTTTTATTTATTTCAAGACTTGAATAATTTTTACTTCCCTTTAAAAGCATTCTCATTAAAAGATTTGTAACACCTTTTTTCCCTTCAGGGTCTTCTATACTTCCTCCTTTTATGAAAATACTTCCGGCAATTATTCCCGGGCCTTCTGTTTGTTTATATAAAATGGTGACACCATTAGGTAGTATATTTTTTATCACGTTGTATCCTCCTGCAAAAGCTATATTAAAAAACACAAATAGTAAGAAAATGTATTTAATCATTTCTAACCTCATATTAAAAATTATACTTTAAACTAAATCCTGCTTCTTTTTTAGATATTTTTATATAACCTTGTGCTCCAAATCTTATACTTAAATTTTCCTCAAGCCACTGACCGATTGGAATGCTTATTAAACCAATAGTTGCTCCTGCCACAACATCAGAAAGATAGTGTTTATTTTTATAAATTCTGCTTAAACCTGTAAGAACAGGAACAGAGTAAAGGATATACGGAGTTATACCTTCGTTATAAAATCTTGCATAACTTCCAAAAATTGAAAAGGCAAAGGCTGTATGTCCTGAAGGAAATGAATCATCATCTGAGCCGTCAGGCCGTTCTCTATTTACGGCATATTTTAAAGGAAATGTTATACTTGCAGATACAACTGCAGAAGCAGTTGCCACCTTTGAAGCTTTAGCAAGTTTTTCATCTTTTGAGTAATATCCAAAAATATATGTCGAGATTGGAATGCCTATAGCATAACCAGAACCTGCTTCATTAAATATATTAGCTACGGTATTTAAGGTTTCTCCTTTATTTTTTTGAACAATTTCTTTTACGTTTTCGTCTATAGAAAATGAAATTGCCGTTAAAATGGAACCAATTAATAAAGTTTTATAGCTAAAATTAAAATTTTGCTGATCCTCTTCCTGTGCACCAGCAAATTGCAGTGTAAAAATTAATATAAAAGTAAGCAAATATTTCATTGAAAATTTCCTTTTAGTGCCTATGATAAAATATAAATTTAAAATACCATAAAAGAGGTGTAAAAATTGTTTGACCTTTTAACCGAAAAGTTTTCCTCTGTAGTTGAAAAACTAAAAAGGGCTAAAAAACTTGATGAAAAAACAGTAGATGAAGCATTAAAAGATATAAGAAGGGCTTTACTTGAAGCTGACGTAAATGTTGAAGTTGTTCAGCAGTTTATATTAGACATAAAGCAAAAATTAGTTGGACAGGAAGTTATAAAAGGTTTAAATGCTGGTGAAACAGTAATAAAACTGATATATGATGAACTTTTAAATATATTAGGTGAAGCCGAGCCTCTGACAAAAGCTGAAAAACCTCCAACAATCATAATGCTTGTTGGTCTTCAAGGTACAGGTAAAACCACAACTGCCGGTAAACTTGCAAATTATTTAAAATCAAAAGGGTTTACAGTTGGAGTTGCTTCTACAGACGTTAGAAGACCAGCTGCTGCAAAACAGCTTTGTACACTTGCGCAGACTATAGACGTTCCTTGTTTTGTAGATGAAAATGAAAAAGATGCATTAAAACTAACTGAAAAAGTTATAAATCAGGCAAAAAATGCTGGACTGTCTTATTTAATCCTTGATACAGCAGGTAGACTTCACATTGATGAAGAATTAATGGATGAGCTTGTAAAAATAAAAGAAAAAGTTCATCCACATGAGATTTTATACGTTGCTGATTCAATGCAGGGTCAGGAAGCAATTGAAACTGCTAAAGAATACCACGACAGAGTTGGGCTTACAGGAGTAATCTTAACAAAAGTAGATGGTGATGCAAAAGGCGGTATTGCTTTATCTGTTAGAAAAGTTTTAGGTGTTCCAATTAAATTTGTTGGGGTTGGTGAAAAAATATCAGATTTTGAGCCATTTTACCCAGATAGATTAGCGCAGAGAATTTTAGGACTTGGTGATATTCAGTCTTTAATTGAGAAAATGGAAGCTGCCATCGACGAAGATAAAGCTAAAAAAATGGCAGAAAGGGTAATGAATGCAGAGTTTACCCTTGAAGACTTGAAGGAACAACTCCAAATGATTAAAAATTTAGGACCTTTAGAAAATGTTTTAAAAATGATTCCTGGAATTGGAAGCAAAATAAAAGATTTAAAAGTTGATGAAAAACAGTTTGTAAAAATAGAGGCAATAATAAACTCAATGACTCCTGAAGAAAGGGAAAAACCGCATATTATAAATGGAAGCAGGAAGAAAAGAATAGCAAGAGGAAGCGGTACAACAATAATGGACGTAAATAAACTTTTAAAACAACACAAAGAAATGAAAAAAATGATGAAAAAAATGAAAAAATCTGGTAAAATGAAACTTCCGTTTAATATGCCAAATTTACCATTTTAAAATCTAAGGAGGTACAGTAGTTGGTTAAAATTAGACTTGCGAGATACGGAAGGAAGAAACATCCAGTTTACAAAATGGTTGTTGTTGATAGTAGAAAACCTAGAGAATCAGATTATATTGATTACATTGGAACTTATGATCCAATATTAAAAACTGGAAATATAAATGTTGAAAAAGCTAAAGTTTGGCTTGATAAAGGTGCACAGCCTACAGAAAGAGCAGCTAAAATATTAAAAGCATTTGGCTTAGAAGAAATCGAAATTCCAAGAGGAAAATAACAAGCGGAGGTAGAATCGAATGAGCAAACTACAGGAATTCGTAGAGTTTGTAGCTAAGTCTTTAGTTGACCACCCTGACAAGGTTGAGGTCAGAGAAATTGAAGGAGAAAAAACTACTGTTATAGAATTAAAAGTTGCTCCTGAAGACCTCGGAAAAGTAATCGGTAAGCAAGGAAGAACAGCAAGAGCTATTAGAACTTTACTCGCAGCACTTGCAAGAAAACAAAACAAAAGAGCTGTTCTTGAAATATTAGAATAATCTATAAGGGGCTTTTGCCCCTTTATATATTATTCACTTAAACATTTTTTAATATTCTCAGCATTTTCAAACTCAATAATTAACTTTCTTTCTTCTTCACCTTCAGTTAATATTTTTATTTTTATAATTGGGACGTCTAAATTTTCTAATTTTATATATTCTGACCACTCTATTACAATTACACCTGTTCCAATTATATCTGATATATCAAAATCTTTTATTCTGTAAAGATCTATATGATAAACAGGAAATTTTTCTGTTTCGTAAATATTCATAACCGTAAAAGTTGGTGAATTTACATCATCTTCAAGTTCAGGGTTTATTGAAGACACTAAATATTTAGTAAATGTTGTCTTTCCTGCACCTAAATTACCGTATAAAAGTATAATTTCATTTCCTTTCAAACAATTTGCAAATTTTTTTGAAAAATTTCTCAGTTCGTTTAGGTTTTTAATATTTATTTCCAAAACTCACCTCTTTACTATATTTAATTTTGTTTTTAAATTATATACTATAAATCTTTAGGAGAGATTAATGGCAAATAAAATTAAGATAGAATCAAGCATAGAAAATTTAAATCCAGCTCTTAGATTTATAAAAGAGTTTTCAATTATAAACGGTCTTCCAGAAAATAAAACAATAGAATTTACTACAGCAGTAGATGAAATTTTATCTAATGTCATCTTGCATGGATATAAAGAAGAAAAGGGAGAAGTTCATATAGAAATATATGCAGATGTTTCAAAAATACTTGTAAAAATACACGAATATGGAGAGCCTTTTGATATAGAAAAGCATAAGTACAATCCAGAAAAGGCTAAAAATGGAAATTTTGAAGGGGCAGGTTTAAAAATAGCTAAAGAATTGACAGATAATTTTTTATTTTTGAATTTAGGGAACGAAGGTAAAGAATTTCAACTTGAAAAAAAACTTCCCAGAAAACACATAACTGAGATATACAAACCAGAAAAAATAAAAAAAGAAGAACCAACGGGAGTTAGCTTCCAGCTTGGAATTGTAGCTGAAGATGATGCTGAGGATATAGCAAAGCTTATTTACAGGGCTTATGGGTATACTTACGCAAAAACAGAGCTTTATTATCCAGAAAAAATAAAGGAAGCTTTGAGAAAAGGTGAAAAATTTGGTGTAATTGTAAAAACAAAAGAAGGAGAAGCAGTAGGATATTTTGCAGTTTTAAGAAGCACTGATTCAAATATTGGAGAAGTTGGGGAAGTTGTTGTTTCGCCAAACTACCGTGGAAAAGGTTTAATGAAGCTTATGATGAATGCTCTTATTGAGCTTGCAAAATCAAAAGGACTTTTAGGTCTTTTTGGAGAAGCAGTTACAGTTCATACAATAAGCCAAAAAGTGAATGCAAAATATGGGTTTAAATCAACAGCTTTAATTATAGGTATGTTTCCATATATTGAGTATAAAGGGTTTAAGGTTAAACAACCGAGAATTTCTGTAGTTATAGATTTTCTTCATTTAGTAAAGAGGGAAAAAGTTGAAGTTTATTTACCTAATAATTACAAAAATATAATTAAAGAAATATATGAAAATATGGGAATTAAGGTTATAAATAAAAAATTTAAAAAACTGCAGCTTCCTGAAAGATCGAAGGTAGAGACAATAGTTGATTTTGAGAAAAAATTTTCATTGATGATAATAAGAAAATACGGTAAGGATATTTTTGAAAAAATAAAATCCAGATATGAAAATTTAAAAAATAAAGGTATAGAATGTATAATGATAGATATTCCTTTAGACAATCCTTATACTAAAAAGATTGTTCCACAGCTAAATGAAATTGGGTTTTTCTTTTCCGGAATAATGCCTCTTTTTCATAAGGAAAAAGATTATCTAAGAATGCAGAATATAAATTTAGAATTTAAACCTGAATGGATACATGTTTACTCAGATATGGCTCAAAAATTAAAAAAATTTGTATTTAAGGATATGAAAAAATGGCAAAAATTATAAAACCTGAATGGGCTTTTAACAGTTATTACGTAAGCATAATAAAGAATCAGTTAAAAGATGAAACTGAAGTTGTTTTTGACCTGTCAGATTGTGAAATAGTAGATTCAGAAGCTATAAAACTTATTTTTCAATTAAAAAAAGAAGGGAAAAGGGTGGAAGTAAAAGATCCACCTGAAATTTATAAAAAAATACTAAAAATTTTGCAGATTAATGTTTAGTTAATCCACTTTTGGCAATCTTCTTTTTCTATTTTTCCTTCCACAAAATCGAAATAAATGTTTATACATTCTTCTATATGTACTTTCTCATTAGAATAGCTTTCAATCCACGATAAGAGTCTATTTTTTAGAGGATGATGTATACTAAAAGATATAAAAGTTTTATTTTTGATTTTCTTTAATGATAAGCTTTGAGGAATATAAACTTTAGCTCCTATAGTTTCATAAGATACACCTTCACTTATGTTCTTATTTAACCAAATAAAAACTTCATTTTTTCTATCGGAAATCCTATTTTTGAATTTCCATTTGCTTGATAACGCAAATGAAATGCTTTCAATATATTCCCATGGAATTAAATCTGTTTTTTCATTTGAAAATAGTTCTATTCCTTTACTATTTATAATTGCAAATCTTTCTCCTCCATACATTTGAAGTTGTTTTGCTCCTCTAAACATTACCCAGAATGCTATTAAAGAGCTAATACCAAGAATGATTCTTATGAAAGAAGGTAAGTCTTGTGGAATAAATGTAGCAATAGAAAAAACTAAACCTGCAAATAAGGGGATACCAATATTTAAGACCTTACTTCTACTTAATAGTAAAATTCCACCTCTATATGGCTTAACTTTATCAATATACATTTTGATCACCTGTTATCAAAGCCCTAATATAGGAAATTAACGAATATACACCTAATATAAAAATCCCTCCTAAGAATCCATTTATCATGTACTTTATACCTTCATCAAATATAAAATTGGTTACTTTACTATTACCTTTTAAAAACTCAAATATTAAAAAACCACTAAATAAAAAAGAAAAAACAACTATTCCATAAACAAAAATTTTAAAAATTTTTAATTTTTTCTTTTTTTCTTCTACATTGGCTTCTGTGAAACTTTTAGCGAAAAAATATATGGGAAGATAAAACACTGAAATGAATATTACTCCAGAAAATAGATTGTAAAATATTATTTCTTGCACTTTCTTTAAAGGTGTACCTTGATATATTAAAAATATCCAAAAGGAAGCAGGTATATAAATAACAAAAATTATACTTAGTAAATTTATTAGGACATTTTGCTTTCTTTTTTGTGCTATTAATTCCATACTTGTTTTAGCATCTTTTGTTATCGGTTCTTCAAATAATTCATCAAATTCTATATTTTCAACTGCTTTACCCTCTGACTTTAAAACAAATGTATCAACTCCTACATTTTCTCCTTGAACAGCCAAAACAAGCTCGTAACCTTCTTCCCAGTTTTTTGGAAAATCATCTTTTATGTTAAATTCAAAAGGAACTTCTACATAATCTTTAAAAGTGTAAGGATGGCTTTCTACTTCCTGAGACCAGACAGCTTTTTCTCCAAGCTCCATTTCTCTGTTTGAAATAACATAAACCTTTTGTAAAATAAGATTAACCTTTACAGGTTTTCTTTCTTTAATATGGAGTCCTTTATATACTATTTTTCCTTTTAGTTTTCCACCGGCAGATATATCTTCAACTTCAATAATCAGATTTTTTAAGATTTTTTTGTTTTTAATATGTAATCTTATACCATAGAGTAAAAATCCTGAACCTATAAGTAGAAATAATATATACATAGAAGTAGCTGGATTTTCTATAAAGATATCAGGAATTTTATTTCTTTCTATATAAAAAAAAGGAGCTATTATAAGAAGTGAGAAAACCCCCATTAATATAAAAATGTTCGCGTCTTTCGAATATCTTATATTCTGTCCTTCACTTGATAGTTCTTTAAATTTCTTTTTATTTTTAAATGCAGTATATACTGTATATATTACTGTTAAAATCCAAATAAATATATAAACTCCAAATAGAATTTTGTTCATGATAAAATAATAAATTCCTTTTTCTTAAGAATGCTCCTCTAGCCATTTATAAGCTAAATATGCCATTACTTTTGTTCCTGTAGGAAGAACAACTTCTTCGTCTATATCAAATAATGGACTGTGAAGAGGAGCAGTAATTCCTTTTTCTTCATTTCTTGTTCCAATTCTTATGAATGTTCCGGGAACTTTTAATAAATACTCTCCAAAATCCTCACCACCCATACTTGGGTACTCAAGTTCTACAACATTTTCATTTCCTAAAATATCTTTCATCATTGAAAGGGCAAATTTTGTTGTTTTTTCATCATTTATAACAGGAGGAGTTCCGTGCTGATATTTAAACTCATAAGCTCCGCCGTACGCTAAAGTGGTTCCCCAGATAGTATGCTCCATCCATTTTGGTATTTGATCTCTAAGGTCAATACTTAGCGTTCTAACTGTTCCTGAAAATTCAACTTCATCAGGTATTATATTTTCAGCAAAACCTCCATTTATTTTTCCTATTGTTATTACCGCAGGATGTAGGGGATCAACTTTTCTACTTACAATGTGATGCAGAGAGTTTATAGTTTGTGATGCAATTAAAACAGGATCAACTCCCATATGTGGTCTTGAGGCATGAGAACCTTTTCCTTTAATTTTTACCCTGAAAATATCAGAAGATGCCATAAAATGACCTATCCGTGTACCTACTTTTCCTGCTGGAAGTTCAGGAAACATATGAACCCCAAAAATTGCTGAAACATCGGGTTTTTCAAGTACACCGTTTTCTATTAAATATTTTGCACCTTTGCAGTCCATTCTTTCTTCACAGGGCTGAAAGATAAGTTTTACATTACCCTGTAAATGTTCTTTCATCTCCATTAAAACTTTTGCGGCTCCAAGTAAAATTGTTGTATGGGCATCATGTCCGCATGAGTGCATTACTCCTTCAATTTTAGATCTGTAAGGAACATCTCTTTTTTCCAGCATAGGAAGAGCATCCATATCAGCTCTGAGGGCTACTGTTATGTCGTGTTTTCCTTTTATTAAACCAACTACAGCTGCAGTTCCTGCAAAGTTTTCTATTACTTCATCAACTCCAAATTCTCTAAGTTTTTGTGCTACAAATTTTCCAGTCTCATATTCCTGACCGCTAAGCTCCGGATGCATATGTATATGTCTTCTCCAGTTTATAAGCTCGTTTTTAATTTCTTCAGATAGCTTTTTTATTCTTTCTTTTGCTTCTACAGGTGTTAGATGCATATTTTTTCTCCTTTTGTATTTTTAGCGTATATAATAAATATAAATGCGAAAGGTATTTTTTTCATTAGCTTTATTACTTTATTTTATATTTTTGGTTGAAACAATAACAGGTTACTGGATATGGAAGCCCCGTGAAATATCTGCCCTATTTCTTAATATTTTAGATAGGGGAACTGCGTTTTTTTTACATGTTAATGTACTGCCTTTAATTTTAGTTGTTTTATTTTTAATTCATTCTTACTGGGGCATTTATAGGAAAATAAAAAATACAAAACTTAGATATTCTTTTTTAACCTTTAATGTACTAATATTAATTTTAGTGATTTATATGCATTTTATTTAGGAGGAAATTCCTATGAAGAAGATATTAACATTTTTATTTTTAATGACATTTAGCTTTTCTTATGCTCAGGAAGATGAAGTTAAAAAGGTTGTATTTGACCTTAGAACTGGTGATTTAAAGAAATTTGAAGAGCTTATAAATGGAATAGCAAAGCATATTGATTATTATAGAAACAGGCTTGAAGATTTAAAAGTTGTAGTGGTTGCCCACGGAAACAGTTATAAATTTTTTCTAAAAGATTTATCTAAGACCCCTTATAAAAATGATAAAGAGCTTTTGAAAAAACATAAAGAACTTTATGAGAGACTTAAAAATCTTCACGATTTTTACGGTGTAAAGTTTGAAATATGCGAACTTGGTATGAAAGCAAGAAAATTAGATATTAAAAACCTTTATAAATTTGTTAAACCTGTATATTCTGCATTAACAGGACTTGTAGAATGGCAAAATAAAGGATATGCTTATATGCCAATATTTTAAGTGGAGGTAAACAATTGGTAATAGTTAGCGGAATGAGGCCAACAGGTAAATTACATCTTGGGCATTACTTTGGAGTTATTGAAAACTGGCTAAAGCTTCAAGATGAGCATCAGTGCTTCTTTTTTGTAGCAGACTGGCATGCCCTTACAAATAAATATAAAGATACAAAAGATCTAAAAGAAAATATAAAAGAGATGATAATAGACTGGCTTGCCTGCGGGCTTAACCCTGATAAAGCAACCCTTTTCATACAGTCTGGAGTAAAACAGCACGCAGAGCTTTCACTTTTGTTTTCAATGATAACTCCAAAAAGCTGGCTTGAGCTTAATCCATCTTACAAAGATTTAAAATTTAATCTTTTTTATCAGTACTTAAGGGATTTTTTACTTGGAAAGCAGGTTAAGGTAAATCAAGCTCCCCCTCCGGAAAGTTATGACGAGGCTTTAGAAAGAGCTACAGGTAAGCAAAAAAATAAAATTTTTGAAGAATATTTAAGGGAAGCTTTCCACAGAGCATTTTACAATCAAAAAGGTATAAACTTTGGATATTTAAAAGAAGTTCTTATTAAATTTGGAATTAATAAGAAAATTGTAGAAGAAGTAGTTAATAATTTAGAAAAAGGGGATGTTGGAAAAGATATAGATACACTTGGATTTTTGGCTTATCCTGTCCTTCAGGCTGCAGATATTCTTATATATAAAGCGCAGGGAGTTCCTGTTGGAGAAGACCAGCTTCCTCATATTGAACTTACAAGGGAAATTGCAAGAAGGTTTAACAACCTATATGACGAAATATTCCCTGAACCTAAAGCAATTTTAACAAAAGAAGCAAAGCTACCTGGAATAGATGGCAGAAAAATGTCAAAATCTTACAATAACGCTATTTACCTTTCAGACAGCGAAGAAGAAGTAAATAAGAAAACAATGCAGATGAAAACTGACCCTCAAAGGGTAAAAAGAACAGACCCTGGAAATCCAGATGTTTGCATAGTGTACGACTATCATAAAATATTTACAAAGGATGAAAATCTTTTAAAAGATATTGACAGCAAATGTAGAAAAGCAGAAATAGGATGTACAGACTGTAAAAAAATTCTTGCCGAAAACATAAATAAGTTTTTAAGTCCAATAAGAGAAAAAAGAAAAGAAATAGAAAAAGATTATGAAAAATACGAAAAAGTTTTTATCGAAGGTACTTTAAAGTGCAGGGAAATAGCTGAAAAAAACATGAAAGAAGTTAGAAAAGTAATGAATTTATATGAAATTTAGTAAAAAATATTTATTGACAGATAAAAATGCCAAACTTATATTGAGATTATTATAATAGAAATATTTATTTATGCTGTTTTATTTTGAAATTAAAGATTTTATAAATATGCTGAAAAAACAGCATTAAAGAGGAAATTTTTATGTTAGCTCAAAAGTACTTGCCCCATTATACTTATGAAGATTACAAAAACTGGGAAGGCAGATGGGAACTTATAGAAGGTATTCCCTTTGCTATGTCTCCAGCTCCTGCTGTAAAACACCAGCTTGTAAGCAATAATATTGCTTGGCAGTTAAAAGAACTTTTAAAAGACTGCAAAGAATGTAAAGCTCTTTTAGCTGTTGACTGGAAAATCAGCGAGGATACAGTTGTTCAGCCTGATAACATTGTCATTTGTTATCCTTTAGAAAATAAACCATATATAACTAAAGCTCCTACTATGATTTTTGAAGTTGTTTCAAAATTAACGCAGGAAAAGGATGAAAAAATAAAATTTGAAATTTATGAAAGGGAAGGAGTTAAATACTATATTCTTGTTTATCCTGAGGAAAGACTTGCTAAGGTTTTTGAGCTTATAAATGGGAAGTATTCAAAACTAATAGATGCAACTGAAGAAATCGTTAAATTTGATTTAAAAAATTGCTTTATAGAGTTTGACTTTTCCAAAATATGGGAATAAAAAAGGGGCTTTTGCCCCTGCAGTTTATAATCCTTTGTCTGCCATAAATAGTACTAAATCTTTTAATCTATTTGAATATCCCCATTCATTGTCATACCACGATGAAACGTGTACAAGTTTTCCATTTATTACTTTTGTTGATAATGCATCAAATATTGAAGAGTGAGGATTTCCTACAATATCTTGAGAAACTATTGGATCTTCTGTATATTCTAAGATACCCCTCATTTCGCCAAGGGCATAATCTTTAACTTTTGCATTAATTTCTTCTTCTGTAGTTTCTTTTTCAACAACAACAGTTAAATCAACAATTGAGCCATCAGCAACTGGAACCCTTCTTGCAGTCCCATCTAATTTACCTTTAAGCTGTGGTAAAACTTCTCCAACAGCTTTAGCTGCACCAGTAGTTGTTGGGATAATATTAATTGCTGCTGCTCTTGCCCTTCTTAAATCTTTATGTGGAAGATCTAATATTCTCTGGTCGTTAGTGTAGGCGTGAACTGTAACCATATATCCATGAACGATTCCAAACTCTTTGTCAAGTATTTTAGCAATTGGAGCAAGGCAGTTTGTTGTACAAGACGCATTTGAAATAATGTTATGCTCAGCAGGATCATATTGATCTTCATTAACGCCTAAAACTACAGTTAAGTCAGGATTTTTTGCAGGTGCAGAAATTATTACTTTTTTAGCTCCTGCTTGTAAATGTTTTCCAGCACCTTCTCTGTCTCTGAATACGCCCGTTGATTCTATAACTATATCAACACCTAAGTCTTTCCAGGGAAGTTCTGCAGGGTCTCTTAGTGCTGTAACTTCAATAGCTTTTCCGTTTACTACAATTGCATTTCCTTCAGCTTTTATTTCTACATCTTCTAAAACACCGTGAACAGAGTCGTATTTTAACAAATGTGCAAGTGTATATGCATCTGTAAGATCATTTATTCCAACTATTTCAATGTCAGGGTTTCCAAGACAAGCTCTAAAAAAGTTTCTTCCAATTCTTCCAAAACCATTAATAGCTACTTTTACAGGCATTTTAATTCCTCCATTTATAAAATTATTTCTTTTGCTTTTATTATTTCTGGTATTTCTTGAATTTCCTCTAATATAACTTTATTTAATTTGTCATCCAATTGCAAGGCACCGAGTGCAATTTTTCCTTTCTCAATTCTTCCGAGTCTAAATCCTGCAATATTAATTGAGTGTCTCGCAAGCACTTCACCAACTTTTGCAATAACTCCCGGAACATCTTTATTTTCAAATACAAGTATTACTCCTTCAGGTTCAATGTCTATCCAGTATTTGTCTATAAGCATAATTCTTGGGATTTTTCCGTAAAATGCCGTACCGCCAATTACTCTTTCTTCTTCTTCATTTTTCGCTGTTATCTTTATAAATTCTTTAAAGTTTTCACCTTCTTCCTTTGTTGTTTTTGTTACTGTAATTCCTCTTTCTTTTGCTATGTAAGGTGCATTAATTATATTTACAGGAATATCAAGAATAGGAGATAAATAACCTTTCAGGAAATAAGCAGTTATAGGTTCAATATGTTCTTTTATATCTCCTCTAACTTCAACTACGAGCTCTTTAAAATGTCCACCTGCATACTGTGTTAGGAAACTTCCAAGTTTTTCTGCAAGTTCAAGGAAGGCCTTAATATTTGCAAGTCCTTCTGTAATTGTAAACGGTGCATTAACTGCAGTTTCAACAAATCTTCCTTTTAGTGCATTTATAACCTGCTGAGCAACTTTTACAGCAACGTTATCCTGAGATTCGTAAGTGTTTGCTCCAATGTGCGGAGAAAGGCTTATATTATCAAATTCAAAAAGTCTTCTTATTTTGTCGTCAGGAGGTTCTTTAGAAAACACGTCAAGACCTATCCCTTTAAACTTTCCTTTTTTCATAAACTCATACATTGCATCTTCATCAACAATTCCGCCTCTTGCAGCGTTAACAAAGTAAATGCCGTCTTTCATTATTTCAAATTCTTTTTTACCTATCATTCCTCTAGTTTCTTCTGTCAATGGACAGTGAAGAGTTAAAATATCTGATTCTTTTAAAAGCTCTTCTAATGTATCTACAAGTCTGACCCCAAGTCTATCTCCTTTTTCTCTTGGAATGTATGGGTCGTATGCTATAACTGTAGCTCCAGCGGCTTTACATCTTATAGCAACCTGTGAACCAACGTTACCAAGACCTACAATGCCAACAACTTTTCCATTTAGTTCTTCACCCATGAATTTCTTTCTATTCCAGTTTCCTTTCATAACGTCTTCGTGGGCAAGGTGAAGTTTTCTTAAAATTGTGTAAAGATGCGCCATTGTTATTTCAGCAGCACCAATCGTATTTGCTCCGGGAGTGTTTACAACAAGAATTCCTCTTCTTGAGCATTCTTCTAAATCAACATTGTCAACACCAACACCTGCTCTTCCAACAACTTTTAGCTTTTCAGCTCTTTCTAAGAGCTCTTTTGTAACAGGTGTTCTACTTCTTGTTATTATTGCATCGTAATCTTTTATTATTTCTAAAAGTTCTTCAAATGGTATTTCCGGTTCATAATCTACGTCAATATCTTCTTCTTGATTTAATATTTCAATGCCTTTAGTTGAAATTGGGTCTGTAATGAGAACTTTGTACAATTTGAATTCCTCCTTGACGCGTTATTAAAATAAAATTATACTTCAAAATTAATAAAAGTTATAATAGATTTAGAAATTATTTTATAAAGGTGAAGACAATGGAAAATGACACTCTAAGTACGTGGTTTGAATATGCAGGAATAATATTTTTCACATTTATGGTTGTTACAGTTGGAATTTTATGGGGACTTGCCCTGAAAGCAAGCTATAATGAAGAAAAGAAAAAGCAAAAACAACAGAGCCGAAAGCAACAACAAGTACAGGGAAATGTGAATGAGTGAAAATAAAAAATCCTTAAACTGGCCTTTAATAATAATTACCGGATTTGGTGTTGTTGCAGTATTCTTAATAACCTTTATTTTTGTTCAGGGTCTTGCCATAAACACTGTAAAAGAAGCTATATTAATGCAAAAAGCATATCCTAAAGTAAAACCTCAGGAGTACATAAATGAGCTTAAACTTTCTGCCGAAAAAAATCATTTAGTAGTTAAAGAAATAGCAAAGGATGATAAGGTTATAATCCTTCAGATAATAAAGCCCAAACTTCTTGAAAAACTTATGGTAGAAGCACCTGATGTTGCTATAGCTTCTATAATAAATCTGTCTGTACATGATATTGGAGATGGAACAGCTGTAGTTGCCAACAATCCATATATATGGGACATGATCTCCCCCTCTTCTTATCTTGATGATATTGTTCAATCTTATTCTGAGGAAATTTCATTAATACTTGACTCAATTTATTGGGATTTGAAAAAGAAAAAGAAAATACTAAGTGGAGAGTAAAATGCCTTACATAGTTAGAGTTAGAAAGGAATTTCAGGCAGCACATTTTTTGACAGATTACCACGGCAAGCCAGAACCTCTTCACGGTCATACATGGGAAGTGGAGGTTTTTATAAGGGCAGATAAACTGGATAAAGGTGGAATGGGATACGATTTTATAGAAATAGATAATTTTTTAAATGAGATACTTCCTAATTACAAATGTATGAATGATATTTATGATTTTTCTCCAAGTGCTGAAAATGTAGCAAAATATCTTTACGATAAAATAAAAGAAAAATATCCTTCCTTGCAAAAAGTTGTTGTATGGGAAACAAAACACGGTGGAGCTGAATATTATGAAGAATAAAATACTAACATTTTTACTTTTAATTGTAGGATTTACTTATGCAGATACTCTTGTTGTTAAAACAGATGGTAAAGATACATATGTACAGGAAGAAAAATTTATGCTTGCAGATGGTGAAAATGTTTTAGGTCCTATTAATTTGCTTCCTATAATATACGGAGATTTTTTAAAGTTTGAAATACAAGATGGTCACTTAATAAGCTACGTTTTAAATAATTTTTCTACTAACTGGAAGGAGAACCTAAAAGGAAAAAATATATCAATAGAAGGAAACGGTAGGGTAATAAGTGGTAAAGTTATGGATGTCCAGGGAGAAAACATACTTTTAAATACAGCAAAAGGTTTAGTAATAACTACTTTTCCAACATTTCCATCTAAAATATCCTTAAAAGGAAGTTATAAAAAGTCTTTTTCTCCTTCAATTGATGTGAATATTTATTCAAAAGATGTTGGAGAAAAAACAATTAAAATCATATACCCTGTAAGGGGTATCACATATAAAATGAAATATGTGGCAGAAAAAGATAAACTAACTCCTTATTTTGTACTTGAAAATAAAACTTCTGTAAATTTTGAAAAAATAACTCTCAAAATAAAAGGAAAACTTTTTACAAAAGTAATAAAAGATTTTTACCTGCCTGCTTATAGTAAAAAAGTTATCAAGGCTGATATAAAAAAAGAACAGTTTGAAGAAGGTCTTATATATAGATATAAAAACCAGAATGTGGAAAGTATAAGAGTATATAGAAGAAAGTAATGCCAACTTTATATGTGGTTGCTACCCCTATAGGAAATCTTGAAGATATAACTTTTAGAGCTTTAAATATTTTAAAATCTGTAAATTACATAGCCTGTGAAGATACAAGGGTTACTTCAAAACTTTTAAATCACTACGGTATAAAAGGTAAAAAACTTATTTCATATCATGAACATAATGAAGAAAAGTCAGCGGAAAAAATCTTAAAAATCCTTGAAGATGAAGACGTGGCACTTGTTTCTGATGCTGGAACTCCTTGTATATCGGACCCGGGATATAGAGTTGTAAAACTTGTATGGGAAAATGGATTTAATGTTTCTCCTATCCCAGGAGCTTTTGCCGGAGCTGCTGCACTTTCTGCTTCCGGTCTTCCATCTGATAAGTTTTTGTTTTCTGGATTTTTACCAAACAAAGATAAAAAAAGAGAAGAAGTTCTTTTATGGCTGAAAAATGTAGGCGTTACGTTTATTTTATATGAAAGTCCAAAAAGAATTTTAAAAACTCTGCAGGCTATTGAAAAAATTTTACCAAACTCTCCGGTGGTTGTAGCAAAAGAGTTGACCAAAATACACGAAGAATTTATAAGAGGAACGGCAGGGCAAGTAATAGATTATTTTGAAGAAAATCCTGACAGGTTAAAAGGCGAATTTGTTATTTTATGCCATCCAGAAGAAAAAGAAGAAATAAGTGCTGAGAACCTAACAAAAGAAATCGAAATTCTAAAAAAAGAAGGTTTTAAATCAAAAGATATAGCAAAAATAATCTCTGAAAAATTCGGTATATCAAAAAAAGAAGCCTACAAACTTACTCTGGAGGAGTAATGAAAAAGGTAATTTTTGAAGGAAAAGAAATTTATCCATCTAAAATCTTATGCGTTGGAAGAAATTATGTTGAACATATAAAAGAACTTAATAATAAAATGCCTGATGATATTGTATTTTTTATAAAACCAAACTCTTCAATATCTGATGATCTTATAAAACCTGATAAAAAATGTAGATACGAAGGTGAAATATCATTTTTGATTATTGGTAATAAAATAAATGCAGTAGGTTTTGGAATTGATTTAACACTTGTTGATGAACAGGAAAAGGCAAAAAAAGAAAGTCTACCGTGGGAAAAGGCTAAAGCTTTTGACAACTCTGCAGTATTTTCTGATTTTGTGGAAATTAGTGATATAGAAGGACTAGAAATGCAGCTTTACATAAATGGAGAGTTAAAGCAAAAAGGAAATATTAATTTAATGATTTATAAACCTTATGAAATAATTGAAAAAGCAAAAGAGTATTTTTCCTTTGAAGATGGAGATATTCTAGTGACAGGAACTCCAAAAGGAGTTGGATATTTTGAAAAAGGAGATAAATTTTTAGGGAAAATAATAAAAAATGGAAAATCATTAATAGAAAAAGAATGGATAGTAAAATAATCACAGCAGACGGAACAGAAACATTTTTTAATGAAGAATATAACGAAGCTTACCACAGCACAAAGGCAGGGGCATATACAGAGAGCCTGCATAAGTTTATTAACCCTACAAAAGTTAAAGAAATAGTAAAAGAAAAAGAGCAAGTAAACATATTAGATATTGGTTTTGGTCTTGCCTATAATGTGGCAGTCTGTTATACAGAGATTTTAAAGGTAAATAAAAATGCAAAATTAAATGTAATTTCTATTGAGAAAGATAAAAACAACTTTGAAAGAATAAAATCTTTAAACCTTCCTGAAAATCTAAAAGAGTTTTACAAGCTTTTGGAAAAAGGTGAATTCAAAAAAGAAAAAATAGGAAATAATACTTATGAAGTTTTTACGTTAGATGAAAACAATTTAAACTTAAAAGTTGTTTTAGGAGAAGGAAGACAGATAATAAAAGACCTTCAAAATGAAAATATAAAGTTTGACGCTGTTTTCTGGGATGCCTTTTCTCCTAAAGTAAACACAGAAATGTGGACTGTAAATATTTTTAAATTAGTTAAAAACTTAATGACTGAGAAAGCTGTTCTTGCAACCTACAGTGCATCACTTGCAGTTAGAAAAGGGCTTTTAGAAGCAGGTTTTAAAATAGGGCTTGTTGAACCAATTGGAAGAAAAAGCTACTCAACTGTTGCAACCATTAATGGAGAGATTCCTCCATTAACAGAAAAAGAAGAAAAAAGGCTAAAAACCTCTCCTTATGCAGTTCCTTACTATGATAATGAGAGTTTAACTCTTTCTCCGAAAGAAATAAAGGAAACCTGGGAAAGTTCTATAAAACAATAATTTCATCAAATTCAATCAAAGAAGGAAAAGATATAGTATTATAAATCTGCCTAATTGCTGATTTATTTATTTTTATTTCTCTTTTTTCGTTTCTTTTAAAAATTTCATTTAAAGTAACACTAAATATAAATATCCCAACTTTGTATCTTTCTTTTTCAACAGAGTTTAAAATTTTTCTCCTGCTCTTATAGGTTGCATTTGTATTGTCAACATATATTACTTTTTTATTTAAGTTTTCTTTTATTTTTTGGATGAGCAGTTTTTCAATGTCTATTTTATTTTCTATTATGTATTTAAATGCTTTTTTATAAACATCCGTTAAATTTCCTTTGCAAACTTTAGGAAAATTCTCACAAAAAATTTTCAATCTTAAATCATCCAATCCTATTTTATAAAAGTCATTTTCATAAATTTCTGAAAGCTTTTGAGCTATTGTGGATTTACCTCCAGACGGTGCAGATATAGGTGACATCCTCACGGCTTTGAAAAAAGCCGTGCTTCCTGTTTCGTAGAAGTATAGCTTACACGGATATAAGGATTATCCTTAAATACCCGTGCAGTGGCTT
>WIAL01000029.1 GCA_015519975.1 Hydrogenothermaceae bacterium | reverse complement strand
TGCCTTGCACAAAGGGCAGGGTATGAAATACTTCAAAAAGCACCATTTATTGATATGGTATTTGGAACAACAAATATTCACCATCTACCTCAGCTATTAGAAGAAGCACAGCAAGGAAACAAAGCAGTAGAAATCATCGAAGATATAGATGAAAATGAAACACAGCTTGACAGCTATCCAACAGTTAGGGATAACAAATATACAGCTTACGTAACTGTTATTAGAGGTTGTGATAAAAAATGTACTTACTGTATAGTTCCTGCTACAAGAGGTAAAGAAAGAAGCAGAAGAATTGGAGAGATTATACAAGAGGTTCAATACTTAGTTGAAGATGGAGTAAAAGAAATACATCTAATAGGTCAAAATGTCACGGCCTATGGTAAAGATTTAGGAGATGTTAAGTTTTATGAACTTTTATACGCCGTTGCAAATGTGGAAGGAGTTGAAAGAATAAGATTTACAACAGGACATCCAAGAGATTTAGATATAAATACAATTAAAGCAATGGCAGATATTCCGCAGGTTTGTGAAGCACTTCACCTTCCAATTCAGGCAGGTTCAGATAAAATACTTGAGGCTATGGATAGGGGATATACACAAAAAGAGTACTTAGAAAAAATTGAGCTTTTAAGAAAGTATATACCTGATATAGCTTTATCTACAGATATTATAGTTGGTTTTCCTGGGGAAACATATGAGGATTATCTAGAAACAGTTAAAGTTTTAAAAGAAGTTGAGTATGATCAGGTATTTGCCTTTAAATACTCCCCAAGACCAGGAACTCCTGCAGCAGACCTAAAAATGACAGAAGATCCAAAAACATTAAGTAAATGGCTTACAGATTTAATAAATATTCAAAAAGATATAGCTTTCAAAAGAAATTTAGCATATGAAGGAAAAACAGTGGAAGTTCTAGTTGAAGAGGAAAAAGATGGAAAATTAGTTGGAAGAACAAGAACAAATAAACTTGTCCATTTTGAAGGAGGGCATAACTTATTAGGAGAGCTTGTTAATGTAAAAATTACAAAAGCAAATAGGTTTTCGCTGGAAGGACAGGTAGAAGACAGTAAATTAAACCTCGTCCAGATTTGAGGAGGATTATAATGATTGAAATGCAGCTTCAGGGGCTTACTTTAGATCCTATAACAAACATGCCAGTCATAGTTCTAAAAGGAAAAAACTGTGATGATATTCTTTCGATCTGGATAGGAATTTTTGAAGCAAATGCTCTTTCTATGAAAATAGAAAATGTGTATATCCCCAGACCAATGACACACGACCTGCTTGTTAATCTTATTGAAGATTTAGACGCCAAAATCTCAAGAATAATTATTAATGATTTAAAAGAAAACACATACTATGCAGTTATTCAATTAGAAAAAGATGGAAATATTTTTGAAATCGATTCAAGACCAAGTGATGCTATAAACATAGCATTAAGAGCAAATGCACCAATTTTTGTGGAAGAAAAAGTTCTTCAAAAGTATAAGGATGGTTTTAACGGAAAAGTAGATGAAAATGATATAAAGGAATGGCTTCAGTCTCTAAAACCAGAAGATTTTAAAGAAATTTAATACTTTAACACTATAGATCCCCACGTAAGCCCGCCGCCAAAAGCAGTTAAAAGGATATAATCTCCTCTTTTTACCCTTCCTTCTTTTACTGCTTCATAAAGTGCTATTGGTATGGATGCAGCACTTGTATTTCCATACTTATGAATGTTGCTGAACACTTTTTCTTTTGGTATCCCAAGTCTTTCAGCAAGAGCATCAATAATTCTTATATTTGCCTGATGTGGTACAACTAGTTTTATATCATCTAAGGTCAACCCAGCTTCTTCCAAAGCTTTTTTGGAGGCAGACTCCATGTTTTTTATGGCAAGCTTAAAGGTTTCTCTACCTTTCATTCTAAGTTTTTCACCGACAGGACAGTAAAGTGAGCCCCAGTGTGAACCATCAGAATGCATAACAGCAGAAAGTATATCACTTTCAGAATCTGTTTCTGATAAAACAACTGCTCCGGCACCATCACCAAAAATTACAGCTGTTGACCTGTCTTTCCAGTCAATTATTTGAGAGAAAACTTCTGCACCTACTACAAGAACATTTTTAAATTGTCCTGATTTTATAAAAGAATTTGCAATTGTAAGGGCGTATATAAAGCCGCTGCAGGCTGCAGAGATATCAAAAGCCATAGGATGTTTTAGTCCAAGTTTATCTGCAAGAAGTGCTCCAGTGGACGGAAATATCATGTCAGGAGTTGATGTTGCAACAATTACAGCCTGTATATCTTTTTTGTCTATTCTGGCAGAGGCGATTGCTTCTTCAGATGCATTTTTAGCAAGATCACTGGTCTTTTCCCATTCTTCAGCTATTCTTCTTTCTTTTATACCTGTTCTGGTGGTTATCCATTCATCAGATGTATCTAAAATTTTTTCCAAATCAAAATTTGTTATAACCCTTGGAGGAACGTACATTCCAATGCCTTTTATTTGAGTTCCCATTTAAACCTCTAAAAGTGGAGTTGGAAGAAGCTCTTTTATGTTCTGAGATAAAATATCATTAAAATGTGATTCTTCAAACTCAGAAGCAACTTTCAAGGCATTTTTTATTGCTTTTTCATCTGCCCTTCCATGGGTTATGATACACGTTCCTTTTGTTCCAAGCAGTGGCGCTCCACCGTATTCTGCAAAGTCTGCCTTTTTCTTAAATCTCTTTAAAGCAGGCATCATTAAAGCTGCGCCTATTTTTGAAACAAGGCTTTTTTCAACTTCCTGTTTTATCATTTCAACAATTATACTTCCAAGACTTTCACTTGTTTTAAGAACAACATTTCCTACAAAACCATCGCATACTATAACATCAAAATCTCCAGTAAAGATATCTCTACCTTCTGCATTGCCTACAAAGTTTAAATTAGACATTTTAAGAAGAGGATATGTATCCTTTACAAGTTCATTACCTTTACCTTCTTCTTCACCTATGCTAAGTATGCCAACTTTTGGATTATCAGAAGATTTTAATATTTCTTTTACATATGTATGTCCCATCACAGCAAAATAAACTAAATGTCTGGGACGGCAGTCAACATTTGCTCCAACATCTATTAAAACTGTAGGCTTTCCTTTTTTAGTTGGAAATGCAACTGCTATTCCAGGTCTTTCTATTCCAGGAGCAGAACCTACTATAAACTTTGAAACAGCCATAGCAGCCCCAGTGTTCCCTGCAGAAACGAAAGCTTGTGCTTTACCTTCCCTTACAAGCTTTGCAGCTATATACATTGAAGAGTTTCTTTTTTTTCTTATGGCAACAGAAGGAGGTTCATGCATTTCAATTACATCTTCTGCATGAACAATTTCTATAGGAAGACCTTCTCCACCGTACTCTTTTAATTTTGGCCTTAATACATTCTCATTGCCTACAAGATAAACACCTATATTTGTTTCTTTTGCAAAAAGAATAGCACCTTTTATATTAGAATCAGGGGCATAATCCCCTCCCATAGCATCAAGTGCTATAAACAATTAAACAACCTCAATAACTTCCTTGTCTTTATAGTATCCACAATGAGGGCAAACTCTGTGAGGTGCTTTTGGCTGTCCGCACTCAGGACATAAAGACATTCCAGGAACTTTTAATTTTTTATACCATTGAGCTTTTCTCATAGCTGTTTTTGCTTTAGACTTCTTTCTCTTAGGTACTGCCATTTACAGATTCCTCCTTTTTAATAATTCAAAACAAATATTATAACAAAAATTTAACCAAAATATTTGTCAAACCTGTATCTAAATTCTCTAAACGTTAAACCAAGTATTCTTGCACTTTTTGTTTTATTTTTTCCTGTTTTTTCATATACATACTCAATTATGGATTTTTCTATTTCTTCCATAATTTTTTTTAAGTCTACACCTTCTGGTGGAAATGATCTTAAAACAAATCCTTTATTTGGATCATCTATAAATATTGAATTTAGATTAGACTCTACATTAAATTCAAAAAGCTCTAAAGTATCACCCTCAGAAAGGATAACAGATTTTTCTATAATATTTTTGAGCTCCCTAATATTTCCCTTTAATTCAATACTGTTTACATATTCTAAAAATTCAGGGCTGATCTTAGTTATATTTTTGCCGTATTTTTGATTTAACTCTTTAAGTATGCGAGAAATAATAAGAGGTATGTCTTCTTTTCTTTCTTTTAAAGAAGGCATTTTTAAAGTTATTGTTGAAAGGCGGTAGTATAAATCTTCTCTAAAACCTCCTTTTTCTATTTCTTTTTTCAAATCTTTATTTGTAGCAGATATTATCCTCACATCTGCAGATTTTTCTTTTGTAGCACCTATAGGTCTAAAACTTTTTGTTTCTAAAAATCTTAAAAGTTTTGACTGAAGCGATAAAGGCATTTCTCCGATTTCATCTAAAAATAAAGTTCCACCTTCTGCTTCTTCTATTAAGCCTTTTTTATCTTTTTCAGCACCTGTAAAAGCTCCTTTTACGTATCCAAAAAGCTCGCTTTCCAGTAAATCATTTGGAATTGCCGCACAATTTACTGCTATAAAAGGATTGTTTTTTCTATTACTTAACCTATGTATTTCTCTTGCTGCGATCTCTTTACCTGTCCCTGTTTCTCCTGTTATTAAAACATTTACATCATAAGGGGCTATTTTCTTTATACTTTCTTTTATTAAAGAAATAGCTTTAGAATTTCCAATTAGAAGTTCAAACTCCGTAAACTCTCTATCTTGAGATTGAGCAACTAACTTATTTTTTACATTATTGATTATTTTTTTTATATCTCTTATTTCAAAAGGCTTTGATAAATAATCAATTGCTCCTTTTTTTAACGCTTCAACAGCAGTATCTGGAGAAGCATAAGCTGTAATCATAACTACTTGAGTATCTGGATTTTTGTTTTTTATATGGGAAATCACATCTATTCCGCTAATATCAGGAAGCCTAAGATCCACAAATGCAAGATCATAATATTGATTATCCAAAGCTAAAAAATCATTATATGAATATGCTTTATCTACTGAAAATCCCTCTTCTTCCAATACAATCGAAAGAATATCAACAATGGATTTTTCATCATCAATAACTAAAGCTTTCATTCTTTCATAGGTACCTCTACTATAAACTTAGCTCCACCTAAATTTTCACTTTTTTCTATAAAGATATCTCCACCCATATTTATAGCAATATTTTTAGCAATTGCAAGTCCAAGTCCTGTTCCATCGTGTCTTGTACTGAAAAATGGATCAAAGATTTTTTCTTTTATATCTTCATCAATTCCTTGTCCATCATCTTCTACTATAATTCTCAACAGATGATTTTTTCTTTCTATTGTTATATTTATGTTTTTTTTGCTCCAATATACTGCATTTTTTATTATATTTTCTAAGATAGATCGTAGGGCTTTTTCATTTATTTTCACATATTTAATTTTTATATTTAGATTTACATTTTTATCTCTAACATATAAATCAATAATTTCTTTTATTAACTTTTCAATGTTTATCTTCTTAGGCTGCTCTATGTAAGGATTAGCTAAAGTTAAAAAATCTTTTAAAAGGTTGTCAACCCTTTTAGACTCTCTGTATATAATATTAACAAGCTTTTCATTTGCCTTGCCTTCTTTAATTAGCTGAGCTGCCCCGCTAATAGAAGCAAGAGGATTTTTAATCTCGTGGGCAATATTTGCAGAAAGTTCATAAAGTTTTTTATAAAGCTGGGTTTGTTTTTTTTCTTCTTCAAGTTTTTTTATTGCTTCTTCTTGATTTTTTAGTTTTTTATTTAAAGATATACTGGCAAAGGAAATTATAAAAAATGAAAATCCATGTAAGAATGATGGAATTAAGAGATCATATATATTATCTTGGATAAATATAAACCTCGCTAATATATAAAAAAATAATGCAATACTTGCTAAAATATAAGTTAACTTTTTTCCTGATAATACGCCATAAAAAAATATAGGGAACAAATAAAGTAAAGATAAATAGTAAATAGATTTAAAGCTTGACATAATAAAAACTGTAATAAAAATAATATCTAGTAAAAATTCGAGAATATTAATCTTTCTGTAAAAAAGCAAAATAAAAGATGTTATTGAATATATAACAAGTATAGTAAAGGGAAAATTTAGAAAATTCACTTTTGCTATATTTAAATATAAAAAATAAGAAATTAAAAAAGAAACAGAGAATATAAATCTTCCTAATTTATATCCTAGAAGAAGTTCATTTAAATACACATTAAATTATTCCTCTTCTTTAACAATTTCTTCAGGCTTTATTATAATAGCCTCTCCTTTTGCAATTTTGTCAATAGCTATAACAGTCTTTTTTAAAGGTATTCCTTCTTCTGTAACAAAACTTTCTGCCCCAGTTTCATAAAGTCTTTTTGCAAGTTTTGAAGCTGCATGTACTAGCTCATATCTATTATTTACCTTTTTTAATGCTTCTTCTGTTAAAGGTCTTTTGCTCACTGTTTTTCCTCCTTTTTAAATAAATGCAAACTAATATTATACAATAACTATAATTATATTTTCGGTAAATTTAATTATAAAACAAAATGGTATAATATCAGTTGCAAAATTTTAGGAGGATTTTAAACCTTGGATTGTAAATGGCAGGGAATTATAAATGCATATAAAAAATACTTACCTGTAACTGATAAAACACCTATAGTTACACTTCACGAAGGAAATACTCCATTAATAGAAGCTTACAATTTATCAAAAAAAATAGCTCCTGATTTAGATTTAAAAATCTATCTAAAGTATGAAGGTTTAAATCCCACCGGTTCCTTTAAAGATAGAGGAATGACACTCGCCATATCTAAAGCGAAAGAGGCAGGTAAAACTGCTGTTATATGTGCATCTACAGGAAATACTTCTGCAGCAGCAGCTGCCTATGCTGCAAGGGCTGGCATGAAAGCTTTTGTTTTACTTCCTAAAGGAGCCGTTGCAATAGGTAAGATTTCACAGGCTATGGTTTACGGTGCAAAAATAATAGCTGTTATGGGAAATTTTGATGATGCATTAACTATAGTCAGGGAAATTGGGGAAAAATATCCTGTTGAAATTGTAAACTCAGTAAATCCTTACAGAATAGAAGGACAAAAAACTGCAGCTTTTGAAATAGTTGATTATTTAGGAGATGCTCCGGATTTTCATTTTATACCTGTTGGAAATGCAGGAAATATAACTGCTTACTGGAAAGGATACAAAGAATATCATAAAGAAGGAAAAAATAAAAAACTTCCAAGAATGATAGGCTGGCAGGCAGAAGGAGCAGCACCAATAGTTAAAGGATTTCCAATAAAAAATCCGCAAACAATTGCAACAGCAATAAGAATAGGAAATCCATACAGCTGGCAGCCAGCCCTTCAGGCAGCAAAAGAAAGCAACGGTTTTATAGATGCTGTTTCTGATGATGAAATACTTGAAGCTTATAAGCTTGTTGCTTCAACTGAAGGGGTATTCTGTGAACCAGCTTCTGCAGCATCAATTGCAGGGGTAATAAAAACGTACAGAAAAGGCTTGTTCAAAGGTGGAGAAACTATAGTCTGTACACTTACAGGTAATGGTTTAAAAGACCCAGACACTGTTTTAAAAGCAAGTGAAAAACCAATAGAACTTCCTCCAGATTTAAATGAAATAGCAAAATATTTAGGATTATGAAAGTATTAATTTACGGTCTTGGAGCTGTAGGTACAGTTTTTGCCACATTTTTAAAAGAAAAAGGTCATACTGTATATGCTATAACTAAAGAAAAATATCTAAAAAAGATAAATGAAAATACTGTATGTGCCAAAGGCATATGGGGAGAACATACAGCCAAACTAGATGGAATTTATTCTTCAGTTAAAGATTTACCTGAAAAATATTTTGATGCTGTTGTACTTACAGTCAAATCCTACGATACAGAAACCGCTGTTAAGGATTTAAAAAATATAGTAAAAGAAAATACATTTTTAATCCTCGCCCAAAATGGGTACGGAAATTACGAAACTGCAAAAAAATATATTTCTGCAAAAAATATTTTACTTGCAAGGGTTATATTCGGCTCAAAAGTTTTAAAACCAGCCTGTGTGGAAGTTACGGTAAACGCAGATGATGTTGTAATAGGACAGCCTGAAAATTTAGCTGATGAAAAGAAAGTAAAAAATATTGTAGAAGAGATTAAAAATGCAGGTATCCCGGCAAGATATTCTCCTGAAGTTTACCAGATTTTATGGGATAAAATACTTTATAACTGTGCTCTAAATCCACTTGGAGCTATTTTAGAATGTTCTTATGGAGATCTTGCTTCAAATGAAGAAACAAGAAGAATAATGAATAAGATAATTATTGAAATATTTAAAACAGCAAAATTACATAAAATTAAACTTAGATGGAAAACTGCAAAAGAGTATATCGATTTTTTCTATTCAAATCTTATACCGCCAACTAAAGACCACTTTCCATCTATGTATTACGATATAAAGGCAGGTAAAAAAACAGAAATAGATGCTTTAAATGGAGCAGTTGTAAAACTTGCGAAAGAAAAAAAACTGCAAGTCCCAGTAAACGAAACAATCACAAGATTAATAAAATTTAAAGAAACTCAAAAAATTTAAAAAATTATATAATATATAGGTTTGGATAAATTTTTTGGAGGAAAATATTGCGTCCTGATGGAAGAAAACCAACTCAGATAAGAAGTGTTAAGGTTATAAGAGATTTTAATATGTATGCTGAAGGCTCTGTTTTAATAGAAATGGGAAACACTAAAGTAATAGTTACTGCATCGGTTGAAGAAAAAGTTCCGCCGTTTTTAAGAGGTTCAGGACAGGGATGGATAACTGCCGAATACTCAATGCTTCCTCGTTCAACTGAAAGCAGAAATATCAGAGAAGTAGTTAGAGGTGCTCCATCTGGAAGAACTCAGGAAATTCAAAGATTAATAGGAAGGTCTTTAAGAGGAGTAGTTGATCTTAAAAAGCTTGGAGAAAGGACTTTATGGGTTGACTGTGACGTTATACAGGCGGATGGCGGCACAAGGGTAACATCCATAACAGGAGCATTTATAGCTGTAGCAGATGCTATGATAAAACTAACTGAAAGTGGAAAAGTAAAAAGCAACCCTTTAAAAGACTATGTGGCAGCAATATCTACAGGAGTTGTAGGAAATGAAGTTGTACTTGATTTAAATTTCAAGGAAGACTCATCTGCAAAAGTAGACATGAACCTTGTAATGACAGGAAGCGGTGAATTTGTTGAAGTTCAGGCAACAGGAGAAGAATATACATTCTCTCAAGAACAACTAAATAAAATGCTTGAATATGGAAAAATTGGAATAGAAAAACTAATTGGCATTCAAAAGCAGTTTATAGAAGGAATACCATCATTAGGACACTGGAAAAGAAAAGATATCAAAGAATTTTATTTTGAAGATAAACAGTAATGAGGAGGTTTTGAATGTCTGATTCTCTTGTAATTCTTGGTAGTCAATGGGGAGACGAAGGAAAAGGAAAAATAGTTGATTTACTGGCTCCTGATTATGATTATGTTGTTAGATATCAAGGTGGCAGTAATGCAGGACATACTGTTATTGTTGGGAATAAAAAATATGCCCTTCATTTAATTCCTTCTGGAATTTTACATAAAGGAAAGAAAAATATAATTTCAAACGGTGTTGTAATTGCTTTAGAAGAACTTTTATCTGAAATGGATAAAGTTAGAGATGTAGTTGAAGATTTTGAAGGGAAACTTTTTATTAGCGATAGAGCACATATCGTTTTTCCTCACCATAAAATATTGGACGGTCTTTCAGAAAAAGCAAAAGGCAAAAATAAAGTAGGAACTACTTTAAAAGGAATCGGTCCTGCATACATGGCAAAATATGCAAGGACAGGTATAAGAATTGCCGATCTTTTTGATCCAAACTATTTTAGAAAAAGACTTGAAGCTTCAGTTTCAGAAGCTAAAGAAATAGCTGAAAAAGTTTACAATCAAAAATTTGATCTTGATATAAATAAAATTTATTACAATACCCTTGATATGTTTGAAAAAATAAAACCTCTTGTTGCAGATACATCTTTAATGCTCGACACTGCATTAAAAAAAGGTGAGAAAGTATTATTTGAAGGTGCTCAGGGAACTATGCTTGATATAGATATGGGAACGTATCCTTATGTAACCTCTTCAAATTCTTCAGCTTTAGGACTTTGCAACGGTACAGGCGTTTCACCTAGAGAAATCGGAAAGGCTAAAGTTTACGGAGTAAGTAAAGCTTATGTAACAAGAGTAGGAGCTGGGCCTTTCCCAACAGAACTACACGATGGAGATGGTCAAAAACTCAGAGATGAAGGACATGAATACGGTACAACAACAGGAAGACCAAGAAGATGTGGATGGCTTGACCTGGTTGCACTCAGATTTGCAGCAAGAATAAATGGAATGGATGGAATAATAATCACAAAACTTGATGTTTTAGACCATTTTGATGAAATAAAAGTTGCAGTTGCTTATGAATATGAAGGGGCAGTAATAAGAGATTTTCCAGCTTCACTTCAAGTACTTGAAAAATGTAAACCTGTCTATAAAACTTTAAAAGGCTGGGACAGGTCAACAAAAGGCATAAAGAAAAAAGAAGATATTCCAAAAGAAGCGTGGGAATTTATAAAAATAGTTGAAGAAGAAACTGAGACTCCAGTAGTTATGCTTTCAACAGGTCCAGAAAGAACAGAATATGTATGGATAAAGTGAGGTAGGAAAAATGAAACCTGAGCAACTTCCAACAGTTGGGCAGTGGTTTTTAGACAACATAGGTCTTTTGTTTTTGATGATTTTCGGATTTACAGCACTAATTTTTGTCGTCTGGACATTCTTTGACAAGGAGAAAAAAACAGGTTTCTGGACAAAATTTTTAACCTCATTAGTTACTGGTTTCTTTATCACGGTAATTTACTTTGTTTATAAAGTAGTAATGATGGGACTTGAGAGATTATAATGGAAAACACAGCTTTAGAATTTATAAAACTAATAAATGAGGAAGAGTCTAAATACTCAGATTTTTCCCAGCTTTTTCAGGAAGAAGAGTTTTTTCAGCTAAAAAAAAGACTAACAGCTAAAGTTAATGAGATTTTAAATAAAGAAAAATTAGATAAATGGCTGATAAGAAAGTTAGTTGATGAGATTTTCCAGAAAGCAAGTATTGATCTTGAATCAGACAGTATAAAAAAAGTTATCTTTTTGCTTATTACAGACATAATAAATGAAAGACTTCCCTCTCCGTCACCTCTTGCTTTTAAGTACAAAGGCAGTCTAATTCCAAAAAGAAATGCAATAATAACGGATTTTGAGCTTTTCCCATTTTTAAAAGAAACTGCAGACAAATTAAATGCAGAAAAAAAACATTTACTTGTTTTTGAAATGTTTCCAGATGGCAAAGTAGTTGCTGAAGGAGTTTCATATTATCTAAACGTTATTGATTATCTTTTATTTCTACTGCTTGATAAAGCATTATATGAAGAAGTTATTCCAATTGATAAAATCTTAGAAGAAAAAGCGGGAACTCTTACAGTAAATAAAAAAAATCTTTCATATCTGCTTGAATTTTTATTTTTAGCATTGTATGAATTTTTTACAGGAAAAAAAGAAACTTTAAAAAGCTCTTTACTTAATAAAGATTTAACAAAATCATTCATAAAAGCAAAAAAACTTGTAAAAGATACTTTCTCTGATGAAAAAGAAAAACAGTATTTAATAAATCTTGCAGTAGAAGATGAAAAACTTTCAGAAAATAGAAAAGAATACATATCACAGGAAGAAGTTCAGGAAAACATAATAACAGAAGCAAAAAATAGAGATGCTTCTGAAGTAGATAAAATAGATGCAGTTATTTGGCTTATAGGACTTAATAATTTAAATGCAAATATATTTTTAAAATATTTTTCTATAGAAGATTTTATTAAATTTTTAGAAATTTTAGAGAAAGATATTGAAAATGAGAAAGAGTTTTATAAAGATTCTTTAGAAAACTTTTTTATAAGAATGTTAAATAAGCCTAATCTTATAGATAAAGAAAAAGCCGTCAAGCTAGAACTTTTCATAAAAGCAAACTTTCCTGAAATTTATCCAAATTTAATGTTCATTTTAGGAAATTATAAAGAATATTTAGAAAATGCAGAGAAAAAAGATATAAATGATGAACTGAAGATTTTATATGCCCGATACAAAACAGGTGAAATAGACGAAAAAGAGTTTAAAAACTGGCTTATGCTGTATGAAGGAAAAGAAAACATAGATACAGATTTATTAAACTTTATAAAAAATGGATAAGTATCAATATTTTTATAAAAAAGCCAGTGAAATTTTAGAAGATGTTAAAGAAAACATTACATTTTATGCACCGGAAAAATCCCTTTCCCTTTTAACAGAAGCTTCAGACAAATTTTTAAAAGCTATTATTTATTTTTATGAGATTGAATTTGTTGAATATATGCTTAGTAGTGCAAATTTAGAAGAACTTATTAATATTATAGAAAAAAATACAACTATAAAAATTCCTCCTTTTAAAGATTTAATAATTGATTTAGAAAACTCTTTTTGTGAAGGAGGATGTTCAGCTCCAATTTTATATAAAAATCTTCCAACATATTATATTCAAGCAGTTGAAGATTTAAAATCATTTGTAATTGATGAAATAGGTTTATGGAATTTGGAGGAGTAAAATGAAAATACTTAAAGCAAAAGAGATGGCATTTACTGATGAAAATACAATAAATCTTACAAAAATACCGTCTTTAGTTTTAATGGAAAATGCAGGAAGGGGCACTGTAGAGGTAATAAATAACTATTTTTCTGATAAAAACAAATTCGTCGTTGTAGCTGGTTCTGGAAATAATGGAGGAGATGGTGTTGTTGTAGCAAGATATCTTTTAAATCTTGGCAAAGAAGTAAAAGTTTTAATTCTTGCTGACAGTAGAGAAAAATTGTCTAAAGATCATTTACATAATTTAGAAGTTTTTGAAACAATTGGTGGACAGGTAAATTTTATAAATGAAAAAAAACTTGCTAAACTCAGAAATGAAATAAAAAAATCTGAAGTTGTAATAGATGCAATATTTGGAACAGGTTTTAGACCTCCCGTAAAAGGATACAGAGAAAAAGTTATTCAGATTATTAACAGTTTAGAAAAACCAGTTGTGGCAGTAGATATACCATCAGGTCTTTCTGCTAACAGCGGTAGGATAGAAGGAAGTTTTATAAAGGCTAACATTACAGTTACATTTGCTTATCCAAAGTTGTGTCACATTCTTTATCCGGCTTCTCAGTACTGCGGAGATATATTTGTTGTTGATATATCAATAGATAGAAATTATTTAAAGGAAATAAAAAGATATCTAATAACTCCTCAATTATTAAAATTACCTGTCAGGAAGAAAGACTCTCATAAATACAACTATGGTCATAATCTCATAATAGGAGGATCTGTAGGAAAATCAGGTGCTGTTATAATGGCATCAAAAGCATCAACTAAAGCAGGTGCAGGACTGACTACTGCAATTGTTCCCCAGTGTATAAATGAAATAGTTGAAACAAATTTAATTGAAGAGATGTCCATTCCTTTAGACTGCCACGAAGGTATTTTTGGGAAAAAGGCTGCAAAACAGATTAAAAATGTTATAAAAAACGGCAAATTTTCATCAATTACAGTCGGAATGGGTATGTCTATAAATGAAAACACCATAAATTTTATGAGGGAAATTTTAAAAATAAAACTTCCAATGGTTATAGATGCAGATGGGTTAAATAACCTTTCAAAAATTGAAAACTTCAAAGAAATACTTAGAAAAAGAAAACAGCCTACAGTGTTAACACCCCACATAGGAGAAATGTCTAGACTTACAAAACTAGATACAAAAACAATCCTTGATAATATGGAAGATACTGCAAAAGAGTTTGCTAAAGAAACTGGAAGCTATGTTATTTTAAAATCTTCAAGGGTATTGATTGCTACTCCAGATGAAGAAATTTATTATTCAATTCAAGGAAATGAAGGAATGGCAACAGCCGGAACTGGAGATGTTTTATCAGGAATAATCGGAGCATTGATAAATAGACTTGAAATTAAAGACGCTTTGAAATTAGGTGTTTATATGCATGGTCTTAGCGGGGACTTGGCAGTAGAAGATATAGGAAAAGAAAGTTTAAAAGCAACAGATTTAATTGATTATATACCTGATGCCTACAAAAAAATAAAATCCTATAAAGAAAGTTATAAAAATGAACTTTTGATAAAATTAAAATAAAGTTTCATAAAATATAGGGGATAAAATGAAGAAATTTTTTATTGTTTTATTAGCCATTTTTTTCACGTTTTCTTGTTCCAAAACAAAAAAGATCTATACACAAGTTGAACTTCCAAGAGAATATAAAGGAAATATTAAGAAAATAGCCGTTTTACCATTTGAAACTGGAAACAAAAAAATAAATGGCAGAGAAATAGCCCTTGAGATAGAGTCTTATCTAGCTTCTGCAAAACTAAATGGAAAGCCATATTACGATCTGGTTTCCCGCTCTGATATTGATAAAGTATTAAAAGAGCAAAAATTCTCTTATTCTGGTCTCACAGAAAAGACTGTAGAAATAGGAAAAATATTGAATGCAGAAGGAATAATAGTTGGATATGCGTCTGCGGAAGTTAATGACAGCAGTTTTTATGAAGATAAGGATAGATGTATAGAAAAAGAAAGCATAGTTTTATTTAAAAAATGTAAGAGATATGTTCCAACAAAAGTTAGATGTCATAAGATTTATGCCACATTTACTTTAATACCTAAATTAATAGATGTGACAAGTGGAAAAATTGTGTACTCTAAAAAAATCGAGAAGAAAGATGATTATGAATACTGCGAAGGAGAACCTCATAAAAGTACTAAAGAAATAATAGATGAACTAAAAGATGAAGCTATTGAAGAATTTATAAAAGATATAGCCCCTCATGAGGCTATTATTTTTACAGAATATTTAAACTAATAGAAAAAAATTTATTTTAGGGCATTTTCAAACCTTTGGTTTATTACCTCCCAGTTTAAATTTTTAAAAAATGCATCTATATAGGGAGGTCTCTTATTTTTTTGATCAACATAATAAGCATGCTCATAAACATCAAGAACAATTAAAGGAACTGTACACATCATTCCAAGATTGTTATGGGCATCAAGTCCGTTAACTACAAGCTGATTGTTGTACAAATCATAAGCTAAAATAGACCAACCTCTGCAGGCTATACCTGTAGCTTTAATCTCATTAAGGCAGTTTTCTACACTACCAAATGTGTCCTCTATAAGTTCTCCAAGCTTTGAAGAAGGTTCACCTTTTCCTCCACCTATCAAATGCTCAAAGTAAAGCTCGTGTAGTACTACTCCCATATAATTGAAACTTTCTTCTACTTTTAAAGCTCTGTATTCTGAATAGTTCTGATTTGCTTTTGATCGATCTGCGAAACTAAGGTCTGCAAGCTTTTCCTGTATTTCATTATATTTTGCAACATATCCCTTATAATGAGCTTCAAAATGAACTTCTATCTGCTCATCAGAAATTCTTTCAAGGCTTTTTGGTTTTAAATGATCTTTAGGCTGAAGTTTCATAGGTACTACCTCCCACAAAAGTTATTTTCCTATTTTTGAATTTAAAATTACAAAAAATATTAAGTTATGAGTTTGGTCATAAGAGTATTTCTATTCTATTTCTTCCACTTTTTTTAGCCTTATACATTGCTTCATCAACACGTTTAATTAAAGTATCAGTACAATCATATTCTTTTTTCTGTGTAATTCCAAAACTTGCTGTTATATGTCCAACAGGTGGTATTTCCATCTGTTCAATACTTTTTTTGATTTTTTCTGCAACTTTTTTTGCACCTTTTATATTTGTATCAGGTAATATAATAACAAACTCTTCTCCACCTATTCTTATTGGAATATCAGTTTCTCTTATATTATCCTTTATCGCTTGAGCTACTTTTTTTAAAATAATATCTCCAACACCATGTCCGTAAGTGTCATTAATCTTTTTAAAATGGTCTAAATCTATCATTATTAATGATAAGTCTTTTTTATCTTCATTTAATATTTTTTCTAAGTATCTCCTGTTGAATAATCCAGTTAAAGGATCTGTACATGCATCTTTTTCTATTTTTTTTAATTTTTTAGTAAATTCTAAGGAAGCTATGTTTCCTGTTGCTATTATTGCCAAAATAGACGAAAACACATTTATATAAAAGATAAATGGACGTGAAAATTTTTCATTTCCTGTAATTTGAATTATTGACATTATAACCAATAAGAACGTATATCCAATTGCAAATTGGTTTGCCCTTTTTAATGGAAGTAATATATAAGACAATGCAATAGGTGTGGTAGTCCATACTATTTCAGAATGTTCTAAATTTCCCTTTATAAATTTTATATATCCCATAAGACCGCCGGCAATAAAAAATATAAGAAGGGTATTTACATAATCACCTTTAATTTTAAAATAAATAATCCCTGCTGTGAGAATAACCTGCGATATAATTAAAAATGGCAAACAGAATTTAAAGCTTGAATAATCAAAATTAAATAGAATAAAACCATAAAATATTACATAAAGAGTTAACAGTACATATAAGATATAAATTCTCAATTTATATTGAAACAAAAAATCCACCGACATTTATAAACCAAGTATCTAATATTTAGTTAATACTTACTAAATATATCATAGAAACAAAAAAAAGAAATTATATAAAGAGCCCTAAAAAGGGCTCCTATTTATTGAATTAAGCACCTACAGGTTCTTCAGCCTCCTGAACTTCTACTTCTACTTCTGGACCTTGCCATAATCCGTGTTTTGTACAGTAGCTCATTGCCTGTAATTTTAATTTTTTCTTAGTTGGAACAATATAAAAATCAACTTCTGCTTGTGAACATTGGTTTCCTTGAACACCAGGAACAAAAGTAGCCTGTCCTAAGAAAGTATCTCCGTCCCAGAGCTGAACCCATGCAATGTAATGATCAAAATCATCTGGGTGACAGTATTCTTCACCAACTTTAACTTTAACTTTGAATTTTTGTCCTTTTACAGGAGTTCCTTCAACATGTACAAATGGAGAGTGTCTGTCAATAAAATCTCTTTTTGCTTCTTTGTCAATTGTAGAAATATCTACATAATTGTTTACTTTTGGCATTTTCATACCTCCTTGAGTTTTTAATTTTAATAATATTTTATGATTAATTATTTTCATATCGAATGATATTTGTCAGTAAAGCCATTTTCCTTTTATTGTTTCTTTTTGGGTTGATTTTTCTAAAATATCTAAAAATTTATCTCGTGATATCTCTACTGCTCCAAATCTTGCCATATGAGGTGTTGACTGCTGGCAGTCTATAATGTCAAAATTCCACTCCTGAAGTTTCCATACCAAATGTACAAAAGCGACCTTTGAAGCATCAGGCACTAAATGAAACATAGATTCACCAAAAAATGCTTTTCCAATTGAAACTCCATAAAGACCTCCAACAAGCTCACCATCTAAATAGGCTTCCACACTGTGAGCATACCCTTCTTTATGAAGTTTTATATAAGCCTTTTTCATTTCATCAGTTATCCATGTTCCATTTTGACCGTTTCTTTTAACAGATGCACAGTTTACTATCACTTTTTCAAAATTTGTGTCAAATTTTATCTCAAACTTATTCTTTTTCAGAACCTTCTTTAAACTCCTTTGAATTTTTAGCTCATTTGGGAATAATACCATTCTTGGATTCGGGCTCCACCACAGAATAGGTTCACCTTCGCTGTACCACGGAAATATTCCATTTTTATACGCAAACAAAAGCCTTTCTACAGATAAATCTCCACCATAAGCAAGCGGAAAGTCATCTGGAG
>WIAL01000028.1 GCA_015519975.1 Hydrogenothermaceae bacterium | reverse complement strand
ATGGAGGAAAGATTAAATCTTATTAGAGATTCTTTTCAAAACTTTAATTTTTCTGAAAATATTTTAAAATCACCTTTAATAAAAGGGATAAAATACGAAGATCAAATATACAATTTCCCAAAGTGTGAAATAACTTATACATATAATTTGTGTAACGATAGTATAATCATAAAAATTAAAGATAATTTTTATATATCAATATCAACAGAATATTTTAAAGATATTTTAGATCCAAAAAAAGGCATGATATCCATTTATAATCCTACTTTTAGTTTAAGAGTTGATAAGCATGATAAAACTAATATCTGTAGTTTACAGAAAATAGAAGATACAAATTTTACTCTAGAAGGTTGCATAGATAAAAATCAATTAAAATACGCAGCAATTCTTCCAATTATAAAGAATAATATTTCATTATTTTTAATTTTTATTCTATTTTCCTATTTATTATTTAGAATGAAATTCCAAGATGTAATTTTGTTTCCGTTAAATTATTTAAAAGATAAAATTAGATCTTTAGATGTCGAAAACATGGGAAAGGTAAGTTTTGATTTGCATCACTATATAAAGGATGAATTTGGGGAACTTTCTGAAATTTTAGAAAAAATTAGACTTGAAACTGTTAAGTTCAATAAGGAAATTGATCTTGTATTTGATACAACAGCTAAGATGACATCTTATACAAATGATATTTTTAATTTTATTCTTTTTACATTAAATAGAATTGAAAATATTTTTGAAGATATTCAAGGACTTTTTATTGTTATTTATAATAAAGAGAATTTTTCTGATGTTATAACTATACATTCTGACAATTTTTTGAAAAATAATATTTCCTTAAATATTGAAAATTTTGATGTTCTAATCAATCTCTTTAAAAAAAGCAATGAACATGAAAAATATTATATATTAAAAGATAAAAACATAATTTTTATTAAAAAAGATTTAACAGATGATAAAGAGATAATACTTGCTATTGTTAAAGACATGGATCTTTCTGAGTTAGAGAAGAAATACTTAAATATAATACTTCTTCATCTTATTCATAGTATGAATCTTTTGAACTTGGCAAATTATGATAGCTTAACCAAGCTCTTAAATAGGAATGCAATTTCCAGCAGAATAAAAAAAGAGCTTCAAAGAACTCAAAGATATAATAAAAAACTTAGTATAATACTACTTGATATTGACAATTTTAAAAAAATTAATGATACATATGGGCATATTACTGGTGATATTATATTAAAAAATATAGCTAATTTAATAAAAGCCCAGCTCAGAGATTCAGATTATGTAGGTAGATGGGGAGGAGAAGAGTTTTTAATTGTTCTTCCTGAAACATCGTTAGATAAAGCCACGGAAATTGCAGAAAGAATAAGAAAGTTAATTGAACATCACACATTTGAAATAAATGGAACAAATATTCACCTGACTGCAAGTCTTGGTGTGGCATCTGTAGAAGAACACGGAATATCTATTGATGAGTTAATACAGGCTGCTGATATAGCATTATATTCTGCAAAAACAAAAGGAAAGAACAAGGTTCTTGTTTTATCTAAAGATAAGATTAAAGAGTTTATACATAAAGAGTTTATAAAACAAGATGAACTTAAAAACATATTTGAAAAGGATAATCTTGTTCCTTTCTTTCAAGGTATACATGATATAAATTCTGATAATTTTGATATATTTGGATTTGAGGTTCTTGCTAGAGTAAAAACAAAATACGGTTATACAAGTGCTTCAAACTTTATTTCAGATTTTATAAAGTTTGGCTTTATTGAAAAACTTGATATTATCATACAGAACAAGGCTTTAGAATACATTGCAAGTAAAAATTTAAAAAACTATAAATTCTTCTTTAACTTATCTAAAGCTTATATTCACAATATTAAAAACTTTGAAAATTTTATAAAAAAATGTGAAGATTTAAATATTGATACTAGTCAAATTGTTTTTGAAATAACAGAAGAAGAAGCTATTACTGAAATTAATACGGTAAGAGAAATAATAAGAATGGCTAAAAATAAAAATATGCAATTTGCACTGGATGATTTTGGGGCAGGATATTCTACATTCTCATATATTAAATATTTTGATCTTGATTATATAAAATTAGATGGATCTTTAATAAAAGATGTTTCCAATCAAAGGGATAATAGAATAATTCTTGAGGGCATAATTCATATTAGTAAGATTAAAAATATAAAAACTATTGCTGAATGGGTTGAAAAAGATGAGGACTTAAAAGTGTTAAAACAACTTGGTATAGATTATGCTCAAGGATTTTTATTATCAAAACCTCAAAAGGAAATAACTCAATAAATTAAACTCTTTTCATGTTAAAATTTTCTCAAAAATATTTGAGGGGAAACATATGTTTATAAAGTTTGGTACAGATGGATGGAGATCAATTATTGCTAAAGATTTCACTTACGATAATCTTTCTAAAGTAGCTCAGGCACATGCAGATCATTTAAAAGAAAAAAACGGTAAAAAAGTTGTAGTTGGATACGACACAAGGTTTATGTCTGAAGATTTTGCAAAATTTGTTGCTGAAATTTTTTCGTCAAATGGATTTGAAGTTATACTTTCTGATAAATACTGCTCTACTCCGGCATTATCGTTGGCAGCAAAAGAGTTAAATGCAGATGAAGGTATTATGATAACAGCTTCTCATAATACTTATCAGTATAATGGATATAAAGTTAAAGGAGGGTACGGAGGACCTGCTACACCTGAGATTATAAAAAGAATAGAATCTAAAATAGGCAAATCAACACCTAAAACAGGAAAAAAAGAGTTCCAGCTTTATGACTTTAATAAACTTTATTTGAATAAACTTTTTTCTTATCTTGAGGAAGATGCATTTAAACAAAAAGATATAAAAGTAATCCATGATCCTATGCACGGCGCAACAATTGGTTATTTAAATAAAATATTAGAAGAAACTTCCATTAACGTTGAAGAAATAAATCACTTTAGAGATGCATTTTTTGGATTTAAACATCCAGAACCAATTGATAAAAATCTTTCTCTTTTAAAAGGAAAAGTTGTTGCTGAAGAAGCAAGTCTCGGTATTGCGAATGATGGAGATGGAGATAGAGTAGGAATTGTAGATGAAGCTGGAGAGTTTGTAAGTACTCAAATTGTGTATGCACTTTTGTTACTTCATACAATTAGAAATAAGAAAGTGGATGGGGCTGTAGCAAAAACAGTTTCAACAACATATTTAGTTGATAGGATAGCAAAGAAAGAAGGAAGGAAGTTATTCAAAACACCTGTAGGATTCAAATATATAGCTGATTTATTTTTAAAGGAAAAGATAGCTTTTGGTGGTGAAGAGTCAGGTGGTTATGGCTTTGGGTTTCATATTCCGGAGAGGGATGGTCTTTTATCTGGATTAATGATACTTGAAATGATGCTTTTAACTGGTAAAAGTTTAATTGAACTTGTAGAGGATCTATTTAAAGAGTTTGGAACGGCATATTACAAAAGAGTGGATCTAAAAGTTGAAGGTGATGAGGGAAGAAAATTAGTTGAAAGTTTAAGAGATAAACCCTTTGATAATATAATTGGAGAGCCGATTAAAGAAGTTGACAAAACAGACGGGATAAAGTTTATACTTGAAGATGATTCATGGCTTTTACTTAGAGCATCTGGAACAGAACCGGTCCTAAGAATATATGCAGAAGCACCAACTAAAGAAAAACTGGAAAAATTAATTGAGTTTGGAAAAAATCTAATTGGAGGATAAAAATGGAGGAGCATGTTTACCAGCCTTTTGATGTAAGAATGTCTGATGATGGAGAAATTATTGCGATTGTAGAACCTGATAGCTACCTAAAACAAATGATTGAAAACCAAGAAAGCTGCTGGGAACTCGAAATTGATGTTGATTATGATAGTGAAAGTGATGAAGCTTATCTTATGATTGCTCTTCACAAAGATAATGGGCAAGTGTTTATGGCATTTCCTTACGGTGAAGCCTGGGATGCATTAATAGATAAAGGAGTAGTTACTATTGCTCTTCTTACCCAGTTTGACCTTGACCATGGTAATGTAGAAGATGCTATAACTGTTTCAATAGAGATAGATGAGTTTAATAAAGGGTTTATTGCAGGTGCTGCAAGAATGTGGGAGTCTGTAAGAGAACCTGAAACATGATTTACAGTAGAAAAGTATTTTTTTACGAAACAGATGCTCAGGGGATAGTTCATCATTCAAACTATCCCCGCTACTTTGAAGAAGCAAGAGGATATTTTTTAGAAAAAAATAATTTTCCTTACGAAAGGGTTAGAAAAGAACTTAATCTAGAAGTAGTTCTTACAGGTCTGAATATTGAATATAAAAAATTCCTAGAATTTGGAGATACTTTCAATATAAAGCTTTCTCCTAAAAAGTTAAATAAATATTTTTTTTCTTTTAATTATGATGTTTTTAATCAAAATAAAATACTAATATGTAAAGGTAAGACTACCCACTGTTTTGTAAAATCTGAAAATAAAAAAATAATTTCAATCCCAGAAATTTTTGCTAATATATTAAAATAAAATTTACGATAAATATAAATATAGTTGATATGATTAATAATAAATATATAAACATTTAGGAGTTAAGTTATGGAAATACTTAGGAGCCTAACTATCAAAACAAAGCTTATTTTATTACTTATAATCGTTTTATTTTCTTACATTGTAATGGCAGTACTCACTTTTATTTATCTAAATAAAATAGATCAAAGTTTTGAGAACCTTAGAGATAAGGCAGTAAAAGGTGAAGTTTTAACCCTTCAAATAAATGCTGATATGAATTATATAAGTAGACTTACACGAAATATAATGCTTGGGGCTAATTATGAAAAAGATATGAAAAAGTTAGAAGTTAGATTAAAAAGGATAGAAGAAAACTTTAATAAACTTTTGGATACTGCTTATACACCAGAAGAAAAAAAACTTATATTAAAGTCGAAAGAAACGGCCCTTGCTTTTATTTATGATGGATACAATCTCATGAAAAGCTTAAAAGAAGTGCCTGCTGAAGAAAGATATAAAGCTTATAAAATTTATCATAAAAGAGCTACACCTTTAGCAGAAGAGGCAAGAAAGTATTTCTCCAAACTAAAAAAATTAAAACATAAGTATTTTGAAGAAGGATTCAAACAAGTAGAAAATAATATAAAAACAATAAAAGAAATGATATATATAGGAGTACCTTTATCTATAGTTATTATTAGTTTAATAATTATAGGTATTATAATAACAATTTCAAAACCAATAAATCAGTTCGTTATAAACTTCTCTAAAGCTGCTGAAGGTGATTTAACTATTAGAATGCCTGAGACAGGAAATGATGAAATTTCTATATTATCTATATACTTCAATAGATTTATGGAGTCTATCGATAAAGTTTTTGAAAAAGTGAAAAACAATATAAAACTTTTATTTAGAACAACAAATACGTTAAAAGAAAAAGGTGAAAAAACGTTAGAAGTATCAACAAACCAGGAAAATTCTTTAAAAATAATACTGGAAAACATATCAAAACTAAATTCATCTGCTCAAAGAATAGATATTCAGGTAAATGAAACATTAAAAAATGCTACACAAGATACTTTAGGGAAAACACAAGAAGGAAAAGAAAGCATAGAAGATACAATCAGAAAGATAAATCAGATAAAAGCAAAAGCAGAAATGCTTGCAAAGAATATAGATGAGCTATCCGTGTCTTCAGAAGAAATAGGAAAAATAACAAGCGTTATAAATGAACTTGCAAATCAAACAAATCTTCTTGCATTAAACGCAGCAATAGAGGCGGCAAGAGCTGGGGAATTTGGCAGAGGTTTTGCAGTAGTTGCAGATGAAGTTAGAAATTTAGCTGAAAGGACAAGAAAAGCTACAGAGGAAATAAATCAAATAATAGAAAAACTGCAAAACGATGCACAAAGTGCTAAAAAAGAAATGGAATCTGCTAAAGAAAGTGTGGAAGAAGGTGTAGAAACTGCACAAAAAACTGAAATAGTATTCGATGAAATTGTAGAGAAAATAAAGATTGTAACTAAAGTAGGTGACAGCATTAGAAATGAGGTTAAAGAAGAAAATAAACTCCTTAAAGAAATATCTGATAGAACTAATGAATTTTCTGAAGTTATGAAGCAGTCCTGTGAAGATACGAGGGATATGGTAGAAAAGATTAAACAGCTTGAAAGTGAAACTGAAGAATTGGTAAGAATGCTTGATAAGTTTAAAACTTAAATGGTGCCCAGGGCGGGAGTCGAACCCGCACGCCCTTTCGGGCAACGCCCCCTCAAGACGCCGCGTCTGCCTATTCCGCCACCTGGGCAAAAGCAGGTAAATATTATAAAGCAGGTGATTATATTTTGCAAGTGGTAATATTAACAGAAGGAAGTGACCTTGATAGTTTATCTTCTGCTTACGCATTAACATTACTTGAGAAAGATACTTATATTTTATTTCCTTATTCATATTCATCTACTGTTAAACTTGCAGTTAATTATTTTAAAGAAAAGTTAAAAAACAAAATTTTAAAAAAAGAAAATGTCAAAAATTTAAAAAAGATATATATAGTTGATACTTCTTCTATGGAAAAGATAAAACAGGCGTTAAAAGAGAATAAGCTGGAAAACTTTAAAAATATTACTGTAATAGATCATCATGAAAAAATTAAATTGCTACCAGATAATTTTAAAAAAATACCTGTTTCTTATGGTGCGTGTACAACTTATTTTGTAAAAAAAATTAAAAGAAAGAAGTTGATAATAGATAAAGAAGATGCTACTTTGTTAGCTCTTGGTATATATGAAGATACTGGATTATTCAAATATAGCAATACAACTAAAGATGATGTTGATGCTTTAAAATTTTTAGTTGAAATTGGTCTTGAATTTGATATTATAAATGATATTTTGACAAATAAAATAGATGAAAAATCTTTAAAAATACTTGAAACTGCAATTGAAAATCTTCATATCTGGCAAATAAAAAATAAAAAAATAGGAATTTCAAGAATTTTTTGTAAAGATTATATTCCGGATATATCTGGCTACTTAAACAATTTAAAAAAATTACATGAGTTAAATGCCTTTTTTCTTTTAATAATAAGCAAAAATAAAACTTTTATAATTGCACGGTCAAAAGATATAAATGTAAATGAAATACTTTCTGCTTTCGGAGGTGGTGGGCATAAAAGAGCTGCTTCTGCATTGATTAAAGATATTGAATATGAAGAGATAGAGGATGAACTTGAGATCTTAATCACAAAGCATCTTTTAAAGGATGAAACAGTTGAGAAATTTATTATAAAGGAGTTTACTAAAGTAAATATAAATGAAAAAATAGAAAATTTAGAAGAAATACAAGATTATTTTCTGTTTGCTGTAGATCATGAAAATAATTTTAAAGGTATAGTTTTTACACGAACTATAAAAAATGCATTAAAGCACGGAATAAAAAATTTAAAAATAAAAGATGTTCTAATAGATGACATATTTATTTTTGAGAATAACACACCTGTTTATGAAGCAGAAAAAACAGCATTAAAAGCATCTCAGGATATTTTTCCTGTTTTAAAAAATGATAAACCAATAGGGTATCTAACAAAAAGATCATTGCTTGGTGCCATCCACTTAGATGCTTTCCAAAAAGAAGAAAATGTTTTTATTTCAAGAATAAGACTTACGCCTAAAATGTACAATTTTAAAGAAAAACTTGAAAGATATTTTCCGTTACAAATAATAAAAGTTTTAAAGGAAGTTGGTAAGACTGCAAAAGATTTAAATATGAAAATTTATCTTGTTGGGGGGATAGTAAGAGATATTGTTATGCAAAGAGAAAATTTAGATATTGATTTGATAGTTGAAGGAGATGCAGTTGAACTTGCTAAAGAGTTTTCTCAGAAAGTAAAAGGAAAATTCCACAAATTTGAAGAATTTATGACCGCTCAGATAAAAATAGATAGTTTAAAGCTTGATTTTGCAACAGCACGAAAAGAGATTTATGAATATCCAGGAGCATACCCAAAAGTTGAAAAATCTACTTTGAAAGAAGATCTGTACAGAAGAGATTTTACTATTAACACACTTGCCATTGATATTACAGAAAATAGCTTTGGAATGTTAATAGATTATTTTAACGGCCTTCAAGATATAAAAAATCAAAAAATAAGAATACTTCATCAATTAAGTTTTATAGAGGATCCCATAAGAATATTCAGGGCTTTAAGGTTTGCTGGAAGATTTGATTTTTCTCTTGGAAAATACACAGAAAAACTTCTAAAAGTAGCTGTTGACCAAAATCTTATTAAAGCTGCTGCTTCTGGAAGGATAAATCTTGAACTTAATTTAACTTTTAATGAAGAAAAAGTAGTAGAAATTCTTGCACTAATGCATAAATACAAAGTTTTACAGCAGTTGATTCCATATTTTGAAATGACGGAAGAAAAATTAATTATTCTTGAAAGGATTAGAGATTATTACTCATATTTAACAACCCAGTTTGATATAAAAATTAATAAATCTTCTGTTTACTTGCTTGGTCTTATGTATCATTTGCCTTTAGAAATTTCCACTTCTATATTGGAAAAATTTCATTTTGAAAATGCAATAAAAATATTTGAAGAATTTTTTGAAATTAAAGATAGAATTACAAACAAATTAAAAAATAGTCAATTATATAAACTTTTAAAAGAAATAAACCCAGAAACAACATTATTTTTAATAGCTTTTATGTCTTCTGAATTGTCTCAAAAAATAATAGATATTTTAAGCAAAAGTAAAACGAAAATTATAACAGGTAAGGATTTAATAAATCTTGGTATGAAACCTTCAAAACAGTTTTCACAGATAATAGCACAGGTGCAAGATTTATATCTTGATAACAAAATAAAATCAAAAGAAGAAGCGCTAAATTTTGTCAAAAAGAAATTTTTATAGAAATTTCACAAAAAACATTTATATTATAAAACTATGAAAGCATTAATTGTAGAAGACAATAAAGACTTAAATTATACGCTTACTGAGATACTCCAGATTAATAATTTTTTAACTGATTCTGCATTTGATGGAGAGGAAGCTTTAGATTATATTGAAAACTACGATTACAACATAATAATCCTTGATATAATGCTTCCTAAAATAGATGGATTTAACCTATGCAAGATAATCAGAGAAAAAAATATACAAACCCCAGTACTTATGCTTACTGCAAAATCAACAACGCAAGATAAAGTAAAAGGTTTAAATATAGGAGCAGATGATTATCTTTCAAAACCATTTGACATGGAAGAACTTGTAGCACGGGTAAAAGCGTTAATAAGAAGAAGCTCATCAAATAAATCAAAAATTATTAGAATAAATGAGTATACTTTTGATATTGAAAACAGAATTGTTTATAAAAGCGGTAAAAAAATAGAGTTAACTCCAAAGCTTTTCTGTATACTCCAACAACTACTAATAAATAGAGGAAAAATTGTTTCCTATGAGGCATTAATGAATAGGTGCTGGGAAATTACAGATTACCCAACAAAGGAAACAGTAAGGGCAAATATAAAACTTCTTAGAAAACAGCTTAAAGATAAAGACCTGATAAAGAATATTCCAGGAGTTGGTTATAAAATAGAGTAATGTTTGACCAGTTTACAAAAGCACGTTTAAAAATAACCCTTTTAATCTCTGTCATAACTGCTGTTATATTATCTGCTTTTGGAGGAACAGTTTACTACTTTTACAAACAGCAAATAGTATTTGAAATAAGCGATAAATTAAAAAGTACAGCTTTTGAAATCGCAAGAGGATTAGAAGAAACACCAAATGATGTACTTCTAACTCAAAAATTAAAAATTCCTAATGATGTTTATGCATGTATATACAACTACTCAACAGGTTTACTTTTTTATAGAGGAAAAATATGTAATTTTGACCAGCCTTTTACAGGTTTTAAGGTTTTTAATCAGGAAGTTGTTTTTTCCGTAGTAATAAACAAAAATTTAGACCAGTACCATATTTATGTTGGTAAAGATTTAAAAAATATACTGAAAGATATGTACAAACTTAAAGCAATCTTATTTTATAGTTTTTTTGGAATATCCTCTATTTTACTTGTATTTTCTTTTTATATATCAAAATTTATATTAAAACCTTTAAAAATATCTATGAAAAAACAGGAAGAGTTTATACAAAATGCATCCCACGACTTAAAAACCCCTCTTTCTGTAATTTCATCAAATTTACAGCTTATGAAACATAAAAACTTTAAAAATGTAGAAAGAAACGTAGCGATTGCTGAGAATAATTTAAACTATATGAAAAAGATAGTAGAAGATATGCTGTTTTTGTCGAATATAGGGCATAAATCCAAAGAGAAAGTGGATATAAATAAAATTATAAAAGAAATTTTACAAGATTTTGAACAGCAGATAAGGAAAAAAAATATAAAAACTGAAATCAAATTAGATGAAAACTTGCAAATAGAAGGAAATGCAGAGGATATAAAAAGACTGCTATTTAATCTTATAGAAAATGCTGTAAAATACAATATAGAAAATGGTAAGATTATTATCGAATCAAAAAATAGAGCTATTTATATAAAAAATACAGGTGATCTTATAAAAGAAGAAGAAAAAGAAAAGATATTTGATAGGTTTTACAGAGCAGACAAATCTCGTTCTTCAGAAGGAACAGGTCTTGGTCTTGCAATAGTCAAAGAGATAGCTAAAATTTATGGAATAAAAATTAAAGTAAAGATTGAAGATAATATGAATGTATTTATCTTAAAATTCTAAAATGAAAAATATACTGAAGGCTTATGATTTACCTATTTTAATATATGTATTTTTTCTTATATCATTAAGTTTAATTGGAATTTATAGTGCAACTATACATGAAACTCAAAATTTTATAAAAAAACAGTTTGCTTTTGCCTTATTATCTATTCTAATAATACTTATAATGCCTTTCATAAACTATAAAAAACTTGTTAATTATTCTATTTTTTTATATATAGCAGGAGTTTTATCTTTAGTTTATGTGAAATTTTTTGGTGTTACAGTTTTAGGTGCAAAAAGATGGATAAATTTAGGTTTTTTTTCACTTCAGCCTTCAGAATTTATGAAATATATAACAGTTTTATTTACAGCATATATCTTATCTGTAGCAAAAATTCCAATAACTTGGAAAGACACTTTAAAAATTTTAATAATAGTTGCAATTCCATTTGCATTAACTTTGAAACAACCTGACCTTGGAACTGCTATAACAATTTTGATACCTGCTTTATTTATAATTTTTTTAGCAAATATTGATAAAAAATATATTATTGGGACGACTATTTTTATAATTATTGCAATGCCTTTTATCTGGCTGAATTTGAAAGATTATCAAAAAAACAGAATCCTTGCATTTATCAATCCGCAAGCCGACCCATACGGAAGCGCTTATCATATTATTCAATCAGAAATAGCGGTAGGTTCTGGGAAACTAACAGGGAAAGGTTTTTTAGAAGGAACCCAGTCAAAACTGATGTTTCTGCCAGAGCAGCATACAGATTTTATATTTGCAACAATAAGTGAAGAGTTTGGATTTGTTATTTCTTCAATTATTGTTCTTGTATATCTTCTTTTATCTATTCGCATACTTTATTTTGGTAAAAAAGTTAGAGATAAAGCAGCGAAGTTTATATGTTATGGTTTTGGAGGATTAATAGGCACTCAGGCTTTTATAAATATTTCCATGACAATAGGATTTGCTCCAGTTGTAGGAATAACCTTGCCTTTTATAAGTTATGGTGGAAGTTCACTTATAACTTTTTCTTTAATGATAGGGACTGTTTTGTCTATTATAAGATACAGTAAAATGGAAAAATTCAAATTGGGAGAGGCGTAAAGCCTCCTATTTATTAAGCAGCTGGATAAACGCTAACTACTTTTTTTCCTTTTGAAGTTTCAAATTTTACAAGACCATCAGTTAAAGCAAATAATGTGTAATCTTTACCGAGTCCTACATTTTTACCTGGATATATTTTTGTTCCTCTTTGTCTTACTAATATATTTCCTGCTTTTACAAATTGTCCATCGTATCTTTTAACACCTAATCTTTTTGACCTACTATCGCGACCGTTACGCGTTGAACCACCACTTGCTTTTGATGCCATTTATATTACCTCCTTAAGCTATTTCAGTAATTTTAATTTCTGTAAATGGCTGTCTGTGGCCATTCCATCTTTTGTAATTTTTCTTTCTTTTAAATTTAAAAACAATAACTTTTTTATGCTTTCCGTGTTTAACAACCTCAGCTTTTACTGTTCCTTCAGTTTTAATGTTCCCGTTATCATCTCTAACTAAAACTACAGGAAGTTCTACAGTTTCACCTTCGTTATTAGGTAGCTTTTCAACTCTTATAGTCATTCCTGGTTCTACTCTGTACTGCTTTCCTCCAGTTTTAACAACAGCGTACATATTTATACGACCTCCTTTTCTTTTTAACAAATAGCAAATAAAAATTTTATCATAAAAAATAATTATATTCTATACTCTGATTTTAATTTTTCAAGAAGCTTTTTGTATATATCCGGATTTGTATCAAAAAACGCTTTAACCTGATTTACGTCTTTATCTCCTCTACCAGAAAGATTTATTACAACAACATCATCTTTATTAAGCTGTTTTGCTTTTTCCACCCCTTTTATAACAGCGTGGGAGCTTTCAAGGGCAGGTATAATTCCTTCAGTTAAAGAAAGAAGTAAAAATCCTTCAAGTGCTTCTTCATCTGTGGCAGTTACATACTCTGCCCTTCCAGAATCTTTTAAATATGCATGTTCAGGTCCAACTCCCGGATAATCAAGTCCTGCAGAAATTGAATGTGTATCTTCTATCTGACCCCACTGGTTTTGAATAAAGTATGATTTCATACCGTGCAGTACCCCAACAGATCCACCATTTATACTTGCTGCATGCTGTCCTGTCTCAAGTCCATATCCAGCAGCTTCTACACCTATGAGCTGAACATTTTCATCATTGATAAATGGATAAAACATACCTATCGCGTTACTTCCACCGCCTACGCAGGCAACAACAGCATTTGGAAGTTTTCCTTCTATTTCTATAATCTGCTCTTTTGTTTCTTTTCCGATTACAGACTGAAAATCTCTGACAATTTTTGGAAACGGATGAGGACCTAAAGCAGAACCTATAACGTAATGAGTTGTTCTAACATTTGTAACCCAGTCTCTTAATGCCTCATTCACGGCATCTTTTAAAAGTCTATTTCCTGATTTAACAATTTCTACTTTTGCCCCAAGAAGTTTCATCCTAAATACATTTAAAGCCTGTCTTTCTGCATCAACCTCTCCCATGTAAACTACACATTCCAAACCAAAAAGTGCAGCTGCTGTTGCTGTTGAAACTCCGTGCTGACCTGCTCCTGTTTCAGCTATTATTCTTTTTTTTCCAAGTTTTTTTGTAAGCAAAACCTGTCCAAGGGTATTATTTATTTTATGGGCACCTGTATGAAGCAAATCTTCCCTTTTTAGGTAAATTTTTGCGCCACCAACTGCTTCTGTAAGTCTGTGAGCATAATACAAAATTGTAGGTCTTCCTGCATATTCTCTTAGATAATAAATAAACTCTCTCTGAAAATCTCCATCATTTTTTATCTGCTCATATTTTTCTTCAAGTTCTTCTAATGCAGGAATTAGAGTTTCAGGAAGAAATTTTCCTCCAAATTCTCCAAAGTAACCTTTTTCATCAGGAAATTGGTATGTCATTAATAATCTCCCTTTATATCGAAAATAAAATCTTTGTTATTTAATATTTTAACTTCTTTTGATTCTTCTGTATTTATTTTATTTAAATTTATTTTCAACTGTGGTATGTCAAAATCAAGAAATGTTAAAAATTTATCAGGTATATAAATTTTAAAATTCCCAAAACAATCATAATCAGGTTCAGTCCCTATAACAAAAAGCATTTCTTTGGAGTTACAGCTTTTATTTGATAAGCTAAAACTTTCTTCATTTATAGGGTAATAAGCTGTCCCTTCAGGTATAGTAAAGTCTGGAATATTTTCTAAAGAAGCATGGGCTGCTGCCATAAAATCTATCCATATTGGAAGGGCAGCTCTTGCACCTGTTGCCCCCCACCCTATTTTCTTTTTAAAATCATATCCTGTCCATACAACTGTCGTATATAAAGGTGAAAACCCAGCAAACCACGCATCTGTATAATTGTTTGTTGTTCCTGTTTTCCCAGCTAAAGGCAGTCCAAGTACGCTGGCAGATTTTCCGGTTCCTTCTTGTATTACACCTTTCAGAATATCAACTAGAACTGCAGTTTCTTCTGGAGGTACAACCTGCATGCACTGAGGATCCTGTTTATAAATAACCTCTCCATTGGAATTTACTATCTTTTCTATAAAATAAGGTTTGCAGTATATGCCGTTGTTAGCAAAAGTTGAATAAACAGATGCAAGTTCTAATGGTGATATACCAATACTTCCCAAAACAAGAGATTTTACAGGCTCAAGAGGTGTTTTTATCCCAAGCCTATAGGCAAGCCTGATTATTTCTTCATGATTTAATTTATTGTAAAGATAAACAGATGCCACATTTAAACTGTGGACAAGCGCGTGTCTTAATGAAATATCTCCATAAAATTTTCCGCTGTAATTTTGAGGAATCCACTCTTCAAACTTATCAGGATCCCAAAAAGATATTGGTTCATCTTTTAAAACAGATACCTGAGTGTATCCGTTTAATAATGCATCAAGATAAACTATAGGTTTAAATGCAGACCCAGGCTGTCTTTTACTTTGAAATGCCCTGTTAAACTTAGACTTGTTAATATCATATCCACCAATTACTACTCTTATTTGACCTGTTTTATTATCTATTGTTACCAAAGATGTTTCTAAATAAGGGACCAGTTCAAATTTACTACCTCCAACGTACCTAACATAAACTGGAGTTCCCTTTTTAAATGCTTTTTGCCTTTTATATTTAAATTTTCCTTCAAACCCATTTATAAGTATCGAATAGTATCCTTTTTTATAACCTGAAATTAAACCTATGTAAATTCTTCCTTCCTTTAACCTCTTAATAGTTTTTCTCTGTTTTTTATATTCTTCAAGTAAAAATCTTATTTCATCTTGTGATAATTTTTGAATGCCAAATTTTTTCTGAAGGTAGTTTAATTTATCTTTTACAATTTCTGAAGCATTCATCTGAAGGTCTTTGTCTATTGTAGTGTATATCTTATATCCACCTTCATAAAGAGCTTTATATCCGAATCTTTTTACAAACCAGTTTCTTATTGCTAAAGTAGCATAATCTTTTATTTTTTCTTCTTCCTGGGTATCTTTTAATATGATTGGTTCACTTTTACACATTACGGCAGTATTTTCATCAATATATCCTTCTTCAAGCATCCTTTGAATTACAAGATCTCTCCTTGTAGTTGCACCTTCTAGATTTTTGTAAGGATCATAATATGAAGGCGCTTTTGGAAGACCGGCAAGTACAGCAGCTTCGCATATATTCAAATCCCAAACATCTTTACCGAAGTAGGTATGTGCAGCTGCCTGTACTCCATAAGATCCATGTCCTAGATATATTTGATTCAGATAAAGTTCTAATATTTTATCTTTTGGATATATCCTGTTTAACTGGATTGCAAGAAATATTTCTTTTATTTTCCTATCAATTTTTCTTTCTGGTGTTAAAAGTAAATTTTTAACAAGCTGCTGGGAAATTGTACTTCCACCTTCTACTATTCTTCCTGCTTTAATATCATTGATAAAGGCTCTTGCAATAGCTTCAAAATCTATACCTATGTTTTTATAAAAACTTTTATCCTCTACAGCAATAAACGCATTTTTTACATAATCAGGAATTTTATCTATTGTTACATATTGTCTTTTTTGCAGATAAAACTCTGTTAATAATCTCTCTTTATAATCGTATACTTTTGTTACCTGAGAAGGTCTATATGTTTCTAATGTTCTAATATCTGGGAGAGTTAAAGTGATATAGGTTAAATAAACTGCTATAAATATTAAAAATAAAAGTATAGTAGATAAAAAAATTAATCTAAATCTTATCTTTAAAGCCCTCCTGAGTTAATTTGACTAAAAATAGGTTATGCATTAAATTAATTATTTCAATAACATATAAAATTATAAATTAAATATAGGAAGGTAACTAATGGAACATTTAACCAAAGAACAGGTTGAAGAAATAAAAAATTTTCTTATCCAATGGAGAAATCAGATACTTCAAGAAGCTCAGGAAGCTATGGGGGAACCTTTATCATATGAAGGGGGAGATGAAATAGATAGGGCAGATACAGAGGCAGAAAGACTTGTAACTTTGAGAAATCTTGATAGAGACCGAAAAGTATTAAAGAAAATAGAGTATTCTTTAGCAAAGATTGAAGCAGGTACTTACGGCAGATGCGAAATGTGCAGCAGTGAAATTCCTTTTGAGAGATTGAAAGCAAGACCTGTGGCAAATTTATGTATAAAGTGTAAAGAAATAGAGGAAGAAAATGAGTAAATTATGGAATCAAAATTAAGAATACTGCTTGATTACTCAGCAAAAATTAATAGAGAAAAAAATGTTGATAAAATTCTCCCTATTCTTGCAGATTTAGCTAAAAATCTAATCAATGCCGATAGATGTAGTATTTTCATATACGATAAAAACAAGAATAAACTTTGGACTATTGTTGCACACGGTGTAGAACGAATAGAAATTCCTGCCGACAAAGGTATTGCTGGATATGTCTTTCAAACTGGAAAGGAAGTCGTTGTAGAAGATGCATATAAAGATCCAAGATTTGATAAAGAAGTTGATAAACAAACTGGATATAGAACTAAAAACATTCTCGCAGTTCCTTTAAAGGATAGATATGGTCAGACTATAGGTGTTTTTCAGGCTATTAATAAATTAAATGCTGATAATTTTTCTAAAGAAGATCTGGATTTACTTAGACATGTAGCACTTTATGCATCAACAACTATTGAAACAAAGGATTTATATCAAAAACTAAAAAAAGCACATGAGGATGTTATTTACAGGTTATCACATGCAACAAAATTTAAAGACCCTGAAACCCAAAATCATATAATTAGAGTTGGCCTTTATTGTGCAGTATTGGCAAAAGAGATTGGCTGGAAAGAAGAAGATATTGAAATTATAAAACTTGCTGCTCCTATGCACGATATAGGGAAAGTTGGGATACCTGATAGAGTTTTACTAAAACCTGGAAAATTAAATAAAGAAGAATGGGAAATAATGAAGAAGCATACAATATATGGATATGAAATACTAAAAGGAAGTGATAGCAAGCTATTACAAGTTGCTGCTTTGGTTGCTCTTGAACACCATGAAAGATGGGATGGAACAGGTTATCCTTATGGAAAAAAGGGTGAAAAAATCTCTATATATGGAAGAATGACAGCTTTGTCTGATGTTTTTGATGCATTAACAAGTAAAAGACCTTATAAACCAGCATGGAGCCTTGAAAAAACAATAAAGTTTATAAAAGAAAATAAAGGAAAGCATTTTGATCCAGATCTTGTTGATATATTTTTGAAAAATGTAAGCGATTTTATAGAGATAAAAGAGAGGTTAAAAGATGAAGAGCCTGAGCTTGAAAATATTCCTAGGGATTTTGATTTTTTCTATTAGTTATGCATCAGAAATAGGAAAGATACTAAAATATAAAGGACAAGTAAATGTTTTTAGGCAAAATAAGATTTTACATGTAAATAAACCAAAGTTTGCACTTTTTATAAAAGATATAGTAAATACAAAATCACATTCTCTTGCTTTTATCGGATTTATCGATAATTCAAAGGTTTTACTTAAGGAGAAATCTTCCCTTGAAATTATGGGGTATAGAAAATTTTCTGTTAATAGAGGAAGAGTATTATTTAAGATACAAAAAAGAGGTGTACTTAAAGGAGCACAGGTGAAAGTAAAATCTGTAGTTATAGGTGTAAAAGGAACAAAATTTATAGTTGATGAAAAAGATGGGAAAACAAATGTTTATTTAAAGGAAGGGCTTGTTTCTGTTAAAAACCTAGAAGGACAATTCAAAGTATATAAAAAGAAAACACAAGAGGAATTTGAAGAGTTTAAAAAGCAGTTCGAAGAAGGTGTAAAACAAGAAAAAGAAGAGTTTGAAGAATATAAAAAGCAAGTGCAAAAAGAGTTTGTAGAGTTTGTTAAAGAGTTTACACTAAAACCAAACACGGCTGTTTCTATAGATGGAAATGAAGTTAGATATATAAAAATTCCTGTAGATGTTGAAAAAGATTTTAAACTTTTAGATAGGTTAGATGAGGAAATTTAAATTTTATCTTTTTGTATTAACTATAATTTTTTTCTTTTATATTTTTGTAATAAAGCCTGTTCAGATACAAAAAGTTTCTCTTGGTTTAGAAGATATTAAGTATTCTTTAAGAGATCTTTTAGGCAAATCTCCTTCTCCTAATCCAGATGTAGTGGTTGTAGCTGTAGATGAAAAAAGTATTAATGCTTATGGTAGATGGCCGTGGGACAGGAAAATAACAGGTGATTTAATCCATCAGCTAAAAGATGCAAAACTTGTTGGGCTTGATATTGTATTTTCAGAATACACGAATAAAAAAAGTGATAGATATTTAGCTGATTCAATAAAGTATGCCGGAAATGTGATTTCTGGATTTTTTTTCCGAACCAAGGCAACCCAGACACCGACAGATAAAATTATTGATTACTTAGAAAACTGTTCATTGAAAAGATACAAACTTCTTTCTCTTGATATAGGTTTAAAAGAATTCCCTTATGTTGAATCAAACATACCAGAAATACTTGAAAGCTCATTATCATGTGCATTTTTTAATATTGAACCTGATGTGGATGGGATTTACAGGCATTATCCAATTGCTTATCTCTTTGAAGGTATGATATTTCCTTCTCTTGCTGTTCAAATGTATAGATATTACTTAAATAAAGAACCTTATCTTGAAATTTCCTCGTCTGGAATAGTAAAAACTAAAATAAGGAATACAGTTGTAAAAGGTAGTTATATTAATTTAAATTTCTATAAAGATATAAAAACCATATCTGCTTACGATATTCTTCAAGGAAATTTCAATAAAAATCAGATAAAAGACAAACTTGTTTTTGTAGGCGTAACTGAAATGGGCGTTTATGATGTAAGACCAACTCCCATAGATCCTATTATCCCTGGTGTTTATTTGCACGCCACAGCTTTATCTAATCTTATAGACAATAATTTTTTGAGGACAAATTACTTTTACGATGTTCTCATTTTTCTTTTACTTTTAATAACTGCTTATATAGTGTCTTTTTTGAAGTACTCTAATATAAGATATAGCCTGTATCTGATAGTTTTACTTTCTCCATTTTTTATTTCTTCATACCTTTTTATTTATAAAAATTTGTGGATATCTTTTAGTTATGCATTTATGTCTCTATTTATTTTTATATTAGGCGTGGAAATATACCAGTATTTTGCGGTTGAAAAACGTTCAAGGGAAATAAAAAAAGCTTTTTCTAAATATGTTTCACCTAAAATAGTAGAAAAAATTGCTAAAAATCCAGATAAGCTTGAACTTAAAGGCGAAGAAAAAGAAATAACAGTACTTTTTTCTGACATTAGGAATTTTACAACAATAACAGAAAATTTAAACCCTCAGCAAGTGGCAAAGCTTTTAAACATATACCTTGAAAAAATGAGTGAAATAGTTCTAAAAAATGAAGGACTTCTCGACAAGTATATTGGTGATGCTGTAATGGCTCTCTATAATGCAGTTATTTATCAGGAAAATCATGCCGACCTTGCATGTAGAACAGCCCTTGAAATGAGAAAACAGTTAAAAGATCTAAATAAACAACTAAAAAAAGAAAAACTTCCTGAAATAAATATTGGAATAGGAATAAACACCGGACTTGCTGTTGTAGGTAATTTAGGTTCTTCGTTTAGGTTTGAGTATACGGCTGTAGGAGATGCAATAAATCTAGCTTCAAGACTTGAAGGTTTAAATAGATTTTATAAAACAAACATTATTGTTTCACAGTTTACAAAAGAAAAAACAAAAGAGAATTTTTTATTTAGGTTACTTGATAAAGTAAAAGTAAAAGGTAAAAAAGAGGCAATTTTTATATACGAGTTAATGGAAAATACAAAAGAGAATAAGGCCATTAAAGAAAAATATGAAAAAGCTTTCAATTTTTACTTGAAAAAAGAGTTTAAAAAGGCTAAGGTTATATTTGAAGATATGTGGGAAAATTACAATGATTTTCCTTCATACATAATGATTCAAAGAATTGAGATTTTAGAAAAAAATATCCCTGAAAACTGGGATGGAAGTTATGAGTTTAAAGAAAAATAAGTTAAAAGTCTTGGGTGCTTACGGCAGCAGATTTGATAATATGCATACCACCTGCTTTTTAATAAATGACTGTATATGTATTGATGCAGGAAATATACTCGAGCCTTTAAAAGAAAAAGCTAAAGATTTAAAACATATACTTTTGACTCATTCTCATCTCGATCATATTTTAGATATACCTTTTTTATCTGATATTACACTGTCTTTTAGGGATTTTTCTTTGAATATTTATGGATTAAAAGAAACTTTAAATGATCTGCAAAAATACATAATGAACTGGCATATATGGCCTGATTTTTCATCAATAAAACTTGTTAGAAATGATAAACATACAGCTGTAAACTATAAGGAAATTGAGTCTTCTCAAAAATTTGAACTTGAAGGTTTAAGTATAAGAACAGTGAAATCAAACCATACTGTACCTACATTAGGCTATATACTAAATGAAAAGATATATATTTCCGGAGATACATATAAAAATCCAAAGCTTATTGAAGAAGTTAATCAAAATAAAAGTATAGAAAAACTTTTTATTGATGTTTCTTTCCCTTCTTATTTACATAAGATAGCTCAAGACAGCAAGCACCACAGTACATTAAGTTTCAAAGAAGAAATAAATAACATCAGAGATGATGTTGAAATATATATATATCATATGAAACCTCCTTTCTTGGAGGATATAAAACGCGAACTTGAAAACATTGGTAGGAAAGTTAAATTTCTAGAAGAGGGAGAAGAAATCCTTTTTTAGGAGGAAGATACAGTGAAAGTTAAAATAAATGATTTTGATGCTTTAATAGTTGTTGATATGCAAAATGATTTTATGCCGGGAGGGGCTTTACCTGTTCCAGAAGGAGATAAAATTATTCCTGTTTTGAATGAATACATTAAACTTTTTGAAAGTAATGGAAATCCAGTATTTTTTACAAGAGACTGGCATCCTGAAAATCATATATCTTTTAAAGGATATGGAGGTATATGGCCTCCTCACTGCGTTCAGGATACCAAAGGTGCTGAGTTTCATCATGACCTTTATATTCCATCAGACAATAAATTTATAATTTCTAAAGGATACTCAAGGGATTTTGATGCTTATTCAGGGTTTCAGGGGACAATTTTAAATGAACTTTTAAAAGAAAGAGGAATAAAAAGAATATTTGTTGGTGGTGTTGCAACTGACTACTGTGTAAAAAATACAGTTATCGGAGGGTTAAATTTAGGCTATGAAGCTTTTGTTTTGGAAGATGGTATAAAAGGTGTTGATGTTAATCCTGGAGATAGCGAAAAAGCCATTAATTATATGCTTTCAAAAGGAGCTGTTTTAATAAATAAAAATGAGGTGAAATAGATGCCTGCTGTAGCTAAAAAAGAAAAAAAGGAAGTATTCACATACGAAGATATAAATAATCTGCCGGAAGGACATTATGAAGTAATAGATGGGAGGATTAAAAACTTGGCACCTACAGGATTTGAACATGGGAATGTAGAGTTAAATTTAGGGATTTTTCTTAAATCTAAGCTAAAAGACAAAGGTTATATTGCCGTTGGAGAAGTTGGAATACTAATACAGAAAGATCCGCTAAGAATAAGAGCAGCAGATATTGTTTATATATCAAAAGAAAAAGCAAAAGAAAAACCAAAAGGTATTTTAGAAACTACTCCAGACCTTATAATAGAGATTCTTTCTCCTTCAAATACTGTTTCAGAGATTGAGGAAAAAATAGAAGATTATTTTAAAATTGAAGTTGAAAAGGTAATAATAATCAGCCCAGAGCATAAAAAAGTTTATATTCATAAAAAAGATAAAAACATAATTGAAAGCTACGGTTTTAAGGACAACATAGAGTTTGTAAAAGGAGTAAAAGGAAAGTTAGAGGATATTATTGAGTGAAGTTTGAGTATATAAAATCTACCGAAGAAGCCAAAGAGGTTTTAGATAAGCTTGAAAAAGAAAAATATTTATATCTTGATACAGAAGTTGCAGTAAAAAATTTCAACAATATTGATTTTTTCAACGATAAAATCCGTTTAGTTCAGATAGGTACAGACAAAGATATTTTTGTTTTTGATGCATTTTTCATTCCTGAAATAGGTAACCTTTTAAAACCTATTTTGGAAAATAAAGGAATAATTGGACATAACCTTAAATTTGACATTAAATTTTTAAAAACAAATTTTGATATTTTTCCTAAAGTAGTTTTTGACACAATGATAGCCTCTCAAATACTTTCTGAAGGAAAAGATGAAAGGCATTCACTGCTTGCAGTTTCAATGCGTGAAGCCGAGCTTAAACTTGATAAAAGCCAGCAAAAATCCCCGTGGCACTTAGAGAGCTTAACTCATGAACAGATAGAATACTCTGCGAAAGATATTGAAGCTTTAAGACAGATTTTCCCCTCATTAAAAGAAAAACTTAATGGGATTCCAACCCCTCATAAATCAACAGGCAAGGTTAAAGAAATATTTGGTATTGAAAATGCAGTTGCAGCAGTTGAGTTTACATTTGTTCCACAGCTTGCGTTAATAGAGCTAAAAGGCATGCCTGTAGATAAAAATCTACTTAAAAATATGCTTACTGAAACCCAAAGTAAATATCAGAGAATGTATATTGAGTTTGTTAGAAATTACGGTGTTGACCCATTTTCACCTGCGAAAGTTGCAAACTGGCTGGTTAATAAAGTAGGCGTAACCTTACCTAAAACTCAGAAAGGAGCTTTATCATCACAGGATAAGGCTTTAAAAAAATATGAGCATTTAAAAGAAGTTCAGCAGTTAATGGAGATAAGAACAACAAAAAAACTTTTAGACAAACTTAAAGAGTTAAATGAGCATATAAGACAAGATCCTTTCGATTCTAAGACAGTTCGTATTCACAGTAGCTTTAGACAAATAGGTGCTCCAACAGGTAGAATGTCATCATCTAAGCCAAATCTTCAAAATATTCCTCCTGAACTTAGGATTTTATTTAGACCTTCAAAAGGGTATTCAATGATAGTTGCTGATTACTCTCAAATAGAGCTTAGAATCGCAGCAGAATATACTAATGATGAAGTTATGATAAATGCTTTCAAAGAAGGTAAAGACCTCCACAGATTTACAGCTTCATTAATAACAGGAAAAACTTATGAAGAAATAACTAAAGAAGAAAGACAGCTTGCAAAAGCAATAAATTTTGGGCTTATATACGGTATATCTCCAAGGTCTTTAATGGAATATGCAAGAAATAATTACGGCGTTGATATATCATTAAAAGAAGCTCAGGATTTTCATGATAAGTTTTTTGAGCATTATAGGGGATTTAAAAAATGGCATGAAGAAACAAAAGAAAAACTAAGCAAACATAGACAGATAACAGTACAGTCTTTACTTGGCAGAAGAATGAAAGTATCTAGATTTACAGATGCAGTAAATTACCCTATTCAGGCAACTGGAAGCGATATGCTTAAAATGGCTGTGAATTTTTTTGGTATTTTGAAAAAAGATTTAGACGCATATATTGTAAACCTTGTCCATGATGAGATTATTGTTGAGGCAAAAGAGGATATAACAGTGCAGGCAAAAAATATTTTGGAAGAAAGCATGAAGAAGGCAGGGAAAATACTGCTTAAAAAAGTCCCTATAGAATATGAGGCAAATATAGTCAAAAACTGGGCTGAAAAATGATTTTTATAAAAGATGAGGCTATAGTCCTGAGGAGTTCTCCATCAGGCACAAATGATTTATCAATTACGGTTTTTACAAAGGGTTTTGGTAAAGAAAATATATACATAAAAGGCGGTCAAATTTTAAAAAATATGTACCTTCCAAAACTTCAGCCTTTCAACTGGATAAAAGGCGTGTTTGTTAAGTATAAAGAAAAAACATTCATAAAAGAAATAGACGAAAATGTAAATCTTTCATATCCTTTTACAAAGGATTTAGACAAATTAGATACAGCCCTTTGGATTTTACATATTTTTGATAAATTTACAATTTTTAATGATGAAAAACTTTATAGTCTGCTGAAGAATACTCTTTATTATCTGCAGTTTGCTGAGGACAAATATTTACAAACTTATAAACTAACATTTTTAATAAAATACATAGCCCTTTATGGCATACTGCCAGGTTTTAATAAATGTGTAAAATGCGGGATAAAAATCAATAAAAAAAACTTTCAGGAATTTTCCTTCTCAAAAACAGGAAGTTTATGTAAAAAGTGCAGTAAAAATAAAAAAACAGACCTTTCTTATGAAGAATTGGTACTTATTGCAAAGCTGTTAAAACTAAAATTTAAAGATATAAACAAACAGGGGTTAATAATTGCCCCTGTTTTGATTAAAAAATTTCAGGATTATCTTGAAAATCATTAAATATTCTGTACATTCTCCTCAAGGGATATATCTTTTACCCAGTCTTTATTGTCTAAATACCATTCAACCGTTCTTTTTAAACCTTCATCAATGTCAATTTCAGGTTTCCAGCCAAGTAATTTTTCTGCTTTTTCTATATCTGCCCATGTTTCCATCATGTCTGCTTTATTAAAAGGCTTGTAATCTATTTTTGCTTTTTTGCCAAGTAAGTTTTCTATTTTTTCTATTATAGTTTTTAAAGATATTGGGTTTTTACCACCACCAAGATTTATTATTTCATAGCCAACTTCTCTTTCCATTGCAAGAATTGTTCCTTTTGCAATATCATCAACATAAGTAAAGTCTCTTGCTTGAGAACCATCTCCAAAAAGCTTTATTGGAGTTCCTTCATCTATCCATTTTATAAATCTAAAAATACTCATATCAGGCCTTCCAGCAGGACCATATACTGTAAAATATCTAACTACTGAAACATCTATATCGTATAAATAGTGATATGTATATGACATAACCTCAGCTGCCTTTTTAGATGCAGCATAAGGAGAAATAGGTGTGTTTACAGGTAGGTCCTCTTTAAACGGCATTGGCTGTCCTGCATATAATGAAGAAGTTGAAGCAAGAACAAATTTTTTGACTGAATTTTCTTTCATAAGCTCAAGTAAATTTAAAGTTCCGTGTGCATTTGTGGTTAAATAAACATGGGGATTTACTATGGAGTATCTAACGCCTGCCCTTGCTGCAAGGTTTACAATATAATCAAAATTAAAGCTGTCAAATAAAACTTTTAATGCTCCTAAATTTTCAATATCTACATTAAAAAATTTAAAACTTTCATATTTTTCAAGCTGTGACTTTCTCCATTCTTTTAATCTCGGATCGTAGTAATTATTCATATTGTCAATGCCAACTACCTTGTAGCCTTTTTCAAGTAAAAGCTGGGCTGTTTTCCAGCCTATAAATCCGGCAGCTCCTGTAAGTAAAACTGTTTTTGCTTGCACTTATCCACTCCTGATATAATTTTTTGTCATTTAAATTATATCATCAGGAGCTTTTTTTAATTGAGAATACTGCAGGTTGTTGATGGATATGGCTGGGGTGGTACAAAAGAGCAGGTTTACTTGCTTACAAGAGAATTAAAAAAAAGAAACATTGACGTTGAAATAGCCCTTTCTTTTCAATATAAGGAAATGGTAGAAAAATTAAAACCTTATAATGTTAAGACCCATTTTTTTGAAAATCATATAAAAAATGCCAGATACAGATGGGAAAATTATAAAAGGTTAATAAACATTATAGACAACGGAAATTTTGATATTGTAATAGCAAACTCTCCACATGCCTTTGATTATGTAAGAATAGCAAAACTATTTTTAAAAACAAATCCTAAAATAATTAATGTAAAACGTTCAGGAAGAATTCCTTCTTTTTTATCTAAATATCTTAAGTACTCTGCTGCAGACAAAATTGTAGTTGTTTCAAAAAAAGTTAAAGAAAAGCTTGAAAAAGAAAATTTTTTCCCAGAAAAGCTGATAACAATTGAAAGTGGTATTGAAATTGACAGATTTAAAAATGTAAATAAATCGAAAGAAGAAATAAGAAAAGATCTTAATCTACCATTAGATGCAAAAATTTTTGTAAATGTAGCAAACTGGAATCCTGAAGTTAAAGCTCAAGATAAATTAATTGAAACTTTCTCTAAATTAAATTGTGATAACTGTATTCTTTTATTGGTAGGACTGGAAACAGACATAAAGGCAAAAGAATTAGCTCAGAAATTTGGTATAGAAAATAAGGTTAGGGGGCTTGGTTTTAGAAAAGATGTGCCGGAAATTTTACATGCATCGGACTTTTTTGTTTTATCTTCTAACTTGGAAGGAATAGCAGGAGCTTTGCTTCAGGCAATGGCATCAGGTAAAGTTGTACTTTCTACACTTGCAGGGGGAATAGATGAGTACTTAAAAGATGGATATAATGGTTTTTCAGTACCTGTAGGAGATTTTGATGCATTTAAAGATAAAATGCAGTTTTTACTGAATCTTTCAGATGAAGAGTATAAAAATATTGCTTCTAATGCTGTTAAAACGGCAGAAAATTATTCAATTGAAAACACAACAAATAAATATATAAAACTTTTTGAGGAACTGGTAAATGAAAAATAATATTTTCATAATTTTTTACCACAAAATTCTTCCAAAGTGGGGGTTTGATGTTGCTTATAAGACCTTTGATTTTGAGATGAAAATACTAAAAAAATTTTTTAATGTAATTACTTTAGATGATGTTTGTGAATATATATCTAACGATAAACTCCCTGATAAACCTTCCGTAGTCATTACTTTTGATGATGGATATGTTGATAATTTTATTTATGCTTATCCTATTTTGAAAAAATATAAACTTAAAGCAACTATCTTTCCAATAACAAGTAGAATAAATAAAGAAGGTACCGTTAGACCTACACTGGAAGATTACTGGAATAATAAAGTATCTTTTGATGAGCTTTACAAACCTAAAACAATGGCACAGGCTAATTATGAGTTTTTAAAAACTGGAAAATCGGAAGATTTTCTTACAGTAGAAGAACTTAACAAAATGAAAGATGTTTTTGATATTCAGGGACATGCCCATGTACATGCCAAGGTATTTTATGAAGATAAAATTATTGATTTTTATGATGGGAAAAATGGACACTGGAGTAATATTTACGCTTACGGCAAATCCAATGATTTTTCTGATTTAGATGAGCCTAAAATAGGGTATCCTCTTTTTCCTGATAAAAATAACCTTTCTGTTAAAAGAGGTTTTTTAAAAGAAGAAGTTAAAAACTTTATAAAAAATCTGGATAAAAACTTTTTTAAACAAAAAAACTGGAAAGAGGTTCTAAGAAAAGAGCTTGAGAAAAATTTTAGTTCATTTTTAAACTTTGAAACACAAGAAGAAAGGGAAGAAAGATTAAAAAAAGAGCTTGAAACTTCAAAAAAAGAACTTGAAAGTATTACAGGACAAAAAATAAGACATTTATCTTATCCATTTGGTCATTATGATGATACTTTGGTTAATATCACTAAAAATTATTTTGATTGTGCCTACACCGTTGAAAAAGATATAGTTAAAAAAGGGCAAAATGTTTATTTAATTCCAAGAATAGCCATAGCCAAAGATTTTACAAGTTTTCTAACTAAAATAATTCAATACAGTTTAAAGTAGAGGTTGATATGAATATTAAAGATTTTGAAAAAGGAAACAAAGAAAAAATTGCTGTGATAGGATTAGGATACGTAGGCCTTCCTCTTGCTGTTTTACTGGATGAAAAGTTTAATGTTATAGGATTTGATATTAATTCAAAAAGAATAGAAGAGTTAAAAAAAGGTTATGATAGAACAAGGGAAGTAGAAAAAGAAAAACTTGAAAAAAGTAGTATCCAGTTTACAGATAATCCTGAAGAAATATCAGAAGCCAAGGTCATTATAGTAACTGTGCCAACTCCTATAGACCAGCACAATATACCTGATCTTAGACCAATAAAATCTGCTACAAAAACAGTAGGCAAATTTATGAAAAAAGGTTCTATAGTGGTTTATGAATCTACTGTTTATCCCGGGCTTACCGAGGAGGAATGTGTTCCTATCTTGGAAAAAGAAAGCAAATTAAAATGGAAGAAAGATTTTAATGTTGGATATTCACCGGAAAGGGTAAATCCAGGAGACAAACTACATACTATAGATAAAATAAAAAAAGTTGTGGCAGGAGATACACCAGAAACTGCAGAATTTTTATCACAGCTTTACGGCAGTGTTATAACAGCAGGTATTCACAAAGCACCGGATATAAAAACAGCAGAAGCAGCTAAAGTTATTGAAAATACACAAAGAGATTTAAACATAGCACTAATGAATGAACTATCTATGATTTTCAATAAAATGGGAATAGATACAAAGTCTGTTTTAGAGGCAGCGTCAACAAAATGGAATTTTTTAAGATTTGAACCTGGACTTGTAGGTGGTCACTGTATAGGTGTAGACCCCTACTATCTTACATTTAAAGCACAGGCTATAGGATATCATCCCGAGATAATTCTTGCGGGAAGAAGAATAAATGACTACATGGGTAAATTTGTGGCAGAAAATACAGTAAAAAAACTGATAAAAGCAGGAAAAGCAGTAAAGGGAAGTAAAGTATTAATTTTAGGCTTAACTTTCAAAGAAAACATTTCTGATATAAGAAATACAAAGGTTATTGATGTATATAATGAACTTAAAGAGTATGGAATAGATGTTTTTGTACATGATCCTTTTGCATATCCTGACGAAGTGAAGAAAGAGTACGGTATAGAGCTTTTAGATAATATTGAAAAAGAAACTCCTTACGACGCAATTATTGTTGCCGTAAAGCACAAGCCTTTTGTTGAAGAACTGGATTTTCAAGAATATAAAAAAATTATGGGAGAAAACCCAGTTTTAATAGATATTAAAGGATTGTATAATAAAGAAAAAGCCAAAAAAGAAGGCTTTTTATACTGGAGGTTGTAAAAAAAGAAGTGGAAAAAATAGTAAAACCATTGGAAGACAGTCTATCTTATGAACTTTTTGGAATAAAGTTTAAAAATCCAGTATGGACAGCTTCAGGATGTTTCTCTTATGGCCTTGAAGTGGCTGAAAATCTTTATGATATTTCAAAACTTGGAGCAGTGGTAGTAAAAGGACTTTCATATAAACCAAGGACTGGAAATCCTCCTCAAAGAATAGTTGAAACTCCTGCCGGAATGCTTAACTCAATAGGTCTTCAAAATCCAGGGATTGAGTATTTTTCAAAAAATATACTACCAAAGCTTAGAAATTACGATACTGTAATAATTGCAAATGTTTTTGGGGAAGACGAGGAAGAATATCTAAAAGTTGGAGAATTTTTAGATAAAACAGACGGAGTTCATGCATTAGAGTTAAATGTTTCCTGTCCAAATGTAAAAAAAGGTGGTATAGCCTTTGGCTCGGATCCGGAAACTCTTTACAACCTTGTTTATAAACTTAAACAAATAACGAATAAGCCACTACTTGTAAAACTAAGCCCTAATGTTACAGACATCACACAAACAGCACAGGCTTGCGTTGAAGCAAAAGCAGACGGACTTGTATTAATAAATACGCTTCTTGGTATGGCAATAGATGTGAATAAAGAACAGCCTATACTTGCAACAAAAACTGGCGGTTTATCAGGTCCTGCTATACTTCCAGTTGCAGTAAGAATGATATATCAAGTTTTTGAAAAGTACGGAAGCAGCATTCCTATTGTAGGCGTTGGAGGAATAACAACTGCAGAAGATGCACTCCAGCACTTTTTGGCCGGAGCTGTTGCAGTTCAGATAGGAACGGCAAACTTTTATGATCCTTATTCTCCGTTAAAAGTAATAGAAGGACTTGAAGAACATTTGAACAAAAAAGGATATAAGCATATCTTAGAAATAGTAGGAAAAGCCCATAAATTAAAGATAACCTAAAGGAGGAAAAATGAGTTTTCCAGAATTTATATACAGTGATGAAAATTTAGACCAGCTTAAAGAAAAGGTTTTAAATCAGATAGAAGAAAACAAAAAAAGGATTGAAGAACTTTTAAAAGTAGAAAACAAAACATATAAAAGCTTTGTTAAGCCTTATGAAGAGTTTAATATAAAACTTGGAGAGTTTTTCCAGCCAATTGCCCATCTAAATTATGTTAAAAACTCTCCAAAAACACAGGAAGTTTACTCTTCACTTTTACCTGTTTTAACAGAGTACTATACAAATTTAGGACAGGATGAAAGAATTTACAAAGCATTTAAGGAAATTTATGAAAATGAAAAAGAAAATCTAACTTATGAGCAGGTTAAAGTGCTTGAAGACTCAATAAAAGATTTTGAACTTTCAGGTGTTGGACTTGAAGAAGAAAAAAGAGAAAAAGTTAAACAGATAAATATAAAACTTTCAGAACTTCAAAACAGCTTTGCACAAAACCTTTTAAATGCGACTAACGCCTATGAAATGATTATAGAAGATTTTGAGGATGTTAAGGAACTACCTGAAACAGACCTTAAAACAGCTACTGTAGAAAAAGATGGAAAAACAGTTTACAGATTTACACTTCACCAGCCATCTTACATAGCATATATGACTTACGGCTCAAATAGAGAAAAAAGAGAGGAGCTTTATAAGGCTTATGTAACAAGAGCTCCTGAAAATGACAAAATACTTGAAGAAATACTTGCTTTAAGACACGAAAAAGCAAATTTACTTGGATTTAAAAATTATGCTGAGCTTTCACTTGCAAAGAAAATGGCAAACTCTCCAGAAGAAGTTATTGAGTTTTTAAGAACTTTAGCAGAAAAAAGCAAACCTCAGGCAGAAAAAGAGTTTGAAGAACTTCAAGAGTTTGCAAAATCTAAAGGGTTTAATGAAAAAATTGAAGCATTTGACTTTGCATACTGGTCGGAAAAACTGAAAAAGGAAAAAATAAATGTAAATGATGAAGAGTATAAGCCTTATTTTGAAAAATCAAAGGTTGTTGAAGGGCTCTTTAACTTTTTAAACAGACTTTTTAAACTTGAATTTGAAAAAGTAGATGTTCCTGTATGGGATGAAACAGTAGACGTTTTCCATCTTTATAGAAGAGGAAAGCTTATAGGAAGACTTTACATGGATTTGGAGGCAAGGGAAGGTAAAAGAGACGGGGCATGGATGGATGAATGGATACCTTATTATGTAAACTTAAAAGGAGAAAAGGTTCTGCCTGTAGCGTATATAGTCTGCAACTTTGCACCTTCTTCAAAGGATGTACCTTCTTTACTTAGACCTTATGATGTTGAAACACTTTTCCATGAAATGGGACATGCCCTTCATCATCTTTTAAGTCAGGTAGAAGAAGCATCTGTAAGTGGAACATCTGGAGTTGAGTGGGATGCTGTTGAATTTCCTTCTCAGTTTTTAGAGCAGTTTGCGTACGAACCATCAGTGTTAAAAACGTTCGCTAAGCACTATAAAACAGGACAGCCGATGCCTGATGATATGATAAATAGGCTTAAAAATACAAAAACATTTTTATCTGCTCTTGCAATGGTTAGACAGCTTGAGTTTGCACTTTTTGATATGTTGATACATTTAGATAAGTATAATGCTGAGCAGGTTCAGGAAATACTTGATAAAGTAAGGCAGGAAGTAGCAGTAATTAAACCGCCTTCTTACAATAAGTTCCAGTGGTCTTTTTCACATATTTTTGCAGGTGGATATGCTGCTGGATATTACAGCTACAAATGGGCTGAAGTTCTATCTGCTGACGCATATTTTATGTTTATAGACAACGGCATATATAATGATGAAATAGCAGATAGTTTTTATGAAGAGGTTTTAACCAAAGGTGGAAGTAAGCCGGCTGCTGAAATATTTAAAAGTTTTGCTGGGAGAGAACCTGATATAAATGCACTTTTAAGATTGAGCGGGATTAAAACTGTGGAGGAATAAAATGACGCCTTATACAATTGAAGCTATTTTTATTTACAGTATGGTTGCGATATTTATAGGAACATTATTTGCTTATCTTTACAAAGAAGTTAAAAAAGGAGGAGATGAAGAATGATTGTAGTAATGACTAAATTTCCAATAAATCCAGAACATGCAAAGGATTTTGCAGAAAGAGCAAAAAAAGAATTTGGAGAAAAAGGTTTAACCGGGCAAGAAGGTTTTATAAAAATGAATATTTTAGAGCCAAAAGAGTTTCCTCCAGGAAATAAAAATAATGTTTTCATAATAGAAACGTACTGGAAAGATATGGAAAGCTTTAGAAAATATACTGAAAGTAAAGCTTTTGAGGAAGCCCATAAAAATCCTCCACCTAAAGAATGGTTTGCTGGAAGACCTACAGTTGAACTTTATGAAGTAATTAAAGAAAAATAAGCCTTGAAATGTGAAAAATTATAAGGTATTTTTATTATCCATAATAAAACGGTGTTTGATTTAGGAGAGGAAGATGGACGGATATTTTTCACTGGTAATATTTTTTATAGCAGCAACTATAGTTGGTGTAGCTTTATTAGTTATTAATAGATTAATAGCTCCTAAAGTACCTGACCCTCTTCAAGACTATCCGTACGAATGTGGAGTTCCTCTTTACGATAAAACTGCCCAAACAACATTAGACCAAAAATACTATTTACTTGGTCTTCTTCTGGTGCTGTTTGACCTTGAAGCAGCCTTTGTATTTCCTTGGGCTGTAGTTTACAAAACTTTTGTTAGCATAAATGCAGGACTTATTTTTGTTGAGATGTTCTTATTCTTAACAATACTTATATTTGGATTTATTTATGCCTGGAAAAAAGGAGCGTTATCATGGCAATAATGAACAACAATGGAATAATATTAACAACAGCAGAAGAAGTTTTAAGCTGGGGAAGAAGAAATTCTTTATGGCCTGTTTCTATAGGGCTTGCTTGCTGTGCTATCGAGATGATGCACACGGCAGCATCAAGATTTGATACTGACAGGCTTGGGATAATATTTAGAGGTTCGCCAAGACAGTCAGATGTTTTAATAGTTGCAGGAACTGTTGTAAATAAAGTTGCTCCTATGCTTAAGCTCATATATGACCAGATGCCTGACCCTAAATGGGTAATATCAATGGGTGGATGTGCATCTGCAGGTGGTCCGTTTCCTACTTATTCAACACTTCAAGGGGTGGATAGAATTATTCCTGTCGACGTGTACGTTCCTGGCTGTCCTCCAACTCCGCAGGCATTACTTTGGGGAATTTTAGAACTTCAGAAGAAAATAAAAGCTAAAAGAGAAGGAAAAGAGTTCAAAGAAATTCCGATAAAAAAAGCAGAGCCTTCTTTCCCCATTAATAAGTAAAGCTTTAAGCTTTACTTAACGGAGTTTGATAATTGCTCTGGACTAAACAGGATGATATTGCTTTTATAGGGGATAATTTTGAATCTTTAAAGTTTGTGGACAATGAAAAACTTCCCTATTTTGAAATTAACCAAAATGAACTTTTGCCCTTTTTAAAAGAAATAAAAGAAAATCCTAATTTACAGTTTAAAATGTTTATAGACTTTACAGTGGCAGACTATCCACTGCATAAACCACGTTTTCAAGGCGTATATTTCTTATACTCTCTGATCTTAAAAAAAAGAATTTGCATAAAAACATGGGCAGAAAATGAAAGACTTCCTTCCTTAACAGGTTTGTGGAAAGGTGCAAAGTGGGCTGAAAGGGAAGCCTATGATATGTTTGGTATTCAATTTGAAGGCCATGAAAATCTTGTAAGAATGTTCATGTGGGAAAGTTACCAGTATTATCCTCTTAGAAAAGATTTTCCAATTGAAGGAATAAAAGATACATATCTACCATCTTTAAATGAAAAACCTGGAAGTATGCCAAGTCATGATTACGAAGAATATCACACAGCTATTCCTACTATGGAAGATTTAGAAGAAACAGAAAAAAAGAGAATTCAAAAAAAAGCCCAGATAGTTTTAAACTGGGGACCTTTGCATCCAGGAACCCACGGAACTATATGGTTTTTATTTGATTTAGAAGGAGAAAAGGTTCAAAACTGCGATATTATACTCGGTCAGCTCCACAGGGGAGTAGAAAAAATAGCTGAAAATGTGACATATACGCAGTTTATACCATATACAGACAGAATGGATTATATATCTGCCATCTGCAGTAATGTTGCTTATGTGAATGCAGTAGAAAAGCTTTTAAATGTTGAACCTACAGAAAAAGCAAAATGGATAAGAACTATGCTGTGTGAACTCCAAAGGATAAATTCTCATCTCCTCTGGCTTGGAACTTATGCTCTTGACCTTGGGGCATTAACTATTTTCCTTTATACATTCAGAGAAAGAGAAAAAATAATGGATATTATAGAAGGTATAGCAGGTATAAGGCTGAATTCTTCTTATATTAGAATAGGCGGAGTAAGGCTTGATCTTCCGGAAGGTGCGCTGGATGTAATTAATCACTTTATAAAAGATTTCCCAACAAAACTAGAAGAGTATGAAACAATACTTACAAAAAATAGAGTATGGCTTAAGAGAAATGTGGGCGTTGGAATTATTGAAGAAGAAGATGTTTATAATTACGGGCTTACAGGTGCTGTAGCAAGAGCTTCAGGAGTTGCCTATGATATTAGAATGATACAGCCTACAGATAAGTATGATGAAGTTGATTTTGAGATACCCCTTGGTACAGTTGGAGATTCTTACGATAGATATTTAGTTAGAATGGAAGAAATGAGACAGAGCTTAAATATTGTAAAGCAGTGTGTAGAAAAATTAGAAAAATTAAAAGATGATAAGCATATAGCAACAGATAATCCTTATGTTCTTCCAACATTAGATGAAACTTTTATTTCAATAGAATCAATGGTAAAGGATTTTAACCTTAGAATATATGGAGAGCAAGCACCGGAAGGGGAAATTTATCTATCTGGAGAAAACCCAAGAGGAGAGCTTGGATTTTATATAATAAGCAAAGGGGAAGGCAGACCTTATAGAACAAGAATAAGGTCAGGAGCTTTTTATAACCTTCAAATATTCCCTGAGCTTATAAAGGGTAGAACAATAGCAGATGCTGTTGTACTACTGGGAAGCTTAGACCCGGTTGTTGGTGAAACTGATAGATAAATGAATAATAAAATGTTAAAAAAGCTTATTTTAATAGGCTTATTTATATTTTCCACAATTTTATCAGCGACACATCATCACTCGGATCTTAAGCCCCATTATGACTGTCCTGTATGTGTTTTTCAGATTAATGAAACTGCAGAAGAACCAGATTTTAATCCTGTAAAATTAGTCATTCCAGAAGAAAAACCTTTTGAAGTTCCTATAAATTATAAAAACCCTTCAAAAACAATCGCTTTCAAAGCAAATCAGCGGGCTCCTCCTGTCATTATCCTGTAAACAAAAACTCAAGAAGATTTAAAACTATTGACTTTTTAAATAGGAGGAACCGTATGCAAAAGTTTGTGATTTATATTGTTTTGTTTATATTTGGTATCTCATACGGGCAAAACTATTCAACCTCATCATTTACAAACCCCTTTGCCCAGAACCAATTTGTTCCAAATATATCTTTAATAGGTGATTTTTCCTACGTTAACAGGAATATAAAGGACTCAACCTATAAATCTTTAGGCATTTCCGGTTTTGTTCACGAAATATTTCATTCTCACAGTGGGCATGAGCATGCTCCAATAAACGCAGAAAGGGGATTTAATTTTAACTATGGAGAACTTGCCATAACTTCTACAGTTGACCCTTATTTCGATTTAGTTGGTATATTTCATTTAACAGAGCATGATTTTGCCATTGAAGAGCTTTACTTTACTACCCGTTCACTTCCTTACAACCTTCAACTAAAAGGAGGGAAATTTTTAAGTTCTATTGGAAGAATAAACCAACAACACCAGCACTACTGGGATTTTGTTGATATTCCTCTTGTGTATAAGGTTCTATTTGGTGATGAAGGACTGAATGAAAAAGGTGTTCAGCTAACATGGATTGCTCCTACTTCTTTTTATTTGCTTCTTGGGATAGAAGTTCTTCAAGGAGAAAACGAACTTAGTTTTGGATACGAAGTTGTTGAGGAAAATGGAAACACTATTTTTGACAAAGCCTCAAAGCCAAACCTTTATACTGCTATTGTAAAATCCTCTTATGATATTGGAAACTTAACCCTTTTAGGTGGATTATCTTATCTAACAGGAAAAGCAAGATTTAACCATCTTGATGATGAAGAAGAGCCCCATGCCTTTGGGGGAGACTCTAATATCTATGGAATTGATTTAACAGTAAAATACTTTTTAGATGCTTACAGGTATATTTCTGTTCAGGGAGAGTATTTTTACAGGGATTTGGACGGAAAAGTTTATAAAAACAGTAATTTTTCAAATCTAAATAAAAAACAGGGAGGATTTTATATTCAGACTGTTTATAGATTTAGCCAGAGATGGAGAACAGGTTTTAGATATGACCTATTAAATAAAAACGAGATAAATGGACAAAATAAACCTGATGATTTAGACAGATACTCATTTATGATTGAGTTTACACCTTCAGAGTTTTCAAGGATTAGATTTCAATATAACTATGATAGAAGTAAGTTTTTAGAAGACGAAAGAAAAAAGATAAATGAGTTTATTGTTGAGTTTAATCTTGTAATTGGAGCACACGGAGCACACGCATTTTAAAAAATCAGGAGGTAAACGATGAGAGTTTTATCAATTTTGTTTTTAATACTTGGAATAATTTTAACTGCAAAAGCAAAAATAAATGTTGTGACAACATATCCATATATAAAAAGTATAGTCAAAGAAATAGCTAAAGATAAAGTAAATATCTCTTCTTTATCTGATGGAAAATGGGATCCCCACTTTGTCCCTGAAAGACCTTCCCTTGCGGTTAAGCTTAGGAATGCAGACCTTTTAATCATAAACGGAGCACAGCTTGAGATTGGCTGGCTTCCGCCACTTCTTAAAAGAGCAAATAACAGAAAAATTCTTCCAGGGAAAGCTGGATTTTTAGATTTATCAACATTATTTGAGCTTATTCAAAAACCAACTACAGTTTCACGGGCTTTTGGAGATGTTCACCCACAGGGAAATCCACATTTTTGTTTAGACCCTGTGAAAATTCCTAAAATGGCAGAGGCTATAAAAGAAAAACTATGTATTTTGAATCCTAAAAACTGCTCATTCTACCAAGAAAATCTAAAAAATTTTGAAAAAAGCTGGAATAAACATTTAGCCAAATGGAATGAGAAGATGAAAAAACTCCAAGGAAGCAGTGCCTTTGAATACCATAGAATGTTTGATTATTTCTTTCTAAGATACAAGATAAACGTTGCTGGAATATTAGAGCCTTTCCCCGGAATTCCCCCAACAACTTCTCACCTTTTAGAGCTCCTGAAGCTGGCAAAAAGTCATAAAATATCATTTATCGCCTATGCAGTTTACAATCCTAAAGACCCTGTTGAGTTTTTATCTAAGAAAACAGGCATAAAAGCATTTTTACTTCCCCACGATGTAAACTCTCTGCCACAGGTAAAGGATATTTACTCATTATTTGATGAAATAGTAAGGAGACTTACAGAATGATAGATATTCTTATACCTGTATTTTTAATCATTTTTATAATCGTTTTAATGCACACATATCTTGGAATAGAAATAATAAAAAGACAGATTATCTTTACAGACCTTGCAGTAGGGCAGATGGCAGCAGTAGGAACTGCCTTCTCCCTTATTTTCTTCCACGGAGAATTTAAGTATATATTTTCTGTTTTGTTTGCTGTTCTAACAGCTTTAATTATTGCTTTTATAACTAAAAAGGACAGATATACTGAGGCATTTATTGGAGTTTTTTATGCCTTTGGATTTTCCACATTATTTTTGATAATGTCAAAAGACCCTTCAGGAATGGAGCATATAAAAGAGCTGACTGCTTCTGATGTTTTGTATGTGGATTTTAAGGATATTTTTATAACTGGGATTTTATACTCTGTATTTTTTGCTATTCTTTATTTTTCAAAAAATTCAAGATACTACGAGTTTATCTATTTCCCGATTTTTGCTCTAACCATAGTTCACTCTGTTTCTCTTGTAGGTGTTTTGGTGGTTTTTTCATTCTTGGTAATACCGGCATTTGTTGGAATACTATTTAATAAAGATAAAGCTTTTATCATAGGAGTTTCATATGGAGTTATAGTTTCCTTTTTAGCTATCATTTTAGCTGTAAATTTTGACTTCCCTGTTGGATATACAATATCTGCGATTTTATCTGGAGTTTGCATTCTTGTAGCTGTGATAAGATAATATTAAAAATCAAACAGTGTTTAATTTTTTTTTCTCTTATGTTAAGATTTTTTAACTAAAAATGGAGTAGGGGCTAACATGGAAGAGCTTATTCTTACAAGTATAGCTATAGGGATAAAATCTGTAATTTTTATAATAGGAATGTTTTTACTTGCAGCATATCTAACGTGGATCGAAAGAAAGTTTGCTGGACACGTACAGCAAAGACCAGGACCTTTACATGTTGGGTGGCATGGATTACTTCAGCCTATAGCTGACGCTTTAAAAGTTCTAACAAAAGAAGATATTGTTCCTTCAGGTGTAGATAAAGTTTTATTCTATCTTGCATCTTTACTTGCCTTTGTTCCGGCTATAATGATACTTGCAGTTGTTCCTTTTGGTCAGCCTGTAAATTTATTTGGATTTGAAATAAAGCCTTACATAACAGACCTTAATGTTGGATTAATACTTGCCCTTGCATTTGGTAGTATTTCTATTTACGGAGTAATATTTGCAGGATGGGCTTCAAACTCTAAATATCCAATGATTGGTGGTCTTAGAAAAGCTGCAGTTTTAATTGGTTATGAAGTTGCCCTTGGCTTTGCAATGGTAGGTCCTATTATGCAGGCTGGGACATTTTCATTAAAAGGAATTGTTGAAGCACAGCAGGGACTTTGGTTTATTATTCCTAATATACTTGGATTTGTAGTTATATTATTTGCAATACTTGCAGAAACAGGAAGAACTCCTTTTGATGTTCAGGAAGCAGAAGCAGAGCTTGTTTCTGGATACAATACAGAGTACTCAGCTATGAAGTTTGGATTATTTCCACTTGCAGAGTGGTATATAGCTACTTTTGTTTTAAGTGCAATAGCAGTAATTTTATTCTTTGGGGGATGGAACGGTCCACACATTTTTGGACCAATTTCACCATTTGTATGGTTTTTCTTAAAGCTTGCAATGATGTTTATGTTCTTCTTATGGGTTCACTGGACGCTTCCAAGATACAGAGTTGACCAGATTACAGAACTTGCTTGGAAAGTAATGCTTCCGCTTTCCCTTTTAAACATACTTGTTGTAGCAATATGGATAATGATTTTTGGATAAAATGGTTAAAATAAAATATTTAGAAAGACCTAAGCTTTCAAATACGGAAAGAATTTTCTTTCTTGATTTTATAAAAGGAATGAAAGTTACAATAAAAAATTTCTTTAGAAAAACTATTACTACCGCGTATCCTTATGAAAAATTAACACCTCCAAAAAGATTTAGAGGTACTCACGCACATAGAGTTAGGGACGGTAAGGAACCACCTTCTTTTAACGTTTTACTTCAATTTATGGAAATAAAAGAAGGTGAAAGCAGATGTGTGGCATGCTATATGTGCCAGCAGGCATGTCCTGTGCCTACACTTTTTAATATAGAAGCTGAGCAGCTTCCAAATGGAAAAAAAAGAGTAAAAAGATTTGATATGAATCTTTTAAACTGTTTATACTGTGGTCTTTGTGTAGATGCATGTCCTGTGGACTGCATAATTATGACTGACAGCTATGAATCAGCTGCTTATACAAGAAAAGATTGCACTATTCATTTAGATGATATGTCTGAAAGAGGCTTTGATTTTGACAAAAGAAGGTATAATGAGCCTGATAGAATTTGGATAGATGATGAAGCTAGAGAAAAATTGTGGGGGCAAATTAAATGGAGTTAACTCAGATAGCTTTTTGGACGTTTTCAACTTTAGCAGTTTTATCTGCAATAGGAACAATATTTTTTAGAAACCTTGTTTATACAGTTTTATCTTTAATCTCAACATTAATAATGGTTTCAGGATTGTTTTTTACTATGGGAGCAGAACTTGTAGGTGCCCTTCAACTTTTAATATATGCAGTTGCTATAGTTGTATTTTATGTTCTTGTCATATCAACAGTTCCAGAATTTAAAGGAAAAGCTGTTGATCCTAAATATATGCTTTTATCTATTCCTGTTGGATTTTTAATCTTTTTAGAGCTTGCTTATGTTTCAATTTATGGGGTATGGCAGTCAAATACAGGAATTTTTTCTCCTGAAGTTATTGAAAAAATAGGAAATGCAAAAGCTGTCGGTACAATGCTGTTTACAAAATACCTTTTCCCATTTGAAGTTGCATCTTTAATACTTCTTGTTGCAATGATAGGTGCAATTATCATAGGTAGAAAAGAAGAAAAACAGGAGGCTCAGGGATGATTCCTTACGAATACTATATAGCATTAAGTGGACTTTTAATGGTTCTTGGTCTGATAGGTATAATTATAAGAAGAAATATTATTGCAATGCTTATATCAACAGAACTTATGTTGAATGCAGTAAACATAGCATTTGTTGCATTTGACATGAAACTGCACGATGTTGCAGGTCAGGTTTTTGTATTTTTTATTCTTACAATAGCAGCAGCTGAAGCTGCAGTAGGTCTTGGTCTTATTATGGCCATCTACAGACTTAGAAAAGATGTTTCTGTTGATACTTTAACAGAATTAAAATTGTAAAAAGAGGGGTATAAATGGAAAATTTAAGCTATTTATGGATAGTGCCTTTTGCACCTTTAATTGCTGCTATCATAACAGGACTGCTTGGTTATAAATTACTAAGGGAGCCTTTATCTGGGATAGTTGCTGTTATAGGGGTAGCCATTGCAGCAGTAGCCTCTGTATCTGGTTTTATACATGTTATGCAAACAGGAGGTCATTACGACCTAAAACTATTTACATGGATGCCTCTTGGAAATTATGAAATATCTGTAAGTATTTTATGGGATCCGTTATCTGCATTAATGTCCTGTGTTGTAACTGTTATCTCAACTTTTATCTTTATATTTGCAACAGGATATATGAGAGGTGACGAGTCTTATCCAAGATTTTTCACATATTTATCTATGTTTGTTTTCATGATGTTAATGCTTACTTTATCTGATAACCTTGTTCAGCTGTTTTTTGGTTGGGAAGGTGTTGGTTTAATGTCATATCTTTTGATTGGTTACTTTCACTTTAAGAAATCAGCTGCAAATGCTGCATTTGAATCTTTTATTGTTAATAGGGTTGGTGACTGGTCATTTTTAATTGGAATACTTCTTGCTTTTGTTACTTTTGGAACGCTTGATTATCTTGATATATTTGCAAAAATTCCTGAAGCTGAAGGTTTTGTAATTACATTAATTGCACTTCTTTTATTTGGTGGGGCAGTTGGTAAATCTGCTCAAATACCACTTCATATATGGCTTCCAAATGCTATGGAAGGTCCAACTCCAGTTTCTGCTTTAATTCACGCAGCTACAATGGTTGCTGCTGGTGTTTATATGGTAGCTAGATTAATGCCTTTATTTGCATCTTCTTCTGTAGCTTTAGATGTTGTTTTATACATAGGTACTGCTTCAGCATTTGTTGCTGCTACAATGGGGCTTGTTCAAAATGATATAAAGAGAATTATTGCTTACTCTACAATGTCTCAGCTTGGATATATGTTTGCTGCAGAAGGACTTGGGCTTTTTGGAGATGGAATGTTCCATCTTGCATCTCACGCCACTTTCAAAGCTCTTTTATTCCTTGCTGCAGGTTCTGTATTAATTGGAATTCACCATATCCTTGATGTATGGAAAATGGGGCAGCTTAGAAAATACATGCCAATTACTGCAGCTACATTTTTAGTTGGTGCCCTTGCTCTTGCAGGAATTCCTCCTTTTGCTGGATTTTTCTCAAAGGACCCAATTATTGAAGCAGCATTTCATATAAACTGGGTTGTATGGGCACTTCTCTGGGCCGGTGCAGGATTAACTGCATTTTATATCTTTAGACTTTACTTCCTTGCATTTGAAAATGGAGATAGGCTTGATCCTCATGTAAAATCTCACGTCCACGAATCTCCTCCTAATATGACGGTGCCTCTAATAGTTCTTGCTACTGGCGCAGTAGTTTTAGGATTTTTCAGGGAGTTTTTCTTAAACTTCTTAAGACCTTCTTTAGATCCAAGGGTAATGTCTGAAGATTTCGTACCTGAAAAAACTAAAATATTAATGGAAGAAGGTTTATCAAGAGCACACCATGTACACGTTCCGGAAGATGCAGTGCATTTCCTTATTGAGTCGCTAACATCTCCACTTGGAATTCTTGCGCTGCTGACAGCACTTGGTGGTATTTTCTTTGCTTATATTGTTTATCAGAAGAAAGTTATCAGCTATGAATGGCTTGGTGAAACGTTTAAGCCTTTATATAAACTTTTCTACAATAGATGGTATTTTGATAATATTTATTATGCGATATTCGTTTATGGATACTATAAATTCTCAGTATTCCTATGGAAACTTGGTGATAGATTTATTATTGATGGAATAGTAGATGGTTCTGCCAAAGTATCACTTGCTGCAGGTGGGGCGTTAAGGCTTACGCAGTCTGGCAGAATTGCAGCATATGTACTGCAGATGTCTATAGGTATACTTGTTTTCTTATCAATATTTTTAATAGTAAAGTAAGGATGGAGGAAAAGAATGGAATTTCAATTTGAACCGGCAAGTTTTCCTTGGCTTACAGTTTCAATAGTACTTCCGTTAATTGCCGCCGGAATATTATTTTTCCTAAGTGAAAGGTTTGCTAAACCTATTAGCATAGTAATATCTGCAATTGTATTTGTAATATCTACCTGGATGCTTTTTGCTTATGATTATTCACATTATGCAATTCAGTTCTATGAAAAATACAACTGGATACCTCAGTTTGGTGTCTCCTATGAAGTTGGGGTAGATGCCCTTAGTTTAACAATGTTCTGGCTTACAGCTCTTTCTTTTCTTATTTCTTTCATTTGGAGTGTAAATATAAAGAAAAGAGTTAAAGAGTACTTTATAGCATTTTTAGTTCTTGAAGCTGCATGTATTGGAGTTTTCGTAGCATGGGATATGGTTTGGTTTTATATATTCTGGGAAGCTATGCTTATCCCAATGTTCTTAATTATTGGGGTATGGGGATACGCTGAAAGAATTTATGCAGCAACTAAGTTCTTTATATATACATTTTTTGGTTCTCTTTTCCTCCTTCTTGGTGTTGTTGGAATGTATGTTTATCAATACTTCCATACAGGAAAACTTTCAACAAGTTATTTTGATCTGGCAAACTTAGGACTTCCATTTAATCTTGAAATAATATTTTTCTTACTTTTAGCCCTTGGTTTTGCAATTAAGGTTCCAATGTGGCCGTTCCATACGTGGCTTCCAGCTGCTCACGTTCAGGCTCCTACAGCAGGTTCTGTAATACTTGCTGCAGTACTCCTAAAAATGGGAACTTATGGATTTGTGAGATTTTCTCTTCCTTGGTTTCCAGAAGCTTCAAAATATTTTATTCCTGTAATGTTTACACTTGGTGTAATAGCTATTATATACACGGCTGCAATGGCGCTTGCTCAGCAGCATATTAAAAGAATCATTGCTTATTCATCTGTTTCTCATATGGGCTTTGTAACCCTTGGAACATTTGCCCTTAATGTTGAAGGTATGAACGGTGCAATAATAACTATGATTTCTCACGGTTTAACATCAGCTGCGCTTTTCCTTGCTGCAGGATGGATATATGAAAGGTCACATTCTTATATGCTTAAAGATTTAGGTGGTATGGCAAAGTATGTGCCGGTTTTTGCAACATTCTTCATGATATCTGCGATGGCATCAGTTGGTCTTCCTGGGCTTTCAGGTTTTGTAGGTGAGTTTTTAGCACTTCTTGGCACATTTAAAACTAATGTATGGTTTGCAGTTCTTGCCGGTATAGCTCTTGTTGTTGGTGCTGGATATACACTCAGACTTTATCATAAAACAATGTTTATGGAAGAACTTGTAGACAGTAAAATTATTCACAAGTGGAGAAATACTAGAGATATGACTGCTTCGGAGTTTTTATCTTTCCTTCCACTTATAATTTTAATGTTTGTAATAGGAGTTTACCCTAAATGGTGGGTTGATCTTATAAATACAACTTCACTTTCCATTCTTTCAAAGTTTATAGGAGGATAAGGGATGTCGATTATAGAGCAGCTAGTTTCTGCAGTTGGGGTTCCAAATTTTGGGGTTTTAATACCTGAGATAATAGTTTTAATTACAGCATTTATAGTATTTTTTGAAGAACTATTTTCCAAAAATAGAATATTAATTAGTGCTACAACAGTTATAGGTCTTTTGCTTTCTCTATTAAGCATATTTACTATAAAACAGGGAGACCTTACTCTCTACGGTCTTTACGTTGTAGATGGTTTTTCACTTTTATTTAAACTTTTCCTTCTTATTTCAACAATAATAATTGTTGCCACATATAGAAGATACTTTGAAAGCAAGGACATTTATTTTGGAGAGTTTTACTATCTTACCCTTTTTGCCCTTCTTGGTATGATGATAATGGTTTCTTCTCCTAATTTGTTTACATTTTATGTTGGTCTTGAACTTTCTTCTATTACCACATACATCCTTGTTGGTATGTTTAAAACAAAAAATAAAAAACTTAAAGATTTTGACTATAAATCAAAAGAAGGTGCTTTTAAATATTTAATAATTGGTGGTGCGGGAACTGCAGTTATAAGTTATGCAATCGCTCTTCTTTACGGAGCTTCCGGAACTTTTGATTTTATGGAAATATCCAGAGCTGCTTTGAATGATGCAAATATAGGTTTAATTGCAGGTATGGTGTTACTTGTATTGGGTCTTGCTCTAAAAGCCGCAGCTGTGCCTTTCCATCACTGGGCGCCAGATGCTTATGAAGGTGCACCAACTCCAATAACAACATTTATGGCTGTGGCTGTAAAGATTGCAACATTTGCACTTATTTTAAGGGTAATGGTTGAAGCATTTCCATTTATTTCAAAAGACTGGGCGCTTGTATGGTCTATACTTGCAGCTCTGTCTATGACAGTAGGAAACTTCATAGCATTAAGACAAAAAAGCATCAAAAGAATGCTTGCTTACTCATCAATTGCACACACAGGGTACATAACTGCAGCCCTTGCTGCACCAACAGGTATGGGTTTTGCTGCGTTTATATTCTATACACTTGTTTACATTTTTATGTCTATTGGAGCATTTGCAGTTTTAACATTTTTAGAAAAAACAGAAGGCTGGAACAATACATTTGATGACTTTAAAGGGCTTGCTAAAAGAAGTCCATTAATTGCAATTGTGATGCTTGTTTTTATGTTCTCTCTTCTTGGAATTCCTCCAACAGTTGGATTTTTCGGAAAACTTGGAGTCTTTTTAGCTTTAATTGGTTCTGATATATGGTGGCTTGCTGTTGTTTTAGTTGTTATGAGTATTATATCTGCAGGTTATTACTTAAGAGTTGTTTCTGTAATGTATATGTACGAACCTGTTAAAAATATATCGTTTAATATAAACGGCGTTGAAAAATCAATTTTAATTTTAATGGCGGTTATTGTTTTAATACTTGGAATATATCCAACAGTGTTCTGGGGAATATCTACACAAATGAGCTCTCTTTTAATTGCCGGTATTGGTAGATAATGAAGGGAGAACTTTTTATATTATCAGCTCCGGCCGGTGGTGGTAAAACAACCATCACCAATCTTCTTTTAAAAGAGATTCCAAATCTTACAAGGGTTATTACCTGTACGACAAGAAAGCCAAGAGAAGGCGAAGTAAACGGAAAAGACTATATTTTCCTTTCTAAGGAAGAATTTGAGGAAGGCATAAAACAAGGAAAATTTTTAGAATATGCAATTGTACACGGAAATTATTACGGAACGCCAAGAGAGGAAGTTGAAAAACTTTTAAATAAAGGAAAAGATGTTATTTTAGTAATAGATGTACAGGGAATGAGGCAGGTAAAAGGAAAAATAAGACCTTTAACAACTATATTTTTAATTCCACCTTCAATTGAGGAGCTTGTAAACAGAATGAAAAAAAGAGGGGATTCTCCTGAAGAAATACAAAAAAGACTTGAAACAGCTAAAAAAGAATTTCCTGCATGGAAAGAATATGATTACATTGTAATTAATGATATTTTAGAAGAAGCAAAAGAAAAAATTAAAACTATAATACTGGCTCAAAGAAATAAAACTGAACGGTTTGAGATTTCTATTATTAAAGATAACAACCTCAGGAAACTGATGGAAAATGCTTAAAATTATATTCTGGATTTATACTTTAGTAGTTGCATTTTTATCATTTTACCCTGTGCCTGAAACACCAACTTCTGACAAATTAAATCATTTTATTGCATTTTTTATTTATCCAATTTTATTTAGATTTTCTTATAAAAAGGGATATCTAGATACAATTTTCTTTTCTTTATTATTTGGAATTTTTATCGAAGCAGTACAGTACTTTTTGCCTTATAGAAGTGGAGAAATTCCTGATCTGGTAGCTGATTTATTTGGAATATTATCAGGAGCATTTATACTTTTTACATTAGATCTTATGAAAAATAAATAAGATTTAAAAGAGAATATCAAATAAAATTCCGCCGATTATTGAACCAAAAAACCACACTAAAACATAGAGTACAGCAAGTTTTTTAGGAAATAATTTAAAGGTGGCAGATATTGTGGGGATACATATCCCTGCAGATGCAAGCATAAATGTTAAAGCCTGTCCCTGTAAAAAACCTAAATCAACAAAAGATTTTGCAATGGGAATTTCTTCTCCAGAACATACATAAATTGGAATTGAAAAAATAGTGATAAATAAATATGAGAAAGGAAAGTTTGCAAATTTAGTAACAAGAGAAGAAGGAATTAGCACGGCTACTGCTGAAGCAATTAAAAGACCAAGTAGAACATATTTTCCTGTTCCTATAAAAATATCTTTAAATGCGAGTTTAAAAGCCTTCCATTTACTTAAATTTTGTCCTCCTGAAGAAAACATAGGAAGTGAAGGAGGTTTTTTAAAAAACAAATCTACTATATATGCAATTATTAAAGCAATTAAAAAGCCAAAAACAAATCTAAAAATAGTTAGCTCCCATCCAAACATACCAAGCATTAAAAAGAATACAACAGGAGATAAAATTGGTGCAGAAATTAAAAATGCTACTGCAGGAGCATAACTCTTTGAAAGAGAGTTTATAGTCTGAGCTATAGGTATCATCGAACAAGAACAAACAGGAGCAGAACTTCCAAAAATAGCCGTAATTATAGGTGAATATTTTTTATTTATAAATCTCCTGATAAAATTAAAACTAATGTATGACTGAATAAACGCACCGACAATGGTAGCAATAAAAAAATAAGGCAAAATATCAAGTGAGTAATATACAAACTTATCAATAAACTGAGAAAATAATTTCAAAATATCCATAGTTAAATATTTATAACATATAAAAAGTAATTTACTATGATAAAGCCCCGAAAAGGGGGCCTACACTTAAAATTTACCGAACCTATAAGCAAACTTATAAACAATCGGAAGTAGTATTAATGTTAAAAATGTAGATGTAAATATACCTCCTATAACAACAACCGCTATTGGTTTTTGAATTTCAGAGCCTATATCGTTTGTAAACAGTATTGGAACAAGACCAAGTGATGCAGCAGTAGCAGTGATTAATATAGGTCTAAGTCTAAGTCTTGTTGCTTTGGAAATAGACTCATCTATATCGAAACCTTCTTCAAGCATTTGCCTAATGTATGAAACTAAAACTACTCCATTTAAGGTTGCAATACCAAATACTGCAATAAATCCAATAGCAGCTGGAACTGATAGGTTAAATCCAGATAAATAAAGAGCTATAATTCCTCCAATTGTGGCAAATGGGACATTAAGCATGATTATTAAAGAATCTTTTACAGAGTTGTAGTTAATAAACAGTAGTAAAAATATTAGTAAAATTGCTATTGGAACAACTATTGAAAGTTTTTTCATTGCCCTTTCCTGATTTTCAAACTGACCTGCAAATTCTACAAAATATCCTTCTGGCATTTTTATTTCTTTTTTTATGTTTTCTCGAAGCTCTTTTATAAATCCTCCAAGGTCTCTACCTTCAATGTTTAGCTGAACTAATGCATACCTTAAACCATTTTCGTGTCTAATCTTGAAAAATCCCGGAACTACTTTAACTTTTGCAACATCTTTAAGCCTTAATAGAGTTCCTTCGTCTGTTTTATAAACAGGGATATTTTTTATTACTTCTACATCATATAGATATTTATCTGGGAGTTTTACAAAAATCGGAAAACTAATAAGCCCTTTTCTAAATTCGTTTACTTCTACTCCTGCCATATACTTTCCAACTAAAGATAGGAGGGTATCTACTGTAAAACCATATTTGTACAGTACATCATACTTTGGAATTATTTGAAGCTGGAATTTTCCTGTTTGGGCTTCTGTTTCTACATCTTTAGAGCCTTTTGTATGTTTTGCAACTTCTTCTACCTTGTAGGCTATTTCATTAATCTTGCTTAAATCATCTCCAAATATTTTCACTGCTATAGTAGCTTTAACTCCAGATAGTAGCTCTTCAATTCTCATTGCAATAGGCTGGGTAAATATTAAACCTGCAACTGGTAAATCTTCAAGTTTTTTTCTTAAAGCTTCTTCAAACTCTTTCCTTGATGAAAACTGTTTCCACTCTTTGTAAGGTTTTAATAGTATCCATGTTTCCATATAGTTAACATCTTGAACTTCCCCTTTTTCTGCTCTACCTATTGTTGTAAATACATTTTTTACAACATTAAACTCTTTTGCTTTGTTTTCTATATACTTTGCTACCTTTTTACTTTCATCTAATGAAATATTAGGATCAAGGTATGTTTCTATTAAAACTGCTCCTTCATCAAGTTCCGGTGTAAATTCTGTTCCAATTTTTGTAAACAGATATAAGCTTCCTCCAAAGAGGATTATAGTTAAAATAAATAAAACTGCCCCTATTTTCATAGCTCCATTTAAAAGTTTTAAGTAAGCTTTTTCTATAATTTCCATAAAGATTGTCTTTTCGCTTCCTGGTTTCAATCCAAAGTAAGCTAAAACAGGCATTGTGATAATCGCTACAAATAAAGAAGATGCAAGGGCAAATATAATTGTTATTGCAAGTGGTTTAAAGTATTTTCCTTCAACAGATTCAAAGCTAAATATTGGAAGAAAAACTACCATAATAATTAAAATTGCAAACACAACTGGCTTTGTAATTTCCTGAACAGATAGTTTAATTATTTCAAGTTTTGTTAATTTATCTTTTACTTCATCTTTGTTATGGGATAAGTGCCTAAAAATATTTTCAATAACAACAACTGTTGCATCTGCAAATAGTCCAAGACCTATTGCAAGACCTCCTAACGACATAAGGTTTGCAGTTAGTCCATAATGTTTCATTAAAATAAATGAAATTAAAAGGGTAAATGGGATAGAAAGTATTACCAAAATTGCAGCTCTAATATTTCCAAGGTATAAAATCATTGCTATTGAAACTAAAATAATTCCTTCAAGTAGGGCTTTCTGGATTGTAGCAAGAGCTTTTTCTGTAAGGTAAGACTGGTCGTAAAGTAGTTTTATCTCAACACCACTTGGTAAAACTTCTTTATTTATCCTATCAATTTCTGCCTTTAGTTTTTCAACTAATGCCTGTGTGTTTTCTCCTATTCTTTTTAAAACTATGTTCCCCTGAACTTCCTGTCCGTTTAGTGTAAATGCACCTCTTCTTTGAGGAACTTCATCTTCTACTACTTTTGCGACATCTTTTACTCTTATTACCTGTCCATTATCAAACTTTACTGGAATATTTTCTATTTGTTTTATGCTTGTAATACTTGCAACTGTTCTTATTACAAGGTCTCCTTCGTCTGTTTTTGTGTATCCTCCTCCTGCAAGACCTCCATTTTTATCAACTGCTTCAAATATATCATCTAAAGAAAGGTTGTATTTTAACAGCTTTTCAATATCTGGCTTTACTAAAAAGGCTTTTTCTGGTCCCCACTGGACTATATCTTCAACTCCGTTTATAGCTTTTAAAATTGGTCTTATTGTCCATTCTTGAATAGCTTTCAGGTCTGTAAGAGAGTATTTCCCTGTATTATCAACAAGTGCATACAATAAAACATTACCAAGACCAGAAGTATTTGGTCCCATTATTGGTGTAATTCCTTCTGGGAGTTGGCTTTGGGCTTCTGGAAGCTTTTCCATTACAAGTCTTCTATCAAAATAAATATCTGTTCCGTCTTTAAAAAATATAGAAACATACGATAATCCTGGGATACTTTCACTTCTAACCTTTTCTACATCTTTTATTCCAGACATTACAGTTTCTATCCTTTTTGTAATGAGGGCTTCTACCTCTTCTGCAGAATATCCTGGTGCTTCTGTGTATATGTTTACCTGTAGTGGTGTTGGGTCTGGAAAAGTATCAACAGGAATTGTTTTAAATGAGTAGTATCCATAACCTATCAGTCCTATTAATGCAAATAAAACTAACAATCTATATTGAAGTATCCAGCTTATCATTTCCTAACCTCCTATTCCTCTGCTTCTCCGAAGAATTTAGCTTTTAGGTGAACTGTTCCTTTTACAACAACTTTATCACCTTCTTTTAAGCCAGCCAGTACCTGATAATATTCTCCTGCTCTTTTGCCTATTTTTATTTCTACAGGATGGAAGTAATTATTTTCTTTAACAAATGCTAAAACTTTATCTTCCTGATAAACAACGGCAGAGGCAGGTATATAAAGACTTTCAGGCAGTTTTGTGAATATAAGAACATCTACAAACATATTTGGTTTTAAAGTATCCTTGCTGTTATCTGCTATTATTCTTATAGGATTTCTTTTAGTATCGGGATCAACGCTGTGACTTATAAAATCAACTTTTCCGTAGGAACTACCTATAGGTGAAATGATTTTTATGTTCTTTCCCCTATTAAATAGAGTAATATCCTGAACAGGAACAAACGCAACAACCCAAAGTCTCTCGTGAGAATGAATTTTAAAAATCTGTTTATTTAAATTAACGCTATCTCCTAAAATCACATTTTGTTTTGCCACATATCCGTTCATATTGGACCTTAATACAATAAATCCATCCTCAATTTCTCCATACGCCTTTAAAGTTTTTTCAAGGGCTTCGAGTTTTCCTTTTGCATTTTCATAATTAACCATTGCATTAAAGTATCTTGTATAAGGGATTACTTGATTTTCATAAAGCTGTTTTTCCCTTTCATAAACTTTTCTGGCATTCTCAAGGTTTACTTTTGCAAGGTATATATTTGATAGAAGCTTTGTAATTTTTGGTGAGTATATTAAGGCTACTTTTTGACCTTTTTTAACTTTATCTCCTTCTTTAACAAAAAGCCTTTTAATAAGTCCTTCAACAGGTGAGTAAACAGCCTGAGACAGTGTTAAATCATCTTTCACAACTGCCGGATATTTTTTTGTTATTGTTAAACTTCTTTTTTGGATTTTTTCAACTTTTATATCAAGCTGTTTTATAACTTCTTCAGATATTTTTACTTTATCTAATTTTTTTTCTTCATTTTCTTCAGCCAATACTACAAAATTTATAAAAAGTACTAATAAAAATACTGTTAATCTTTTCATCTTAAACCTCCTATTTTTATGTAGCTTGCGTAGATATTTTGTATTTGCCTTGCAAGGTCTATCTTGTAATAAATAGTTTCATAATATTGTTGGCGAACGTTTGAAAACTCAAAAAAAGATATGGTTCTTAGCTTAAAACTTTTTTCTGCAATTGATAATGCCTTAGATATTGTTGGAATTATATTTTTATCTATCTTTACAAATTGTTTTTTTAATATTTTTTCTTGAGATTTAAGACCGTTTAACGTAGCTGTATAATTTAGCTTAAGCTGATTAATCTTTGTTTTGATTATATTTTTCTGGCTGATAAGCTGTATAATTTCACCCTGTCTTCTGTAAAAAACAGGAAGATTTATATTGAATCCTACTCCAAATTCGTATTTTCCTAACTCTACTGCATCTTCTCCTATCCTTACTCCTATAGAAACTTTAGGTTTTGCAAGGGCTTTTTGCCTTTTAATCTGCTCATCTATACTTTTTATCAAGTCTTGTAAATACTTAATTTGAGGAACTTGGGATAAATTTATGTCCTTAATATCTCTAAAATTGTAAATATCTCCTTCAACGGAGTTTATATTTTGCCCAACTATTGCAGTTAAACTATTCTTAGCAGCCTGAAGCTGTGCTTTTAATTTTTCAAGCTCAACTTTTGCAACGGCTAAATCCTTCTCTATACGAAGAGTATCAAGGGGTATGCTTTCTCCAAGTTTATAACTTTTTTGAACGAACTGATACAAACTTTCAAGTGTTTTTATTTCTTTTTCTTTTGTTTTAATTGTTTCTTTCAAAGCAAGTATTGAGAAAAATTGTCTATAAATATTAGAAATCAGATTTCTTTTTTGTTGTTTGTATAAGTTTTCAAAAGCTATTTTCTTTAATTTTACAGATGCTATAGCGTACTTTCTTTCTCCCCAGAGCCTAAGAGGTTGATTTATTCCAAAATCTGTAAGTGCTGTACTCCATCCATCTACCTGTGAATAAATTCTACTAAATCCAATATTTAAATCAGGATTATTAAAACTTTCTGCTTTTTTAAGCTCACCTTCTACCGCTTTTATTTGTAATTCATACTGTTTTAAAAAAGGGCTTTTTTTAAGTGCTATATCCACAATCTGCTTTAAAGTTTCACCATAAACAATATTAGACAATAAAAACAGGACAACAAATATCCTATACATAAATAACTACCTCCAGTTAAATTAAGTATGAAAAGACAGAGTAATCCCTATAGATATTTAGGCAAACTGTTTTGGTGGCTTGAATATTTTTATTGAATAAAGTTTCAAGGAAGGTTTTTGATAAAAGAAATTTTTTTCTTCTCTTGGTTTTGAGTCAAATTTTCTTATGCTATACGTTAGTATAAAACTTTTATGAAGTTCATTATGGATTTTACAAAAAGGGTCTTTTTTATCAAGTTTATCAGGTTTTATAACAATTTCAATTTTTGACATACACGGGTCAATTTTATAAAAAACAAAATCATGAAAAGTGCTAAATAAAATTCCTATAAACAAAAGTACATGCACAAATACCTTTAAAAACTTCATTATATTTAGTATCATATCATTGTTATTTTGTATGTTTATGTTGTTGGTCATATTTAACAGGAGATCTTTACAATAAAAAAATTAATTTTTATAGCTTTGGTACTTATTTTTGTATGCAACACGGGTATAGCTCAAGAATCTATGAGTGAAAGGAAAATCTTCTCAAGACATTTATATCATAAACATAAAATAGATATTTATAATGTTTCTTTACTTCAAGGAATAAAAAACTACTCAGTTTTAAATAATATTACATACATATTTTTAGATTACTTTTTTACAAAAAGTGATGAAGTTTTCATAAACACGGCATATGCAGTTAATGATGGACTTGGTCCGTACATGTCCAAAAGAGGTTATACGCTTCAAACTTTTGCAGGGGATTTGAAATCTTCTGTTAAAGATATAAACAATACTGACAGGCAATATTTACTTGAACTGTGGTATGCAAAAAGTCTCAACAATGTTACGTTGGGATTCGGATTAGTGGATATTTCCGGTTTTGTTGATAATATAGAGTATGCCCAATCAGAGCAAGAACAGTTTATGAATTCAATGTTTGTTAGCAATCCTATAGCCTCTTATCCATCATATAACGCAGGTATATTAATTCGATATAGGTTTAATGATACTTATACTTTAAGAACAGCCGTGTCAAGTTTTGATCCTGAAGACGGCTATTACTATACGATTGAGCTTGATTATGGAAAAAATAGTTTGAATCTTAGACCTATATTTTATACTACAATTAATGCAGATAATAATTTTAATGGTGCAGGAATTTCGTGGGATTATACATTTAATAAAAATGGATTTTGGGGGAGATTATCAAAAAATTTAAATGAAAATTTGTATCATTTTTCACTTGGTTATGTAAGAAAAGGATTTTTAATGAAAAAATCTATTTTAGGAATTGCATATGGATTTGTAGAAGGAGATTTAAGCCAGTATGTAGTAGAAACATATTACAGAAAAAAAGTAGTAAAACATTTTTGGATAACAGCTGATTTGCAGCATATAAAAGAAAAAAAGAAAGATATAATTTACGGGCTTAGGACAGAACTGTCCTTTTAGCCCTTATTGGGAACATCGTGAACAACCACGTTTTTACCTGCCCACTTGCTTAGTATTCCACATCCAACATGTGCACCTGAGCCAATAGCCGAGGCAAACATTGTGTAACATCCTGCAGCATTACCTGCTACCCACAGGTTATCTCTAACCTTGAAAAAGCCATCGTGTTTGATCATTACTTTTCCCGGTCTTGGAGAGTTTACGTTATCAATCACTTCAACATTTAAACCTTCTATTGAAAACTCATGAAATCCTGTTGCAATGACAATGACTTCTGCTTCGTATTTCTCTCCATTTTCTGTTTCTACCGTAAACCTATTTTCGTTTTCCTGTGCTTTTACCACTCTTCCTTCTTTTATATATACATTTTCATATTTTGATGCCTGATTTTTAATTTGCTCAAGGAGATCTTTTCCCAAGGTTCCTTCAGGAATCCCTGCAACGTTGTTAATTTCAGCTTTTAACAGGTCCGATCCTCCATTATTATCAATAACCAGATACTTTCTATTTTTTGTAAATTCAAATCTGTCATTTGCAGAAGCTAAAGTTATTGCACAAGAAAGTCCAGCAGGTCCACCGCCAATAATAATTACATCGTATTTTTCCATTGCTTTTACCTCCATTTCTTATTATAGTTATAATCAATAAAAATTCTATTATAAGTAAACAAAGGGTATTATGAGGATATTCAGTTATATTATTATTTTAATATTTATTTCTTTAATGTATTCCTGCAATAGCCAAAATGAGACACTAAAGGTTGGTACAAATGTATGGCCCGGATATGAGCCAATATATATTGCAAGGGAAATAGGTAAACTTAATCAAGATAAGGTAAAACTTGTTGAGTTTGGCTCATCATCACAGGTTATAAGGGCTTACAGAAAAAATCTTTTAAACGGAGCAGGTCTAACTGTAGATGAAGTTATTTTTCTAAAATCCCTTGGCTTCGATCCGAAAATTGTTTTAATTGCTGATATTTCAAATGGAGCAGATGTATTGATTGTAAAGCCTTATATAAAAAGTCTAAAAGATTTAAAAGGAAAGAAAATAGGTGTTGAAAATACAGCTTTAGGTGCTTTTTTTCTTACACGAATATTGGAAAAGGCAGGATTAAATAAGAAAGACATTATAATTGTTCCTCTGGAAGTAAATCAGCATTATAAGGCTTTTATCGAAGGCAAAGTTGATGCAGTTATTACATTTGAAGCTGTTAAAACCCGTCTTTTAAAAAAAGGAGGTAAAATTTTATTTGACAGCAGTAAGATTTATGGCGAAATTGTTGATGTTTTTATCGTTGAGGAAGATTTTATAGATAAAAATAAAAACGTTGTAAAATATTTTGTAAATTCATGGTTTGAAGGTTTAAATTTTTTAAAAACTCGTCCTGAAAATGCATTTGAAATGGTTGCTCAGAGGGAAGGTATATCTATAGAGGAAGTTAAAAAAAGTTATGAAGGCTTAATTCTTCCTTCCAGAGAAGAAAACGTAAAATTAATGACTACCAAATTAAAGGAAACGATTGCTTTAATTACTAAAATTTTAAAAGAAAGAAATTTAATCGATAAAAATTTTAATTTTAAACCTGAAGAGTTAATAGATGTTAGGTTTGTAAAGGAAAAGTAGTTGGCTGACTTTATTAAGTATATTTTAAAGTTAAAAATAAGTCATTTATTTTATTTAAGTCTTATCATTACAGCCTTAGTGGCCCTTACTATCTTTTCTGTTTCATACTCAAAAATTTACTTTTCACAGCTACAAAAGCATGTAATAGAAGATATAAAAATAAAAACCTCACTTGCTGCAGAGATTATTGAGAAAAACCTTAATCAAAATAATCTCTCGGATATTGAAGCTGTAATAGCATATCTTTCAACGCAAAGAAATATTGAAAATGTATTTCTTGTTTCACCTGATGGAAAAATCATATTATCATCAAAAAAGAAATATATCGGAAAAAACATTTTTGACATCTATCCTCGTTTAAAAGAAAAAAACATTTATAAAGAAAATTTGAAATACTTCTTTAATGAGAATAAGAACAAGATATACTTTATTGAAAATGTATTTTTTAGAAAAAAAGGAGAAATTAGACCTAGAGAACACGGTATTCTACTTGTGGAGTATAACTTTTTAAATGACAAACTATCTGGAATATCTTTCCTTGTATCCAACATAATTATATTTTTAGTAAGTATTGCCGTTGCAGGATTTATTTTAAATCTAATTTTCAAAAAGTACATTTCCAGAAGAATAGAAAATATAATTCAGGTTTTAGAGGAAGTTTCACAGGGGAATCTTGATAAAAAGGTACAGATCTATGGAAATGATGAAATACGGCTAATAGCAGAGCATATAAATCAGATGATAGAAAAGTTAAAAGGGTACATTCACTATGATTACTTAACAGGAGTGTATAATAGGTATTTCTTTGAAAAGAAAGTAAAACAGGCAATTTCAAATAAGGAAAAATTTGCAATAGTCTTATTTGACACGGACAATTTTAAAGAGATAAATGATCTGTTTGGTCATATGATAGGCGATAAGCTCTTACAGGCTTATGCAGGAAGGCTAAAAGAGTTTATTGGAAACAGGGGATTTGTCGGCAGGTTTGGAGGAGATGAGTTTTTAATGTACATTAATAAGGAATCTTTCAACTCTGATAGCAATCTTATAAAGATAGTAAAAAAAGCTATCGAGCATCTTGATAAACCTTTCTTTATTGAAGATTACAAAATTGATATAACATCAACTGCAGGTATAGCAAAATATCCTGAGCACGGGGATACTTATGAAGATCTATTAAAAATTGCAGACATAGCCCTGTACCACGGTAAGAAATTAGGGAAAAACGTTGCTGTACTTGCTGATGACAGTATTATAGTTAAAAGTTTAAGAAGAGCAGAGTTGACATCTTACATAAAAACTGCCATTGAGAATAAAGAATTTTTCCTTGTTTATCAACCTATATTCTCTGTAAAAGATTTAAAAATAACAGGAGTAGAGGCACTCCTTAGATGGAACAGTAAAAAATTTGGTTTTGTTTCACCTGCAGAGTTTATACCTATTTTAGAAGAAACGGGGTTAATAAAAGAGGTTGGAAAGTGGATTTTTAAAGAAGTTTTAAATCAGGCTCAAATGTGGGAAAAACAGGGAGTAAAGGACGTTAAGGTAAACGTTAATGTTGACATTCAGCAAATACTGGAAGCAGATTTTACAGATTTTATAAAAACTCAGGTACTTGCTAAAAATTTTAAAAGTCTTAAACTGGGAATAGAAATAACAGAATCGGAAGCTATGCAGTATCCTGATTTGATTATTGATAAGCTAAAAACTCTCAGGGAAATGGGCATTAAAATTTCCATAGATGACTTTGGGACCGGAAATTCTTCTTTAAGTTATTTGAAAATAATGTCAATAGATTACCTGAAAATAGATAAATCATTTATTGATGATCTTCCGCACAACCAGCAGAGTGCAGTGCTTGTTAAAACAATGATAAATCTTGCGAGAACATTTAATTTTAGAACAGTTGCAGAAGGTGTCGAAACAAAAGAGCAGTTAGAATTTCTAAAAGAAATAGGATGTGACGAAGTACAGGGATTTTACTTAAGCAAACCTGTACCTCCAGCTAATATAATAGCCCTTTATAAGCAGTACAATCAGGAAACAGGTTGAGATATTTTTAAAAGTCTTTTGGCATTTTCATCTGTTATTTTTTCAAGTTCTTCTGGGGAAATTCCCAGCAAACTTGCCACAAAGTCTCTTGTATAGTAAATATATGATGGCTTATTTGGCTTGCCTCTTTTTTTCTGGGGAGCTAAAAATGGACTATCTGTTTCCAGTAAAAGTCTGTCCAGTGGAACCTTTTTTAAAACTTGTCTTAAGTTTTCTGCTTTAGGATAAGTAACATTTCCAGCAAAAGATATGTAAAATCCCATATCAACACATTTTTCCATCATCTGCATATCACCGCCAAAGCAGTGGATTATCCCTGATGCAGGATAAGGTGCATACTTTTCAAGTATTTTTTCTGTATCCCTGGGAGCTTCCCTGGAGTGGACTATTAAAGGAAGATTTAGCTCTTTGGCTATTTTTATTTGCTTTTCAAAAAAGTATTTTTGTTTGTCTTTTGGGGTATAATCCCTATAATAATCAAGACCGCATTCTCCAATTGCAATAACTTTTTCTTCCTTTTGAGCAAGTTCTTTAAGCTCTTCTAGATCTTCATCTGTAATATCGTTTACATCATAAGGATGATATCCAATCGATGCAAAAATATTATCATATTTATTTGCAAGTTCAATTGCTTTCTTTATTTCTTCTTTATCACATCCTATGGTAAGAAGATAGTCTACTTTTTCTATACTATCTTTTAAATCTTCCTCTGTTTTAAGCATATCTAAATGACAGTGTGTATCTATCATCTTTTCTCCTTTAAGCTGGAAGTTCTCCTGGTGGTACATCAGGTCTTGAAGATTCAGATACGACTGTAACTTCAGTTTTTCTACATCTATTTAATACGGGTACTCCGTATTGCTCAAGTACTGCAAAAAATTCTTCGCAGGTAATTGTTTCTTTATCAAGTAAAAGTTCAACAATTGCAACTACAGCATCTTTATAACTTTCAATTATATTTTTGGCTTTTTCATAAGATTCTCTAAGTATTTTGTTTACTTGTTCATCAATCTTTCTTGCTGTTTCCTCACTTATTTCAGGAGACTGTGAAGGCATAAATGGATTGTTTCTTGTGGTAGATACATGAATAGGTCCTATCTCATCATACATTCCCCAAGATGCAACCATTCTGTAGGCAAGTTCTGTTGCTCTCATCAGGTCATTTTCAGCTCCTGTTGTAATACCGTCTTTGCCGTAAAATACTTCTTCTGCTGCTCTACCTCCAAAAAGCTGTAGTATTCTTGCCATTAAGTCTTTTTTAGAGTAAAGGTGTCTATCTTCTTCAGGAAGATTTACTGTAACCCCAAGGGCCATTCCCCTTGGAATAATTGAGACTTTATGAAGCGGATCTGCTTCTTTTGTCATAACACCAACAAGTGCGTGTCCAACTTCGTGGTAGGCAATTTTTTCCTTTTCTTTTGGAGTTATTGCCATCCCTTTCCTTTCAAGACCCATCATTATTCTATCCATAGCATCTTCAAACTCTTTCATTGTGACTTTTTCTTTTCTTCTTCTTGCTGCAAGAAGTGCTGCCTCATTAACTACATTTGCAAGGTCGGCCCCTGAAAATCCCGGAGTTCCTCTTGCAATCACCATCAAGTCAACGTCGTCTCCAAGTGGAATATTTTTCTTTTTAACGTGAACTTTAAGTATTTCAAATCTTCCCTTCACATCAGGTTTTGGAACTGAAATTTGCCTGTCAAATCTTCCAGGTCTGAGTAATGCAGGGTCTAATATATCTGGTCTGTTTGTTGCAGCTATTACAATAATTCCTTCGTTTGAATCAAATCCATCAAGCTCAACTAAAAGCTGGTTTAATGTTTGTTCTCTCTCATCGTGTCCGCCGCCAAATCCAACACCGCTTCTTGCCCTACCAACAGCATCTATCTCGTCTATAAATACAAGACAAGGTGCGTGTTTTTTAGCTGTTTCAAATAAATCTCTAACCCTTGCAGCACCAACCCCAACAAACATTTCAACAAAGTCTGAACCAGATATGGAAATAAATGGAACATTTGCTTCACCTGCTATTGCTTTTGCAAGGAGTGTTTTACCAACACCAGGGTCTCCATAAAAGAGAATACCTTTTGGTGCTCTACCGCCAAGTCTTTGAAACCTTTGAGGATCTTTTAAGAAATCTATTATCTCTTTAACTTCCTCTTTAACTTCATCCATTCCAGCAACATCATCTAATTTCACATCTGGCTTTTCTTCTAAATAAACTTTAGCTTTACTTTTTGCAAAAGAAAAAGCCCTATTTGCTCCCCCTGACATCTGCCGCATCATAAAAATCCACAGTCCTATGAACAGAATTATAGGAAGCCATGAAACAAGCAGTGTCATAAGCCAGCTATTATTTTCAGTTGGTATAACAGTTACCTTTACACCGTTTTCAGCAAGTATGTCGTATATCTTGGAATATCCGGTAGGAACTGCACTTTCTATTTTTTTACCGTCAGCAGTTACAGCAATAACTTCACTTCCCTTTACGGTAGCTTCTTTTATTTTGTTTTCCTGAACCATCTGGACAAATTCGGTAAATGAAATTTTATTTGAGGCTGTAGTTTGAGAACCAAGCATGTTAAATGCAAGTATCATTAAAGCCCCAATTAAAAACCATATAAACAAACTTTTTGATATTTGCAAAGCTTAAACCTCCTTTATTTCAAAACAAATCACTTTTTTAGAATTTTCATTAATAGGAAAATATGCACTTCTTTTGTATCCTGCAACCCATAATATTTTATCCTGAAAAACAACTAAAGGTATGTTGTCTCTCATATCTACAGGAATTTTTAAATCTATCATAACATCTTTTAGTTTTTTTTCTGAAGAACCAAAAGGTTTAAATCTATCTCCTTTCATTCTATTTCTTATTATAAATTTAGTATTTTTATCAATTTTACCAATATCAAAGCACGCTACCTTTTTTTCATCTTTTATGTTAGGTAGATTTTCTATGTCAGTTATGTAAGATTTTATTTTTACATTAGATTCTTTTATAAGAATTTCACCACCTGCTTTTATTTCATATGAGTAGTTTATTTTTTCTTTCTTTTCTTCTTTTTTTAGTATATATGTTTCATTTTCTTTAATTAAATAATAATTTTTGCAAATTTTTAATTTGTATTTCTTCTTTTTTCTGTTTTTTATCAACTGCCACATCTGATTGTATGAAATTTTGCAGTTTATCTGGTAATAAATCCATTTATCTAAAATCCTATAATAAATAGCATCTGAAACACCACTTAAATTTAATATCTTTTCTTCAAGTTTAAATTTTTCAATTTGTGAGCTGAAAAAATCCTCATCTACAAAAGCAAGATTTGACAATACCATTAAAGAGCTTTCTAAAGATTCATTTATCTCTTTAAGTTTAGGAATAACTTCAATTCTAACCTTATTTCTTAAATAATCTATAGATTTATTAGTTACATCCTCTCTATAAGGAATATTATTTTTCTTCACATATTCAAAAATTTCTTCCTTTTTTAGATAATAAAGAGGCCTTATTATATTTCCTTCTTTTGGTTTAAATCCCATCATACCTTTTTTATTTCCTTGAATAAACCATAAAACCATGGTTTCTGCTAAATCTGAAAGATGATGACCGGTAGCTATTTTATTAAAACCTTTTTCCTGTAAAATTTCTGTGAAGAACTTGTATCTTTCTTCTCTTGCTTTTTGTTCTATGGATTTTTTTTCTTTTTTAGAAAGGTAAGGAATATTTACTTTTTTTGTAAATACCTCAACTCCAAGTTTTTCAGCAAATTGTTTGGCAAAAATTTCTTCTTCGTCAGATTCTTTTCTAATGCTGTGATTTAAATAAGCAAGGGCTATTTTTTTTATTTTAAGATAGTCTTTTAATTTTGCGAGCAGGAAGGCTAAAGCCGATGAGTCTGCACCTGTAGAATAAGCTATGAGAATTTTATCGTTTTTAGAAATTAAATTAAAATCTTTTATGCATTGGAGGAATTTTTTTTCAACATTCATTTTTAATGGTGGCGGTGGCAGGACTCGAACCTGCGACCGCACGGATATGAGCCGTGTGCTCTAACCAGCTGAGCTACACCGCCACAGTATTTATTATATTAACCTTGGACTTTTGCAGCGTTTATTTTTTGAGCGTATCTTGAAACTCTTCTTGCTGCTTCATTTTTGTGTATAGCACCTTTAGCAGCTGCTCTATATGCTATCTTTTGAGCTAAAGGAAGTAAACTTTCTGCTTTTTGAATGTCTCCTTCTTTTAATGCTTCTCTTATTCTTTTAAAAGCAGTTCTCATTCTTGATATATGATATCTGTTTTCTAATCTTCTTCTTTCAGCCTGTCTTACTCTTTTTCTTGCGTTTCTTGTATGAGCCATAAATTCCTCCTTCAAAAACTAGATATAATTTATAAAATTTTAAGTCAAAAATCAAGGCTAATATTTTATACTAATCTAAGCTTATTGTAAAGTTTTATAAAATATATTATCCTAATTACTTCAAAATTTTCATAATTTCGTTGGAGGTAAAAAATTGGCAAATATTTCTATTGGTCTTTTAGAATTTACAAAAGTTGAAAACCAACCTGTTGAAATAGTTGAAAGAAAAGGTACAGGTCACCCTGATACTATCTGTGATGCTCTTGGAGAGGAGCTCTCAATTGCTTTATCAGAGCTTTATTTGAAAGAATGCGGGGCTATAATGCACCATAATGTTGATAAAGCGCTTTTAATTGGAGGGATCGCCGAGCCTAGATTTGGCGGCGGTTTTATGGTTTCTCCAATTGAGGTTTATCTAACTGGAAGAGCTATAAATGAGTATGATGGAAAAAGACTTCCAGTTGAAGAGCTTGCCATAGAGACAGCTCACAAATGGCTTAAGGAAAATATTCCAAATCTTGATATAACAAATCATATAATAATAGTTCCAAAATTAAAACCAGGATCAAAAGATCTTGTAGAACTTTTTGAAAGATTTCAGAAAAAAGGAGAAATTCCTTTAGCAAATGACACTTCATTTGGAACTGGATTTGCTCCGTTTGATGACACAGAAACTATAGTTTACGAACTTGAAAGGGCTTTAAACAGTAAGGAGTTTAAGAAGGATCATCCTTATGTTGGTGAAGATATAAAAATTATGGGCGTTAGAAATTACGACCAAATTAGAGTAACAATTGCAATGGCTTTTGTTGATAAATATGTAAAAGATATTAATGATTACAAAGAGAAAAAAGAAATAATTGAGAACTATGCTTACTCAATTGCCCAAAAATTAACAACAAAAGAAGTTAAGATTTTCTTAAACACAGCAGATGAAGAAGAAAAAGGCTCCGTTTATATAACAGTAACAGGAACTTCTGCTGAAGCTGGTGATGATGGTGAAATTGGTAGAGGAAACAGGGTTAACGGACTTATTACTCCTTACAGACCTATGAGTTTAGAAGCTGCGGCAGGTAAAAACCCTGTATCTCATATAGGAAAAATTTACAACACCGCTGCAATGGATATGGCTGAAAGAATAGTTTCAGAGGTTGAGGAAGTTGAAGAAGCTTATGTTTACCTTGTTAGCCAAATAGGAAAGCCTATCACTGAACCTCAGGTTTGTGATGTTAAATTAAGAACCTCTAAAGATATAAAAGGTATAGAAGAAGTTGTTAGAAAAATAGCTCAGGAAGAAATAGACAAACTTCCTGAAACATGGAAAAAATTCCTTCAAAGACATTTTAGACTGTACTAAGCTGAGAAAGGGGTTCTTCCCCTTTTTTCTTCTTCTTCATACTGTACATTTTTTTGTCAGCTAAATTTAAAGCTTTTACTGCGCTTTCTTCGTCGGTCGGAATGACAACTAATCCGTAGCTAAAAGAAAGGTTATATTGATTAAACTCCTTTTCGAAATCTTCAATTAGTTTTTCAAATTTTTTATTTAAGTCTTTTTTAGAACAGTTTACTGATAAAAATAAAAACTCATCTCCTCCAATTCTTGCAACATAATCTTCCTTACGGGTATTTTTTAAGAAAAATCCTGCTACTTTTTTTAATACATAATCTCCCATTTCATGTCCTAAAGTATCATTTATTTTTTTAAATCTATCTAGATCTATAAAAATTATACAAATGTTATTAATACTTTTTCGTTTTAATCTACTTGATTCTGTTTTAAGAATATCGAATATAAAATTTCTATTAAAAAGACCTGTCAAAGGATCTCTTGCTATTAAAGAAAGCATACTTAAGTGGGTATTTGTTAATATTTTTTTGTAGAAAAAGGCAAAAATTGAAGTAATAAAGTAAAACAGAATATGCATAGAAAGTGTTGAAGACTTATAAGCTGTAGAAATTATACCTACTAGTTGGAAAGTTAGAATAAAAACAAGCAGCATACCAAAAACACCAACTATAATTGATGCTTCTTTTAAAGGTCTAAACAAAAACACCTGAAATGGAAACAAAGCAAGCCATATAATTCCTGTTTTATTTATACCACCTAAAAATATTAAAACAATAAGTAAAGATGCAAATATAGTAATGAGCATATAAGAAGAAATTCTAATATCCTGTGTTGTTCTTAAGTAAAAAACTGCAATTACAAGGAAAAGGGAAGATATAAATTCAAAATAAGCTAATATATAATTTCCTAACAGAAAATAATTTATTACTGAAAATAATCCTATAACTACTGATCCTGTTATACCAAAAAAATAAATAAGTTTTTTTACAAACTTTTCTTCAACATAAAAATTTTCTAAAAACTGTTTCATTTATAAAAGCTCTAATCTAGTTAGTTATATGTAAATATCTATCTTGTGCTTTTTAATTTTACTTTTAGGCTTTTCCTGCAGTTTCTTTAAAAGTTTCTTTTTAAGCTTCCTTTTTAAAATCCATGCCCTCTGTCTCCTTTCGGTATCGGAGATAGGTTCAACAGGCATGATTTCATAAGCTCTTAAATCCTCCATAATACCTAAAACTAGTACTTGAAGACTATTGTGTCAAGACTTTTTCTCTGGCATTTTCATACTTAAAACAGTTAAAAGCCATATAAAAGTGATTATCCCTACAAAAAGAAATACGGCGTATTCGCCGTATTTAAGTAAATAACCTGCTGAAATACCACCAACAAATGCTCCTAAGAACTGTGATGTATTAAATACTCCGGAAGCTGTTCCTTTTAAATGTTTTGGAGCGTATTTACTCATTAAAGATGGCATTATAGGTTCAAGCATCATAAATCCACTAAAGTAAACTATTATAGCTATTACAGCCGGTACGAATGAGTTTTCAAATTTTGCAAATAACCCAAAAGATATTAGAAGGATAATAATTGCAGCAATTTTTACCTCTTTTATAAGGCCTTTTTTCTCAGCAATTATAGTAGAAGGGACCATTATTGTAAGACCTACTAAAAACATAACAAGGTAAACCTTCCATATATCTGAAGGAGAAATAAATTTTTCAAGTATTAAAGGAGATACTGTAAATACTGCAGTTAATCCCATGTGGAGTGTAAACATTCCAAAATCCATTTTTAAAAGGTTGCTGTCCCTTAGAACAGTTCCAAGATAGGAGCCTGTAAACTCGGCATCATCGTGATGGACTATTACTTTAGGTCTTGGAATTCCCCAGATGATGTAAGGTAAGGAGATTAAGGCAAGTATTGCAGTAAATGCAAAAACTCCTCCAAGTCCAAAATGGGCAGCAATTAACGGCCCTAAAACCATACCAAAAGCAAAAGCCATTCCAATAGAAGCACCAATGGTTGCCATTGCTCTTGTTCTAACTTCTTCTCTTGTAAGGTCGGCAATCAGAGCAATAACAACCGATGAAACAGCTCCCATACCCTGTAAAAATCTACCAACAATTAAAAGATAAATGTTTTGCTCGTAAGAAGCATAAGCAGCAAGACCACTTCCCAGGAAAAATATTATCGTTGAAAATATTAAAATTGGAATCCTTCCGTATTTATCACTCCATAGGCCGTAAGGTATCTGGAAAAATGCCTGAGTTAATCCGTATGCACCAATGGCAAGACCAACTAAAAAAGAAGTGGCTCCTGGAAATTTTGAAGCGTAAATAGATAAAACAGGCAGTACTAAAAATAATCCAAGCATTCTAAGTGAAAAAACACCTGCAAGACCAAGTGTGGCTTTTCTTTCCTCAGGTGTAAAATCTTTATCTACCATTTATTGACTTCCTCCATTAAGTTTATTAAGTTTAATCTTATATGATTTAAAACCAAAAGAGGAAAGTATGCAAGCATTTGATTATTTATTTCATCCAAGATCCATAGCTTTAATTGGAGCAACAGCAAAAAAAGAAAAGGTTGGATATGCCCTTTTAAAAAACATTCTAGACGGCGGTTATAAAGGAAAATTATTTTTAGTAAACCCTAAATACGATGAAATTGAAGGTTTAAAAGTTTATAAGTCTATAGATGAAATAAATGAAGATATAGATCTTGCTATCATTGCAGTTCCTTTAAAAATAGTTCCTGAAGTTATGGAAGAGCTTGGTAAAAAAGGAGTAAAGTCAGCAGTTGTGATATCTGCAGGCGGAAGAGAAACTGGAGAAGAAGGAAGAAGGCTTGAAGATGAAATAGTAAATATAGCAAAAAAATATGGAATTAGATTTTTAGGACCTAACTGTTTTGGTTTTATAAATACTGAAATTAATCTAAATGCAAACTTTGGCTCTTCAATGCCTATTAAAGGAGATACTGCTTTTATATCTCAAAGCGGAGCATTATTTGCTTCAATTTTAGATTGGGCTATAAATGAAAATATCGGTTTTAGCTACTGCGTTAGCATTGGAAATATGGCAGATATTGAGTTTGGGGAGCTTATAGGTTATTTATCTAAAAAGGAAAATGTAAAAAGAATTCTTATATATATGGAAAGTTTGAAAAATGTGGAAAGTTTTGCCAAAAATGCTTTAAATGTAACTCCTAAAATTCCTATTATAATTGCAAAAGCTGGAAGATCAGAACACGGTATAAAGGCAGCCGTATCCCACACAGGAGCAATTGCAGGAAAGGATTTTCTTTATTCAGCTTTATTTAAAAGAACTGGGTGTGTCAGAGCTTTGTCTGTTGAGGCTTTATTTGATTTGACAGAAGGATTTTCAAAGCAGCCTCTTCCTAAAGGAAACAGATTTGTAATTCTTACAAATGCAGGGGGACCTGGCGTCCTTGCAACTGATAGGCTTGATATGTGGAATTTAGGCCCTGCACAGCTGAGCAGTGAAACCATGGAAAAATTAAATAAAGTCCTTCCTCCTGTTTGGAGTAAAAATAACCCTGTTGATATTATAGGAGATGCACCGCCAGAAAGATATAGAAAAGCCCTTGATATACTTTTAGAAGCTGATGATAATGACGGTATTATTGGGATAATGACGCCCCAGTTTATGACAAAACCTTATGAAACAGCTGTTGAAATAGTAAATCTTTTAAATGAGAAAAAAAGTGATAAACCTTTTTATTTTTCAATAATAGGAGGTCAAAAGGTAGAAAAAGCAAGGCAGTTTTTAGAAAAAAATAAAGTTGCCGTTTATGAAACCCCTGAAGAAGCTGTAGACAGTATGGTTCTTTCCTGGAAGTATAATTATTTAAAAAGCTTAATAGAAAAAGACAGCGTCAAAATATATAAAAGCAGTGAAAGTAAAAGTTTAATAAAACAGTATTTAAAAAATGGTAAAACTCTCCTTACAGAGTACGAAACAAAAAAAATACTTCAGTCTTACGGCATTCCTATAAATAAAACAATTTTATTAAAAACTATAGGAGAAATTAATGACCTTAAAATAAACTTTCCGGTAGTTGCCAAAATAAGTTCTCCTGACATACTTCATAAAACAGAGGCAGGAGGCGTTATCTTAAATATAGAAAACAAACAGCAGTTGAAAAAAGCATTTGAAGAAATTATTGAAAATGCGAAAAACTACAAAAAAGAGGCAAGAATTGAAGGTGTAATAGTAGAAGAGCAGGTAGAAAAAGGATTTGAACTTATAATCGGAAGTGCGAGGGATAAACTTTTCAAGCAGTATTTAATGTTTGGATTTGGCGGAGTTTACACAGAGTTTGTAAAAGATGTTTCTTTTGATTTTCCACCACTAAGTAAAAATTTTGCTTATGAAATGATAAAAGAAACGAAGGTTTATAAATTGCTTAAAAAGGGCTTTAGAAATATTCCTCCAGCCAATATAGATAAGCTTGCTGAGGTTTTAATTAGGGTTTCATCTTTAATATACGAAAATCCACAAATTGAAGAACTTGATATAAACCCTCTTATTGTTAGTGGAGATAACATTTATGCTGTTGACGGTAGAATAAAGCTAAATAAAAAAACAGAAGAGCATTTGATACTTAAACTATGATTTTATTTTTTATCAAAAGTTTAAAAAACTCTTCAAGCTGGGGAGCAATTTCCTCAAAACTTACTCCGTATTTATCGCAAATTTTTGAAGTATTTTTGAAAAGTGTATCGTCTAAACTGCTTAAAACTTCATATAAAAAAGAAGTAATTTCTAAATACTCAACCTCATAATTTTCAGGGTTTTGATATATTATTAAAAAATAACTGCCTTCATGCTTCTCTATCTGCTCAATACCAATTTTAGAAATTTTATGAACAGGATATTTAAAGTTTAAAAGTTTTGCTGTGTTTGATATTTTATACTTTTCATACCAGTTTAACTGCCTTTGATTGACAGGCAGATCCTCATTAAAAACTTCCATTTCTACCCATTCATAAACCATAAGCTCATAAAGAAATCTCTTGTCTTTAAAAAAACCTTTATTTTCAAGGTAAGAAATAAAATCCTTTGGAACTTCCCACAAGTAAGGGGAAAAAAATTTATGGTTTTTCAGAAAATCTCTTATCAAACTACCCCAGTTTTCTTTTAAAATCTTTTTTGTTATTGGAAAAGCCTTTGAGCATGTGTCTTCAATATTGTTAAACACAAGGGTTTGATATAGTGAAAGCCGGTTTTCTGGAAGGTTTAAAAAATTTTCCCCAAGTATTAAAGACTTATAAAATTTTTCTAAAATATCAAATGATTTGTTTTTCATGCTTTTCCACTAAGTTTTTGACTTTTTTATACTCCTGTAAAAGCTCATTATAAGGTGGGATATTGTTGTCCCTTTCCAGCAAAACAGGTTTACTGCCGAGTTTTTTTAAAGTGTATTCCATTAAATTATAAACATCATCTATAACTTCTTGACCGTGGGTATCTATTATCAAGTTTTCTTCAACTCTGTCGTGTCCTGCTATGTGGTAGTATTCAATCCAGTCAGGATTAATTTTATCTATAAACTGATAAGGGTCAAAGCCGTGATTTACAGAATTTACATAAACGTTATTAACATCAAGAAGAAGTTTACAGCCTGCATTCTCAACTATGTATTTTATAAACTCGTGCTCTTCCATTTCCTTTTCAAGTATCAGATAGATAGAAGCATTTTCAAGGGCTATCTGCCTGCCTAGAAAGTCCTGAACAATTTTCACCTTTTCTATGATGTGATCTGCCATTTCTACAGTAAAAGGAAGGGGAAGTAAATCGTAAGTGTTGCTTCCGTTAAAATAGGAAAAGCTTAAATGCTCTGAATAAACTTTTATCTCATAGTAATCCAGAAAATCTTTTAGCTCTTTCAAAAAAGAAAAATTTAAAGGGTCAGGGCTTCCTATAGATAGAGAAAGCCCGTGGCATACAATAGGAAAATCCTGTCTTATTTTTTCAAAAAGTTTTTTTAAGTATCCGCCTTTTTTTATCCAGTTTTCAGGAGCAACTTCAAACCAGTTTGGCTTTAGTTGGTAATCATAAACTTCTTCTATAAATGAAGTTCTAAGTCCAAGACCGGCTCCCTTAATTATTTCATCGCTCCACATTGACCGCAAGCCATTTCTTTAGCTTTTTTCTTTGTATTATTTTCTTTAGAATTGTTATTCATCATATTACCGCAGTTCATTTCTTTATACTTTTGCATAATTTGCTTACATTCTTTCATTTCTTCCATCATTTCTTTTCCACATCTCATATCTTGCATCATTTTTCTGCACTCTTTCACCTTTTCCTTCATCTCTTTACCGCAGGTCATTTCATCTGCAGAAGCAAGAAGATAACGGCTGTCTGACACTTTACCCTGCTGATAGCTTACAAGATTGTCTGCCAGTGCTGTTGTTGCTACCATTCCAACTGCTGTTGATATTGCTGTAACTTTTTTCTTCATAACAAAATACCTCCTTTTAATTACTATGATTTATAGTACTTCTTTAATAAGAAATAGTCAATAGATATTTTCCCTGCTCCAAAAAAGAGTACAATTAGTGAAGCAAGCAAAAATGTTAAAGGCTGAGCCATGTAAAAATCTTCAGGTTTTGAAAATATAGATAAAAGAGATTCTCTATGTCCTACTAAAAAAGCACCTATCATATTAAAGGTTAATATAAGGGCTGTAATTCTTGAAAAAAACCCAAGGAATAAAAATATACCTCCAAAGGTTTCCACAAAAGCTATAAATATTACAAAATACTCTGGAAAAGGAAGTCCTAAGTAATTGAAAAAGCCTGCTGCCTGCTCATGGTGGGTAAACTTCCAGAAACCAGCCCTGAAAAACAGCCATCCCCAATAAAGCCTTACTATTAAAATAAAATAATCCTGTCCATTATTTAAAATATCTTCGTAAGTTTTGTAAATTTTCCAGAACATTTCATTCCTCCTTGACAATTTTTAATATACATACAAAACTTATAAAAAACTGTAAGGTAGATTACAAAATGGAAAAGTTATGGTTTATAAAAAGGATAGATCTGTTTAAAAATCTATCTCAGGAGCTTATGAACAGCCTTGAAGAAAATTCCTTTATGAAAGAGTTCAAGAAAAACTCTATAATAACAACTCCGGAAAACACAGAATATGTCTATCTTGTAAAATCCGGGAAAGTAATTCTTTACAGAGAAGAAAATGGAAAAAGGTTTATAACAGACATTTTAAAGGAAGGGGAAATCTTTGGACAAATAACAGAATGCTGTGATGAATATGCACAGGCTCTAACAGATACCCTCCTTTGTATGATACATAAAAACTTTTTTGAAAAACTTATAAATCAGGACATTAATTTAAACTTTCAGATGAGAAAGTACCTTGGACTGAAAAAATACACCCTTGAGGTTGCCCTTTCAGACATTGTTTTTAAACCTGTAGAGGAAAGGCTTTTATCTCTTTTGAAAAGGCTTTCTGAAAAATTTGGTGTGGAAACAACAGAAAAACCAGAATTTGTTAAAATAAATATCCCTTTAACCCATCAAAATATTGCTGACATGGTGGGAAGTACAAGGGAAACGGTTTCAAACTTATTTAACAAGTTAAAAAAAGAGAATAAAATATTTATTGAAAAAAAATTTATATACTTATTAAAGGACTGTACATATGAAAAGTAGGATTTTAATTTTTTTTATAATATCTTTTTTAGTTACAGGGTTTTTAAGCGTATCAAAATCACAAGAGGACATTTCTAAACTGCTGGAAGAATATGAAACAGCAGAAGTCCGAAAAACAGTTGATGAAACACTTGGGAAAGTTTATGTCTTTTCTAGAGAAGATATAGAGAATTTACAATTAAACACAGTTACAGATTTATTAAAATTACTTCCTTTTGGAACAGTTTATCCAAATGGTTTTGGAGTTCTTCAATATGTATTTTCAAGTGCAAGCCCAAAACCAATAAGTTACGTTGTTAGAATATTTTTAGATGGTCATGAGTTAAGTTCTATGCAAACATCAAGTCCATTTTTAACATATGATGAATTTCCTCTTGATAATATACAAAAAGCAGAAATTTATTTCACAAATTCAATATCAGGAACATCAGTAGAAAATGGAGTGATTATAGTAAATCTTTATTCTAAAGATCCTAAAAAGGAAAATGTATCAATATTAAAAGGTCTTATGGATAATAAAAAAGGTTATTCAGTTACATTTTCGGATGCAAGGCAGTTAACACGAAATTTTGGATATTTTATACTTGTAAACAAAGGTGAGAAAAAATATGATAAACTTTTTGTAAACTCACATAATCTAGATAGAAACCAAAAAAGGGAACATTTTTATCTAAAGTTTAATTATATTGACACAGAAGTACAAATCTCAGCATCCCATGTAGATAGAGGAGTGTGGGGTGGGTTTTCTCCGAATTTTGCTCCAGATTACGGCAAGATGCAATCAACAGACATATTTTTTTCTTTATCACAAAAATTACTTGATGATAAATCCTTTAAGATCCTAATTTCTTATGATTGGCAAGATAGAAATTATATAGAAAAAAACGAAGATGTTGGTGTTTATTATTTAAAATATGTCAATAATCAATATGGTGTGCCAATATATCTTAATGAGGATGCTACATTTACAAAGTTTATACTACATATGACAAAGGATTTTGAATTTAATAAACATTTTATAAATACTGGAATTACTTACCAAGATTATCAGCAAAATGCGCGAGGCAAAAAAATAATTTATCCATCAAATGTGGTTGTATATGATTATGAACCTGATTATGAAGAAGAAGATCATTTCATTTCTTTATTTTTAAATTATAAATATGCAGTTAATAAATACTTAAGTTTATTTGCAAATGGGAAACTATCTTCATACGACTGGTATACTAATAAAGATAGAATAGTTTTTGATAAAAAATTAGGTTTTCTTTTTAACAAAGATAAATACAACTTTAAAATGTACGCTACACAGAGCTATTTACCACCTCCATTAATTTATATAGAAATAAAAAGAGAAAATTTAAAACCTATGAGATTAAATACATTATTTTTGGAAGGAAAATATTTATTTTCAAGTAGCCAAAATATAAATGCAACACTCATTTTCAGTGAAACAAAAAATATATTAATTCCTACAAGTCAAGGGTATATTAATAATTCAAAAAATTATAAATCTTGGCTCTATTCTTTAGAATATAATATAAAACTAAAAAATAATACTTTACGAGTAAATGGATGGCGTTTAGATTCTATAAATTACAATGATCTTTCTTCATCTGATGGAATTAATTTAATATTAGAAGGGCAATTTAAAAAATTAAACTATTTTTCCACGTTTTTATATAGAAATAGTTTTAAGTATCAAAATATCAAAGTTGATGATTCTTATGATCTATCTTTAGGTGCAACATATGGATTTAAAAACGGATTTTCTTTAAAGATTAAAGGAGAAAACGTATTGAATTCATCAGCTAAAGCAGTTTTTGTAACTCCTACTACTTCTGGAACATACCAGAGCTTCGATAGAAGGTTTCTAATTAGCTTAGAAAAGGTGTTTTGATGAAAAAAAGGTTAACTTTTGTTTTTATAATGACTTTCGCATTAATAAACATAGTTTTTGCAATAGATAAAGCTAAGCTTTTAGAAATAAAAATTATTTCGGAAATAGTCATATCTTTAACTAATAAACAAAATCCAAAGGTTTGCCTTTATAAATTTCATGAATATGAAAAAAAAGAGTATGAAAATTTTAGCGAATTTAAAATAACTAATTGTCAGTTGGCAGATATTATTTTAGTGAAAGGAATAGAAGAAAAAATAAGCTTTAAAAAACCTGCTTTTGCTCTTGATTACATATCATTTAAGAATTGTCAAAACTGTATTGGGGCTTTTTACTGGAGGAAAGGAAGACCACAGATAATCTTAATAAAAGAAAATCTTGATCTATTTAATATAAAAGTAAATAAAGAATTGCAAAATTATGTTGTATCTAAAAGATTGGCACAAAAATGATAAAGAATACTAATAATAAATTTTTGTTTTTAATTTTAATAGGAGTAGTTCTTATAATTTCATTGGTATTTCACTTTTTTTTACCTAAAATAGAAAAAAAAGCAAAAAATGAACTAATTTATTATATATCTTCACCGTATAAAGCATTTTTAAGAAATATAAACAAAGAAATAGTTAAACAATATCATATAAATTCTATAGAAGATTTGAAAAAAGAGGAAGTTAGAAGAAGTTTAGAAAAAAAACTTAGCTATTTAATAGATAAAAATGTAGAGAATATATTTGCTATATATAAAGAAGGAAATATTTATAAGTTTTTAGCTGATGCTTCTCCACAAGAAAAAGTTCAACACGATGAAATATTTTTTCCAACTTTAACTGAACAAAAAATTATAAAAAAAATTTATAAAACAAAAAAAACTCAGATAATAATTCAGGAATTTACCACAGTTAAAAATATAGGTATCACAATTTTATATCCGTTTCTTGTCAATAATAAAGTTCAGGCGATAGTATTTGTAGATTTTACAATTCAGACATTAAAATCAATTGAAAATATAGTTGATTTAATAAAATGGCTGTTAAATATTATTATAATTTTTGCAGTAATTTCTATTTTAATAATTCTTCTCACAAGTTTAAAAGCTATCTATTTTAAAAGAAAAGCATATGTAGATGAACTTACAGGGGTTTATAACAGGAATTTTCTTGAGGATATTATCGTTACATTTGACTATAAAAATTATGCAGTAGCTTTATTTGATATTGATTTTTTCAAAAAAATTAATGATACTTACGGGCATAAAGCTGGAGACCAGATATTAAAAGATTTTGCAAAAGTTTTAAAACTTTCCTTTAGAAAAGGAGAAGACATAATCATTAGATACGGCGGAGAGGAATTTTTAGTATTAATAAAAAAAGATAGACTTAATAAATATTTTGCTATTAATGCTATTCAAAGAGCTTTAGGAAGAATAAGAAATTATCCATTTAAAATAGATTCACAAGTAATAAAATTAACAGCATCTGTAGGAGTGTATCTGGATACAGAACGAGAAAAATCTTTAATAGAAGCTATAAAAAAAGCGGATATTGCTTTGTATAAAGCAAAGTTAAATGGTAGAAACCGTATGGAAATTTACGAAGAAGGAGAAACTTTTACATCAATTTCAAAAATAAATGATTTAATAGAAAAAGGAAATCTCGTATGTCACTATCAACCTGTATTAGACCTAAAAACACAAAAAGTTTTATATTTTGAAAGTTTAGTAAGGCTAAAAGACAATGGGAATTTAATTTATCCAGATAAATTTTTAGAAGTTATAAAAAACACCTATATTTATGCAAAATTAACTAAAAAAGTAATTGAGTTTAATCTAAATATATTAGAAAAGCATGAATATTTAAATGTAAGTATAAATCTATCGCCTTCAGATCTTATAAATGACTCCACAGTAGAATACTTACTTTCTTTAAAAGAAGAAATGATAAAAAGACTAAAACTTGAAGTGATTGAAACCGAGGAGATTAGAAATTACTCAAAAGTCTTGGAAAATTTGAAAAATTTAAAAGCAAAAGGATATGAGCTTAGCTTAGATGATTTTGGGAGTGGATATTCTAACTTTGAATATATTTTAAAACTTGATATAGATTATGTGAAAATAGATGCAAATCTTATAAAAACTATACTTGAAAATAAAAAATCTGAAGAGCTTGTAAAGGCTGTTACAGAATTTTGTAAACACACCGGAATTAAAACAATAGCTGAATATGTTGAAAATGAAAAAATACTTCAAAAGATAATAGAAATTGGTGTAGAATACGGCCAAGGTTATTATTTTAGTAAGCCAAAACCTATAGAAGAGTTTTTGGAGGATAAAAGTTGGGATATTTAATGGAAAACTATACCAGATATGATGTTTATTTTGAAAAAGGAGAAGGTGTTTATTTGTATGATAACAAAGGAAATAAATATATTGATATGCTTGCAGGTATAGCAGTAAACACACTTGGTTATGCACATCCAAAGCTTACAGATGCTATCTGCAGTCAAGCAAAAAAATTAATACACGTTTCAAACCTTTTTAAAATAAAGCCACAAGAAGAAGTGGCAGAGATACTTGTTAAAAATTCACTGGAAAATGGAAAAGTGTTTTTCTGCAATAGCGGAGCAGAGGCAAATGAAACGGCAATAAAACTTGTTAGAAAATACTTTTATGACAAAGGAAATCCTGAAAAATATGAAATAATTACATTTACAGGAGGATTCCACGGTAGAACAATAGGTTCTTTAACAGCAACTGCCCAGCCAAAATACCACGAGGGATTTAAGCCTCTACTTCAAGGCATAAAGTATGCAGAGTTTAACAATGTAGAAAGTCTAAAAAAAGCGGTTTCAGAAAATACTGCAGCTATCATGTTTGAAATTGTGCAAGGAGAAGGTGGTGTAAATCCTATTAATGAAGAGTTTTTAAATGAAATTATTAAAATATCTAAAAGAAATGATATTTTAATTGTTATAGATGAGGTACAAACCGGAATAGGAAGAACGGGAAAACTTTTTGCTTATCAGCATTTTAATTTTGAGCCAGATATTATTACATTAGCGAAGGGACTTGCTGGGGGCGTTCCTGTTGGGGCGGTAGTTGCAAAAGAAGAAGTTGCAAAGGCTTTTACCCCTGGAACTCACGGTTCTACATTTGGAGGTAATTACCTTTCTATGACAGCAGCAAAGGTTGTTTTAAATGAAATTCTAAAACCTAATTTTTTAAATGAAGTTTACGAAAAGGGATTATATTTGAAAGAAAATCTAAAGAAAATAGGCTTAAAAGCAAAAGGAATTGGATTAATGGTTGGAGCAGATTTACCTGAAGAGATTAATGCAAAAGAAGTTGCTAAAAAGTGCCTTGAAAATGGGCTTATAATAGGCACTGCAGGTAAAAATACCTTGCGTTTTGTTCCTCCATTAATTATTAATAAAAATGAAATAGATGAAGCATTAAATATTTTAGAAAAAGTATTGGGAGGATAATATTATGAAAAAATTATCGATTGCTATTTTAATGTCTACTGGGATAGTTGGAACATCTTTTGCAGTGCCCTTAATTGATCTTGATGTAGGTGTAGGATATATAAATCTTTCGCCATCGGGATGGGTAAAATACAAAGGAACTCAAGTTGATGTTAAAGATGATTTAAAACTTGGAGATTCAAATAATGTTAATGCATATGTACAAATAGGACTTCCAGTTCTTCCGAATATAAAACTGGAGTATTTACCAACAAATTATGAAGGAAGCGGGACAGTAACTATTCCTTTTACCTTTGCTGGAAAAACCTATACCACAGGGGTTCCTATTGATACAAAACTAAAATTAGATCAATATGACTTATCTTTATTCTATAACATCCCACTGCCTTTTATTACGCCAAGACTTGGACTTGCAGTTAAATATTTAGATGGATATGCTTATGTAAAAGCTCCTGTAGTTGGAAAAGGTAAAGCAGATGTAACAGCACCTATACCTATGGTGTATGCGGGAGCACACGTTAGTTTGCCAGGGATACCTATAGAAGCAGATGTTGAAGGTAAAGGTATAGCATATCAAGGAAACTCTTTAATTGATATAAAAGGAATGGGTATGTTTACATTAGTTGGTATTCCATTAATTGGTAAAGCATATATAGGAGCAGGATATAGATATCAAAGATTAAAGTTAGATGATATTGACAGTTTATATTCTGATATTAAATTTAAAGGGTTTTTTGGAGAAGTAGGAGTTTCATTCTAAGGAGAATAAATGGAAATAACGGAAAAGGAAGTTTTAGAGTTTTTAAAAAGTAGAAAAAAACCTATATATTTTAAAACTCTTTATAAAAAGCTTGGCATTCCTAAAAGCGAAAAAAAAGCTTTAAAAAAACTTTTAAAAAAGCTTGAAAAAAATAAATTTATAAAATATGAAAAAGGAAAGTATTTCTTAAGAAAAGAAGAGCCAAAAGAAGAGTTAGTAAAAGGAACTGTTGAAGCACATCCAAGTGGATATGGATTTTTAATTGTAGGAGAAGAAGTTGAAGATCTTTTCATACCTCCTCCAGAAATGAGATATCTTTTTGATGGAGATGTTGTACTTGTAAAACCTATAAAAAGAAAAAAGAAAGAAGAAGCTAAAGTTATAAAAGTTTTAGAAAGAGCTGTAAAAGAAGCTGTTGGGGTATTAAAAAAAGATAAAAACGGTTATTATGTTTTACTTTCCGATACAGTAATACCTCATAAAATATACGTACCTAAAAAGCAGGCGCAAAAAATACCAAAAGGTACTTATGTTGTTGTAAAAATAGAAACTTATCCTGCACCAAAAGTTTTAGCTAAAGGTAAAATAGTTGAAATACTTGGAAAAACTAAAAATACAAAAACAGTTGCAGAAATTATAGCCCGTAAATACAATCTTCCTTTAAAGCATTCCCCTGAAGCTCAAAAAGAAGTAGAGAACCTATCTGATAGAGTTGTTATATCTAAAAATAGAAGAGACCTTACCAAGCAGGTATGCTTTACAATTGATCCGGAAAGTGCAAGGGACTTTGATGATGCAGTTGCTATAGAAAAAGAAGGGGAAAATTACAGGCTTTTTGTACATATTGCAGATGTAACCCATTATGTTAAAGAAGGGTCGGCAATTGATAAAGAGGCTTTTGAAAGAGGAAATACTTATTATTTACCTGAGTATGCTTTACATATGCTTCCTGAAAGATTAGCATCCAAGCTTTGCAGTTTGCGTCCAAATGAGAAAAAATACGCTTTTACCTGTGAAATGCTTATAAACCCTAAAGGAAAAGTTATAGATTATGATATTTATGAAAGTGTAATTATAAGTAAAGCTAGGCTAACCTATGATCAGGCTCTTGGTATAATTCTTGGAGATCCAGATCTTGAAGAAAAATTCCCACATGTTGTAAAGCCTTTAAAACATATGGAAGAATTGGCAAAAATACTCCTAAAAGAAAGAGAAAAAAGAGGAAGTATTGATTTTGACCTTCCTGAAAGTCAGATACTGTTTACAGAAACAGGTGATCCTTATGACGTTGTTCCATATGAGAGACATTTTGCCCATAGGCTAATAGAAGAATTTATGATTATTGCAAATATTACAGTTGCAAAACATATGGAAAAAACTCAGGAGCCTTTTATATATAGAACACATGAAGAACCAAACATAGAAAAGGTTATTAAGTTTGTAGATTTAGTGGCAGGTCTTGGTTTTAAAGTTTCTTATCCAGAAGAAGTTACTCCAAAGTTCATTCAAAAAATACTAAAGATGGCTGCAGGTACACCTGAAGAACAACTCCTTAGATTTATGGCACTCAGAACTATGAAGCAGGCAAAATACACTGTTGAAAATATAGGTCATTTTGGACTTGCTCTTGAAACTTACACCCACTTTACATCTCCAATTAGAAGATATGCTGATTTAGTAGTACACAGAATGCTGAAAAAATCTATAAAGAAAAAGTTTACTAAGAAAGATCTTCAAGTGCTTCCTGAAAAATTAAAAGAAGTTGCCCAGCAGTGCTCAAAAATGGAAAGGGTAGCAGATGATGCAGAAAGAGATGCCCTTGATATACTTAAACTTAGAATTCTTTCAGGACACATTGGAGAAGAGTTTGAAGGTGTAATTACAGGAGTTACCTCATTTGGATTATTTGTAGAACTTGAAAGGTATATAATAGAAGGTTTAATACCAATTTCTTCACTTGAAGGATACTACATTTATGATGAACAAAATCACAGACTTATAAGGGAAGATAAGAAAAAATCCTTTAGGCTCGGAGATAAGGTTAAGGTTAGAATTGAAAAAGTTGATGAAGACTTGAAAAAATTAGATCTGTCTTTGGTTGAAGGTTAACAGGCAATAACATAACTGTATATTTTGCAAGGATTTGCCTTTTTTACGGTATAAAAACATTCCATTAAAGTTGCTCCAGTTGTTATTATATCGTCAAATATTAGTATGTTTTTATTTTTATAAATATACGGATTTTTAATCTCAAATGCTCCTTTTAAGTTTTCTTGTCTTTCTTTTTTATCAAGCTGAACCTGAAGCTTTGTTTCTTTAATTTTTATTAAATCCTGTCTTATGACAGCTTTTGGTAAAAGTTTAATTAAAATTTCATATAAATGGTCAAATCCTCTTTCTTTTACTTTTTTATACGAAGAAGGAACATATAATATAAAATCTATCTTTTTACTTTCTAAAAAATCTTGAAAGTCATTTTTGATTATATCTGCTAGAGTTTTTGATAAATTTTTATAATTTCCAAATTTATAGTTCTTTATCATTTCTTTTAAAATTCCTGAATATGTTGTAAATATTTTTATCTCATCAAATTTCCTTTCTTTAATGCAGTTTATGCAGTAAGATGTCTTCTTCCCACAGCTTTTACAGTAAATAAGATTTGACTGTTTTATTTTTGATGTGCAGTTTTCACAAAAAAGATTTTGATTTTTAAAGTAAAATGTTTTTCCGCAAGTTTTACACTTATTGTTATAGATAATATTTTCAATTAAACTAATTAACATAAAATATAAAATAACATTTTTGGAAGATGAATGAGATTTTTTTACATAATTCTTTTTGTAGTATTTCAAGCTTTTGGCCTTGAAATCATTTCAAACTATCCACTTCCCAAAAATAATATTAAAGAAGTTTATAACAGTTTAAATAAAAAAGAAGATATAGTTAAGTTTTTAAAGAAAACAGAGAGTTTCTTAGATATAAAATATGAAAAAAATAAACTTTATTTAATAAGAAAGCCTTTAATTAGAAAAATAATTATAAAGGGTAATAAATCTTATTGGGATAGAGAAATTAAAGGTATATCTGGTGTATATGAAGGAAAATATATATCACAAGAAGATTTTTCAATCATTCCATTAAAATTAAAGCAGTTTTATTTTGATAATGGGTTTTTAGATGCAGAAATTTATGTTAAACTTGAGACTGATAAAGACGGAAACTCAACTATTTTTATAAAAATAAATGAAAATAAAAAATATAGAATAAAAAACATAAAATTTCTCTCAGATAAAAATATTTCACCAAAAATTCAAAAAAAATATGAAAAAATACTAAATCTAAAAAATAAAAATTTTAATTTTTCAAATGTACAGTCAAGTATAGATAAATTGCTTCAAGAAATAAAAAAAGAAGGATATTACGATGCATTCGTTTCTATATTTAGTTTACACAAATTGAACAAAAAAGAAATTTTGCTGTATATAAATATAGTTCACGGTTTTAAATACAAAATTAGATTTGTTGGTAATTACTCTATAAACGATAAAACTCTTTTAAAATACTCAGAATTCGAAGAAAATGGCGTGAATTATTATCAAATACAAAAATTTGCAGAAAAAATTCAGCAGTTTTATAGATCTAAAGGCTTTCTAGATGCAAGTGTTGATTATTCTTATAATGAATTTTTGGAAAAAAAAGAAGCTTTTATTACAATATACATATACGAAGGTAAAAGGTATAAAGTTTCAACAGTGAAAATTAATTCTGATCATAATATTCCAAAAGATATTAAAGAAAAATTAAAGAAATTAGAAAATAAATATTTTGAAGAACAAATATTTATTGATATATTAGAAAATTATATAAATAACTTAAATAAAAATGGCTATAAAAACGCATATTACACAATTTCTTATAAAAAAAATGATGGTAGGTTAAATATTTTTATTGAAATTTATAAGGGTAGGAAATTTATAATAAAATCTGTAAAGTTTAAAGGCTACAAACCTAAAATAAAATTAAGATTACCTACAGTTTATAATGGAAACATTCTTGTAAATATTCTAGAAAACATAAAAACACAGCTTAAAAATGATGGATATTTAGATGCAACTGCCAAGTTTAAAATAGACTTGAAAGAAAGAAAAGGTGAAATACTAGTAAATGCCACATACTATATAAATACAGGGAAACAGTATAAAACTTCTGTTCCTTTTATTTATGGAACATGGCATCTAAAGCCAAAAGTTATTAAGTGGAATATAAAAGAAAATGAAGTTTTTAAGAAAGAAATAACAGATAATCAGCTTAACTTTTTATATAACTCCTATATTTTTAACTTTATTAATCCAGATTTTTACATTGAAAAGCAAAAAGGAAAAGTTTACAAAATATTTGTTCTTGGGGAAGATAAAAGAGGATTATTTCAAGGAACTATTGGATATAATAGTATTGAAAAGTTAAAAGCATCTTTACTACTTATTTTAAAAAATTTATTTAGTTATGGATTTGAGATAAATGGATATGTAGATGCATCACAGCTTAATACAAACTATAATCTTTCATTTGGGAACAGACTGCTTCCAAAATATTCGTCCTTATTCTTATCTGTATTTTCATCCCTTCAAAATCACAAATATTATGATGTTGTTAAAAAAGGTGGAAGAGTAGAATACTCAAAAAGACCAAATAAATGGGTAAGGCAGTTTTTAATACTAAGTTATGAAAAGAATAATTTAAAAAACACAAATGTATTTACAAAAAATCCTTATGAACTTTTTAGATTATTTTTAGGTTTAGATTACGATAATAGAAATAATAAAATATTCCCAACATCAGGTTTTTATTTTAGAGGTAATGCCGGAAAAACATTTTCAGATGTTGAGTATTTCTTTGGAAATTTTAGTTTCAGATATTATTACAAGATATTTTCTTTTGTATTAACTCAAAATTTTGCTTCAGGCGGTAATTTTATAAGTATTGATAAGCTTCCTATATCGGAAAGGTATTTCTTAGGAAGTTTTTATACCATTAGAGGATTTGGATATGAAGAAATTTCAAACAATGGTAAAGGTGGAAATAGTTATGTTTATATTAATACAGACTTAAGATTTCCAATATTTCCGTCTTTTAACTTATATGGGTTTTTATTTTTTGATACGGGAAATATTTTCGAAAATAGAAAAGAATATAAAAAGTTTAAACTTAGAAAAACAGCAGGTATAGGAATACTGGTTCCAACTCCAGCAGGTGCATTTATGTTTGATTATGCCCAAGTTTTAGATCGTAAAGCTGGAGAAAACAAATTCAGGATAGAGTTTAGTATAAACGTTGTTTTTTAAGATATAATTAAAATTATTTTACTTTAGGAGATTTTTGATGTTTGGAATTGGAATGACTGAATTAATTGTAATAATGATAGTTGCTATTATAGTATTAGGTCCAAAAAGGCTTCCTGAAGCAGTAAAGCAAATGGCAAGAATATTTAGAGAAGTGAAATCTACAGTTGATGAGGTAAAAACATCTGTTATTAGTGAAATAGATGATATAAAAAAACTTCCTGATACATCATCAAAAAAAACCACTCCTGAAGATGAGTTTGAAAAAGAATTTGAGCAAGAACTTTCAAAGCCAAAATATACAGAAGATTATCAACCGAAAAGGGAAAAAATATCATTCAGCAAAAATAAAGAGGAAAATATAAATGACGGATAAAATAAAAAATCCAGAAGAGTATGAAGCACCCTTAACGGAGCATTTAGCAGAACTTAGAGATAGATTAATAAAAAGTTTAATAGCTCTTTTTATAGGTGCTGTTGCAGTTTTTACCAAAGTTGAAATATTTTTTAATGTTTTTCAGACACCGCTTCATAAAGTTTTTCCTGACTTGAAACTTGTGGCCTTAACTCCTACAGAATCATTTTTTACGGCTTTAAAAATATCACTTTTAATGGGTTTTGTGGTATCTTCTCCTGTTATTTTTTATCAGGTATGGAAATTTATAGAACCTGCCCTTTACGAAAATGAAAAAAAACTTTTAATACCTTTTGTATTTTTTACAACCATTTTCTTTCTCGCTGGAGCGGCTTTTGCTTTTTGGGGAGTTCTGCCGCTTGCAATAAGATTTTTACTTAACTTTGGTTATACACAGCTAGATGTTGAAGCAATGCTGTCAGTTAGTTCATATATTTCTTTTGTAATAAGGTTGATTGTAGCTTTTGGTATTACGTTTGAGCTTCCTGTAATATTATCTTTACTTGCAAGGCTTGGTCTTGTTTCTCCTGAGGGTTTAAAAAGAATTAGACCTTATTTTATAATTGGTGCTTTTGTTTTTGCTGCCCTTATTACTCCTCCAGATGTTATAAGCCAGGTATTTTTAGCTCTTCCTTTAATAGTTTTTTACGAAATATCCATATATATGGCGAAAATTCTTTATCCAAGAAGTCAAAGATCGAGGGAGGAAAGAAATGCTTGATGCAGTTATTTTGTGGCTTCATATATTAGCTGTCTTGGTTTGGATTGGAGGAATGTTTTACATACTGTTTGTTTTAAAACCAAATCTAGGTCAGCTTGGTGATAAAAAATTACAGTTTCTAAAATCAGTTATGGACAAGTTTTTTCCTTTTGTATGGGCATCGATAATAGTTCTTTTTATTACAGGTGGGATAAAAGCTAAATATTTTGTAAATATCCCTTTATTTGACCTAAAACTTTTTATTTATTTTGTTATGGTTGTGGTATTTTCTTATATATATTTTGGACTATATAAAAAAATCCCAACAGCTGAAAATAAACCTCCTATTTTTATGAAGATTTCCAATCTTATTACTTTAAACTTTATTTTAGGACTTATTGTTATATTTTTAATAAGTGCTGTAAGATATACAAATTTTTAAAAGGGTGGGAAAATGATAGAGAAATATCAAATTAATGAGCTTAAGAAGGAAGAAGCTTGGAGACTTTTTAGAATCATTGGAGATTTTGTTGACGGCTTTGATATTATGCCAAAATATATTCCTGCAGTCACAATATTTGGTTCAGCAAGGGTAAAAGAAGGAGATAAATATTACGAGGCTGCAAGGCAACTTGCATATAAACTTGCAAAAGAAGGATTTTCTATTGTTACCGGCGGTGGCCCCGGAATAATGGAAGCAGGAAATAGGGGAGCTTATGAAGCAGGAGGAAATTCAATAGGATTAAATATTGCACTTCCTTTAGAACAGGTTCCAAATAAATATGCTAAAGTTCAGCTTAATTTCCATTACTTTTTTGCAAGAAAAGTTATGCTTGTAAAGTATGCAACAGCTTATATATTATTTCCTGGAGGATACGGTACATTAGATGAGCTTACAGAGGTTTTAGTGCTTATCCAAACTAAAAAATTGAAAAGATTCCCTGTATTTTTATACGGTAGTGAATATTGGAATGGGCTTGTTGAATGGATAAGGAATTCTGTTTTGGAGAATCATTACATAAGTCCTGAAGACTTTGAGCTTTTTAAGGTAATGGACGATTTAGATGAAATCGTAAATGAAGTAAAATCTTTCTATGTACAGCATGCTGAGGACATTTACGAAATTTAAAGATTTAAAAAAAGAGCTTAAGAATATAGAGATTATAGGAAAAGGCTGGAGAGGTACAGTTTATAAAGCAAATTTTGATGGACAAACTTTATCTATAAAAGTTCCAAATAAAAAAGAACATATAAATGCCATAAAAAAAGAAGGGGAAATCTTGGAAATCGTAAATCAGCATGGTATTGGAGGGAGGTTTTTATTTAAAGGAGAAGATTTTATTGCATATAAATATATAGATGGAGTTCATTTGGAAGATTATATTAATGAATATAACTACAAAAATCTTATATATCAGCTTTTTGAGCAGGCAAGAGTTTTAGACAAAATAGGAATAAATAAAGATGAAATGCAAAGACCTTTAAAAAATGCCCTCGTTGATAAAAATGAAAATGTGGTTCTTATTGATTTTGAAAGAGCCGGTTTTTCTAAAAAACCAAGCAACATAACACAGCTTTTGCAGTTTGTAATGAGAAATCCATATTTTTCTATAGATAAAGAAAAACTCATTTATTTAGGTAAAGAATATAAAAAATTTCCAATTGATGCAAATTATGAAAAAATATTAAAAACTGTTTTTGAGGGTTAAAAATGGATATAGATATAAAAGATTTATCTCCTAAAGAAGTTTATAAATTAATGACCAGTATTATTGTCCCCCGTCCTATTGCCTGGATTTCTACGGTTAGTAAAGACGGGATTTATAATCTTGCCCCTTTTAGTTACTTCGCAGGTGTTTCTTCAGATCCCCCTTTACTGATGATCTCAGTTGGTAAAAAGGACGAAAAAAATAAAAAAGACACATGGCAAAACATTGAAGATACAGGTGAGTTTGTTGTAAATATGGTAACAAAAGAGCTTTTAGAAAGAATGAATATATCTTCAGTAGCATTTGAACCAGATATAGATGAATTTGAAAAGGCAGGATTAACTGCTGCTGCTGCAGATATAGTAAAGGCTCCACTTGTTGCAGAAAGTCCTGTTAATATAGAATGTGAAAAATTCGAAATACTTGAAATTGGTAAAATGGGTATTATTTTTGGAAAAGTTCTTAAAGTTCATGTAGCAGATGAGATATTAAACGAAAAAGGATACGTAGATACAACAAAACTTGAAATCGTCGGCAGACTTGGTGGGGCTAATTACTGTATTGTAAGTAAAGAAAATACAATAGAAGTAAGGAGACCTGACTTGAAATGAATAAAAAATTGGCAAAGAGAGAATTTAAAAAGTATATAAAGGAAAAGAATCTTAAATTTACACAGCAAAGGGAAACAATTTTAGATGAAATATTAAATACAAAAGGACATTTTCAGGTGGAAGATATTGTACATAATATAAAAAATAAAAACATTAATGTTTCAAGGGCAACTGTTTATAGAACGTTAAACATATTAAAAGATATGGGACTTGTTACAGAAGTTATAAAATTTGATAATAAAACCATTTATGAAATATCCCTTAAAGAACATCATGACCACTTAATATGTACAACTTGTGGAAAAATAATAGAATTTCACGAAGAAGAAATAGAAAAACTGCAGGACAAAATATGTAAAAACTACCAGTTTACCCCATCATTTCACAGACTTGAAATATTTGGTCTTTGTAAAGAATGTTCTAAAAATTCTAACCTTTAATTGCTTCTATAATATCTTTTACAAAAGAGTTGAAATATTTTTTTGCATTAATACTAAAAAAGTAAATTTTCTCTTTTGGAATATCTTCAGTTGGATTTGCAAGTTTTTCCCTTAAACTGTAAAGCTCATTTAAATACTCGGCAGTTTCTTTATCTAAGATATTTTTTTCATAAAGTTTTAAAAAGCAATTCTTATCAGGTTTATCTCCTAATTTCCTTAAAATGTGCTTACATATCCATACAGCTCCGTCAACAGCAACTACTAAAAAATATTTAGATCTATCTAAAAAAAGCGGAGAATTTAAGAATTCTTCTTTATTATACTTTAAAAAAGTATCTAATTTTTTTATATTTGAAACAATTGCAGAAATATTTTGCTGAACCCTTTTTAAGTTAACAGGAATTTTTAATGAAGGCTGTTTTTCTTTAAGTTCTTTAACTATTTTTGATAGCTGTGGAATAAACATGTTATCCAATGTACTGATAATATCTTTAACAATAGAGTACATATTCTCAGGCTCATAATTTAAATTTTTTTCCATGAGCTGATTTATGAAGTTATCTAGATCTAAAAGTGATCTAGAAAGCTTAGGGTCAAATATTTCTTCTTCTGCTATTTTTTTTATACAATTTTCTTTAAAGTTTTTTCCGTACATTACAGTTAATATATGGCAGGAAATTTGTTCAATTTCATCTTTAAGAATAACTAAATAATATTTAGTTCTATCAGGGTATATTGGTTTATTTTTAAACTCTTCTTCCCCTAAATCTAATATTTGATTTAATTTTTTTAAATAAGTTTTTACCTTTGAGGCTTTTTCATTTAAGAATTTTATATCTATAACTTTAGGTAGCATTTTCTTCCAGTTTAAATTTTAATTGATTTAACAGATTATATCCTTCATCTTTTAGTTTTTTTATGTTTTCTTTCAGGTTTTCAAGTTTTTTACCGCCTAAAGAGTATGTTTCAAATTCTTCCATTATAAGTTCATTTATTTCCTTTATTAAATTATTTTTTTGTTCAAGCATAGATTCTAGAGTTATCTTTTCTATTTGTTCTAAATTTTCCATAATTGAAAATAATAAAAGAGCTTTTTTTTCATCTATAAAAGTTTTAATATACTTTTTGTTAAAAAATAATGCATCAATTATTGAAAATAATATAAGAAATATTCCGATTAAAGAAATTATTAAACTAATATCATTTTCCTTGTAATATATTTCATATATTCCTGTTAAAGAAATTACAAGCCCAAAAATAAAGAATATAAAAAAACGAAAGCTAAAAATATTTTCCATAAATTTATCTATCACACTTTTATATTTTTGAGATGGGTCAAAAAAGTCTGGTGATATATTTGGAATTTCAAAGTAAATTAATGGATATATAATTTCATAGCTGTTTAGAAAAACTTCTATTTTATACATAAGATCATCTTTTTTTTCTTTTGGCAAATCAAGTTGATTTAAATAAGATTCAACTTTCTTTGAAACAGTATCTTTCAAAGAGTTAAATAATCCGGCAATATTTGTATAT
>WIAL01000027.1 GCA_015519975.1 Hydrogenothermaceae bacterium | reverse complement strand
CCTTTTAATCTTACCCAAGCACCAGCTTCATCAATTAAATCAATAGCTTTATCTGGAAGCTGTCTATCTGCAATATATTTAACTGAGTACTCTACAGCTTTTTCAATTGCCTCTTTTGTGTACTTAACTTTATGAAATTCTTCAAATTTTTGCTTTAATCCCATAAGTATCTTCACTGCATCTTCTGGAGTTGGAGGTTCAACAAGTACAGGCTGGAATCTTCTTTCCAGTGCACCGTCTTTTTCTATGTACTTTCTATACTCATCTATAGTAGTAGCACCTATAACCTGTATTTCACCTCTTGCAAGGGCAGGTTTTAACATATTTGATGCGTCTATTGACCCTTCAGCAGCACCAGCTCCAACTAATGTATGAAGCTCATCTATAAACAGGATTATATAAGGAGCCTTTTCAAGTTCTTTTAATATGTTCTTAAGCCTTTCTTCAAACTGACCTCTATATTTTGTCCCGGCAACTAAAGCTGCTAAATCTAAAGCAACTACCCTTTTACCAAGTAAAGGTTCTGGAACAGTTTTATCTGCAATTCTCTGTGCAAGACCTTCCACAATTGAAGTTTTACCAACTCCAGGTTCTCCTATAAGTACAGGGTTATTTTTTCTTCTTCTTGCAAGTATCTGTATAACCCTTTCAATCTCTTTATCTCGGCCAACCACAGGATCAAGTTTTCCTTCTCTTGCAAGTGCTGTTAAATCTCTGCTGAATCTATCAATATTTGGAGTTGGAACTTGCTTAACCTGTTCCTGAGGTGGAATTTCACCAAGTATTTGAAGTATTTCTCTTCTTATTGAGTATTCATCTATTCCAAATCCTCTTAACACTCTTCCACCAAGACCTGTTTTTTCCCTAACAATTCCAATTAAAAGATGTTCAGGTCCTACAAATTGATGGTGAAGTATTCTTGCTTCCTCAACAGCAAACTCTAATACCCTCTTTGCATCAGGTGCAAAAAGAACTTCACCGGTATGAGAACCTTTAACCATTTGGGAAGTCAAAGTTCTTTTAACCTTTTCCACAGTTAATCCAAATCTGGATAGTACAAGTACTGGAATATCTTCTTCTTCAAGTAATGAAAGAAGAAGATGTTCACTTCCTAAATAGTTGCTTCTGTATTCTAATGCAATTTCTCTTGCATTTAATATTACTTTCCTTGCTCTTTCTGTAAACTTCTCAAACATAACTTTTTACCTCTTATTTTTGTTTTTGCCATAAAATTGGCAAATGGGGAAATTTTTCAAGTCTTATAATCATATAAAAGACCATCTTTCATATAATAAGTATGATAACAATATTTTGCTATGTCAACATCGTGGGTCGCAATGACAATACTCACATTGTTTTCTTTATTCAGACTCTGCAGTATTTCCATAACTATCTTTGTATTTTCAGAATCAAGATTACCTGTAGGCTCATCTGCAATTATTATTGAAGGCTTATTTATTAATGCCCGTGCTATTGCAACCCTTTGCTGCTGCCCTCCTGAAAGCTGGGAAGGCTTGTGGTTTAATCTATCCCCCAAATTAAGTTTTTCTAAAATTTTTACGGCTTCTTCTTTTATTTTTTTTTCGTTATTCTCATATAAAAGTTTAGGAATCATTACATTTTCTAATGCAGTAAATTCAGGAAGTAAATAATGAAACTGGAATATAAATCCTATTGTTTTATTTCTAAAAACAGCCTTTTTATCTTCATTCATACTGTATATATCTTTTCCATCAATAAAAACCTGTCCTTCAGTTGGAATATCAATTCCTCCTATGAGATGTAAAAAGGTACTTTTTCCTGAGCCAGAAGGGCCCATTACTGCAACCATATCACCTTTTTCCATAGAAAAATTGATACCTTTTAAAGCTTCAACATACCCTTCATCTGTTTTATAAACCTTTTTCAAATTTTTGGCTTCAATAATCTTCAAATATTTACCTCTATATAAATATTTTTTTCATCTGTATAAATAACCTTTCCGTATAAAACAGGTGTAAATTGAAATTTTTTTACTAAAAAGGAGGATATAGTTTTCCTGATAAAGCCTATTTTCCTACCATTTTTATCCAGTACAGCCACAGCATTTGGATCATAATTATTTTCGCTATCCCATACTAAAAAAACAGGTTCATCCTGAAAATCAGCAAAATCGAAACTGTTTATATAATACTTAGTACCTACTATATGTGTAAAAAATTTATTTGTTGTATTAAAAAATCTCTCTGTAACATTTTCAATAAAAAAATCATCAAACAGAAATCCTTCTTCAAAACTTCCAAGTTCCATCTCTATAAGAAAGTTATAAAATTTCTCTTTATTGAAATGGGTTTTTATAGAATTTACAAGCATTCTATTATAAAATTCTTTAAAATCTTCATGAACTTTGTAAAAGATATTTTTTTTAATTAAGGTGTAAGTTTTTGCTAAGGTTATAAATTTATAAAATCCAAAGGTATATTGACCAACATTAGATTTTATCTCCACAAAAGAATTGTCATATTCAAAACTTATTACTGAATTTAGATTTGGAACGATAAGCTTTGCAGGTAAAAAATTTCCTCTATTACTCACTTTGAAACTGTACTCTTCACCATCTACTGAGATCTGAATTATATTGATCCAGTTATCTAAAAAAAATTCTTTTCTCGGAACAAATTCTATTTTTTTCAAGTTTTGGAAATTATTCATATCTTAATACCTCTGCAGGTATCTCCTTAGATGCGAAATAAGCAGGAAGTAAAGAAGAAATAAAGCATATAAAAATAGATGAAAATACAACTGCAATAACTTCAGTCACAGATATTTTTAAAGGTAGGTATTCCATCATATAAACCTGTGGATTAAGCTTTATTAAATGATAAGTGTCTGCCACATAAATTATAGAAAGTCCTATTAAAAGACCTAAAACAGTTCCTGTAATTCCTATTATCAGTCCCTGCCAGAGAAAAATTTTTAATATAAAGTTATTTTTAGCCCCAACTGTTTTTAGTATTGCAATATCTTTTCTTTTTTCCCTTGATTTTGTTATCAAAAGACTCGATATATTAAATGATGCAACTAAAACTATTAAAGCTATTACTAAAAACATAGCGAGTTCTTCAAGTTTTAAAGCCTGAAATAAGCTTTTATTCATATCTATCCAGGTTCTAACCATATAAGGAAACTGAAAGATTTTTTCTAACTTTTCTTTTACAATTTGAGCCTGATATGGGTCTTTTAACTTAAGCTGAATACCTGTTATTTGACTTTTCATATTTAAAAATTTTTGAGCATCTTTTAAATTTAAACTTACATAACTTGAATCATACTCATACATACCAAAATCAACTATTGCCACAACTTTAACCTGCATTATTTTTGGCATATATCCAAGAGGTGTTTTTTGACCAAAAGGAGAAATAAGATTTATTTTATCTCCAACATCAACATCTAAAATAAAAGCCAAATCTTTCCCTATTACTGCAGTTTTTGGCTTTTTTAGTTCGTCAAAATTTCCTGCAATAACCCTTTTATCAACAGCCATTATTTTTTTATCTTTTTCCGGAATTACTCCTCTTATAAAAATAGACTGTACAGTTTTACCTACAGATGCAAGAGCCTGAGAGTATATAAAAGGTTCACTGTCCTGAATTTCTGGAATCTTTTTAAATTTTTCTGTTATTTCCTTATACTCATCTTCCCAGAACTTGTTTGTTATTTTCATTATAACTGCGTGAGGAGTTGTTTGAAGTATTTTTTCTTTTAATCCAAACTGAAAACCACTTAAAACAGCTAGAGTTATTAAAAGAGCAGAAACACCAACAGTAACACCAATTAAAGAAATTAAGGACATAAAAGATAAAGCTTTACTTTTTAAGGAAAGTAAATATCTAAGGGCTATTTTTATGTAAAGCGGCACAAAAACCTCTGATTTATTCTTTATATAATGTATTAATTATATCACTCATTGAAATTATTCCTTCCAGCTGATTGTTATCTATAACCAAAAGCCTTTTAATTTCAAAATTTACCATCATTTTTAGCAAACTCATTGGCAAGATTTTCACCAAGTGGAAATATTCCAACTTCTAAACCCTGTATAAAAATAGCAAGACCAAAAGCAGCTATAGAAAGACCAATTACTATAGATAAAGTATTGTCAGGAAGTGATCTTATAATAAATGCCTGAAATATGACAATTACAGCAATTATAGGAGTTAAATCTCTTATAGAATCTTTTAAAAGTTTTAAAAATAATTTTAGCTGTTCCATTAGTTTTATTTTTCGCTTTTAATTACTATTTTACTATAGAATAATAAACTTCATCAGCATGATAAGAACTTCTAACGAGCTTCCCGCTAAAAACTTCTTTAAATCCAAGTTTGTATCCTATTTCTTCAAGCTCTTTAAACTCTTCATCTGTATAATATTTTTCAACAGGAAGATGATTTTTTGAAGGACGCAGATACTGACCTATTGTAATTACTTCACAGTTATGAGTTAGAAGGTCTTCCATAACTTTTATTATTTCTTCTTTTGTTTCACCAAGACCCACCATTATTCCAGATTTTGAAACTATATTTTTATCAAGCTCTTTTATTTTTTGTATAAGCTCTAAAGACAGCTGATAATTTCCTCTATGTCTTACTTTTTTATAAAGCGACGGCACTGTTTCAATGTTGTGATTTATAACATCAGGTTTTGAATCGGCAACTATTTTTAAGGCATCCCAATCACCTTGGAAGTCAGGTATTAAAACTTCAATCGTGCATGTTGGAAGCTTTTCTCTTATCTTTTTTACAACACTTGCAAAATGAGAAGCCCCGCCATCAGGAAGATCATCTCTATTCACGGAAGTAATAACAACATGTTTCAGCCCAAGTTTTTTTACAGCATTTGATATATTTTCTGGCTCAAAAGGGTCTAAAGGTTTTGGCTTTCCATGGGAAACATCACAGTATGGGCAGTTCCTTGTACAGGTATCTCCCATTATCATAAATGTTGCTGTTTTCCTTGAAAAACATTCTCCAATGTTTGGGCAGGAGGCTTCTTCACAAACTGTGTGTAAATTAAGTGTCCTGAGAAGTTTCTTAACATAAGTAACTTCTTCTG
>WIAL01000026.1 GCA_015519975.1 Hydrogenothermaceae bacterium | reverse complement strand
TTTAATATTATCTTCAACAAAGATAAAACATACTTCATAGGTCAAAGTGTAGATATATTTAATAAATTGGATAAGGATAAAGGTTTCACAAATATATATGGATATATAATTGCTTATAAAAAAATAAAAAATAGTATTTTCAAAGATAACTGGTATATGCTTTCTGCAGTTGATGAAAATTTCCTATTTAAACCAATTTACAGCCTTAATAAAATATTTCTGATAATTGGTATATCCGGTATACTCCTTATAATAGGAACAACCTTTTATCTTGTCAGAAAAATGGTCAATCCAATAGAAAACCTTACAGAATTTGTAAAAAATATAACAGTTAAAAAAGATTATTCAAAAACTATTACTATAAAATCCAATGATGAGATACAGCTGTTAGCAGATGCTTTTAATCATATGATTGGAGAAATAAATAAAGCATTTAAATCCTTAGAAAAGGAAAGTTTAGAAAGGTTAAGATTATTCTTAAAATTAACTGAAACATTCAACAGCATAACAAAAGCAGAAAAACCTGAAGATGTTTTTGAAATCGTTGACCAGCAGTTAAAAGATTTTCCTCACATAAAAGAAATAGGTTTCAGTATTACTAAAATAAAAGATGCTTTAAATGTAAAAATAAAAACAGAAGAAATAAATGGATATCTTTACTTTAGGATTGAAGAAAATAGATTTTCTTCAGAAGAAGAAAGATTTTTAAAATCCATAGGTACTTTTGTTAACCTGTGGCTTGAAAGAATTGAGCTTATGAAAAAAGCAACAGAAAGCTCAAAAGCAAAATCTGCCTTTATTGCAAATATGTCCCATGAACTAAGGACTCCTTTAAACTCAATTATAGGATTTGCCCAGTTTTTCCAGATGGCTGATGATATTCCAGAAGAATACAAAGAACTTGCAAAAAACATAGAAATATCTGGAAGACATCTGCTTGACCTTATAAATGATATTTTAGATTTTTCAAAAGCAGAAGCAGGAAAAATAGAAGTAAATAAAATAAATACCAATATAGCATCAGTTATTTATGACGCCGTTAATATAGTAAAACCAATGGCAGATGAAAAAAATCTTTACATAAAAACCAGATTAAATGAAGATATTACATTCTCTACAGACATAAAAATGTTCAGGCAAATCTTATTAAACCTTCTTTCAAATGCAGTTAAATTTACAGAAGAAGGTGGCATTACGATTAAAGTAAAAAAAATTTGCGGAAAGCTGTTTGTTTCAGTGAAAGATACAGGAATAGGAATAGAAAAAGAAAACCTGAAAAAACTATTTCAGGACTTTTCACAGCTTGAAAACCCTATGCAGAAAAAATATAAAGGTACAGGTTTAGGTCTTTCTATAACAAAAAAATATGTTGAGCTTTTAGGTGGAAAAATAAAAGTTTACAGTAAAGGGAAAGGAAAAGGAACAGAATTTATATTTTATATTTCTTGATTTAATGTTTTTTCCTTTTTCACTTCTTCTAACTTTCTATTTATTTCGTCTATCCATTCATTTCTTCTTATAACTTCATCATAGGTTTCTTTATAAAGAAGTTCATAATTGTGAAGGACTGTTTTTTCATCAAAATAATGGTCAAAAATTCTAATTGAGGGGAAAAATCTTATAATTTCATCTATAGTCAGGATATTAATATCATTGTCTAAAAGAAATTTTTTTATATCCTCGTTTAACTCAGTATTTGTTATTATCCAGATACTCTTACAACTGTATTTTTCTTTGCCTTCTAAAAGTTTTTTAATAACTTTTTCATTTAAATCTTTTGCTTTTTTAAAGTCAACAAAATCAATGCATATATTTTTATTTTCAAGGTTTATTATAAAATCAATGTTGCAGTCTTTGTAAATAGCTGGTTCTGTAACTTTATATCCTAAAATTTCAAGGATTCCTGTGAAAACTGTTTCAAGCTCTGTTCCTTTTAGCTGTTTTAATCTTTCTATATCCTTTTTTTTCCATTTATAGTTTTTAATATTTTCTTTTATTTTTTTTAAATTTTCTTCAGCCTGTTTAAGCTTTCCTTTAAAATTTTCTGCTCTTTCTTTAAATTCTTCTCTTTCTTGCTGATATTTTTCAAGATAGGACAGAAGCATTGGAACGTAATTTTTCTGATATTTTTTCTTTTCTTCAATATACCGTATTAGAATGTAAACCCCTACAGCCAAAAAAATTACAATCGCTATTACTATATCTATGTTCATTATTTTATATTCTTCAGATTTTCTTCAAAGATTTTATAATCATTTTCAGAAAATAAAACAAATCTTACTTCTTCCAAAGAGTTTTCTTTTTTTAGAAAATCAATAACCGCCTTAATGGCAGTTTGTGAAGCTTTATCTTTGGGACATCCATAAGCACCTGCACTGATAAAAGGAAATGCAACCGTTTTTAATCCTTTTTCCTTAGCAAGTTTTAGGGAGTTATAATATGCGTTATATAAAAGTTTTTCTTTTTCATTATCCCATTTTCCACTGCATATTGGTCCCACAGTGTGTATCACATATTTTGCAGGAAGTTTTCCTGCTGTTGTTATCACAGCTTCTCCAAATGGAAGTCCTTCTGGATAAAGTGTTTGCCTTATTTTTTTACATTCTTCAAGAATTTGGGGTCCCCCTTTAGAATGAATAGCCCCATCAACTCCTCCGCCTCCCATGAGAGTGGGATTTGCTGCGTTAACTATAGCATCAACTTTCTCTTCTGTTATATCTCCTATTTTCAAGCTTAAAACTGCATTGTTTATTTTCTTTTCCATAGCTAATATTTTACTCTATTGAAAAATATGTTGCTTCTGGATGATAAACGATTATAGCGTCTGTTGACTGTTCTGGGTGTATCTGATAAGTTTCTGAAAGGGTTATTCCAAATTCTTCTGGTTTTAAAAGCTCAAAAATCGGTTCGTTAAGCTCCAAATCTGGGCAGGCTGGATATCCTGGAGAGTATCTTGCCCCCTGATATTTTTTGACTTGCCAGTTTACATCTTTTAAAGACTGTCCTTCATCTTTTGCTATCCCTAGCTCTATTCTAACTTTTTTATGGACTATTTCTGCAAGTGCTTCGGCAAGTTCCACACCAAGACCATGGACAAGGTAATACTCTTTGTATTTTCCTTCTTTATAAAGCTTTTCTGCATACTGTGATAGTTTTGTTCCAGCAGAAACAACTGAAAATGCTATCGTGTCGTGTCTATCAGGATGGAAGTAATCTGCTAAACATCTGTAAGGCGGTTTTTTCTGCCTTGGAAAGTTCATTACAAATTCTGCTCTGCCTATCACATCTTCTAAAGGTTCTCTGTTTGCGTCTTCATCTTTAAACCATCCTTCATTTTCAGGGAATATTAAGATGCTGTTTTGATCGCTTCTGCATGGATAATATCCATAAATGATTGTTGGCTGGAAAAGATCCTCTTCTATAAACTGTCTTTTCAGTCTTTCAAAGTTTGGAAGTATTTCTTTTTCTAAAAGCTTCTGATACTTTTGTCTGTCTTTTCCTGAGTATCCCCAGGCTCTTTTAAATAAAGCTCCTTTGTTTATCCATTCAAATGCAAGCTCCTGAATTTCCCTGTATTCTTCATTTTCATTTTTAGGATTTATCCATACTTTTCTTCCCCAGAAAGGCGGGACAGGAACTGGAACAGATCTATCAGGCATTTCTATCTCTTCAATAGGAGGAATATACACTTCTTCTTTTTCAACCTCTTCTACTATTTCCTCTTCTGTATCATCTCCTAAGTTGGTATCAAGTGGAGAAACGCCGTCCCATTTTTCTATCCTTGACATTGCAGTCAGCCCATCAAATGCATCCCTGCAGTAAAAAATCGGGCCGTCATAAATAGGTCTGCAGTACTCATCAACAAATCTTTTTGTAAGTGCCGCCCCTCCGAGTAAAACTGGAACTTTGATACCTCTTCTTTGAAGTTCCTCAAGGTTGTTTTTCATCTCTAATGTAGATTTAACAAGCAGCCCACTCATTCCTATTGCATGTGCTTTGTTCTGCTCATATGCCTCTATAAATTTTTCAATTTCAACTTTTATTCCGAGGTTTATAACCTTATATCCGTTGTTTGTAAGGATTATATCAACAAGATTTTTACCGACGTCATGAACATCACCTTTAACCGTTCCAAGGACAAGCTTTGTTTCACTTCCTTTTTCTTTTTTCGGAAGATACTGGTTTAGATAATCAACTGCTGCCTTCATAGCTTCAGCAGATTGGAGGACAAAAGGAAGCTGCATTTTCCCTTCACCGAAAAGGTCTCCGACAACTTTCATAGCTTCTATAAGTATTTCATTTATTATTGTTTCAGGAGGAATGGTATGTCTTGCTTCTTCAACTGTTTCTATAAGTTTATTTTTCTCTCCGTCAATAAGTAGTCTTTTTATTCTTTCTTCAATCGGGAGATTTTTAAATTCGTCATCATCTGCGGAATCTTTTTCAACTGCCTTTGAAAAATGATCTATGAACTTGAATAAAGGGTCTTCTCCATTTTCCCAGACATTAAATAAAAGATTTTCGCATACCTTTTTATCTTCCTCTGAGATTTTGTGTATAGGAATGAGATGTTTTGGATTAACAATCGCCATTGTAAGACCAGCTTCTATACAGTGGTGAAGGAAGACAGAGTTCAGGTATTTTCGGGCTTTCATATCAAGTCCAAAGGATATGTTTGATATTCCCAGTACTGCCCCAACCTCTGGATGTCTTTTTCTTAGCTCTCTAATTGCTTCTATTGTCTGAATTGCTGCGTCTCTGTATTCTTCATCTCCACTTCCTACTGTAAATGTTAAAAGATCAAAAACTAAGTCCTGAGGATCAATGCCGTGGACTTTTGTTGCCCTTTCATACATTCTTTCTGCTACTTCAAGTTTTCTTTCTTTCGTTTTTGCCATTCCTTTTTCATCAATTGTTAAGCAAACAAGAGAAGCTCCATATCTTTTGGCAAGTCCACACACTTTATCAAACTTTTCAACACCATCTTCAAAGTTAACAGAGTTAAGAATAGGCTTTCCACCTATAAGTTTTAAAGCAGTTTCTAACGCATCAGGCTGTGTAGAGTCAGGCATTAATGGAACAGGAATTTTCTGGACAAATCTGCTTATAACCTCATGCATATCTTTTATCTCATCTCTTCCTGCATAGTTTACGCTCACATCAAGACCATGGGCTCCACCTTTAACCTGTTCCTGTGCTATTTCAAGGATTGCGTCGTAATCTTCTTTCATTAAAAGCTCTCTGAATTTTTTAGAACCTGTGGCATTTGTTCTTTCACCAACCATAAACGGAGGTGGATCCTGAAATAACGGCTGAACCCCAAAAAGTGAAGCAAGTGCTTTAGGCTGGCTTCCTTTCGGAGGTTTTGGTTTTTTGTCTTTAACTTTTTCATAAAGTGCTTTTATATGTGCCGGAGTTGTTCCACAGCAGCCACCAACAATAGATACTCCGTCAAACTCTAAAAATTTTGCCTCCTTTTCTGCAAACTCTTCAGCTCCCATCGGATAGTATGTATGTCCACCTCTATTCTCTGGAAGCCCTGCATTGGCATGTATAGAAATAGGTTTTCCCCAAACTTCTGAAAGTTTCTTTAAATGCTGTTCTACCTGATCTGGCCCTGTCCCACAGTTAAATCCAAGGGAAAGTATGTCAAAAGGTTCCATTATAGCTGCCAGCGTTTGAGCGTCAGTTCCGATAAGCATTGTTCCTGAAAGTTCTATTGTTGCAGAAACCATTATCGGTATTTCTTTTCCTTTTTCCTTTGCTGCATCTGTGCAGGCGTGTAGTGCTGCTTTTATCTGAAGTGGATCCTGACAGGTTTCAAGAAGAAAAATATCAACTCCACCGTCAATCAGTCCTTCTGCTGAAATTTTGTATCCTTCATACATTTCATCGTAATGTATGTGTCCCAGTGAAGGTAGTTTTGTTCCCGGGCCCAATGAACCTGCTACAAAACGTGGTTTTTCTGGTGTTGAGTATTTTTCACAAACTTCCTTTACTAGCTGTGCCCCTGCTTTTGATATTTCATATGTTTTATCTCCAATCCGGTACTCATCTAAAACCCACGGAATAGAGCCGAATGTGTTTGTTTTTATAAGGTCTGCTCCTGCCTGTGCGTATTTTTCGTGAATACTTTTTATGATATCTGGTGCAGTCAGGTTTAAAAGTTCATTACATCCTACTTTATCCTGCCATGCTTCAAGGGGGATGATCATAGACTGGATCATTGTCCCCATCGCACCATCTATAACTAAAACTCTTTCTTTTATAAGTTCTTTTAAATCTGCCATTTTCTCTCCATTTTTACGAAATTAGCAAAAATTATAACTTTACAAAATATTCAAATGCAAATAATTTGCAAAAACTATAAAATGGAAAATATTAAAATAAATACATTAAAATATTTAAACTAAATTTTGTAAAGGCAGGAAAATGGCAGAAAAATTAGAAATACCAAAAGGATATAGACATACAAAACAAAGAAAAGCGATACTTGAAATTTTAGAAAAGGCGGAATTTCCTATTCATGCTGAAGATATATATTTAAAACTAAAAGAAAACGGTATGGACATAAGCCTTTCCACAATATACAGAAACCTTGATATGCTTACAAAAGAAGGTTTGGTTGTAAAATCTTATATGCTCGGAGAAGATAAGGCGAGATTTGCGCTGCCAGATAAGAAAAACTATCTTGTATGTGAAAAATGTGGAAAAATTGTAATTATAGACAACTGTCCATTTGACAAATTTAAAGAAGAACTTGTAGAAGTTCATGGATTTGATATAACAGGGCACAGTGTTGAGGTTTATGGTGTATGTCCGGAGTGTAAAAAAACTAATGTAGGTTAAAGATTTTATAGATAATTTCTTTCATCCTCTGTCTGTTAGATGTCTTTTTTAAAATTCTTTTTTCGTATTTTTCAAGTTCTATAAATATAAAATCTGGAGCATAAGCATCTACATTATTTAGTATTTTTATGTAAACTGGATTTCCTTTTATTAATGCAGAAAATATAATATTTGCGTCAACAACAATTTTCATTCCAATTCAAGCCCCTTTTTATACTCTTGCCAGGCTTCCTGTCTACTTTTTTCCACTTCTTGCCAGTATTCTTCTTTTGAGAAAATCTTTTTTAATTCTTTAGATAGTTCTTTTATATCCTTTTCTAATTTCATAAATTCTAAGTATTCTTCTATTTTCTTTTTAAAAGCTTCCTTGCTTATTTCGTAAATTTCTTCGTCTGGTATCTATATTGTTAGTCTCATTATACTTACTCCATTAAAATATTTTATTGCTTATTTTCATAGAATTAAATATAAAATTTAAAAGCAATTTTACCATAGAACTATGATTTGATAAAAAATGTGAAATTTAATATTTATCTTACTTATCAGAAATATGTAAGTTTTTGTTTAATTATTTTGATATATTAAACGGACCTTTCTAGTATAGTTCTAACTCTTTAATTTCCTCTTTTGATTTTTTATAAAGTTTTCTTCTTTTTCCTTTTAAATTTTGAGTTAGTTCTTGGATTTTATTTGCATTACATACTTTTAAAACCTCTAAGCCTTGTATTAAATCATTTTGTTTTTTTACATAACTTTGCCTTCTTTGAGCTACTATCCATTTATGAATATGAAACCTTTCTGGAGATGGTAAAGGAATTTCTATACCTTCAACATTTACATAAATTATATCTTCTAATAAATCACTTACAAAAGGAAGAGGAGTAGCATCAATATTTAGATTTTCTAATTTTAAAATTTTGCTTTTATAACCTGCTGGTTCTTCAATTATAAATTCTATATCTATATTTTCCCCTTTAAATGTTGCATAGCTATAACCTGTTACTGTTCCCATTGTTTCTGGAAAAAATCCTAACTCCTCTAATATTCCCTGTAAGTTAAATTTTATTTTCTTGCTTTTTGCATATAAACTAAAAACAAAATCTACATCTAATGTTCTTAATGCATATTTAAAATTAGGATATTTAAACCTATAGAAATATAAAACCCAACTTCCTCCCAAAACATAATATCCTTTAAGATACTTATTCAATTGATTTATAACTTTTAAAACATCATCAATTTCTGTCATTAGAAATCCTTAATAATTTATTTAATTCTTTAATTCTTTCTTTTAGTCGTTTTTTTTCTGCAATTAACTTTTTTCTTTCATTTATTTGTTTCTCAAGATTTTTGTCAACTTTTCCTACAAAAATGGACTTTACTTTTTTACCTTCTCTTTTAGATTGGTATAGATATTTATAGGTTTTACCTTCTTTTTTTATTTCTCTTATCCATCCAGAAGGTAAAGATTTTAGTCTATGTTCTATTATTTTTAGTCTTCCTAAAAGCCTTTCTCTTTCTTCTAATAAGATATTTTCTATAATTTTATTCTTCATTACACTACATAGTGTATACTAAATGTGATGTAGTGTAAAGATTTGAAATAAAGAATTGATAAATTAGCTTAAATTTAAGCACGAAAACGATAAACACAGATGGTATTCAGTTAAAGAGTTGACAGATGTAAAATAAATAATATGAGGTGTGTATATTGTAATTCAGAAAAGATAGTAAAAAATGGAAAATCAAATCAAGGAAAGCAAAGATATTTATGTAAAGAATGTGGAAGAATATTTGTGGAAAACCCAGAAAGGAGACATTACCCAGATAATTTAAAGAAAATAGCAATAAGGCTATACACTGATGGTGTTGAAATAGCAGTAATAGCAAGGTCACTAGAAGTCCCTTATGAAACAGTTCGTAGTTGGATAAGAGCAGAAGGTGAAAAAGCGATAAAAAAAAATAGAAGCGAGAAAGAAAATATTTCAAGATAAAGTTTTTGATAAAGCAGGGTTAGATGAAATATGGACATACATAGGGAAAAGAAAAAATGATATATGGATATGGACTGCTGTATTTGATAAAAATTTTAAGTTTTTTGAAATTGGAAAAAGAGATGAAAACACATTTTGGAATTTTTATTATCAAATTCCATTAGCAAAAGAGTTTCAAACAGATGGATACAAAGTTTATAGGAATTTAGAAGACCATAAAGTAAAGAAATATGGATATACAAATTGGAATGAAGGTTTACATTCATTTTTAAGAAGTAAGTTAGCTATGTTAAAAAGAAAAACAAAGGCTTATGCTAAATCTTTTAGAGCTTTATATAGAGCTTTAGCTTTAGTTTTTGTTAGATGGAATTTACTATCCACTTATTAACTAAATACCACACAGATAAAAAAATTTAATTTAAAGGATTCTATTGTTTAAAGTACTACTCCAAGTAATTTTGTTTGGTTTAAAAGATGTTTACTACTTATCTTTTTAAAAGCCTTTTTCCTTAAGCCTTTTTTCAAATTCCTCTGGTGTTAAGCCTTCATTTACAGGTCTATAACAAATCTCAAAACTAAAACTTGAGCTGATAAAAATATAGCTATTATAGTTATATATCTTCGTGCCTTTTCTTCTAATCTTTTATTTAATTCAATATTATCCTTATAAAACTCTAAAGCATATTCATAAATAAAAGAATTATCTTTTTTATCCTCTTCTAAAGGCATAAATCTGCCTTTTTTGTACCCCTTTTTATTAAGAAAAATCTTCAACAAAGAACTTTATCTAATTCTCTATAAATTCTTTTCACTTCTTCTTTTAGTGTTTCAGAGCTTTCATCTAACCATCCATTTTTATACCATTTGTAATAAGGTGTATTTATTATTTCCCAACCTGCTCTTTTAAGAATTTCAATTCTTTCTAAATGAGCTTGTGAATATGTTCTTCCATCTAAATCAAAATGGTAAATACCATCAACTTCCACAGCCACGAATTTTTTGTTTTCAGGATTATAAAGAACAAAGTCTAATCTTTTTTGTCCGCAAGCTCTTACCTGATTAAAAATCTGAATATTATATTCAGGTCGTTTTTGTTCAATATATTCCTGTAAATAGTAATAAACAATCCTTTCAAACTCTGATTCATAAGCGTTCGGATTGAATTTCCACCCAAGAGGATTTTCTGATAGCTTCACATCAGAAACATTAATTACTTCTGGGTCATATCCAAAATTATTAAAATAACTTCTGATTAGATTAAAATTGTGAGGGATTTCAGAATAAACAACAAATGTAAAATATTTAGCACGGCTTGTTGCAACGTTGAATCTATTTTTGTTTTGATAGAAAGCAGAACTTCTAAAAGAATCTCTATCTAAACATAAAGAAAAAATCATTACATCTCTTTCATGTCCCTGTAGTTCCTCAGGAGTTCCTGCAATAATTTCATACTTTTCTAAATCTTCACTATTTATTTTTTCTTCTAATAAGTCTTTTATTAATTCTACTTGATGTCTAATAATGGAAATAATCCCTATAGAAAACTTATCTGGCACAATGTCCGGTAATTTAATTCCTCTATAGCTTTTAGATGAAATTAAAGATTTAACTATTTCAATAACCTCAAATGCTTCTTCTTCAATAGTTTTATTTTGTGTCCTTTTTCCATTAACTTTTACTGGTAAGAAACAGTTAATTAATGCTTTATCTGGAGTTTCTGTCATTATTTTCAGATTCCCATCATAAAACTTGTTATTGGTGAAGTTGGCCAAAGCAGGTAATGACCTGAAATGTTCGTCTAACATTATTTCAACAATATTAAAGTTATTTTCTTCAGACCTTATGAAATCCAAAATAGATGCAGTTGTAACAGTTAAATTTTTATTTCTTGCACCTGTATAACTTAGATTGTTAGGTCTATATTTTTCCCATGTAAATCTATCCAAATTAACACTTAGTTGGAAATTTAGACCTGTAGAATTTAAGCTTAATTGCTTATGGTCTCCAACTATACAGATATTTTTCCCTCTATAAAAAACTGGTAGTATTTCTGCCAGATTAACTTGCGAAGCTTCATCTACAATTATAAGATCAAATAAGTTTTCCTTCATAGGCAAAATTTCATTTAAATGTCTTATTTCAGAAACCCATACAGGAAAAATTTCTAAAATTTTTTCCCAGTCTATTTGTCTTTGAATAGAACTTACTTTGCTTGCTTTTTTAAAATAAAGCAAATTTGAAAATCTGGTTAATGCGTCTTGAAAATCTTCTTCCATTAGTTTTGATAATACTCTGAGTTTATTCTTGGTTTTGATGAAATCTTTTTGTAATTTTTTTTGCTTTTGTTTTAGAAATTCTATTTCTTTTCGCAATAACTCATTATTGCCTCGTATTTTTCTTCTAATGCTATTTAGCTCGGAAAGTTTTTGCTCTATTTCTAAAATATCTTCCAATAGGATACTAATAGTATTGCTTTGTAAAGAACTGATTAAATAATCCTTCTTTGCGAGGAATGAAAAATATTTAAGGATATTCCTTATAGCATTAAGTTTAAAGATAACAGATATTCTATTTTCATACTGATATTTTTCTTCTAATTTTTTTAAATCTTTTAAAATTACTTTAAATTTTTCTATGATATTTTTATTCACTATCTTTAGGTTTTTACTTAATGTATAGTGTTTTTCTTGAAAATGCTTCTTTAATTCTTGGAAATTTTCGTTTAATTCCGCAAAAATTTTTTCTAACTCTAAATTATTCTCAAGCTCTTTTATAGATTTTTCTAATTTTTGATAATTAGCATTAAGTTCATGTTCAATGCGGTTTATTTTATTTTCTAATTCTGATTTTTCTTTGCTTAGCCTGTAGTAACTAACATACTCACTTAAAAGAGTCTTTACAGAATTTCTTAATTCCTGTTTCAAGTTTCTATCAAAATATACCAATGGTAGTATTTCAGGATTAAACTCTAAATATGGAGTTACCTTTTCTTTTATTACTTTGACGGCAGGAGGTTTTTGGGAAACTACAAGAACCTTTTTACCTAAAATGATTGATGCCAATACGATAGCAGAAATTGTATGAGATTTCCCTGTTCCTGGTGGTCCTTGAACATAAGAAATTTCATAACTAAAAGCATTTTTTATAGCTTTTAGTTGAGCTGACGAAATAGGTAATGGTAAATGTAAATCTATAGTTTTATCAATAGACCTCCATATATCTTCTTTATAATTTATCTTCACTATATCGTTAGAGAAAACACCATCTAATAGTTTCCCAATTACTTCATTTTTAAAAGAACCGTTATTTTCTATCTCTTCAATTAATTTAGACAAAGATTGATAGGTAGAAATTTCGTTTGGAATAGAGGCGATAAATAAATGATTTACATTTATAAAAGATAATTTTCCTTTGTTAAATACTGATTCTTCACTCTTAGGTCGTTTTAAAAATGTTTCTATCTCAGTTTTATAGTCATACTCAAAGCTATCTATCATTTCTATTTCTTTGAATTCTTCAAGATTTTTCTTAAGGATATAAAAACTTTCTTCTGCTATTTTATTAATTTGAGATACTCTATTTATCTCTAAGAGTTTCTCTTCTAATATATTAATAACTTCTGATTCTTTTTCTATAGATTCTAAGAAAATGTTGTCTTCTGAAATATCACCAAGCTTATTTTCAATAATTTTAGAAATCAAATCATAGTTTAGTATCAATGTGGATAAATCAACTTCCAAAGTTAAAATCCCGCTGTCATCTTCATAAAGTTCACATTCTGCAATTAATAAAGGCCCTGCAATTTTTGGTAAACCACATATTACTCCAGCACCTAAAAAGAGCTTTTTATCAGAATTTCTTTCTAAATATTTATAGATAAGATTTAAACTTTCAAATAAAGGATTGTTTTTATCTAATAAGTTAGTTTTATTTAATTTTTCTTTTACCTGAATAGTGTAAGAATTATTTCTTCTATTTCTTTTTAAAAGTATATTTTCAAAATTCGCACGAGTTCCTATTTTTCTACTGGTATCACGTAAATATTTTAAATAATTTATAATAGTTTTATTATCTATTGGATTCATTAATCCATTCCTCTATGTCTATAGGTTCTTTTAGGAGTTTTTCCAACTTGTCCACTTTTATATTTAATTGACTATATAATTCATTAACTTCTTGGTTAAGATTTTCAATTACAGATTTCAAAGTTTCAAGGTCTTTTCCAATACTATTTTCAGAAGATTCTATTTTCGTATTTAACTGTTCCATACTGTTAGCAATATCTTGTTTTATCTCTTCTAATTCACTTTTTAATGCTTTAATTTCATTATTTATTTGTTCAAAGAAATCATTTATGACTTTCTCTAACCGCGTTGATTCCTCAGATACTTTTTCCTTAAGCTTCTTTCTCTCTAAAAAGAAAAGGATAAATAAAATAAGTAAAATAATAAAAGAAAATCCATTAATGGTTAGAAGTATGATTTTTTCAAATTCCATAATAACCTCCCCATAATAAGACTAATCATAAATATATTAACTTATTTTATATTTGTCATTCTTAAATGATCTATAAAGAAGGTAGATAATAATAACTTCAACTACAAGAAGTAAAAAATGCAGATAATAAACCTTTTCTTGATTTGTTGTAATTTGAAAACTGTGCTCTAATATTTTATAAAAAACAAAAGAAACTACCAATCCTATTAAATACCCAGCCTGTTTATATATATCAACCAGTGATAAAAGATGTTTTTTCCTCAAAATCAACGTTTCAGCCCTTACAAGATAAGAGCCAAAAACAAATGTTAACTGATATCCTGCATAAATTAAAAGAGCTGTCATATAAGTGTAAGGTTTAATAAGAAAAAATATTACTAAAAATAAAATTACAAACTCTACAAACATAGAAATAATAAAAAACTTTCTAATGGTCATTATTTTTTCATAAAATTTGGCAACTATCATCATACCAATAGCGAGAAGTATTCCGCCAATAGAATAAATAGAAGGCTCCAGAGGAGCATATATTGTAAATATGGAGCCGATTGAAAGTCCTGTAAAGCTTGAGTTAAAAAGCTTGTACCAGATATAAATCCTTGGATTTAGTTTCATTAAAATTTAGCTGTCAGCCCTCCATAGTAGCTTCTTTCTGCAGTTGCATATCCGTCAACAGTTTGATAGTACTTATCAGTTAAGTTATTAACTTTAAAGTAAATCTTCAAATGTTTGTATACATTATAGTTTAATGCGAGGTTTAAAACAGTATAATATCCAGTTTGAACACCGTTTGTATCTTTTCTATCTCCTATATATTCTCCGTATAAAATAGTATTTAACTTTTCATTTGGATACCATCCAAGTTCAAAGTTAATTTTATCTTTTGGTCTTCTTGGAAGCCTTTTTTCGTCAGCATCTTTTGCATCTAAATATGCATATCCTATATAAAAATTTACGGATAATGGTTTTATAAATCTTCTGTAGCTTGCTTCTATACCTTTAATTTTTGATGTTCCATCTATATTTTTATATTTATAAGTGGCAAAGTCGTAATCTATTAAGTTTTTAATCTTATTATCAAAGTATGTAGCTTTAAAACCTTTTATTCCAAAACTGATATCAAAACTTTCAACATCTTCAGGTTTTAGATTTGGATTGCCTACAAAACTACCAAATAGTTGATAAAGCGTTGGTATATTATAAGCAGTGCCATAATTTGCGGAAATATATATATCATTTTTTATAAAGTGCTTTACTCCAATTTTTCCTGTGGTTTTATCTTTAAACTTGTTGTAATCATCGTATCTTATAGACTCTGTAATAACTGTATTTTTGATTTTGTTTACGTTAGTTATGAAATATCCTTTATCAATGTAACTTTTATTTAAATTACTTCCTGCTGATTTTTTATGTTTAAAATCCTGATTTACTATTCCTGCGATGAAAAATGAATTTTTTGCGTAATTGTATCTATCCTGTATTCCAAGTTCTCCCACATTTCCAGAATACCCACCAAACTGACTTCTGTTGAAAATTGAGTAATTGTAATAAATTTTAAAATCATTCTTTTTATCTTTATGGTTAAAGCTTGCCCTGTAAAACTTGTTGTGAATTTTGTTAACGTATTTAGTTAACCCATATCCAAAAGGATCATCTAAATCTTTTGCATCTACTCCAGCTGCTGCATCAAAATGAACCTTTGCATCAATTCCTCTAAATGAAAGTTCAACTTTATCTTTTTCTGTTAAAAATAGACCACTTTTTAAAGAATATGTATTATTTTTATATCCATCTTTTTCCCATCCAAGTTCATCTCCTCTTTTTCCATAATTAGGACTACCCTTTTTTGGTTCAGCTGCAGAAAATCCATCAGTATCAAAAAGATAATAACTTGTTAAGATATAAAACCTGTCATTTCTATAAGATACTGATGTCCCAGCTTTTTTCGTATTAAAAGAACCGTATTCAGCAGTCGCTTTCGCATGAAAGCCTTTTTTTGGTGTTTGAGTAATTATATTTATAACTCCTGCAGATGCATCTGCTCCCCATATACCTGACTGGGCACTTTCTATAATTTCTATTTGCTTAACATCATCAAGTATAAACTGCTCAAACTGGGCTCCGTTTAATCCTGTTACATCATTTACCCTTATCCCATCTATTAAAACTAAAGTTCTTTTAGGGTCAAATCCCCTTAAATAAATTGATGTTGGCTGTCCAAAACCTCCGTTTGCCGTAAAAGAAATTTCAGGTATTTGATTTAAAATTTCAGGTAAAAAGTTTGTGTGTTTTTCTTCTATTTCATCTTCAGTTATTACCTTTACTACAGAAGTGTTCTCATTTTCAGATACAGGTGTTTTATATACTGTTTCAATTTGCAGCTGCTGGGCATAAGCTGTAGACATCAAAGCTGTCAGTAATAATCCAATTTTCTTTTTCAATTTTTTCTCCTTATTGCAAATGGTTTGAAATTGCAAGAAATATTTTAAAATAAAAAAAAGAAAATAACAAGAAAATTATTAAAATATTTGAGTTACTAGGAGCGCAAACATTACTCCAAGGATAAGAGCTATTAAAGAAAGAATTATATTTGTAGTTCTCTGTATTTCTTTGTGATAATTATTAATAAGATACCTATCTTCATCGTATAAAAGTGATTTAAAAACTTTTTTATCTATATGTTCTAAGACTTTGTCATTCTCAAGGTCTATCTTACCAAGTTTATACCATTTTTCCTTATGCTCAAAATACATCTCAACTGTTAGAATACCTTTTTCAATACTTCCTCTTATTTTATAAAAATAAAAATTATCTTTTATATCCTCAAATTTACCGTCTGTTAAAAAATCAAAAAACTGCTCAATTCTCTTATCAACACTTAAAGCTTCATTTATATCCTTTAAAACCCGCAAATTTATTCTCCAACTAAAACTCCTCCCATTTTTTTTCTTTTTTCATTTACAAATTTCTGCACATCTTTCCACTTTCTTGTATTTATAATATCCTTCTTTGTCGCCCAGCCTCTTCTTGCAAGACCAACGCCAAGTTCCATGTATGCAAAATTACCAAGATTGTGAGCATCTGTTGAGATAACCATCTTTACACCTTCTTCTACACACTTTCTTATCCATATATCATCTATATCCATTCTAAGCGGCTGTGCATTTATTTCAAGGGCTGTACCTGTTTCTTTTGCTTTTTTTATCACTGCATCAATATCTACAGGATAACCTTCTCTAACACCTATTAATCTTCCAGTTAAATGACCTATAGCATTAACATACGGGTTTTCCATAGCTTTTAGAATTCTATCTGTGTTATCCCTGCTAAAATGAGAATGTACAGATGCAACTACCCAGTCAAGTTTTGATAAAACTTCATCTGATAAATCAAGACTTCCATCTAATAAAATATCTACTTCTGTTCCCTTTTTTATAAAATCAAGGCCAAGCATTTTATTTATTTGTTTTATTTCTTCAATTTCCTGAAGTAATTTTTCTTCATCAAGGCCGTGTGCTACCCTTTGAGACTTAGAATGGTCTGTAATTACTATATACTCGTACTTATAATTTTTTAATATAAAATCTGCAATGTCTTTTATTGAAAAAAGACCATCTGTCCATGTTGAATGAACATGCATGTCTCCTTTTATATCTTTAAGCTCAACTAGTTTTGGAAGTTTATGCTCAAGGGCTGCCTCTATTTCTCCTCTATCTTCTCTCATTTCAGGAGGTATCCAGTCCATACCTACTGCATTGTAAACACTTTCTTCTGTTTCTCCTGCAATTTTTTCTCCTGTGTCTACTTTATAAACGCCGTATTCATTTATTTTTAATCCATTTTCTTTTGCTATTTCTCTTAAATGGACATTGTGTTGTTTCGAACCTGTGAAGTACTGAAGAGCAGCTCCTATTTCATCTTCTCTGAATATTCTTAAATCTACCTGCGTTTCCTTATCTTCAGTTTTAAATATTAGACTTGTTTTTTTGGGACCTTTTACAAGCACTTCTTTAACTTCTGGAAGAGATACAAAATGATCCATTATCTTTAAAGCATCCTTTTCATCAGCAACAGCAAGAATATCAATATCACCAACAGTAGGTTTTCTTCTTCTTATACTTCCTGCAGTTTCAATGAATTTAACTTCTTTTAACTTTTTCAGC
>WIAL01000025.1 GCA_015519975.1 Hydrogenothermaceae bacterium | reverse complement strand
AGATTTGCACAAATGGGAGAAATGCTCAGTATAATTGCTCACCAATGGAAGCAACCTTTAAACTCGCTTTCTGCACTTTTAAACAGAACATATTTAAGATATCAAATGAATAACAACTCTATAGACAAAGAAACAATGGATTACTGCCACGAAAATGCTTCAATACAGATACAAAATATGTCAGAAACAATTCACAATTTTATGAATTTTTTCAAACCCGACAAAGAAAAGGAAGTTTTTGAATTAAAGACTTTAATCAGAAAAACTATAAATATAATAAGATCTGCATTAGAAAGCAAAGGAATTAAAATAAAACAGCAGATAGATAATAATGTAAAGATTATGGGGTATCCAAACGAGTTTGGGCAGGTAATTTTAAATATAGTTAATAATGCAAAAGATGCTATTTTAGAAAAAAATCCCGAAAACAAAGAAATATATATTTACTCTGAAATAAGAGATGAAAAAGTAATTTTAAATATAGAGGATACGGCAGGAGGAATTTCCGAGGAAATCAAGGACAAAATTTTTGAACCTTATTTTTCAACAAAGGGAAATGTAGGTACAGGACTTGGTCTTTATATTGCAAAAATGATAATTGAGCAGCATATGGATGGTAATATAAATGTAGAAAACACCGAAAAAGGGGCAAAATTTATAATAGAATTACCTATACATAAAGAAAGTTAACTAAAAATAACTTCAAAAATTGCTCCCTTAGTAGAGTGAATAGCTCTTATTTTTCCACCATGTTTTTCAATAATATCTTTGGTTATTGTAAGTCCAAGACCGCTACCTTTTGATTTCTTTGAATAGTATGGAAGGAATATTTTTTCAACTTCTTCTTTTGGTATTCCTTCTCCATTATCTTTAACAATGATTTTCAGTTTATCATTTTCTTTCTTGACATTTATTTCTACTTTTCCACCATCTTTTAATTTTTCAAAACTATTTTGCAAGATATTTATAAATGCCTGCTTTAAAAGCTTTTTATCACCTTTAATTTTTATATCTTTATCTATATTTATTTCAACTTTAAATTTATCAGTTGTATAACTGTTTTTTAGCTCTTCAAAAAACTGCTTTAAATTAATTTCTTCAATATTCAGATTTTCATTTGTAGCAAACTGTCTGAACTCTTTTACCAGCTTGGATAAATGTTCAACTTCTGAATATATTACATTCACAGATTTTTCTAAAATACTGCCAAAATTTTCATTTCCTTTTTTAAACTGTCTTTCTATCCTTTCAGCTGCAAGCTTTATAGGTGTTAAAGGATTTTTAATTTCGTGGGCTATTCTCTGGGCTATCTCTTTCCATGCGTGTGCTTTTTCTGCAACAATAACATCTGTTATGTCATCTATAACAAAAACAGTTCCTTTATCAAATATTTTTGTAGCTTTTACTATAAGAATTTTCCCGTTTATCTCAATTGTTTGCTCTTTATAAATCTTATCTTCATCAAGAGAAAGCAGTTCTAAAAGCTGGTCTAAACTTTTATCTAAGATTTCATCTTTTTTTATTCCTAGTATATTTTCTGCCGCCCTATTTACTGTTTTAACCCTATTGAACCTGTCAACATAGATAACTCCTGTTCTTGCATTTTCTAAAATAGCTTCAAGATATTCTTTATTGAACTTTAATTGTCTATTGCTTTTTTCAAGGGCAAGATAAAGATTTTTCAGCTCCTTTACCATATTGTTAAACTCTTCTATAAGCATTCCAATTTCATCTGAGGATTTTACATTTACACGAACGTTTAGGTTTCCTGATGCAAGTTTTTTAGATGCTTCAACTAAACTTTCAAGTGGCATAGTGAGGTTTCTTACTATGTACTGCCCGAACCATATAGCAGCACCTATAACAAACATGGATATTGTAAGCATCGTAACAATATAACTAACTCTAACCGGCTTTTTATAATGTCTAAACTCTGAATAAACCTGAGATATTTCTGCAACCTGCTGTCTTTTTTCAACTAAAAAATCTGGAATGTTCTTGTCTATTATTATGTACTGTTTTCCATTTTTTGTAATATATCTTAAAGTATTGCCAACTTTAATAAACTCTTTATTAAAATCAAGATATTTATAACTTAAAGGTTTGCCGTAAATCTTATCCGGTACTTTTTTTTCATCTGTAAATGTAATTGCTTTTAGATCAAAAACTTTTTTTACATAGTACGGAGAAATGTTTGGATTTTTTAAAAGTTCACCTGCTGTCTTTAATTTTCTTTTCTCATCATTTATAACAGTATTTATAACATCTTCAACACTTTTTAAAGCTCCTTCCACCTTTCCGCTAAACCAGAAATTTGTAGCGTCAGATATCAAACTAATAGATACAGTTGAAATTATGAGAGCAGGAAAAAATATCATTGATATTAAAATTACCGACAGCTTGACACGAAGTTTTCCCTTTTTTTCTTTGCTTTCAAAGAATAGCTTGATTAAATGTCTTAATGATATTGCTAAAATAATGAGAAAAAATACGACGTCTATATTAATTATGACTAAAAATAAATAAGGATTAAAAAACTCAGATGCCCTTGAAATTTCCTTGAATATGTAAAAGTTTCCAACTACAAAAACAGTAAGAACAATAGAAAGTATTATTATGTTTCTTTTCTTTCTTTTATAATCTTCATAACTTTTTGTAAGTTTTGTAGTCATAGTAATAATTTAAGCCTTAATCTCTATTTTTGTAGCTTTCTGGAAGTTCTCTTGGCGGTTCTCCCAGATACTCAACTTCTTCATCCTCATTAAGTCTTTTTGAAAATGGTTTTTCATAAACAAGTTCTTCATATGCGTGAGCCACAAGTCCAGGAACTCTTCCTATAATAAAAAAGCCTTTTCCAAGCCTCCAGTCAAATCCCATTTCACTTACAACTGCTGCAATAGCCCCATCTACATTCAGTATAAGTTTTTTGCCTTTTATTTCTTCTATGGCTTTTTCAACTTCTAATGCAAACTTTAAAAATTTGCCGTTAAATCTAAGTTTTTCAGCGTATTCTATGATTTTTTTAGCCCTTGGGTCAAAATCTTTAAAGTATTTATGTCCATACCCTGCTATTCTTTTTCCACTTTCAAAATATTCTTTTACCACTTCTTTAGGATTTTTCCCCACATTTTCCTGAAAAAATCTCATTGATCCTTCTAAAGCTCCGCCGTGAGCTTCTCCAAAAGCAAGTATTCCAGCTCCAACTCCTACATGCAGTGAATTTCCTCCACTTATAACCGCCCTTGCAGCTAAAGCTGAAGGAGGAGCTATTGAATGCTCTATAACAGAAACAAATATAACATCAAGCATTTTTCTTTCTTTATCAGTTGGAAGTTCTCCTTTTAAAATTAGATATATAGCTTCGCTAAAACTTAAATTTCCTATTAAATCTTCAAGAGGATAACCCCTAACATATGCTTTTTTGTCAATATGAGTACTTATTCTTGTTTTCCACATTTTTTCACTCATTTACACTGCTCCTTAACTTTTTGATTTATTATAATAAATTAACAAAGGAGGGACTAAAAATGAGAAATTTATTACAAATTTTACCTATGTTTTTACTTGCTTTAATTATCTCCTGTGCACAAAAAACAGTTAAAGAAAAACAAACTATAACTATAGGATACATTATTGCAGATGATTACACATTCATAAAAATGGAAGATGAAATTGACAGAGCATTAAGAAAAAGTTTTTTAGAAAAAATTCCTCGCATTGTAAGACCTGTAAGTTTTAAATTTATACCTCATTCAAAAGTAGCTGAAATACTTGAAAAAGAAAGTATTGATTATAAAACAGCAAATACAAAAAAAATAAAAGAAATTGCCGATATACTTGGCAGTATAGATATTATTATTTTAATAAAACCTGTATATGTTAGAATTGAAGACAGCTATATAGATGAAGATAATCTTAAGTGCAGTTATAGAAAAGGTTTTGCCTTAATGGAAATTTATGTTTATAGAAATGACATAAAAAAGCTCACACATCATGACAAAATTGATGCAAAATCAATTAAAAAAGTATGTAATAAGGAAATATTTAAAAGCTTAGATGTATACCCTAAAAAGGAAATTAGAAGAGAACTATTTTATAAAATATTTAACAAATTAAGTGATGAGGTAATAAAGGCTATTTAAATGTTTTTATATATATTAAAAAGATTAATACAAATGGTTCCACTTGTTATAGGTATAACTTTTCTATCTTTTATTATTATTCAAATGGCACCCGGAGATTATTTAGATAAACTAAAAATGAACCCGCAAATATCTCAGGAAACGCTGGAAAGATTAAAACAAACTTATGGCCTTGACCAGCCAATTTTAGTTCAATACTTCAAGTGGCTCATAAATGCTTTAAAATTTGACCTAGGATATTCATTTAGCTATCACGTGCCTGTAATAGAAATAATAAAAGAAAGGGTTGGAAATACCTTATTTTTATCAATAACCTCTGCAGTTCTTGCGTGGGGGCTTGCAGTTCCACTTGGAATAATTGCTGCCGTAAAACCAAATACTATAATTGACAAATTTATTCAGCTTTTTTCATTTACATTTATGTCAATTCCAAACTTTTTCTTGGCGTTTTTAATGCTTTTTGTAGCAGTAAAAACAGGAATTTTCCCAACAGGTGGAGCTACAAGTCCTGATTATGAGCAACTTTCATTATTAGGGAAAATAGCTGATAGACTCTGGCATGTTTCTCTTCCTGCTTTTGTGCTTGCAGTAGGATCGCTGGCAGGACTTGTTAGACTCGTTAGAAGCACAATGCTTGAGTCTTTGCAGGCTGAATATGTTTTATTTGCCAGAGCTAAAGGTTTAAAAGAAAAGGATATTATTTTAAGACATGCTTTAAAAAATGCATTAAATCCTTTCATTACACTACTTGGTTTTGAAATAGCTTCCCTTTTATCAGGAGCTGCCCTTGTAGAAATTATCGTAAACTGGCCTGGAATGGGAATGCTTATGCTTGATGCTGTGTTATCTCAAGATTTATATCTTGTAATGGGAGGACTTTATATAGGAGCAATTATGCTTATAATTGGTAATTTAATAGCTGATATACTGCTCGCCAAAATAGACCCAAGGGTAAGGCAAAGAGAAGTGGAAGGGGTCTTAAAATAAAAGGAGGATTATATTATGGTTTGCGAAATTTTATTTGAAGATTTTGAAAATATTTTAAAATGGGAAATTGCAAAAATAAATAGGTTCCAGTGTCCTGATGAGCTTTGTGTTATGTATACAAGACCTGAGTTTAAAGAAGAGTTTCCAAAATTAAAAGAGGTTATTAAGGAAGTGTTAAGAAATACTGACCTTATAACTTCTACAGATGAAAATATTTTCCTTATACTTCCAAATACAAATAAAGAAGGTGCTAAATTTATAAGTGAAGCAATATATGACTTTTTCAATAAGCAGGTTGTGGAGTACTATATAGATTTTCCTAAAGATGCAAAATCAAAAGATGAGCTTATAGAAAAATTAATAAAAGATGTTGAAAATAAATACGGAATACTTTTAGGTAAGTACTTTAAAAAATGAGAGAAAGCGTTTTTTATTATATAAAGAAAAATAAACTTGCATATCTTTCACTTTATATTCTTTTTGTACTTTACTTTTTAGCTATTTTTGCTGATTTTATCTCTCCTTATCCTTACGACCTTCAGCACAGGGACAGCCCATATCACCCGCCGACTCAGATACATTTTTTTGATGAAAAAGGAAATTTCCATTTAAGACCTTTTGTATATAAATATGAACTTGTAGACCCAATTTTTAAAGAATATAAAATTAATACAGATATTAAATACCCTATATATTTTTTTACTGAAGGAGAAAAACATTATCTTTTAGGACTTATACCAACAAATATTCATCTATTTGGAGTAAAAGAAGGAAAAATATTTTTACTTGGAGCTGATAATTTAGGAAGAGATATATTCTCAAGGCTTTTATACGGTGCAAGAGTTTCTTTGTCTATAGGTATTGTTGGAGTTTTACTTTCCTTTTCTATAGGTGCATTAATTGGGGGCATTTCAGGTTATTTTGGCGGAAAAGTTGATAATATCTTAATGAGATTATCTGAAGTTATTATGTCCTTCCCAGGATTTTATCTAATGCTTGCTTTAAGGGCAATTTTTCCCATTACACTTTCTTCAGTTCAGGTCTATTTTTTAATAGTTGTAATACTATCATTTATAGGGTGGGCTGGTCTTGCAAGGGTAATTAGAGGAATGGTTTTATCAATAAGAGAGCAAGAATTTGTTTTAGCTGCAAAAAGCTATGGTGCATCTTCATTAAGAATAATCACAAGGCATATACTTCCTAACACATTTTCATATCTTTTAATTGCTGCTACTCTTTCAATTCCTGGATATATTTTGGGAGAAAGTGCTCTATCTTTACTTGGACTTGGTATACAAGAACCTTATGCAAGCTGGGGTAATATGCTTTCAGCAGCAAGGAGTATATCTGCTATAGCATCATATCCATGGATACTCTCTCCAGGAATAGCTATTTTTATAATAATACTTGCTTTTAATCTACTTGGAGATGCTTTAAGGGATGCCCTTGACCCTAAACTTAGAAAAAATCTGTGAGGTGGTTAAATGGAAATAACAGTTAGTTATAGAGGAAAAGAAAAAAAGCTAAATATAGATAAAGATAAAATAACTGCCGGTGATATTTTAAAAGCTTTAGACCTTTCATCTGATTATGCTTTTGTTGCAGTTAATGGAGAAGTTGTATCAGAGGACTATATTATAAAGGAAACTGATAAAATAAAAGTTGTAAATGCTATTTCTGGAGGATAGATGAACAGATTAAAAAAAGGTTCAAGATGTACAATATGCAAATCAAAAGGAGAAAAAAATAAAGCTATAGTATATCTTCCACACCATAGACTTGCTTTATGTAAAGAACATTTCATAAGCTGGTTTGAAAAGAGAGTAGAAAAAACTATCAAAGAATTTAAAATGTTTTCTAAAAATGACCGTATTCTTGTTGCTGTTTCAGGTGGAAAAGACAGTTTAGCCCTGTGGAATGCACTTGTAAGGCTTGGATACGAGGCAGATGGATTTTATATAAACCTTGGAATAGGACAGTATTCTGAAGATTCTAAACAGCTTGCTTTAAATTTTGCAAAAAGGATAGGAAGACCCCTTCATATACTTGATTTATCTTCAGAAATATCAACCATACCCCAGATAAAAGAAAGTACAAACAGACCGGCTTGCTCAGCCTGTGGAATGGTAAAAAGGTATTACATGAATAAGTTTGCCAAAGAAAACGGATACAACATAATAGCCACAGGGCACAACCTTGACGATGAAGTGGCTGTACTTTTTGGAAATACATTAAAATGGGATATAGATTATTTAAAAAGGCAGTATCCGGTTTTAAAAGAAGAAAATGGTTTTATAAGAAAAGTAAAACCTTTATGTAAAATAACAGAAAAAGAGTCAGCCCTTTACTCATTTTTTAATGGTATTGAGTATATAGAGTATGAATGTCCATTTTCAGAAGGCGCTTCTTCTATTGAATATAAAGAGTACATAGCAAAACTTGAAGAAAAACATCCGGGAACAAAACTTCAGTTTTACACAAACTTCTTAAAAAGAATGTATCCAATTTTACAGACGAATGAAAAACTAAAAGAAGAGCTTAATAAATGCAAAATATGCGGTGAACCTTCATATAATGAAATATGCAGTGTATGCAGTTTAAAAGAAAAGCTAAAAACAGCGAGAGTATAGATGCAGATAAAAGGGAGAAATATATTAATTACAGGAAGCAGTAAAAGAATAGGAAAATTTTTAGCCTTACAGCTTGCAAAAGAAGGTGCAAATATTATTATTCATTACAACCATTCTGAAGAAGAAGCCAAAGAAACAGCTGAAGGAATAAAAAAGTACGGCGTAGAAGTTCATATTATAAAAGCAAACTTAGAAGATGAAAAAGAAACTAAAAATTTAGCCTTAAAAGCCCTTGAACACTTTAAAAAAATTGATGTTTTAATAAATAACGCTTCAATATACTATCCAACTCCGTTATTTGAAGATAACTTAAAAGATTTAGATAAATTTTACAAAATTCACGTAAAAGCTCCATTTATACTTTCAAAAATAATTGGGAAAAAAATGATTGAAAACAAAGAAGGAAGAATAATAAATATTGCAGATTATGCACCATTAAGACCCTATAAAAATTTTACTCCTTACATAGTTTCAAAGGGAGGTCTTATAACACTTACAAAATCTCTTGCAAAGGAGCTTGCTCCTTATGTCTTGGTAAATGCTGTTCTGCCAGGACCAATAGTTCCTCCAGAAGATTTAAATGATGAAGGAAAAGAAAAAGCGTTAAAGAAAACTATTTTAAAAAAATGGGCAGGAGAAATTGAGGTTTATAAAGCAGTAAAATACCTTATAGAAACTGATTTTACAACAGGAGCATTAATACCAGTAGAAGGTGGAAGGCTTTTATGTTAAAAGACTGGATTAAATTTTTGGGGACAGCTGGAGGTAGAGTTGTAGTATTCAGACAGCTCAGGCATTCTGGAGGAATGTGGCTTCACTTGAATGATGTAAACATATTAATAGACCCGGGTCCCGGAAGTTTAATAAGAATATTTGAAAACAATCTTGACCCAAAAGATATAGATGTTTTTGTTTTATCCCACAGACATTTAGACCACGTTGCAGATATAAACTCTGTTTTAGAAAGTGCAACCGAGAGTACAAAAAATAAAAAAGACCTTCTTATTGCTCCAAAAGATGCAGTAGAAGGAGATGACCCTGTAATTTTAAAATATTTAAAAAAAGGTATTAAAAAATTTATACATACTCAGGAAAATATGGAAGTTGAGTATAAAGGAGTCAAAATAAAATCTCATATAAAACACAAGCATAAAGGTGCTGACACTTACGGCCTTTCCTTTGAAACTGAAAATAAGAAAGTAGTTTATGTTCCTTGCGGGAAATTTTTTGAAGGAATGCTTTCAGGTTATCCTGAAAATGCAGATTTAATGATTTTTAACACCACATTTGTAAAGCCTAAGCCTGCCATAGACCATCTTTCAGCTGAAGATGTTATAAAACTTATAAATGCCCTAAAACCAAAAAAAGCTGTTATCACGCATTTTAGCGTTGACATATTAAAATCAAATCCAAATGAAGTTGCAAAATATATCTCTGAAAACACAAATACACCTGTAATACCGGCAGCAGACGGCATGAAAATAACCATTTAAGAAAAACTATGTGCTAATTCCACTCTTTAAAAAGGGTGGATACAGCACACTGGCGTAAGCCAGACAAATTTAGAATTTGAGGCGAAATGAAATGAGCCAAATATCTTTTATCATTAGTTTTGCGTTATAATGTAATAGGTGATATTTAGCTATGATAACAGAGTATACATATAAATTTCGGCTTAATCCAAATAAGGAGCAAGAGCAATTTCTAAACATCCAATTCGGACATTGCAGATTTGTATATAACTATTTCTTAGCATTATCTAAGAAAGAATACGAAGAAAAAGGAATAAAATGGAAATACAGCCTATACCAGTCAATGCTTCCAATACTAAAGAAAGAGTATCCATTTCTAAAACAAGCTAATAGCCAGAGTTTGCAGGTATCACTACAAAACCTTGACACAGCATATAAAAACTTTTTCAAAGGAGAAGCAGGCTTTCCAAAATTCAAGAAGAAAAAATCAAAACAAACAGTCCACATACCACAGCATTTTGCAATAGAAAAAGTAAGCAAGAAAAGAGGATTTCTCAAAATACCAAAACTGAAAACACCAATTCCAATAAAAATGCATAGAGATATAGAGGGGCAGATAAGAAGCATAAGCATAACCAAAACTCCAGACGGTAGATATTACCTAAATGTGCTAACCAGAAAAGAAATACAACCACTAAAACCAGTAAACAAAACAGCAGGGATAGATGTAGGGATAAAAGAATTTGCAATAATCTATGATGGAGAAAACACACACCATATAGAAAATCCAAAATACCTGCAAAAATCAGAAAAGAAACTAATCAAACTCCAAAGACAGCTATCAAGAAAGCAAAAAGGAAGCAAAAACTGGGAAAAAGCAAAACAGAAAGTAGCAAGACAACACCAGAAAATAGTAAACCAGAGAAAAGACTTTCTCCACAAGGTATCGTCTGCGATAACCAAGCAGTATGATTGCTTCGTGGTAGAAAGTCTAAACATAAAAGGAATGATACAAAACAATAAACTATCAAAACAGATAGCAGATGTAAGCTGGTATGAGTTTATGAGGATGTTGGAGTATAAAGCAAAATGGTATGGAAGGCAGATAATAAAAGCAGATAGATTTTATGCAAGCAGTAAAACCTGTAGTGTATGCGGATATAAAAACAACCAGCTTACGCTATCAGTAAGGAAATGGCAGTGTCCTGTATGTGGGACACAGCACGATAGAGACGAAAATGCAAGTAAAAATCTATATCAAATAGGGCTCACCCACCTAACGGGTGGTAGGGCTGGAACTGTCCGAACTCAAGCCTGTGCTCTGCACCAGAAGGTGCAGGCTCAATCCCAAAGGGATTGTGGAGCTGGCTCTGTCGGCGGACTTTTGCATAAGCAAATTGGCGACCATAAGGGAGCAGTGTCCAATAGTGGGCAGTCTACGAGATATCCAGTTATGAAGCAGGAAGCTTGTTGTTTTAACAGCGAGTAGTTCACTATTGTATAATTAGCCAAAATAACTGAAAGGGTAGGTTAAATGAACGTTATTATTATTGGTGGCGGTGTTATAGGACTTTCAATAGCTTATAAATTAATTAAACTGGATATAAATGTAACAATTTTTGATAAAGATCGATTAGGTAGAGGAGCCTCGTGGGTTGCAGGTGGAATGATAGCTCCTCAGGCTGAAGGGCTTGAAGAAGGGGATTTTTTAAATCTTTGTCTTGAAAGCAGAGACATTTTTCCTCAATTTATTAAAGAAATAGAAAGTGATACAGGTCTTGAAACAGGATACTGGCAGTGCGGAATATTAAAACTTGCTTTCTCTGAGGAAGAAAAGGAAAAAATAAAAAAAGATATTGAAAGATTTCAAGAACTTGGATTAAGAGCACAGTGGCTTGAAAGAGAAGATATTGAAAAAGAGGTAAAAATAGGAAAAGAAGTTTTAGGAGGAGCATTATATCCGGATGATGCTCAGGTTGATAATAGAAAGCTTGTAATTGCTTTAGAAGAATTTGTTAAAAGACACGCGAAAGTTTATGAGTTTGAACCAGTTGAAGAAATTTTAACAGAAAATGGAAAATTTAAAGCAGTAAAAACTAAAAATTATACCCTTGGCGGTGATGTTTGCGTAATTTCTGCCGGTGCTTGGAGCGGGAAATTCAATATTCCAGTGTTTCCTGTAAAAGGTGAGATGGCTGCAGTTGATGTGGAAAAGCAGGATATAAACAGAGTATTTTACAGCTCAAGAGCTTATCTCATTCCAAGAAAAAATTACAACAGGCTTGTGATAGGAGCAACTCAGGAAAATGTTGGATTTAAAGATGGAAACACAGTAAAGGGTACTTTATTCCTATTAAAAGGACTAACAGATACAATTCCCCATTTAAAAGAAAATAATATTCAAGAACTTTGGTACGGATATAGACCTGCAACTGATGATGAACTTCCAGTCCTTGGAGAAGGAAATATTAAAAACCTTATTTATGCAACAGGTCATCATAGAAACGGAATACTTCTTGCACCTATAACTGCTGAAATTATTTCTAAATATATTTATGCAAGAAAAGAAAGTAAGTATTTTAAAGTGTTTTCACCTTTGAGATTTGAATAATAGTATTAGCTTTCAGGTTAGTAATTACTCTTGATTTTAATCATGTTTCGCTATAGAAAGACTCTTTATACTATTTAAAAATTTGAAATTGAGACTAAATCTCAAAAGGAGGAATGAAATGTCAGCCCTTGAACTGAATAAAAAAATTGATGAACTTGCCCTTGATTACATAACCTTAATTTCAAAAGCCAAAAACTACGAAGAAAAAATGAAAATTTTTGAAACTTACTACAAAACACTTTTAACCCTTCAGCAGATAAAATCATATGAGATTGAAAAAAGTTAGTTTTTTAGTTTTATTTTTACTTTATGTTCCTTCTATTGCTGTAGAAAGAACAAAGTACATTATGGGAACTTATATATCTGTTAATGTTCCCGATGGATATTCAATCTTTATCAAACCTTCTTTTGATATTTTTAAACAGATTGAAAAAAAATTCTCAAAATATAGACCAGATAGTTATCTTTATAAGCTAAATAAAAATAAAAAAGCAAAATTAGATAAAGAGTTTTTAAATCTTTTAAAAGTAAGCCTTGATATTTATAAAAAAACATATGGGTACTTTGACATAACCCTCGGAAATATTACCAAAAAATACGGCAGTTTTTACAAAAGTATAAAGATAGATAAAAAGCAAAGCTCTTCAGGTATTGAAAACATAGTGATAAAAAATAGTTATATATATTTGAAAAACGACATATCCCTTGATTTTGGTGGAATAGGAAAAGGTTATGCAGTTGATAAAGTTTCAAATTTTTTAGACAAAAAAAGGGTAAAAAATTACATAATAAAAGCATCAGGGGATATAAGATGTGCAGACATATGCAGTATTTGTATAAAAAATCCATTTGGAGAAGGTGTAGTAGCCTGCTTTAAAACTAAAAATAAAAACACATCTATATCAACAAGCGGAAATTACGAAAGATATATAAAAAACAAAGATAATAATCATCTAATTAATCCAAAAAATAAAGAATCTCAAAAAACATTTGCTTCTATTACAATTTTAGGAATAAAAAACAACACATATTTAGATGCTTATGCAACAGCTGTATCTGTAATGCCTGAAAAAAAAGCTATTAAATTTTTAGAAAAAAATAAGATTCCTTATATAATAATTAAAAACAACAGAGAAGTATTAAAAAGCAACAATTTAAAAGATTATATTACTGGTTTTCAGTGGACTGGGTTCTAAGTTTAATAAATATGTTCAAAACAAGGATAAATAAGATAACAAACAAAGATATCTCAAACCCTAAAAAAGAAATTATTTTTAGATATGAAAAAATTTGAGATTTTAGCATTAAAAAAGAAGATATTATATCTAGAAAACCAAATGAAAAAGCCATTCCTGCTATAAAAAAATAAAAATTTTTAATCTTAAAAAAGTACAAAAAATGAGATAAAACAAAAACCACTAAAAAAATAGCCAAAAAATGGGGAAAATTCAGTTTCAATAATCCATAAAAGGTTTTTGGATTTATAAATTTTTCTTCATTTCCAAGTATATATTCACTTGCGCTACTGTAGCTAAATCCATATTTTTCAATATACAAATAAATGCCTGTAAAAATTTGGAAAATAAATAAAAAGGAAAAAATTAAAAAGGTTATAAACAGGAGTCTCATTTTACTTTTCCCATTAAAAAGCAGTAAATATTTATAGTGTTTACAGCAAAGGAATACACACTAAATCCTATTAAGGAAATAAAATAAATATTTGAAAAATAATCTGATAAATATTTTGTTCCAAATATTGATAAAACATAAAATAAAATCAAAACAGCACCAAAAAATAAAGTATTAATTTTAAATGTTTCTGAAAAAATAGTTCTTATAAATATTGAAAATAAAGTTATATACAAAATTAAGAGCAAAAATAGCTCAATGTGTAGACTTTCCATAATTGAAAGCAAGCTTTTAGGTTCTAAAAATTCTTCAGGATTTCCTTTAAGAGACAATAATATATCCTTTGGAAAGAGCTCTTTAGACAAATACTTATATAAAGTAAAGCTGAAAATAAAAAAATACGCACCTATGCTGTACATTATTATTAAAAAATTTATATATGAAGCTTTTTTATGCTGAACTACAAATCTCATTTAAATCTTCCCTTTAATGCAGTTTCACATATATATATCGATTGTCTAACAGCATCTGTAGTTGCCCGTGCTGAAAGTGTAGCCCCTGTAACATTTGGAACATTTCTTTTTAAAACTGGAGGCTCTTTCTCATTTTTTCCTTTGAAAGTTTTCATCCAATTATCTGAAAGCTGATATTCTGGAGGTTCGTAAAATGCTATAAGCTCAACATCTAAAACATTACAGTCTTTATCAAAAGAAACAAGTATTACTTCATTTTTTGTTCTTACTTTGTGTGAATGAAGCAAAGCATATCCTATAATTTTCTCATCTTTTTTTATTATATAAGTAGTAAATATAGAAGATGTAAGCTTTTTTCTGGATTTCTTCTGTATCTCTTTTTTCTGAGAACCTGTAAGCATAATATTTTTCTTCTCAATTTTAGCATCGGGAAAATTTTCTCTCAAAGCCTTCTCAGGAAGTATTAAGAGCCCTGCCCATACGGTTTTAACCATTATTAATGAAAAAAAATAAAATAGTATTTTATTCATAATTACCTCCTGCAAAAAATTCTAATGAAACTAACCAGTCAAAAATATGACAAAAAAGCCCTTTTTGTCATAAAAATTAAAAATTTTATTGTTTATTATTTTATCAAATTTTGAAATTGAGATTAAATATCAATTAGGAGGAGATAAAAATGAAAAAACTTGGAGTACTTGCTTTAACAACTGTTTTAACTGCAGGGTCTGCTTTTGCACAGTCAGATTTAGAAGTAATAAAACAAAAAATAAAGATTTTGGAAGAGCAAAATCAGCAGCTTATTGATGAGATTGCAGATTTAAAACAACAGGTTGCAATTCCAGAACTTGCTCAAAAACAGTTTGCAGGAATGGGTTATGCAGCTTCTAAAGTATATTTCTCTCCAAAAGGTTTATCTATAGGTGGATATGGTGAAATAATTTATCAAAATTGGGAAAAATCTTCTAAAAAAGATATGACAGATACTTACAGATTTATTCCTTATATTGGTTATAAATTTACTGACAATATAGTTTTAAACTCTGAAATTGAGTTTGAGCATACTGATGAAGTAAAAGTTGAATTTTTATATATAGACTTTCTATTTAATAAATATTTCAATATAAGAGTAGGAAATCAATTAATACCTTTAGGTGTAACAAACTTACTACACGAACCTATATTCTTTAACTCAGTAAACAGACCAGAAGTTGAAACAAAGGTTATACCTTCTACGTGGAATGAAAACGGGATAATGCTGTTCAGTACTGCTGATAAATTTACCTACTATGTAGGAATAGTAAATGGGTTTTATTACAATGCAAAAGGCAAAGGATTTTCTGCTGATTCTTGGGTTAAAGGTGGAAAACAGGGAGGTGGAAAAGCATACGCTGAAGATTTAGCTTTTGTAGGAAGATTTGACTTTAAAGGAATAGATGGTTTAACTGCAGGATTTTCAGCTTATAGAGGAAATTCAGGACAAGGTGATACTGATGCAAATGGAAATAAAATAGATGGAACTGTAAGCATGTATGATGTACATCTTGTTTATTCATGGAAAGGATTTGAAGTAAAAGGACTTTATGTTAAAGGTTTCCTATCAGATGCAGATAAAATCTCAACTGCTTTAGGAGATACTATAGGTAAAGAAGTTTACGGATACTATTTAAATCTTGCTTATGACATACTTCCTTTTATTGATAAAAATACAAATTTTGGTCTACCTGTTTTCGTAAGATACGAAAGATTTAACACTCAAGAAAAAGTTGCCAATGGATTCACTGCAGATAAAGCAAATGATAAAACAGTATGGACAATTGGATTTAATTTCAAACCTCATCCTAATATAGTCTTAAAAGCAGATTACCAGTTTAGAGACAATGAAGCTGGCGACGAACCTGATGTATTTGAATTAGGAATGGGATTTATATTCTAAACAAAGGATACTGCTATGACTATAACTATTTTGGGTGGTATGGACAAATTTAAAACTGAATATAAAAAAGTTTGTAAGGAAAATGGTTTCAAAGCGAAATTTATATTCAAAAGCCACCCTGACATATGGAAAATTCTAGAAAACTCTGATGCTATTATATTGATAACTTCAAACATTAATCATAATACAGCAAAAATAGCAAAAATAGTTTCTAAAGAGAGGAGTATCCCTCT
>WIAL01000024.1 GCA_015519975.1 Hydrogenothermaceae bacterium | reverse complement strand
CATTTAAAGTTTTAATGATGTTTCTATACTCTGTAATTGTCTCATTAATCACAGCTATTTCTGCTCTAAGAGCTTCAATTTGAGCAATGTAACCTTTAAGCTCCTTGTTAAGATCCTCCATTGTTTTTGTTACTTTTTCTTTTTTTTCTGCCATGGTTCTTTCCTCCTGATTTATTTAATTTTTAATTCTGACCATCCAAGTGTTTGTTTTTCTCTTGGAAGATAAAGTACGTGCCTTGGGCGAATATCTATATGATGCTGTTTTAAGAACTTCTCTCTTATTTCTTTTATTTTCCAGAAAAATAAGAGTGTTCCTTTATATTTATTTTCTGTCCACATACCTATCCTTAGAGGAATATCCCAGTGTTTCATTTCAGATATTAACGGATTGTAAAACTCTTCAATAAGAGGGTGATCTTTTAAAAGGGATCTTTCCATATGAGCAAGACCTTCTGCATATGAATGACATGCTGCTTTTATTTTGTCCCAATTTTCAGCTTCAATTTGAATCCCTAATGTATCTTGATAAATTTCGCCCTTAAAACCTCTTACATCTATCCATTCTTTAAGATCAAAAACTTCAATATATTCTTCTTTTATTTTCTCAGGATTAAGATATATTCTTTCCTGAATTTTGAGATTTTTGAAAATCGGATATTTTTCAAAAATTATTTCCTTTACTTTGTCAATAACTTCTTCTGGGTCAAGGTTTTGTTTTAATAAATAAACTTTAACTTTATTTTCTATTTCTTTGTCTTTTTTTAGATAATAATATACAGCAGCAGATTTTAGTGCATCTGTTATTACATTAAAAGGGATAAAAGGCTTCCCTTCTTCATCTCTTGGGAAACCTTTCCTGCTGAAAATAAAAGGGGTCCAGTTTATAAGCTCTTTTGACATATTCCCCTCCATTACTTAAATGCCGCCAATAATTTATCTGCTTTTTCTGCTATATCTATGTCAAAAAGAGCTATAGTAGGAAGGAGCCAGGATACCCTAAACCTAGCATCCCCATCCTTATTCTCTCCCCAGTAAGAGAGAGCTACCCTTCCAAATCCTGCGTCCTCCTCAACATCTTTTGCCCCTCTTAAAAATCTTCTCGCTACATTTGGAAGTTGCTCATAGGGTACCGGCTTTCCTTCCTGTCCTCTTTGTTTTACAAGTTCCGTGGCAGTTCCCACATTACGAAGAGCTTCAATTAAATGATGAAGTTTATGTTTTTTAAAGTATGTTAAAAGAACTGCACCTGCAGGAACTCTTAATATTTCTATATTTTCTTCCACCTCTCTAAGTTCCCCGATTAGATAAGCTCTACCTTGAATCATTTCAATATGAGCAAAAATCTTTTTGTTTTTAGGAAGTTCATGTATTATTTCTTCTACTTCGTATTTAATATCTTCTTCTTCATATTTATCTCCAACATCTCTTTTTCCTGTTTCTGCTGTAAAGAATGTTACCTGTCCATCCTTTTTTCCAAATAAAAGATCAAATCCCCATCTTTTTAGTGATTTTAATTTAAACTCTCTTTCTTTTTCTGGCTGTCCTAAAGTTTCAAATACAAGGGTGTTTAATGCTTGTAATTCTCTTAATTGAAGTAAATCCATAATAAAGATTCCTCCATTTAATATTTATAATTTTTATAAATGAATTATTGAAAACTATATATAATTACAATATATATCTAATATTATCATTGTCAAGTTTTTTTAGTGAGTTTAACTAAGATTATACTAGAAAATAAAAAAACCTGCCGTTAAGGCAGGTAAGGATATGGTAGGACACTGGAAGCAGCAGGATTATTTTTGAAGTTTTGAATTTTGAAAAAAGTCAAGAAGTGTTTTAAATACTGCTACAAGCTGTTTTTCCTCCAGCCCTGGGCCTGAAAGTTTCAGATTATAAAAATCTTCACCTTCTAAAGAGTTTCCTCCATCTTTTGTTCCAAAAGCTTTATCAAATAGATCTCTACCATAAACAAACTGTTGTGTTAAAACAACCTGTAGATATTTTCCATCAAGGCCATAAGCTCTATCTTTAGAAGGCATAAAGAGAGATTGCTTTACAGTATTGTTGTTATCTAAATATCCTATCAGATTTTTGTTAGTAAGAATGTTAGTAGATGATGTTATTTTTAGATAATCTTTAGCTACATTAAAATCTAAGTTCCCATTTAAGCTAATACATTGATTATTTGCAGAATCATAACTGTAATATCCTAGTATTCTACAAATACCCTCATTGTTACTCCTAAAATGGTCTATTCCATTTGTCATTGTAAAGTAGAGTTGATATTCTCCATAATCTTTAGGATCATACTGTCCTGCTATTAGTCTTAAGTATCCTGAGGCATTCCCATCTTCAATCTGGTTTAGTTTATCCGCCCAGTATTTAATATCATATACATCACTATTGTATCCATAATTTGTATCTTTCCAACCTGAAGATTTTGGTAATTTTCTCCAGTAAGAAAAAGTACTATCAACTGTTCCACTTATAGCTCCGTGGCACGCCATACAAAATGCCATTTCTTCTTCTGTTTGAGGTCTTAAATTTCCATTTTTATCTTCAATCCATCCACCCATTAACCAGGTATCTGGGTCGTTAGGCATAAGTCCGTTATCGTAAGGTTTATAAGATAAGCTTTCTCCCTCTTCTTCCTCTCCAGCTTCACCACCCGCATTTATATCTTGCATAACAAGTTTTTTCATATATCTAAATTCTTTTAGCTGTCCTGTTTTACCAGCAAGCTGTGGATTGTTTTGCCAAACAGGGTCTATATAATAAACAGGGTGAGCAAGCTCTGTTCCTACAGGATACAGTCCTACTTTTTCAAAGCCTTTGTACTGCCATACCTGTATATTAGAAGCATCTCCCACATAATAATCTGGAACTTGCAAGAATTTAATCCCATCTGATAGAACCTGATATTTAATTCCATATTTATCTAATATTTGTGTATTTAGTATCTCTACCTCGCAGTTATCTGTTATCTGTTTAACTGCACACTCTAAAATGGAAAGATTTACTTTATAAATATCTTTATTATAAATACCGTTATCTTTCCTAAATTTTTCAGGAAGTCTAATCATCGCTGAATCAAGTCTTCCGTTTGTAGGGAAAAATCCCGGAAAATGTTTCCAGTCATAAGCTCTCCACCATGTATTTGTTGAGTTATCATGTATAGTTTCTGAAGTATAAATAAAACCTTCATTATCTATATAGTTTGTTTTTACAAAGGAAGTTCCATTCCATTTATAAAGTGGTGGTATATCTAACCTATATTTTCCAAGACCAATAGGATTATCACTTCCAAGATACAGACCTTGATTATAAGCACTTTCCCAGTTATTTTTTCTAATCCAATTATCAATAGAAACTATTTTGTTATCTTTGTTATCTTTAACCTGTTTATTTATTAAATCTAATTCTGTCCATTTTTCACCATTGGCTAAAATTTTCTCTATTGTTTTTTCTGGTGCTACAGCATTTAACCAGGGATTATCATTTGCAGGGAATCTAAGCCAGTTAATCTGGTTCTCCCAGTCTCCAGCATTATCTACAGGTGTATTTCCTGCATTGTGGCAAACATAACAAGGATTTGCAAATGCTTCGCCAGTTTTCGCTTTTCCTGTATCTGTATAACACTCAAGTGGTATATAAGCTGTTGGATTTTTATATTTGGTAAACCATGGAAAACCTGCTATCAATCTTGGCGACAAATCTTTGTTCGCATCATACTCACCTACAGGGTCAGATACATCAACTCCTCCAACATTGCAACTTGAAAATAGGAAAGAGAAAGAAAATATACCTGCTATGTATTTTTTAATTTTCATATTTGTTACCCCCTTTTTCATATATGTAGAAATTACAAGAATTTCTACATGTACAATCTTTACAAAAATCACGACAGGAATTTACAACATTCTTGAAAGTAGAAATACTGCTTTTATGACATAAAAAGAGAGGGATACTCCTCTCTTTAGAAACTATTTTTGCTATTTTTGCTGTATTATGATTAATGTTTGAAGTTATCAATATAATAGCATCAGAGTTTTCTAGAATTTTCCATATGTCAGGGTGGCTTTTGAATATAAATTTCGCTTTGAAACCATTTTCCTTACAAACTTTTTTATATTCAGTTTTAAATTTGTCCATACCACCCAAAATAGTTATAGTCATAGCAGTATCCTTTGTTTAGAATATAAATCCCAT
>WIAL01000023.1 GCA_015519975.1 Hydrogenothermaceae bacterium | reverse complement strand
ACTTCTCCGTTTCTTATTTTGTCAACTATATTTGGTCTTTCTTCAGAAAGTTTATTTACAAGCTGTGCCTCTACATTATTTTCTGTTAAAAATTTATAAGTACCTTTAGTTGCTAGGATATTAAATCCTAAAGATTTTAATTTCTTTGCTATCTCTAAAACAGCAGGTTTATCTTTATCGGCTACTGAAATAAAAACGTTTCCATTTTCAGGAAGTAAAAGACCCGTAGCTGCTTGGGCTTTCCAAAAAGCAAGTCCAAAGTCTTCATCTATTCCCATAACTTCCCCTGTTGATTTCATTTCAGGGCCTAGTAGCGGGTCAACTTCAGGAAATCTATTCCACGGGAAAACAACTTCTTTAATAGAGTACATTTTTACATTTTTATCCCAAAAATCTGAAGCTGGATGTGTTTCCTTTATATTGAAAACTTCTGGAACTATTTCCTTTAATTTTTTACCGATAATCACTTTGGAAGCAATTTTTGCAAGTGGATATCCAATTGATTTACTTACAAATGGTACAGTTCTTGATGCTCTTGGATTTACTTCTATTATATAAATTTCATTATCTTTAACTGCAAACTGCACATTCATTAAACCTTTTACATTTAAAGCCTTCGCAAGTTTCTTAGTTTGCTCTTTTACTTCATATATTAAATTATCAGGAAGGGAATATGGAGGTATACAGGTAGCACTATCTCCAGAATGTATTCCAGCTTCTTCAATATGTTCCATAACTGCTCCAACAAGCACATCTTCACCGTCAGATACTGCATCTACATCAAGCTCAACAGCATTATCTAAAAACCTATCTATTAATAGAGGTTTGTCTTCTGTAACTAAAACAGCTTCTTCAACGTACTCTAAAAGCTCGGCAGTATCATAAACAAGTCTCATGGCTCTTCCACCAAGGACATAAGAAGGTCTAACAAGGACAGGATATCCTATTTTCTCTGCTGTTATGATTGCTTCTTCTTTTGATTTTGCTATTCCACTTTCTGGCTGTTTAAGTCCAAGGTTTATAATAAGCTGCCTAAATCTTTCTCTATCTTCAGCTATATCTATGCTTTCAGGAGATGTCCCAAGAATATTTACTCCTGCATTTTGAAGAGGAACTGCAAGTTTTAAAGGGGTTTGCCCTCCAAACTGAACCACTACTCCAATTGGGTTTTCTGCCTCTATAATGTTTAATACATCTTCAAATACAATAGGTTCAAAAAAGAGTTTATCTGATGTGTCGTAATCTGTAGATACTGTCTCAGGGTTGCAGTTGACCATTATGGCTTCGTAGCCTTCTTCTTTTAAAGAAAAAACACAGTGAACGCAGGCATAGTCAAACTCTACACCCTGTCCTATTCTATTTGGACCGCTTCCGAGAATTATAATTTTTTTCTTTTGACTCATAAAACTATTCTCCGCCAAAGGGATTTATATTATTATACCCTTTAACGGAGAATGTAGCTATTTTTTACCAACCAAGAGCAAATGTTAACATATATCTTCTATCACCTTTCTGTCCTGCATATGCACCAACTTCTTCTTCATATGTTGTAAACATTGCAGTAAGAAGGAAAACCCTGAGTTCAGCTCCAGCTGTTAGATATCCTTGATAAACACCTCCTCTAACTTTGAGTCCTCCCCACCATCTATCTAAAAGTCCAACTTCCACACCGGCTCTAATTCTTTTGCCTTTATCGTCATCCTCTTTTATATTCTGTGTAATGTCCACGTAGTCCAGTGCAAAAGTCCAGTCAAATATCGGTATTTTTGGTTTTAATGCGATACCTGCATTAACCGTCATAGGTACTTTTCCGGCATCTCCAAAATCAAGATCTCCTATATTTAAAATAGAAGCACCTATAGATATAGGAAGCCATGAGATTTTATCAATGTTATAAATTACACCTAAATCTCCACCAAAAGCAGTTCCGTCTTTTGCAACTTCGTTCAGAATATAATCACTAAGATCATTTTCATGCTCAACAAGTTCTCTTGATGTAAAGTAATGGTCAATTGTCTTTCTATATAAATATTTACCCGATAAACCAATATTAAGATTTCCATCTAAAGCATCATAAGAAAATCCTAAAACTGGACCATAAGTTATATTTGCGTGTTCTTCTATCACTCCCTCAATTCCAAAACCTTGATGTGTAATGCTGTCACTTTTCATACTTACCAAAACACCAAGTGTAAAGCCAACTTTATCCCATTTTTTTGAGATAGAAGTATAGTTATTAGCGGATACGTGAAGGTTCTCGCCCTGATACTTTTTTATAACTTCATTAACAGCTTTTAACTGGTCGTCATCATCTTTTCCATCAGGAGGTTGTACATAATCTCCATCTTTTGCATCAAGGGCATCCTGAAGATCATTCATAAAATCTACAGAATTTTTGCCCCACGCAAGATTTATTTTCAAAAGATTTATTTCCCATCCTGCTTTTTTATTTATTTTTGCTATTCCAGCAGGGTTATAAAATACAGAAGAAGATGTCCCACCAACAGCCACATAAGCTCCTCCCATACCCATTGCTCTAGGATCTTTATATAGGTATGGATATTCAAATGTAACGGCAAAAGATGATGAAGATATAAGTAGTGCTGAAAGTAATATTTTTTTCATTTTTCTATCCCCCTACTTATTTTTTTGCAGATAATCTGCTATAAGTTGTTGAACGTCAGGATTAGTTTTTGGAGACTTTATATCAACATCTGGTACAGTATCAATATTACCTACTTTGTCACAATCAGTATCTCCTACTCCATCTCCATTAGTATCACAAAGACATGCTGAAGGTTCATAAGAACATAAATCCTTTTTAAATTCTGTAACTTTTTCTTTTATTGTTGAAGTGTCTCCTGTTACATCTTCTGGAATAACCGCTAATATTGAATCAGCACCTTCATTAATGGTTTCAATTACTGTATCTACAGTTGATACAGGTTCTTCTACTATTTGCCCATTTTGCTCGGTTTCTGTAACAACAGGACAAGGATAACAACTACTTACAGTTATATCAGAACATATATTTCTATTTGTATCACAATATCCTTCTGTTATAGCAGTTGTGTAAATACCACTTCCTATATCATATATAAGTCTTTTATAAGTTTTAGACGAAGGTAAATTTGGATCTGAACAATTTTGATCTTTGTTTACTATTATAGTTAGTGATGTGAAAGTTGTAGAAGGTTTAGTGAATTGAACATTAGATTCTTCAGCAGAGATAAAAATGTTACCTCCACAATTATAAGGCACGGTTGGATTTTTTCCAGCTGATAAGTCTGTAGAATATTTCAAAGCACATGCGGAAACATCAGCAGAATCCGGAATACCATTTGCATTAATATCATTGGTATCACAAGTAAATGTTGATGTTCCCCCATCTGAATTTGCCCACTTTTCAACTAAATTAACAATTTCATTAGTATCAGTCGTATCACCACCTATCAAAAGGGTAACAGATGTAGTTGCTTTTGCAGTATCTGTTAAACCAGCATAAAAACAAGCATCCTTAATAATATCAGGTGCATTTTGAAGTTGATTTTTATCATCACAATTTATTTGGCCATATATTTCTTTATATAGTTTTTTTGCCTTCTCTAGATAATTTAAAGTTTCTCCTTTTGCTCTTTTAGCAATGGCTTGTACAAACAATGTATAATTATCAGTATTTTTATCAGCACCAGCGTCTATAATATCACTTATTAAACTTGGTATATCAAATCCAGCTTTTCCAATATATGCTGCTGCCAGCTGTATTTTTCCTTCTTCAGGTGTATAAGCTCCCCCACAGGTTGGGTCAGAAGATAACTTTTGTATAACCACATCGTAGTTTCCTTTATCCAGAGCCTGAGACACTTCAAATTTACAGGCTTCTGGAGTGTTTTCATCACTTAAACCGCAACTTCCCAAGATTATAGAAATAGCTGATATCCCTATAATCTTTGCCAAGGTTTTCTTTTTCATGATTTTACCCCCATGATATTTTTAAAATACATCATTCCTATATCTCCAAATTTAGGTGAACCTTTAATAAGTATTAAAATTTCACTATTTTTTAAAGATTTTAAATTTTCCTTTATTCTACTTATTATTTCATGATAGTTTTCGTCTACCGACAAGTCAAGGTAATTTTCACTTTGAATATTTCCAATTATTAATATTTGGCTTTTTGCATTATGATCAATTTCTGTTTTTAATTGAAATTCAAATTTTTGACCTATTTCTACAGGTATTTTTTTAATGATAAAAACTGGGTTTGTTATAAATCTTGGATATTCTAATTTTGTATTAGATGAATTTTCTACCATCCAAACCTGTGTAGTTGATTTTTCAAAAGTTAGAATAATTTTATCTTCCTTTTCCTCTATATTTTTTACTCTATCCCTTAATATACCTTTTATTGAAGCAGAATAAGGTAAAACTTCGTGATATACAGGTTCTTTTCCGATTTTTAATACAGATGAGATAAGTTTCCAGTCTATAAAGTTAAACTCTTCCTCATAGCAAGAAAGTCCAAGTTCTTCAGCAAATGTTCTTATTTTTTTTATAGCCAGTTTTTCTTCACGGCTTCCTGGAAGTATTTCTTTTGAGAAAGATACAAGTTCAGGTATGTATTCAAGACCTTTTCTCTGCTGAAATAATCCATATATACACCCACAGTAATTTTGATGATATAACTGTTTTTCTTTTGAAAGTTTATTCATTTTTTCCATTCCACCGTTTTTTCTAAACTCAACGGCTAAAAACTCAAGCCCGTGTTTTTTTGCTATATTTTCACCGACATTTTTCAAAACATCAAAATCTTTTTTAGGACTCATCATTAAAACAGTTGTGAATTTATTAAAACCTTTTTCTTTTGCATATTTAGCAGATTTTTCAAGTCTAATATCATGGCAAATTGTACATCTATCTCCCCTTTCGGGTTCATTTTCGTATCCTTTTACTGCATTAAACCAGTTTTCTATATCGTACTCTCCCTTTTTACAAGGAATATTCAAATCGTTGCAAACTCTTTTAGTTTCTATCCATCTAAGCTCATATTCTTCTTCAGGATGGATATTTGGGTCGTAAAAATATCCTTCAAGCTGGGCGTTTGGATATTCTTCTTTAAGCTTTCTCAGTGCCCAAACGGCATCAACGCCGCAGCATATATGAACAAGTATCTTATCCATTTTATTCTCCTCGAAAATTTTTGTTAATTTTAACAATTGAAGTTTATGGATTTATTAGATAAATTATTCTAACCGAAAATAAATTAAAGACTAATTTCAAGGTGGAGCAATGTCAAAGGATTTTACACATTTACATCTACACAGCCACTATTCATTACTGGACGGTGCTATAAAAATACCTGAACTTGCGCAAAAAGCAAAAGAGTACGGATACAAAGCAGTAGCCCTAACGGATCACGGAAATATTTTCGGTGCTATTGAGTTCTATCAGGAAATGAAAAAAGTAGGTGTAAAACCTATCATCGGAATGGAAGCCTACTTTACAAATAATAGATTTGAGAAGAAAGGAGAAGGTTCCGACAGCATATTAGCAGATAAAAACTATCATTTAATCCTTCATGCAAAAGATAAAACTGGATTTAAGAACTTAATGAAACTTTCTTCTCTAGCATATACGGAGGGATTTTATTATAAACCCAGAATAGACTGGGAACTTTTAGAAAAATACCATGAAGGTCTTATCTGCCAAACTGCTTGTTTAAAAGGTTTTATCCCCCACCTTCTCTCAAAAGGAAAGTTTGATGAGGCTTATGAATACGGTAAAAGATTAAAAGATATATTTGGAGAAGATTTATATTTTGAAATTCAGATGAATGGACTTGAAGAACAGGAAATTGCAAATAAAGGAATCTTAGAACTTGCAGAAAAGCTTGATGTAAAAGTTGTTGCAACAAATGACTCTCATTACCTAAATGAAGAAGATGCTGAAGCTCATGATGTAATTAAAGCTCTTCAAATGAAACTTACTTTAAAAGAGCTAAAAGAAAAGGGTAGAGCTTTTAAAGTGAGAGGTCTTCACTTTACAAGACCTGAAGAGATGTACAAAAAATTTAAAGGTTATGAATTTGCTTTAAAAAATACAATGGAAATTGCTGAAAAATGCAATGTAGAAATAGAAACAGCAGATACAAGAGGATATCTTTTCCCAAAATTCCAGATACCGGGACTTGATAGAGAAGCAACAGAAGAAGAAAAAGCACAGTATTTTGAAAAACTTGCATGGGAAGGGCTTGAAAAAAGACTTGAGAAAATAAAAGATCTACCAAAAGAAAAATATGAGGAATATAAAGAAAGACTTAAATACGAGATAGATGTTATTAAACAGATGGGATTTCCTGAATATTTCCTTATAGTTCAGGATTTTATAAAACACGCTAAAGAAAACGGTATTCCGGTTGGTCCCGGAAGGGGATGTGTATTACCTAATACTAAAGTATTGCTCTCTGATGGTTCTGTAGTTCCTATTAAAGATATACAAATAGGACAGTTTGTTATTAGTCATACAGGGAAAATTTTACCTGTTGTTAACAAGTTTATATACGATGTAGAAGAAGAAATAGTAAAATTAAAAGTAGGTAGTGACGAGCTGTTTTTAACCTCTGACCATAAAGTCTGGGCTATAGTTTCAGAAAAATGTGTGGTAAAAAGTGAAAAAACAGTGTCGGTTATATGTAAGCCCACTTGTAATAGATATTGCTCATCTAAACCTTTTGAAAAATATGAACTAAAGTGGATAGAAGCTGGAAAATTAAAATCAGGAGATTTTGTGGTATATCCGCGGGTAAAATCAAAAAATAAGGAAATAATCTTTGATATTCTTGAATTTATAGATAAGAAAAATTATCTAAGATATGATGAAAAATATGTTTGGTATGAAATAGGCACTAATAAATTAAAAACAAAAAAAATCCCTAGATTTATACCTTTTGATGAAGATTTAGCAAAATTACTTGGATATTATATTGCTGAAGGTTGGGCTAGACTAAATGAAAGAGAAAGTGCAATAGGTTTTGTATTTCATAAAAATGAAATTAGTTATGCATCAGAAGTTCAAAAACTTTTAAATAAAATATTTGAGCTTGAATCTAAAATTGTTTTTCATAAAACTAGAAATTCTTTACAGGTAATAACTTATTCTAGAATTGTTGGAGAGTTTTTAACTTCTCTATGTGGTAAAAGAGCTAAAAATAAAATAATACATCCTATTTTAATTGAATACGGAAAAGATAAATATATAAAAACTTTAATTGCTTATATGTTTAGAGGAGATGGACACAACGGTAAATCTTCTAAAAATATATCAATAAAGTATTCAACTATATCTTACAATTTAGCTTCTCAACTTAAATTTTTACTTGCAAGATTTGGATATTACGCTTCGATATTAGAAAGAAAAAAAAGTAATAAAAATTGGAATACAGAATACTCTGTAAAACTTTCAGGAAAACAACTTTTAAACTGGAATAATGATTTTAAACACTTCAAAATCCACATACCTAACCAGAAATTCTTTAGAAATGACTCATTTTTCGTAGATGAAGACTATATATACATAAAGATTAAAGAAGTTAGAAAACTTTATTACAAAGGAGAAGTTTACGATATAACTGTTCCAATAGATACATCTTATGTTGCTAACAATTTTGCCATTCATAATTCTGCAGCAGGGTCTTTAGTTGCTTACACTCTCGGAATTACTGATGTTGACCCATTACAGCACGGGCTTATTTTTGAGAGGTTTTTAAATCCAGACAGAATTTCAATGCCTGATATTGATATAGATTTTTGTATGGAAAATAGACCTAAAATTATTGAATATGTGAGAAACAAGTACGGTGAACAGGCTGTTGCCCAAATAATTACCTATAACTTTATGAAATCTAAGATGGTTATAAGGGATGTGGCAAGAGTTTTAGGTTTTCCATATTCTGAAGCAGACAAAATCGCAAAAATGATTCTCCCTGGACCGGTGCAGGGCTCAACATTAACAATAGAAGAAAACCTTGAAGCAAATCCTGAATTTAGAAAACTATATGAAACAGATGAAAGAGTAAGAAAACTCCTTGATTTGGCTAAGAAATTAGAAGGGTCTGCAAGACATACAGGTATTCACGCAGCAGGTATTGTTATAGCTCCGGGACCCCTTGATGAGTATGTTCCAGTATATGTTGATAAAGATGGAACTAAAGCTACCCAGTTTGACATGGGCACCCTTGAGATGCTTGGGCTTGTGAAAATGGACTTTTTGGGGCTAAAAACCCTTACAGAACTTGATTATATGAGAAAACTTATCAAGGAAAGACACGGAGTAGATCTTAACTTTTTAGAGCTTGGATTTGATGATCCTAATGTTTATAAACTTCTTCAGTCAGGTAAAACAACTGGAGTATTCCAGCTTGAAAGTAAAGGAATGCAGAACCTTCTTGCAAAACTAAAACCAGATAAATTTGATGAAATCATAGCTATTCTGGCACTTTTTAGACCTGGACCTTTAATGTCTGGAATGGTTGATGAATATATAGAAAGAAAACACGGCAGAAAAAAAGTTGAGTATCCGTTTGAAGAGGTTAAAGATGTTTTAAAAGAAACCTACGGTTTAATTGTCTATCAAGAGCAAATTATGTTCATGGCTAACATTCTCTCTGGATTTACAATGGCAGAAGCAGATACACTCCGTAAAGCTATAGGTAAGAAAAAAGCCGATGTTATGGCAAAAATGAAAGATAGGTTCATAAACGGTGCTGTTGAAAAAGGATTCAGCAAGGAAAAAATATCCCAGCTCTGGGATGACATTGAAAAATTTGCTTCATATTCATTTAACAAGTCCCATTCAACAGCTTATGCATATTTAACTTACTGGACTGCTTATATAAAAACTTACTATCCTGAAGAGTTTTTCGCAGTAAAACTAACAACAGAAAAAAATGATGATAAATTTTTAAACATTCTTAATGATATGAAAGATTTTGGCATTAAGCTTTTACCACCTCACATAAACAAATCTTTATCAGAGTTTGCAATAGAAGAAAAAGGGAAAATAAGATTTGGACTTGCAAGAATTAAAAATGTTGGAGAATCTTCAGCAAAAGCTATAGTAGAAGAAAGAATTAAAAATGGAGAATATCACGATATTTTTGATATAGCAGAAAGACTCGACTCGAAAAATCTAAATAAAAGAGTACTTGAAGCACTCATAAAAGCAGGAGCTTTTGATTTTACAGAAGTTGATAGAGGTGTTATGCTTCATAATATAGATAAAGCTTTAACTTCAGGGCAAAAACAGAGACAAAGCAAGCTCTCAGGGCAAAACTCCTTATTAGGCTTAATGATGAAACCAGAAGAAACAAAAACTGCTGTTTTATCATATAACGATGCTCCGCCTTTGACAGAAAGGGAAAAGCTTGATTACGAGAAAGAAGTTTTAGGGTTTTACATATCAGGTCATCCTTTAAAAGCATACCAAAAAGAGTTAAAAGGAAGAGTTCTGCCAATAGCTTCTCTAATTACTAGAAAATCAAGGGATAGGGTTAAAGTAGCCGGAGTTATATCTAACGTTAAAAAGAAAAAAACAAGAAGTGGAAATACAATGGCTATTTTCCAGCTTCAGGATGAGACAGGAATAATGGATGTTAGAGCTTTCCCTGAAAATTTAGAAGACAGCTCAGTTATTGAGGAAAATAAACTTGTGATTATAGAAGGAAGTATAGAAATAAATGAAGAGCAGGAAGAAGTTTCAATGAATGCAAATAACATAATCCCTGTAGAGTATATAAACAGAGAAGTTAAATACGTAAGGTTTATACTTTCAAAAGAAGATGTTGAAAATGGAACAGCGGAAAAGATTAAACAGCTCTGTAAAAAGTTTCAGGGTAATAAAGAGGTTATATTAGAAATAAGAGAAGATGGGAAATTCTGGTGTGAAATAGCTGCCCATTCAAACTACCATGTTGATATAAATGATGAGTTTAAACAGCAGCTGTCAAACTTACTTCCGCAGGAAAAGTATATTTTTGAATAATTAAATTTTATCTAAAACAAAAATACTTTCTATATGATGAGTTTGTGGGAACATATCTATAAGTTTAGCTTTTTTTAGTTCAAACTTTTCTGAGAGTAGGTTAATGTCCCTTGCAGCAGTTGAAGGGTTGCAGGAAACATAAATTATCCTTTTTAAGGATTTTAACTGCAGTAACTTTTGAATTATATTTTTCGGAATACCTGTTCTTGGAGGGTCAAAAATTAAAGTATCTGGACTATAGCCAAAAATAATATCTGCAGATTTTTCAACTACTTTTTGATAAAACTTTACGTTTCCAATATTATGAACTTTTACATTATACTGTGCGTCTTTAACAGCAGACTTTGACGCTTCAATTCCAAAAACTTTCTTTGCCTTTTTTGATGTAGGAAGAGTAAAAAGTCCAACACCACAGTAAATATCACCGATACACTGGCTATTTTTAGGAATTTCTGAAATTACTTCATCTACAATATTTTCTATCTGAAACTTGTTTACCTGAAAGAATGAATCAATACTTACTCTATAGTTAAACTTACCTACCCTATAAAAAGTAAAAGACTTACCTTCGAGTTTTATTCGTTTATTTCCAGCGTAGATTCCAATACCTGCAAATGTATTTAATAGACTTTCGATATCTACAAAGGAATTTTCTTTTAAAACAATCTTTAATGTAGGTTTATTTTCAGGAGGATAAAAAACATGCAGTTCTTCAACTTGAGGATGATTTTTTGCAAAATTTTTAAGTGTAGGTATTAGATTATTTATATTTTCCTCAGCTATATCACAGCTTTCAATATCAACTACTTCATTTGTTTTTAATTTATAAAATCCAAAATTTTGGCCGTCAAATTTAAATTGAACTCTATTTCTATAGTTAAAGGGATTTTCGGATGGGATTGCTTTGTCTACGTTTTTCTTTATTTTACCTATTCTTTCAAGTGTTTCTTCTAAAATTTCCTTTTTTATCTTAACCTGTTTTTCATATTTTATATGCTGAAAATCGCATCCACCGCACTGCATATAATACTTACATTTTGGCTCTATCCTATACGGACTTTTTTCCAAAACATTTACAGGAAAACCTTCGCAAATATTCTTTTTTTCTTCTTTTATCTCAACCTCAACAACTTCTTCAGGCAAGGTAAATGGGATAAAACAAACTTTTCCATTAAATTTAGATAACCCTTTTCCACCAAATACAATTTTTTCTATAATTATTTTCATTACTTTTCCTTTGATTTATATTGATTTTAGGATATTGTCTATATATTCCTGAAATTTAGGATATCTTTCTCTAATTTGTTTTAAGCATTCTTTGTTTTCTTCTGTTCCATAAAAGTATAAATAGTCAAGAAACTCTTTAATTTGCTGTTCATTTGATGTGTTTAAAATATACTTTTCTAGAATTTTCTTTACTTCATCATCGTATAAATGAATTAAAATACAAAATCCAAAGAAATTATCCAGTTTATCTTCACTTTCCAAAAAATTCTTTGCCATTTCTTTGAATTCTTCTGCACATTTTTTTGCAAATTCTAAAAAAGATTCTTTTAGATCTTTATTTTTTGAGTGTATGATTTTCTTATAAAGCTCTATATCTTCTTTTCTTTTGGGGCATTCATCTATTCTTAAAAATATGTAATCAAAAAGTTCTCTGTTTCCTTCCCGTGAATTGGCAAATTGTTTAATAAGATTCTTTAATAAAAAATAATATTCTTTGTGTTTTATCATATAATCTACAGCTTCATAAGTAAGTTCTTTATTTAAAAACATATTTTCAATATACACTCTAGCTTCATCAAACTCTTTAAATCTTACAGGTTTATTTTCTTTAAACTCTGTGAACCCCATCTTTAGCCCCGAATTTTAAAATTTCTTCAACAATTTTTGGAAACGGCAGTACTTTCACTGCACCACCTCTAAGATAAGCTTCTTTTGGCATACCATATACTATAGCAGTTTCTTCTGACTCAGCAATAGTATACGCTCCTGCTTTTTTCAATGCAACCATCCCATCTGCACCATCATCTCCTATACCTGTAAGCAATACAGCCATTATGTTTTTAGGATTCATAACTTCAAGAGCAGAAAAAAACATCTCATCCACAGAAGGGACAAAAAATCTTTTTGCAGTATTTGGTGCTAACTTGCATATTACCATATTATCTGAAGAGCGTCTTGCAAAATGTAAATGCCAGCCTCCTTTTCCTATAATAACTTTTCCCGTAACAACTTCTTCTCCGTTGGATGCTTCCACAACTTTTAGTTTACTTATGCTGTCAAGCCTTTCAGCAAACTTTTTTGTGAAATTTACAGGCATATGTTGAACAACGCATAACGAATAAGGATAGTTTTCAGGTAATACTTTTACGATAGTTTCAATTAGTCTTGGACCTCCTGTGGAAGCCCCGATAAGCACATATTTAAGGTCATCTTTTGCCTGAAAATTTTCTATTTTTAAATTATCAAGTTTGTCAAAGTCCTGTTTTAATTTTAAAGCTTTATTTTTATTCATTAAGATTTTAAATTTTGGTACATCAAGGATTTCTTTAATCTTTTCTTTAATCTCTTTTTCTATCTGTTGAAGGGTTGCTCCAAGTGTTCCGGGTTTTGTAATATAACCGAGGGCTCCCAAATCAAGAGCTTTCAACGTTACCTCTGCATCTTCAGTTGAATATGCACTTATGACGAGAATTCTGGTTGGTTTTTTGTCCATTATTTCTTTGATTACATCAAGCCCTCCTTTTTTAGGCATTTCAATATCTACAGTTATTATGTCGTAGTCATTTTCAAGAGCTTTTTTTATACCTTCCTCTCCGTCTTTTGCAGTATCAACTTCAAGACCAAGATCTTCTAAAAACTTTTTTAAAATTCTTCTAACAAGTGCAGAATCATCGATTATTAAAACTTTTTTTCTTCTCATTTTTTTCCTTTATGATTTTTATTTTAGTAAATTTAGAAACTCTTCTACAGGAATCGGTGGACTAAATAGATATCCTTGATAATAGTCGCACTTTAATTTTTCTAACTCTTTTAACTGCTCTTTTGTTTCCACACCTTCTGCAACTGTTTTAAGTCCAAAAATATGCGCTATATCTATTATAGAATGAACCAGTTTATATATTTTTTTATCTTTTAGCATTTTCTGTACAAATTCCATATCTATTTTAATATAATCTACATCAAGATTTACAAGATAACTTAATGAAGAGTATCCTGTTCCAAAATCATCTATAGAGATTTTAAAACCAAGCTTTTTAAGTTTTTTAAGATATTTACGACTTTCATATACTTCCGTGGACTGTCTTTCTGTAAGTTCAAAGGCTAATTTATTTTTTACATTTGAAAAATCAAAATCGGTTCCAATTTTGCATTTTGGTATATTTTTCCCTTCAAAAAACTCAATGATATATTTTATGTGAGCCGGTGTAAGGTTAATAGATATACTTATATCTTTTCCGTACTCATATTTAACTTTTTCAACGACTTCTTTTGCTTTCAAAAGCATACATAAATCAATTTCTTTTATCTGCCCTGTTCTTTCTGCAACAGGAATGAAATCTTTAGGAGATATAATCTTTCCATCTTCTTTGACCCATCTTATTAGGGCTTCAGCTCCATAAATACTATTACTTTGTACATTTACTATAGGCTGTAAAAATATTTTTAGCTGGTTATTCAATATAGCTTTTTCAAGATTCTCTTCTATTTCTATTATTTGGTGAACTTCTTTATATTGATGCTCAGAAAACATCTCAACAGCACCTTTTCCTTTCCTGCGGGCCATTTCAAGCATTCTTTCAAGTTTTACTACAAGTTTATCTATGTTTGTTTCATCATCTGGATATCGTATTAATGCCATATTAAAGTCAAGATCAAGATGGATTCCATCAATTTGTATATTTTTAAATACCTGTTTAACTTTATCAAGTATAAAATACTCATCCTTATCTGTAGACACTACTGCAAATTCATCAAAACCTACACGAAAAATATCCTCTTCCATTAGTTCTTTATCAAGATTTTTTCCTATATATCTTAAAACTTTATCTCCAAAATCACGACCGTATTTTTCATTTAAATATTTAAAATGGTAAATATCAATGAAAGCAACAATAAATTTCTTTTTTTCTTGTTTTATTTTGTTTAAATACTCTAAGAAAAAGTTTCTGTTTCCAAGACCAGTTACTTCATCATAATACTGTTTTATAAACAGCCTTTTTTGCTGGTCTATGTGTTTAAGTGCAAATTTTATATCGTCTTTTACTTCTTTTAATATCTCTAATTCATTTTTATTTTCAAGGAATCTACTTTCTTCAAAAAATAGAAATATGTAGTAATTTAAGTCTTTATGCTTTATAGGTAAAATAGCAAATGAATTCAGATATTTTTCTTTAAGTAATGTCCTTATATCTTCAGAAATTAGGTGAGTGTTTATATCTTTGATGTAAAGAATATTATTCTTGCTATTCCTAAATTTATCTAAATTTTTAATAAATACACCGATTTCCTCCTCATTGAGGTTATACTTACACTTACTTTTAGTTAACTTTTTTTCTTCTAAAATTGCAAAGCCAGCTTTTATAAAAGGCAATTTAGGCAAATAATCGCAGATTTTGTTAAATATTTCTTTATGAGAATTAGATGTAATAATAATTTTGTTAACATGATAGAGTAGATCTTTTAGACCTTCTATTTTTACCAACTTAGTTATGTCTTCAATAATTAATACTGTATAAGTATCGTTTTTATAATTTATTTTGCTGGACAGGACCTGAAGCCATTTTATTTTTCTATTTTTTTTCAAAAATCTTATTTTTGCAATTTCATCTTTATTTTCAAGTTGTTTAATGAAATTATCTCTATCTTCCGGATGTACTGAAGACAGCAAAATTTGAAAATTTTTAATTTCATTATCATCTAAGCCTGTAAGTTCCAGAAGTTTTTTATTGTAAAAAATAACTTTATTATCTTTAAGCATAAGAACCCCTACAGGAGCAAGCTGTGACATTTTGATAAGAAGTTTTCTTTCTTCAAATTCAGGAGTTATATCTATAAGATATCCTAAAAACTTTACTATTTTTTTTCCTTCGTAAATAGGTACAATATGTACTTCACTATATATGATATTTCCATCTAAAGTTTTTAATCTAATAATTGGAAACTCCCAGTGGTCCAAAAGCTTACTTCTAAAATCATTTACCAGTGTTAAAAAACCTTTTTTATCACTTTTATAAAAATAATCAATAAACTTTTTGCCTTTTGGGCTCTCATCTTTTAGAATTTCTTTAAAAGATAAAGAACATTCTTCCAACGGAAAACCGTATTTATTTTCTAAAGTAAATGTCGCAACTTTTCCTCTTAAAAAAAGAGGATTTTTAACACACATATTTAAAAGTTTTTCTTTATCCATTTTATTCATCTTTCCTGTATACGAATATATCTCCTATTTTTATTTGTTTAAAAAGTTTTATTTCTGAAGGTATTTTTTCTGCATGCCCTAAAAATAGATATCCTCCTGGATTTAAGATATTATAAAAAATAGAAATTGTTTCTCTTTTATTATGATCGTCAAAATATATAAGCATGTTCCTGGAAAATATGACATCAAACTTTCCAAGTTTTTTCATTGCATATCTGTCAAGCACATTGACAACGCGAAAATTAACAGCCTGCCTCAGAGTGTCAATTACCTGATAGTACTTCCCAACTTTCCTAAAATATTTATTTAAAATATGAGGTGGGATCTTATGTACGCTTCTTTCTGAATATAAGCCTGTCTTAGCTTTTTCTATTGCATCTTTATCTATATCTATACCAAGAAGCATAATATCTCTTTCGTTAATAATTTTGCCTTCTTCCATTATATAAATTGCAATGCTATAAACTTCTTCACCTGTAGAACAAGGTGCACTTAATATATTTATCGGTAGATTGCTGGGTTTCCGAGAATGTAGCTCCAGTAAAACATAATTTATAAGGGTTTTAAATTGATACTCTTCTCTAAAAAAGTAGGTTTCATTTACAGTTATACTGTTAAGAAAATCATCGTGTAGTTTACTATTTTTACGGAAAATAATGTCGTTATAAAAATTTTCAAAAGAAGTGTAGCCGTGCTTTTCCATTAATTTTTCAAATTTTCTTTTATAAATGCTATCTAATTTAAAATCTTCTATAAAAATGCCAAATTTACTGTTTATAAAATCTCTAAGTCTCTTCAGTTTCTCTATTGGTATTAGCATTATTTATCCCTTTTTCATTACTGGATTTAAAAAACCACTCCACATTCATAATATCAATTATCTCATCTTTTACTCTAATAGCTCCCTTTATTAAAAGATCACCGTTTTCAAATAAAGTTATTTCTTCCTCAGGTAGAGAAATAATATCTTCTATATCTGACACTAAAACTGCAGTTTTTTTATCATCTTTTTTTATAACCAGTGCTTTTGAGTTTTCATTTGAAAGATCCATTTCTTTTTTAAATAAAGGTTCTAAAGAAAAAACAAAAAATGAATTACTTTTACGGGTTGCTAACCCTTTTATGTAGGGGTTTTCTGATGGGTAAGTTGAAATATGTAGATCATCTATTTCAACCACTTCATCTAAACTATTCATCGGTAGGGCAAAATTTTCACCTAATATGTTTACCAGAAGCATATTTTGTATAGATTTTTTGTCTACAGTTGTTTCTTCCTTAAGAGCTCTCTCAACAGAATATTTTTCAAATGCATCATTTAAAAACTTTTCAGATAAAACAGGAACAGTTTTATTTTTATATATAAAAAATCCTGAAAATAAGCTGTCCTTATTTATATTTTTATTAAGATTTGATTCTTCCATTGGATAGATATCAACAATACTATCTACTGCAATTCCAAAGATTTTTTTATCTTTTTCAATTAGTATAACTGTTTGTGGATTTTCTCCAGAAATGTTTAGAAGCTTTTTAAAGCTACCTATTTTTACAGCTGTATCTTTTATTATATATACACCATCTATCCAGTCTTTTTCATTTAAAGGTACTTTTTCTTTACCTTCTAAAGTTTCTACTTTTTTAACAAAGTTTGTTTCAACGGCAAATAGCTTATCGTCAAGGTTAAAGATAAGGTAATTTTTTTCTTTCCTTTTTGACTTTTGATGTTCTTTATAATTTTCATTGTTTTCAACAGATCTACTTTTTGCTAAGTTGTGTGTAAGAGCAGGTATTTTTATTACTTTTGATAAAAATTCAGGTGTAATTTCTTCAAGAACTGTATCCTGTTCTTTATAGAAATTTATAATATCATCATCTGAACCTGTTTTTTCTATTTCCTGTATTTTTACAATTTCGTCTACTAAAATGGAATAAAGTTTTCCTTTAATATCTATCGTAATTGCTGTTTTACCTAAAAACTGTGAACATTTATCCTTAGACAGACCAAGTAAACTTTGGATACATATGAGAATATATATATCTTTACCGTGGGATGTAAATCCTATTACATACTCTGGCATTAGAGGAGCCTTTTTTATGTTATCCACATCAAATATATTTTTTATATATTTAGTCTGTATACCAAAAAGATGATCTTTTATTTTAAATTCCAGGAGATTTATTTTCATGATAAATGCTCCTCTTAAACAAGATTCGCAGCAAGTTCAGATAGTCTGTTTATATAAAACTTCATATCTTTTGTTATCCCCAGAATAATATTTGCTGCTTCTTTTGACTGGGTAGCATTCTGGAAAGAAAGTTCAGCTGCTTCTTTTATCTGCTGGGCTGCTATTTTAGATTGTTCTAAAGCTGTGCTCATTTCTTCAACAGATGTTAAAAACTTATCAACTTTTTCTTTAACATTTTCTATATTTTCCTTGTTTCGTTTAAGTTCGTATTCTAGTTTTTGAAGTTTTTCATTTTCTCTTTCTTGAGTCAGCACTATGTTATTTATTTCAACAAGGATTATGTCATTTTCTTCCTGTACTTTATCTATGATCTCAACAACTTTATCCAGATTTTCTTCAGAAGTAACTGCAAGATCCCTTATATCATTGGAAACTTCACTAAATCCTGATCCTAGTTCTCCTATCCTTATTGCTTCAACAGCACCGTTTATAGATAAAGCTGCTACTTGAACAATAGCAAGTTCTATTTTTCTTATCGTATTATTCAGGGAATTTATTTTAGATTTAACAAAATTCAGATCTATTTTTTTACTTTCAGCAAGTTTTGAATTTTCACCTGCTAGAACTTTAAGTTCTTTAAGGAGATGGAATATTTCATTAAATTCTTTATTGATAGAATTTATATCCTCAGCCATTTTTCTTACTATATCTCTGGCCTGATGTATATATTCAACACATTTTTCTGCAACTTCTTCATTTTTTGTTGAGTCATTTTTCTGTATTTCTGCAGCCTGTTCAATTTGTTCCAATGCTTCTACAACCTGCTGCATAGATTGTTCTAATTCTTCTATTGAACTGGCTAATTCTTCAGATGCTGCTGCTAGTTCTGTAGCAATAGATGAATTTTGGGATGAATCTATTTTAGAAGCCAAATTTTTTAACATTTTTGCTGCTTCTTCAGATTGAGAAAAGGCCTGAACCTGCATTCCGATAGTATTTGCCACTTCGGCTACAGCACTTGCACTTTCTTCTGCTGCTGCTGCAATTGTCTCTGATCCCTGGTGTAAAATTTCAACTTCAATTACTACTTTGTTTATTATTCTTAATAGATTTTCTATACTTTCTATATATTTTTCCATTAAAGTTACAATATTTTTCATTTTATCCGATACTACAGATGCATCATCTGCAGCTTTTTCCATATCTGTTTTTATTTTTAAAATGGCTTCTTTGATGTTTTGTATTTTGTTCTGTATTATACTTACAATTTCTTTAATCTTCTGGGCATAGTTACTTGATTTAGATGCCATAGACCTTATTTCAGATGCCATAACTGTAAAGCTTTTTCCTTTTTCTTCGGCTCTTGCTGCTTCTATCGCTGCATTAAGGGCAAGTAAAGATGTTTTTTTAGCAAGTTTAGTTATTAAGTTAACTGCATCTGTTATGTTTTTTGAAGCTTCAAAAAGTTCTTCTCCTTTTTTCGCTATTTTTACAGCTGTATCTGAAGTTTTTCTCATTCCTATACTTGATTCTTCTATATTTTCTGACGCTATTGTTAAAATCTCTTCAAGTCTCTGGGCTAATATTATTATTTCCTCTGCATCTTTTTCGAGATATTTAGAGTTTTGTTTTATTTCTGTTACTGCACTTAAACTTTCTTCTGCTGCTCCGGCACTTTCTTCCGCAGCAGCAGCTATTTGATCCATTGTTCCTTTAAGTTCTTCTACTGCAGCGAGGCCTTCCTGTGTTTTTGCCAAAAGCTCTGAGGAGATTTTAAACACATCGCTAAAGTTTTGGATTTGTGTAGGATCTTTTTGTGTAGTGGTATTTGATTTTTGTTTTTGCGAGGGATTGTTGTCTTCTGAATTGTTTCCCATTCTTATAAAACCCATTGCTACCCTCCTTTCATATATATATTTTTAAATTTATTTTATAACATCATACTTAACAATAATAATAAAAATAATAAATATTATTATATGAATTATGCTTTATGTAATTATAATTAAAATCACAATATTATTTATTAGTTTTATTAGTTTTATTTAGTAATATCCTTGGATAAAATCAAGAGAAAAAAGTAGATTTTATTTCTATAAAATTCCCAGTGCTATTTCTACTTTTTTATAACAATTTTCACAAAAATAATAACTTTTCATGTCTGTATCATAAATTGAGTTTGAAAAATGCATAACACATTTTGGATTTGGGCAGTGGGGAAGTCCAAGTGTATGTCCAATTTCATGAACTGCTTCCTTTGTAACCCTGTCCAAATAAATATTAAAATCCTCTTTCAGACCATAAAATCTGTTGTGAAGCCTATATGTGGAAATTACTGCAGTTTTTGTTAAAGGTGATGCTATTCCAAAAATGAAGTTTAAATTATCATCATATAAATCATAAGGAACTATGCCTAAAATAATATCATCATTTTCATGTAGTGCATTTAAAAATTCTAAAAAATATTTTCCTATATACTGATTTCTATAAGGATCGTAAAACTCAACAGGTGTTTTTATTATAGTTTTCCATTCAACAGGCAGAAAAAATATAGAACTAAGTCTTTTAGATAATTCAAATCTTATATCGTTAAAATCATCTTCAAAAGGTTGTACAATAATTTTACTAAAATTCATGACAGGTTAATTATAAATGAAAATCAATAGATTTCCAAAAATGGCTGCACTTCAAAAGTTTAGAGCAATGAAACTTGGATATTCTGAAGATATTGCTGAAGCAGTTGGAATCGCTGAAGCGTTAAAATATGCAATATTTAAAAGGCTTGCACATTCTCCTACTAGATATAGAGAAGAAGAGGAGAAAAAAGCAAAATATCCTGAAAATATAGACTGGGAAAGATTTAAAATATTTAAGCTTGCTGCTTATCAAAATAAACCTTTTGTTGCTGGTAAAGTTTTAACTTCTGAAGATTATAAAAAAGAGATTTTTGGTAAATGGGGAGAAGAAATTGGAAAAAAAATAGAAGAATGGGCAAAAAATATAATAGACAAAACTCCAAAAGAGTTTTTAGAAAATGAGCAAAAATTTTTTAGGGAAGTGTGGGTTCCCCATAGAGATGATGAGATTGTTTAAAACTTAATTCCTAAAACAATATGAAATTTTTACCGATAATAAGCTCAAGATTTCCTTTATGGAAGAAACTATGCAAATTTTAAATTCAAATGTTAGCTTACAGTCAAAATATGAAAAAATATCATTTAGTTATGAGAAATTAAGCCTTAGATTTATATCTTCTGCTGACAGAGTAAATCAAGATGTTAATGTTGATATAAAAACCAAATCCATTAAATCCAGCGTTGAAACTATTAATGTTGACAGTAATTTAATGGATGAAAATGAGCTAAAAACATTGATAATCAAGCTTTTAGTAGAAAAATTAACAGGCAAGAAAATAAAAACATTATCATTAAAAGATTTTCAGGGAAAACTGCATACATTGGATTCTAATATTGAACAGCCTCAGTTTGCTGCCGAAATAGAATATGAAAAATTAGATTATGAAAAAGAAAGTGTAAACTTTAAAGCAAATGGAAAAATAATAACAAAAGATGGAAGACAGATACAGTTTGATGTAACTTTTTCATTAAATAAGGAAATTCTAGATTATACCCATCTTAATATAAAAGCTGGAAGTAAAGCACTTATAGACCCTCTTGTTATTAATTTAAACGGCAGTTTAGAAAGCCCTCTTTCAAGTACAAAATTTAGCTTTGATCTGGATGCAGATGGAAATAAAGAAAATATATCTCTTTTATCAGAAGGTTATGGATTTTTGGTTTTTGATAAAAATGAAAACAATGTAGTTGATGACGGCAGTGAGTTATTTGGAACCAAGACGGGAGACGGTTTTGGAGAGTTGAAAGGGTATGATGATAATAAAAATGGATGGATAACAGAAGACGACAAAATTTTTGACAAGCTAAAAGTATGGCTAAAAACACCTTCTAAAGACAACGTGGTTTCTTTAAAAGACCTTAATATAGATGCTGTTTATTTAAATAATGTAGATACACCTTTTACCCTACAAGATGGTTATTTAAGAAATTCCTCCATTTATATCAAAGGAAACGGCAGTGCAGGAATAATCTCTAAAATAGATTTTGCCGTCTAATTAATCAGATTCTGGAATTTCTTTTGCATCATAATAAATATAGTCCCTGTATGAAGGTATCTCAAAATACACTTTTCCCTTTTTCTTTTCATCCCTATCAAGGATCCCATTTAGGTTCTCATCTGTATATCCATAGCCGAACCTGTAAGGTCGTGTTTCTTTTTGGTAAGTTCCTTTTGCTGTAGTTAACTTTTCCACTTTTAAAAATCTTTTTATTAATTTACCACAGCTGTAAAACTCCACAACTCCGTTATCAAACCCAAAAGTTGTTTCTATCGTTCTTCCTATTATGTTAATTCTTTCAGATGCAAAGAATAATCTATAAATAAAGAAAAGGACAGCAGAAAAAATTAAAACTGCTGTCAATGAAATAAATATCTTTTTCATTTAAGTCCTTCTATATATTTTTTATCTTTGAATTTTTCCTTTAAATCTTTTACAAAAAGTGCTGCTTCTCTACCATTTATAATTCTATGGTCAAATGTTATTACAGCTTTTATTTTTTTTCTTTCTTCTGTTCCTATTGCTGCAATTCCGCTGTAGTTATATGGGATAACTGCATCAAACATCTGGATGCCAAACATACCAAGGTTTGATATTCCAAACGTTCCATCTCCAAAATCTTCTACTTTAAAGCTTTTAGTTTTTGCTTTTTCTTTTATCTGGTTGATCTCTTCCTGTATTTGTTTTAACGTTTTTTCTGATGCATTTTTTATCACAGGTGAAAATAGGTCTTCATCCACTGCAACAGCTATTGCTATGTTGCTTGAAGGGTAAAGTCTATATTTTCCGTTATCGTAATAAATTCTTGTTCTGTAGTGATCCTGCATAACATCTGCAAATATTTTTACCAGATATGTTGTCAGCGTAAATTCTTCATTATGCTCAATATATTTTAAATCTAACGTTTCGTATATATGATAAACAGGCAGCGTAGCTGATTTGGTAAGATGTTCTATTAGTCTTTTTTGTGTTTGAGAAATATCTAAAAGTTTATACGCTCCTTTTTCTTTTAAATATTTTAAAAGTTTTTCTTTTGTTATATTTTTTCCAAGTTCCTCTACAACTTGTTTTAAATCAATTTTGTATTCTTTTATTTCATCTAAAGCATCAGGGGTAAAATACTGAGAGTAAAAATAAAGCCAAATATCTTCTTCGTGAGCTGGAACAGGGATTTTACCTTCTTTTTGAAGTTTCTTTAAATCAATATTTAGCTGTGATGCTAATTTTTTTGCAGCCGGAGATGCAGACCCTTCAGCAGGTTTTACGGCTTCTTTTTTTTCCGGTTTTTCCTCTACCTTTTTAGGCTTTTCTTCTTCAATTTTTACTGTCTTTTCCTCTACGACTTCAGCTTTTTTTTCAACTTGCTTTGGTTTTTCTTCTTTAGATTCAACTGCTTTTTTTTCTTCAGTTTTCTCAGATTCTGGCTTTTTCTCTGAAATTTCTAAAACAGCAATAGGTTTTCCGACCTCAACTTCTTCACCTTCAGGAGCAAGTATTTTCTTTAAAATACCGCTTTTGAAAACAGGAACTTCTTGGATGGCTTTTTCTGTTTCAATTTCAACTATAGGCTCACCTCTTTCAACATAATCACCTTCTTTTTTTAACCAGCGAACTATTAGTCCGGTTTCCATAGTATCTGTTAATCTAGGCATAGTTATTTCATATTCCATTTTCCTTTCCCCACTCAATTATTTTTTTAGCGATTTTATCTGGAGTTGGTATTGATGCAAGTTCTAATTTTCTATTATAAGGAGTTGGAACATCTTCTCCACATATTCTAAGAGGTGGAGCATCTAAATCATAAAAGTTATTTTCTAAAACTCTTGAAACAATTTCTGCTGCAAAGCTTCCTGTTTTTGGCTCCTCAGTAACAATTACAAATCTTTTAGTTTTCTTCACCGATTCATATACTTTTTCAAGATTTAAAGGGTTTAATGATGTAAGTTCAATAACTTCTATACTGATTCCAAGGGTTTTTTCTATTTCTTTTACAGCTTCTAAGCTATCATAAAGCATTTTTAAATAAGAAACTAAAGTTATATCATTTCCTTCTTTAATTAGTCTTTGTTTTGTAACGTCAAATTCAGGCAGATAAACGAAATCAAAATCTTTTGCGTATAAAAGCTCATGTTCCAAAAATACTACAGGGTCATCAAGCAAAATAGCCTGCTTTAAACCGTGATATGCTGTAATACTGTCTGAAGCTGTAAAAACTCTAAGCCCTGGTATAGAAGCATAAATTCTTTCAAAAGACTGGGAATGCTGGGCAGCTAGCTGAACGGCAACCCCTTGAGGCATTCTTACTGTAACCGGAACGGCTACTTCTCCACCGCTCATATATCTTATTTTTGCGGCCTGATTTACTATCTGGTCATAGGCAATTAATGAAAAATTTACTGTCATTATTTCTGCAACAGGTCTTAGTCCTCCAAGTGCCATTCCAACTGCGTTGCCTACAATTGAGTTTTCTGCAATAGGGGTATCAATTGCCCTTTTTTCTCCGTATTTTGCATAAAGTCCCTCTGTTACCCTGTAGTTTCCACCATAAAAACCAACATCTTCTCCTAAAATTACAACTGTTTCATCTTTTTCCATAAGTTCATCCATTGCTTTTCTTAAAGCTTCACGATACAACATTTTCACACACCTCACAATATACATCTTTATAAAGTTCTTCTATAGGCGGTTGTGGCGATTCTAAAGCAAATTTAACTGCTTCTTCTATTTCTTTTTCAACTTTTTCATTTGTAGTTTTTATAAATTCCTCTGTTAGAAATCCTTCTGCAAGTCCTTTTTTTACAAGTCTTTCTATAGGATCCCTATCTTTTGCTATTTTAAGCTCTCTCGGTGAACGGTAATCTCCTCCATCACTCATTGAATGTGGTTCATACCTATATGTTAAAGCTTCTATAAAGTATGGTTTTCCTTCTGTTTCTATGTATTCTTTCGCCTTTGAAACTGCTTCAAAAACTGCAAAAACATCCATTCCATCCACCTGAACTGCAGGCATATAATCTTTTGCTTTCATATATAAATCTTTAAAAGCTGAAACTCTATCTATTCTTGTGCCAATTGCATAGTAGTTATTTTCACAAAGGAATAAAACAGGCACTTTGTAAACATTTGCAAGGTTTAAAGATTCATAGAAATTTCCGGCATTTGTAGCCCCATCACCGAATGCAACCATTACGCCTTCCATATGACCAAGATATTTTCTTGCGTATGCAGCTCCAACAGCATGTGGTATCTGTGCGCCAACAATTGCATTTCCACCGTAAAAATTAAATCTTGAACTGTATAGGTGCATCGAACCTCCTTTTCCCTTTGATACACCTGTCACTTTACCAAAAAGTTCTGCCATAAGCTCTTTAGGAGACATTCCTCTTGCAAGGGCGTAAACGTGCTCCCTATAATGGACAAAAAAATCACCTTTCCCAAATCCAAGCATAGCCCCAACGTGTGTAGCTTCTTCACCTATAGCAAGATGTAAAAAGCCTGCAATATTCCCTTTCATATATTCTTCTTTTGCACGAAGTTCAAACTCCCTTCCAAGCTTCATTAGATAATAAAACTTCTCGGCATAGGATTTAATCATCTTTTTCCCTCAGATATAAAAATTGTTTTATGAGTATAAAAGTAATTGTTTTAAAATTGATTGTCAACATAATATGTTAAAATTTTATAAAAATCTTGGAGCTTTAGACTTGATTAAACTTTTGCTTTATATTGTTTTCTTTTTTGTTGGAATAGGAGCTGGAGTTATATATTTTAATAATCTGTGGAAAAGTGTAAATGCATATAAATCAGATAAATCAAAAATAATATTTTCTTCATTTTTAAGATTTCCTATACCTATTATCGCAGCAATTATTGCAGGTTTATTTTCTGGAATTGGTGGTATCATCGCAGTAATTTTAGGATTTTCTTTTGCACAGTTTTATTACTTAATAAAAAGAGGCTCTCAATTAAAACAAGACCTTGAAGAGTATGCAAAACAGTTAGAAGAAGAAAATAAAAATGAAAATAAATCCTGAAATTTTTTATCTTTTAATTTTCTTTATTTTTGGAACAATAATTGGAAGTTTTTTAAATGTTGTTATATACAGACTTCCGCGTGAAAAATCATTAATTTCGCCTCCTTCTTCCTGTCCAAACTGTGGACATAAAGTTAGATGGTATGAAAATATTCCTATAATTTCTTATATATTCTTAAAAGGTAAATGCTCTGAATGTAAAACTCCCATTTCTATAAGATATCCAGTTGTTGAATTTATTACAGGTGTTTTGTTTTCACTGGGTTATTTAAAATTTGGAATAAGTATAGACCTTATATTTTCGCTTATATTTATATCCCTTGTAATTGCTTTAACCTTTATTGATTTTGATTTTAAAATTATTCCAGATGAAATAAATCTTATTGGTTTTGTTTCGGGAATAATTTACTCATTTTTTAGGCAGGATTTTTCGGCTGTTGATGCATTAATAGGTGCAGCTGTTGGAGCAGGTTTTTTATGGTTAATAGCGTTCTTATATTTAAAGTATAGAGGAATTGAAGGACTTGGAATGGGAGATGTAAAACTCCTTGCTTTTTTTGGTACTTATTTTGGGTGGTTTGGAAGCTTATTTATAATATTTTTCGGCTCTTTAATTGGGGCTGTATTTGGTATTTTATCTGCTTATCTCAGCAAAGCAGAAGATAAATCTACATATGAAATTCCTTTTGGGCCTTTTTTATCTTTAGCTGCAATTATTTATCTGTTTTTTGGAGAATACATCAAGCAGTTTTACTTTGGGCTTTAAAATCTTTATAAATTTTACTTAAAACTCCATTTATGAACTTAAGTGCTTTTTCATCAAGATTGTAGCATTTTGCAAGGTCTAAAATATCAACAAAAACTCTTTTTTTGTCAGGGATGTCAGAAAATAAAAGCTCGTATGTTCCAATCCTTAAAAGTGCCCTTTCTATATAACCAAGTCTATCTAATCTCCAATCTTTCAAATGGGACTGAATTATCTCATCAATCTCATCCAAATGATCATAAACACCGTTAACAATCTGATATGCATATTTTAACGTTCTTTCAGAAAGTTTAGCTCTTATATCGGCTATAACTTCCTCTAAAATCTCATTTATATCTTTTTCTTTATTTATGTCATAAGCATATAAAACTTTTAGAGCTATTTCTCTGGCTTTTTTCCTGAACTTTCCTATCATTTTTAGATACCTTTTAAAACATTTACCATCTCTATAGCTGTGAGAGCTGCGTCAAATCCTTTATTCCCCATTTTTGTTCCAGCTCTCTCAACAGCCTGTTCTATAGTGTCTGTTGTAAGTATTCCATAAGCTATTGGAACTTCTGTTTCTAAACTAACTTGCGCTATTCCTTTTGTTACCTCATTTGCCACATAATCAAAATGAGGTGTTGAGCCTCTTATTACAGCTCCAAGGCATATTACAGCATCGTATCTCCCGCTTTTTGCAAGTTTCTTTGCAGTTAAAGGTATCTCAAATGAACCAGGAACCCTTACTACTGTTATATTATCTTCACTTCCATTATGTCTTACGATACAGTCTACTGCCCCTTCAAGAAGCTTTTCTGTAATAAGACTGTTAAATCTTCCAACTACTACAGCAAACTTTAAACCTTTTGCATCAAGCTGTCCGTTAATTTCTTTCATTTAAGAAACCTCATTTACAATTTGTTTTACTTTCTCAATTATAAAGTCTACTTCGCTGTCTTTCAATGCAGGATAAACAGGTATTGCAAATATTTCTTTTGTTAAAAGCTCGGCAAATTCACAGTCTAAATGTTCTGCATTTCTAAGCTGATGAAGCGTATACTCATAATAAACTCTTGCTCCAATACCTTCTTGAACAAGTCTTTCAACAATTTCGTCTCTTTTAGGATGTCTTAAGGCATATATATGATACACATGTTTTCTATCTGGATATTCTTTTGGAATTATTAACCCTGGAAGATTTTCAAACTCTTTATTATATAAATGTGCTATTTTTCTTCTTCTTTCATTGTTTTCATCAAGTTTTTGAAGCTGGTGGTATCCTATCCCTGCTTGAAACTCTGTAATTCTTAAATTAAGTGCAGGATGGTCACCAAATTCTATCCAGTTGGATATTTTTTCATCTATTTTGTAGCTGTTAGTTACTAATGCACCGCCTTCTCCCATTGCTACGTTTTTTGAAGCGTAAAAACTAAATGCAGCTAAATCTCCGAGATTTCCTGCTTTTTTACCTTTGTATTCTGCACCGTGGGCCTGCGCAGCATCTTCAAAAACTACAATGTTTTTTTCTTTACAAATTTCGTTTATTTTATCCATATCTGCAGTCTGCCCAAAAAGATGAACAGGTATTACCGCTTTAGGATTATACTTTTCTACAGCTTCTATTAACTGCTCTGTATTCATTGTGTAGCTGTCATTTATATCAATTACTACAGGCGTCCCACCGGCAAGCAAAACTGCATCAATGGTAGCCATAAAACTCACTGCAGGAACAATTACAACATCCTCTTTGCTGTTAATTCCTATAGCTTTTAAACCTACATAAAGTGCAGCTGTACCGCTGCAAACTGTATGGCAGAAAGTAGTTCCGATGTAATTTGAAAACTCTTCCTTAAATTTTAATGTCCACTTTCCTCTTGTTATATGCCCGCTTTTAATTATTTCTAAAACAGTTTGTTCTTCTTCTTTTCCAAAATCAGGTTTTATTATTGGTATCAATGGACTTTCTCCTTTATTTTAAATTTGTCAAATTCTTTTAAAATTTCTAAAGCTCTGTATGAACTTTCAAAAGATGGTTTTTCAATAAACTTTTTAATCATACTTTCAAGTTTATCCAGGTTATCTTTTTCTTTTACATATCCTTCAGGGTAAATAATTTTATCATTAACAAAATCAAAAATTATATTTCCTTCTCGTGTTTTTAATATCCATTCACGCCTTAAGTTTTGCTGGCTCCAAGCAACCTGTAAGAAAAACTCATTTTCTTTTGTCTGTCCGTAAACTTCAAAAATGTCCCCTTTGTCAACTACTTTTTTTAAACTAACATTTCCAAACAAGTACTGGAATATGTAAAGATCATGCCAAGCAAGATCGTAAAAAGGATTTATATATCCCCTTCCAAGATTTAGTCTGTAAGCTTCAACTTCATATATTGATCCCTCTTTATTAAAATTTCTTACACTGTTTGATTGAAGTTCTATTTCTGAAACTCCTAAATATATGCCTCTTTTTTCAGCAAGATTGATAGCTTCTTCAAGTTCACTTGGATTAATTGCAGGAGGTTTTTCTACCATTACATTTATATCTCTCTCTAAAGCTTTTTTGGCAAGAGGTATATGAAGTTTTGGAGATGTTACTATAAATACATAATTAGGATTTTCTATTTTTAAAGCAGTTTCATAATCTGTGTATTTTTTGTAATACTCATCAAATTTATCTAATTTTTGAGCGTCTACATCAACAAGTGTAGTATCAAACCCCATTAACTTAAATTTGTTGGCATAATGCCTCCCCATATTACCAACGCCTACAACAGCTACTTTCAAAAAAAATCCTCCTAACTAGAATTATACAGCATAAATTTTAAGCAAAATTTGTGCCAAATATAAAAATTATTTTTATTAACTGGGAATAAATAATTTATGAAAATTTGCAAAAATACTACTTTATTAATCCGTACTCTTTAAGAGTATCTTCAAGGAGTTTTTTATTACTTTCACTCATTTTATATAAAGGAAGTCTAAGCTCATCATCTTCTATAAGTCCCATTAAATAAGCTGCAGTTTTAACTGGTATTGGATTTGTTTCTACAAATAAAACTTTAAACAATTTCCAGTACTTATCATGAATTTTTCTTGCTTCAACAAAATTTCCTTCTAAAGCTAAATCACACATTACGGAGATATCTTCTGGAACAATGTTATTTGCTACAGATATAACACCTTTTGCTCCTACAGCCATCATAGGAATTGTTAAAGCATCATCACCTGAAAGTATTAAAACATCCGGATTTGTCAATGAAATTATTTCAGATACCCTTGCCACGTTTCCAGTAGCTTCTTTTAATCCTATTATATTTGGAAAATCAGCAAAAAGCCTTGCAAATGTTTCAGGAAGCATATCAACGCCTGTTCTTGACGGTATGTTATAAAGAATTAAAGGTATGTTAGTTTCTTCTGCAATAGCTTTAAAATGCTGATAAATACCTTCCTGAGTTGGTTTATTATAATAAGGTACTATCTGAAGTGAAGCATCTGCACCAACTTTTTCTGCATACTTTGTAAGTGCTATTGCTTCATGGGTAGCATTTGCTCCTGTTCCAGCGATAATTGGAATTCTTTTGTCCGCATATTCTACAGCTAAAGATATAAGCTCTTCATGTTCTGAATATGTTAAAGTTGCTGATTCTCCAGTTGTACCTGCAACAACTATACCGTGAGTTCCATTTTCAATATGAAATTCTATTAAATTTTTCAAAGATTTTTTATCTATTTCTCCATTTTTAAAGGGAGTGATGAGTGCAACTAAAGAGCCAGTAAACATTTTATCCTCCATATTTGAAAAAATTTTTAATATTAATAGTTTATAATATATTTTCGGAATTATCTTTATTTTGGAGGAATAATGTTTTCATCTCTTATTGGAATTTTTTCAAATGATATCGGAATAGATTTAGGTACAGCAAATACACTTGTTTTTGTAAAAGGAAAAGGGATAGTTCTTACAGAGCCGTCTATTGTTTCTGTAGATACAAAAAGGAATAAGGTTTTAGCAGTTGGTCAAGAAGCTAAAGCGATGATAGGCAAAACCCCTGAAAACATAGACGTAGTAAGACCCTTAAAAGATGGAGTTATAGCAGACTTTGAAGTTACTCAAGACATGCTTAAATATTTTATTAAAAAAGTTCATAAAAATATGCCTTTACTTAAAATTTTAAAACCAAGACCAAGGGTTATAGTAGGCGTACCTTCTGGGATAACTGAAGTTGAAAAGAGAGCTGTAATAGACGCTGTAAAAAGTGCAGGTGCAAGGGATGTTTATTTAATAGCAGAACCAATGGCAGCAGCTATAGGTGCAGGTCTTCCAATAACAGAACCTGGTGGAAACATGATAATTGATATTGGTGGAGGTACAACTGAAATAGCTGTTATATCTTTATCTGGAATGGTAGTTTCCCATTCAATAAGAGTAGCTGGCGATGAAATGAATGAAGCCATAATTAATTACCTTAAAAGACATCATGGAATAGTAATAGGTGAACAAACAGCAGAGAAAATAAAAATACAGCTAGGCTCGGCATACCCATCAGAGAAAGATAAAGAAGAGATGGAAATTGGCGGTGTTGATATAACAAATAGCCCTATAAGTACAGTTATAAAAGGAGAAGAGATAAGAAAAGCCTTAGAAGGGGTAGTTAATTCTATTGTAAATGCGGTAAAATCAGCACTTGAAAAAACTCCTCCTGAACTTGGAGCTGATTTGGTTGAAAGAGGGATAGTTCTTGCAGGTGGTGGAGCACTACTTTATGGACTTGATACAAAAATAAAAGAAGAAGTTAATCTACCTGTATTTGTTTGTGAAGATCCTTTAACTGCTGTTGCAAGGGGTATAGGTAAAGCTTTAGAAGATATTAGCCTAATTAAGAGAATAACTATGGATTAATGAAACCTTATAGAAAAAAATTATTAGTATTATTTTTTGGTATTTCAATTTTAACGTTAGTTTTTTTAGGATATAGAAATTACAATCTAATACTAGATTTAGTTTATCCCGTTCAAAAAAGTATATATGGAGTTGTTTCTACTATATCAGATGTGAAAGATTTAATAATAAGTAATGATCAAATTTTAGATGAGAATAAAAAATTAAGACTAGAAGTTATAAAACTGAAAAATCAAATTCAAAATCTAGAATATTTAGAATATGAAAATGCAAAATTAAAACAACTTTTAAAGTATTCTTCGTCTTTAAACCTAAAGAACATTCAACTTGCACGTGTAATTTCCTTTTCTCCTAATAACTGGGAAAAGTATATAGTTATTGATGTGGGAAAAGGAAAAGGAGTAAATATAGGAGATTTAGTGGTATCTGACGGTTATTTGGTTGGAAAAATAACAGATGTAGGGTTATTTTCCTCAAAGGTAACACTTGTAAATGATATTGATTTTAAAATTACAGGAAGAACTCAAAAGACTAGGGAATATGTATTTCTAAGAGGAATCGGCAAAAATGCAGTTTTGAAATTTGTTAAAAAAAATCAAGATATAAGGGTGGGAGATCTTGTTGAAACAGATAACCCTAAAGGTATTCCAATTGGTAAGATTGTAAAAGTAGAAGATTATCCTACTGAATTTTTTAAGAAAGTTGAAGTTGAACCATTTTTAAAAACTTTTAAACTTGAATATGTTTTAGTTATAAAGGGAAATAAATGATTTTTCTCTATATAACTGCTATCTTACTAATTTTTTTAGAAGTTACTGTAATTAATACATATTTTTTTCTTACCTGCATTTTTTGGGATCCGTTAAGTATATTTATAATACTTGTAGTTCTATATAATAGTAAAATTAAAAATATATACACTTTTACAGCAGTTATATCTGTTTTGCAAGATATTTTAACTTTAGGTTATGGTGTAAATTTTTTCTCCAAAATAATTTTAGTTTTTACAATTAACCTGGTAAAAGAAAAATTTTTTATAAGCTCATTTTTTATAAAAAGTTTAATTGTCATTGTT
>WIAL01000001.1 GCA_015519975.1 Hydrogenothermaceae bacterium | reverse complement strand
TGCCATCCTGGTCTTCCTTTACCCCACGGGCTGTCCCATGCAGGTTCTCCTGCTTTTGAAGCTTTCCAAAGGGCAAAATCAAGAGGATCTTTTTTCTTTTCTCCTGGCTCAACCCTTGCCCCTGCTATGAGCTCATCAACACTTCTTTTTGAAAGTTTTCCATAATCTTTAAATTTCCTAACTGAAAAGTAAACATCTCCTTCCACTTCATATGCATATCCTTTCTCTATTAATTTTTGTATTAAATCAATAATGTCAGGAATATGTGTAGTAACCCTTGGTTCAACATCTGCAGGTTCGATTTTGAAGTTTTCTGCATCTTCAAAGTAAGATTTTATATATCTATCTGATATAACTGTAAACGGCAGACACTCTTTTTTAGCTCTGTTTATAATTTTATCGTCAACATCTGTGAAGTTTCTAACAAATGTTACATCATAGCCTAAATATCTTAAATATCTTCTAATCATATCAAAAACAATTAAACTTCTACCGTGTCCAACGTGGTTAACATCATAAGTTGTTACCCCACATACATATATTCTTACTTTTCCCGGTTCTATAGGTACAAACTCTTCATCTTTTCCTGTGAGTGTGTTGTGGATTTTTAGGCTCATCTTTTTACCTCTTTTATAGATTGTTATTCAATAAAATTTTACAATATTATTAAATCTGTTTGTAAGTTTATTAATAATTTACAGGGGTCAAAATTGGCGAATAAAGAATGTTATCAATGCGGTATTCCTATCACAGGGAAATCATTAAGATTTGATATTGGAAATGGAAAAATTGAAGATTTTTGTTGTTTTGGTTGTTATTTAATCAATAAAACTACAGGTCTTAGAGGCGAAGAGGGAAACGCAGTTGCATTTTTAGGAAAGTTTGGATTTGGATATTTCTTAGCAATGCTTGTTTTTATGCTTTCTACCTATCTTTACGGTGCACATATGACCCCTGATGATCCTCAGGCAAAGGCTTTTACAAACATTATTAAATACATAATACTTATACTTGCAACTCCTGTAATGATACTGCTTGGAATTCCAATTTTAAAAAACTCATTTTCAAGGCACAACTGGCTGAATTTTAATACAGATACACTAATAGCCATAGGAGCTTTTTCTGCATATTTCTTATCAGTTTATTCAGTACTAACAGGAAAATCAGCAATTTATTTTGAAACTGCAACGATGATACTTGTTCTGGTTACCTTTGGAAGATATTTAGAAACTTCTTCAAGGGTAAAAGCATCTAACTTTATGAAAGAGCTTTTAAAACTTGTGCCTCAAAAAGCAAGAGTTTTAATAGATGGAAAAGAAATTGAGGTTTTAGCTGAAACTGTAAATGTTGGAGATATTGTTGTTGTAAAACCGGGAGAAAAAATCCCAGCAGATGGAGTAATAATAGAAGGAAAAGCTCACATAGACGAATCAATGTTAACAGGTGAAATAAAACCTGTTTTAAAAAAAGAAGGCAATGAAGTTTATGCAGGAACAATCAACACAGATGGAAGCTTAAAAATAGAAGTTACAAAGCCGTCTAAAGAATGGACAGTTAACAGATTTATAGAACTTATGAAGGAAATTAGAAACTCAAAAGCACCTATTACAAGGATAACAGACACTGTATCTGCTTATTTTCTGCCTGTTATGCTTTCACTTTCTGCAGGTGCATTTGCATATTGGTATGTGGAAGAGGGTTTTGAAAAAGCCCTTATTACTTCAATGTCTGTTCTTTTAATATCCTGTCCGTGTGCTTTTAGCATAGGAGCTCCTCTTGCATTATGGATAGGATTAAGTGAAGCTTTTAGGGAAGGAATAATCATAAAAGGAGCAGATATACTAGAAAAGCTATCTTCTGTAAAAACAGTATTTTTTGACAAAACCGGAACAATTACAGAAAGGTTTTTACAGGTTCACAGGGTAAAAGCCAAAAATGAAGAGGTTATAAAAAAAGCCTGTGCTCTGGAAAAACACTCTGAACATCCTCTTGCAGTTTCATTTGTAAATTACTGCCGAATGAAAAACCTAGACTGTGACTGCAGGGTTGAAGATTTTAAAGTTTATTTTGGATATGGTATTGAAGGTGTTGTAGACTGTGAAAGAATTTACCTTGGAAATAAAAAATTTGTGGAAAAAATTGGCCTTGAGATTCCAAAAGAAATAGAAAAATTAGAAAAAAAGGCCGAAACTTCAGCAGAAATTCCTGTTTTTATCTTTAACGATAATGAAGTTTTAGGTATTATAACCTTTGCACAAAAAATAAAAGATGAAGCGCCTATTGCAGTAAGAGCCTTAAAAAAATTAAAACTTAAAATCGGCGTTTTAACAGGAGATACTCCATATTTTGCAAAAATATTGAAGGAAAAACTTGGAATAGAACATATAAAAGCAGGACTTTTACCGGAAGACAAAATAAAAGAGATAGAAAAAGAGAAAAAGGAAGGCAAAGTTGTTGCAATGGTAGGAGACGGTATAAATGATGCTCCTGCTCTATCAAAAGCTGATATTGGAATTGCAATGGGATGCGGAACAGATATTACAAAAGAAAGTGCTGATGTTAGTCTTGTAAGCGATGATTTAAGAAAAGTTCCTCTTGTCTTACTTCTTGCTAAAAAGGTTAAAAAGGTAATATACACAAACATATTCTGGGCATTTATTTATAATATAATAGGAATAGGGTTTGCTTTAACAGGAAATTTAAGTCCTATACTTGCTGCTCTTGCAATGGTTCTTAGCAGTGCATTTGTAATAGGAAATTCAATAAGGGTGAAAAACTGGTGAGAAAAATTTTTATTTTTTTGTTTTTTATAAGCTTAATTACATCCTGTGCTAAAAAAGTGCAGGTATCTTCTTTAAATCCTCCTAATTATCCTCAGGTAATGAAATATAAAAAAATAGCGGTACTTCCTTTTAAAGGAAAAGGAGCTGATTTGCTTGCCCTAGAAATTGAATCAGCTCTTGCAAATGTTTACGTAAATGGAAAACCTTTCTACCAGATAGCAGACCGTCAAACTATAAAACAGGTTTTAAATGAGCAAAAATTTTCCAGTTCAGGTCTTGTAAATGAAAAAGATGCTGTAAAAATAGGAAAACTTTTAGGTGTACAGGGTATTTACACTGTATCTGTCTTAAAATCAGGGATTTCTTATAATCAAACATACGAAAAAAGGGTTAAATGTTTAGATGATAAATGTAAGAAAACCAAAGAGTACTACGTAAGATGTAAAAACATAACGGCTGTTTTTTCTTTCATCCCAAGACTGATTGATGTTGAAACCAGTAAAGTTGTCTTTGCTAAAAATTACACACGACAAGAAAGTGCAAAAAACTGTGTTGATGACAGCTATACAATAAGTACAATTTCTTTACTTGAAGAGGCTAAAAGAAAAGCCATCAATGAATTTTTAAGAGATGTTGCTCCTTATAGAACTGTGGAAAAAATAAAAATCCTTGATGATGATAGTGAAATTACATCTGATAAAGATAAAGAGCTTTTTGAAAAAGCACTGGATTTTGCAGATAAAAATTTTATGGATAAAGCCTGTAACCTATGGAATAAACTTTTAGAAAAATATCCAAACAGCGTTGTTTTAAACTATAACAACGGTGTGTGCAGTGAGTATTTTGGAAACTTTGAGAAAGCCTACTATTTTTACAAGAAAGCATATGATTTAATGCAGGAACCTATAGAGGAAATAGGAACTGCCTTACAGAGAATAAAAATAAAATTAAAAAAGCGTAAAATCTTAAAAAGTAGTATTTAACCTTTCTTTTCTTCCTGTTCCTTAAGTGCTGTATAAGCTTTTTTAGCAGCTTTCGTTTCTGCTTCTTTTTTTGATTTTCCTTTACCTTTTGTTTCGATTATATCTTCAACTCTACAGACAACTGTAAATTCCTTTTCATGCTCAGGTCCTGTAGCTTCCACAACTATATATTTTGGAATAGTTTTTAAATGTTTTTGAGTATAAACCTGTAAAATAGATTTATAATCTATAGGAATATTTTTCTCTCTTATACTTTTTATTAAATAATCTTTGAAATGCTTATTATAAACTTTTCTCGGAGGGTCAATGTAATATCCGCAGTCTACATATATAGCCCCAAAAACTGCTTCAAATACATCACATAATAAAGACTGTCTTTCCATTCCTTTTTGAGCTATTTCACTTTTACTGAGAAGTACAAACTCATTTAATTTTAGTTTTCTTGCAAGCTCAGATAAAAATGCTTCACTAACTACTGCCGACCGCAGTTTTGACAGTTTCCCTTCTTTAGCATTAGGAAATTCTTTTATAAGTATTTCACTAACTATTAAGGAAATTACAGAATCACCTAAAAACTCTAAAACTTCATAATCTTTTATTTCGCTTTTTTCCTGGGACACAAAGGAACTATGAGTTAACGCAGTAAGAAGCAAAGATTTATCTTTAAACTTATAGCCAAGAATATCTTCTAATTTTGAAAGTTTGTCTGCATACTTTTCTAAATAATCATTAATCTTCATAAGCTTTAAAGGCTAAACATGCATTAGTTCCACCAAATCCAAAAGAGTTTGAAATGGCAACTTTTACAGGATATTCAACAGCTTTATTCGGCACATAATCTAAATCACAGTCAGGGTCCGGATGTTCATAGTTAATTGTAGGAGGGATAATTCCTTCCTTGATTGTCTTAACTGTAGCTACAGCTTCCACTGCTCCAGCTGCTCCCAGTAAGTGTCCAATCATTGATTTAATTGAGCTTACTTTTAGCTTATATGCATGATCTTTAAATACTTCTTTTATAGCAAGTGTTTCTATTTTATCGTTTAAAGGAGTTGATGTTCCATGTGCGTTAATATAATCTACTTCAGAAGGGTTAATTCTTGCATCATTAAGGGTCATTTGTATTACTCTTTTTGCTCCGTCTGCATCAGAACATGGAGCTGTAATGTGATAAGCATCCCCTGTCATGCCGTATCCTACAACTTCTGCGTAGATTTTTGCTCCTCTTTTCTTAGCATGTTCAAGTTCTTCTAAAACAAGTATTCCAGCACCTTCACCCATTACAAAACCATCTCTTTCTGCATCAAATGGTCTTGATGCTTTTTGGGGTTCATCATTTCTTGTAGAAAGAGCTTTCATGTTCGCAAAACCAGCTATTCCAAGAGGAGTTATGGCAGATTCTGTACCACCTGCTATCATGATATCAGCATCGCCTCTTTGAATAACTTTAAAAGCATCTCCTATTGAATGGGTTCCGGTAGCACAGGCCGTTACTACGCAGGAATTAGGACCTTTAAATCCAAACTCAATTGAAATATAGCCTGACGCCATGTTTGAAATACCTGAAGGTATAAAGAAAGGAGAGACCCTTCTTGCACCTTTTTCAAGTAGAATTTTTTCTTGTTCTTCTATATCTCTGAGCCCGCCGATACCGGTACCGACTATAACACCTGCCTTATTAAGATCAATTTTATCAAGATCTAGTCCTGAGTCTGCTACAGCTTCTTTTGCAGCAATAACTGCAAACTTTACAAAATCACTCATTCTTTTAGCATCTTTTTTATCTAAATACTTCTCAGGTTCAAGGTTTTTTACTTCTGCTGCAATGACTACAGGGAGTTTATAGCTATATGGATCGAATCTTTTTATAACATCAATTCCGCTTTTTCCACTTATTAAACCTTCCCAAAACTCTTTAACGTTATGACCTATAGGTGTTACAGCTCCGATACCGGTAACGACTACTCTTCTCATCTGAACCCTCTAATTATCCTTGTTTTTGTGCTATGTAATCTAAAACGTCCTGAACAGTAGCTATTTTCTCAGCATCTTCATCAGGAATTTCAACACCAAATTCCTCTTCAAATGCCATTATAAGTTCAACAACATCTAAAGAATCAGCACCTAAATCATCAACAAATTTAGATTCTGGCTTGATTTGATCAACAGAGATTCCAAGCTGATCTGCAATAATTTCCTTTACTCTTTCCTCAATATTTTGTGCCATTTTGACCTCCTAATTTTTAATTTTTAATACATTCCACCATTAACGTGGATAGTTTCTCCAGTTATATAATTTGCCATATTAGATGCCAAGAATAAAACTGTATTTGCAACATCTTCTGGCTTTCCAAATCTCCCAAGTGGAATCTGTTTTAGATAAGTTTCTTTTATGTCAGCAGGAAGCTCATTTGTCATGTCAGTTTCTATAAAACCTGGTGCTACAGCATTTACTGTTATATTTCTTGAAGCAAGCTCTTTAGCCAAGGATTTAGTAAATCCTATTAATCCTGCTTTGGAAGTGGCATAATTTACCTGTCCAACATTTCCTATAAACCCGATAATTGAAGATATATTTATTATTCTGCCGTATCTTTTCTTTATCATTTTCTTAGCAAAATACTGGGTTATTTTAAAAGTTCCTGTAAGATTGGCGTTTATGACCTGATTCCAGTCTTCTTCTTTCATTCTTATAAATAAGGTATCTCTTGTAAGTCCCGCATTGTTTACGAGAATATCTGGAGTGTCTATTTTTTCTTCAATTTCTTTAAGGCTGTCTGTTATATCAGAAAGAAAGTCAAGTTCTACAGCATATGCAGGAACGTTGTATTCAGCTTCAATAGCTTTTGCTACAAGTTCTGCATTTGCTTTATTTCTACCAGTAATTACAACTGTAGCTCCTTTTTTAGCAAAAGAAACTGCTATTTCTTTTCCTATACCTCTTGTTGATCCTGTAACTATTACTTTCTTTCCTGAGAAATCCAAACGTATCCTCTGTAAAAAAAATTAATAACAAAAATTATATTTGAGTATCTTATCACATCTTTGAGAAAATTTCCAGCTGAATCTGTCTAAGGCTTTTATTTAAAAGATTATATAAGTTTCAAAATTATATAAAGAATAGGAGATTAATGGAGCGAGAGACGGGATTCGAACCCGCGACCCCTTCCTTGGCAAGGAAGTGCTCTACCAACTGAGCTACTCTCGCTCAAAATGTGTATAACATTATATTTTAATTGCCTCTTGTTGTCAATATTTTATTGTAGTAAACTTTAAAAAATTAAATGGTTAACGAGGTAGATAAAATGAATATATTAAATAATCTTGCTGAAAGGGTTATAAACGGTGAAGAAATATCTAAAGAAGAAGGTCTTCAGATTTTACAACTACTAGATGATATGGTTATGGATCTAGTTGAGGAAGCATCTAAAATTAGAGAATATTTTTTCAAAAATGAAATGGAGTTTTGCTCTTTAATAAATGCAAAAAATGGAGGATGCTCAGAAGACTGCTCATTTTGCGCCCAGTCTTCAAAGTTCCCTACTCCAATAAACTCTTACGGTCTTGTTTCCAAAGAAGCTATGCTTGAAGGTGCTGAAAAGGCAGTTTCAATAAATGCTAATAGATACTGTATAGTAGTTTCCGGAAAACGTGCTTCAAAAGAAGAAGTTGAAAAAATAGCTGAGGCTGTTAAAGAAATAAAAGAAAAATATCCTGTAAAAGTTTGCTGTTCTATAGGTACGGTAGACAAAGAAGACTTACAGCTTTTAAAGGAAGCTGGAGTGAATAGAATAAATCACAACCTTGAAACTTCAGAGAAATTTTTCCCTAACATTGTAACAACCCATACGTGGAAAGATAGATACGAGACAATAAAAAACATACAGGAAGTAGGTCTTTCTACTTGTACAGGTGGGATATTTGGAATGGGAGAAAGTGATGAAGATATAGTTGATCTTGCCGATACTTATAGAAATTTAGGAGTTCATTCAATACCACTTAATTTTTTAATACCTATTCCAGGAACGCCTCTTGCCGATGCAAGTAACCTCACGCCGGCAAAATGCTTGAAAATAGTAGCACTTTTTAGGATATTTAATCCGAAAGCTGAAATAAGACTTTGCGGTGGAAGAGAGCAAAACCTTAAAGATTACCACGATGTTGCTATGGAAGTTGCAAACTGTCTTATGGCAGGTGGATATTTAACAAGGGCAGGAAGGGAACCTGGAAAAGATGAAGAAATGGCAAGAAGACTTGGCAGAAAACTCATAAAAGAAGGCGCAGACTTTACACTCTGGAAAAAGGAAGGGGTGGTTACATAAAATTAAATTATTTTCTACTTGTCAAGTAAGATTAGTTCTTTACAGGCCTTATCCTTACTAAACAAAAGGTTTATTTTTTCTTCTTTTCCTTTTGAATTTTTATATATTATTTCAAAATATCCTCTTTTAACAGCTATTGAAATTATTTCTTTAATATCAAACTTTTTCCCGAGTATTTCCTTTGCCTCATAAGGATAAAGTGAGTGGCATGAAGAACAGTCTCCAACACATCCTTCTATTACCTGTGTATTTTGACCTGTAGATGATTCAAAATTGTGAGATGGGAAACTTAAAGATATCCCATATATAAAAGCTATCGTTATAAAAATGTATTTCCACATATACTTAATTTTAACAAAAATTCATCTCAATCTCATTTGGAGCAACTATTATAGATTTATTTTCTAACTTTTTACTTTTTATTTCATCTTTAAAATGTTTTAGTGGTGCCTCTACTTTTACAAATTTTGGAATAGAATGAAAAGTTGCATAATGCATAGGAATTATATATTTAGCATTTAAATCCAAAAATGCCTGAACCGCTTCCTGTGGGTTCATATGAACATTTTTTAAAAGCATTCTCGGCTCATATCCCCCTATAGGCATAAATGCATATTCTATATCAAATTTTTCTCCGTATTCTTTAAATCCATCAAAATACGCACTATCACCGCAAAAATAAAATGTTTTATCTTTAATTTTGAAAAAATAGCTTGATGTTTCTGTATTTGGATATAAAAGAGACCTTCCTTTGTTATGTTTTACTGGAAGTGCTGTTATTTCAAAATTATCATTTTTAAATGTATTCCAGTGCTTCAGCTCAATTTTTTCTTTGAAGTACATATTTCCAAGAATTTTTTTTGTGTTTTCTGGAAGTATCACAACAGCTTCTCTATGTAGTCTTCTTAATGTTCTTGTATCTAAATGATCATAATGTGCATGAGATATTAAAATATAATCCATTTGAGTAAGAAGCTGAGGAAGAAGGGCAGGTTTTTGTCTTTTAATGCCAAAAATGTGAGGACTCAAGAACGGATCTGTGAGAACTTTTATTCCTTCATAGTAAATAAAAAATGTTGAGTGACCTAAATTTGCTATAAAGTTAATATTATGGTTTAGACAATAGCTAATCTGTTTATATAAAAGACTGTTTTCATCTAAATAAAATTTCTTAAAAAATAAATACTCTCTATCTATCTGCTCAAGACTTATTAGAAGATTCAATAGATTTGGCTTCTTCCCAGTATTTATCCATTTCTTCAAGCTCCATCTCCTCCAGTTTTTTATTTTGCTCTTTTGCCCTTTTTTCTACGTGCTGAAATCTGCTTACCATCCTGTCTGTTGCCTCATGAAGTGCCTCTTCAGGGTCTATATCAAGATGCCTTGCAAGGTTTACAAGGGCAATTAAAATATCTCCAAATTCATGTTTCAATTCTTCTTTCGTTTTTCCTTCTTTAAACTCTTTTATTTCTTCCTGTATCTTATCCAGTATCAAGTCTTTATCTTTCCAGTCAAAGCCAACTTTTGCTGCCTTTTTCTGCACTTTTGTCGCTCTCATAAGTGCAGGCATTCTTTTTGGTATACCGTCCAGTATCGACTCTCTTTTTTTCTCTTTTTGTTTTAACTGTTCCCACTGGTTTAACACACTTTCAACGTCTTTAACTTCTTTTTCTCCAAAAACATGGGGATGTCTGTAAATTAATTTATCTATTAAATGTGTAATTACATTATTTATATCAAAAGAACCTTCGTCTTTTTTAATTTGGGAATGGAAAACAACCTGAAGCAGTACGTCTCCTAGTTCTTCAATCATTGCTTGGTTATCATTTTCTTCTATGGCTTCTAGTAGTTCATAAGCTTCTTCTATAAGGTTGTTTTTTATAGATTGATTTGTCTGCTCCCTATCCCATGGACATTCTCTTCTTAATCTTTCAACAATATCAACAAGTTTTTGAAAGTTTTCTCCTTCTTTTCTGCAGGTCATTTTATCTCCCTATCTGGTAAAATTTTTATTACAAATATAAGGTAAAAAGGTGAAATATGCAAAACATAATTGAAGTAAATAATCCTGTTGTTAAAAATATAGTTTCCCATTTAAGAGACATTAATACTAAAGGATATCAATTTAGAAAATATGTAAAAGAACTGGGAAAACTCCTTTTATTTGAGGCATTGAAAAATGAAAAAATGATAGAAAAGGATATAAATATATGGGTAGGAGGAGGAAAATTCCCATTTTTAGATGAAGAAAATATAGTTGTAGTAACAATACTGAGAGCCGGTCTTCCTATGTTAGATGGAATTTTAGAAATCCTTCAAGAATCTCCTGCAGGATTTTTAGCAATGAAAAGAGACGAAGAAACATTAGAAATTCATACTTACTATGTAAGACTTCCAGATATTAAAGGTAAAAAAGTAATAATCGCAGATCCTATGGTAGCAACAGGAGGTTCACTTGATACAGCGTTAAATATTTTAAAAGAAAAGAAACCAGAAAAAATTATATCTTTAAATATAATTGGAGCACCTGAAGGTCTGAAAAGAATTTCCGAAAATCATCCAGATGTTAATGTTTATATTGCACAGATTGATGAAAAGTTAAACAAGGATGGATATATTATTCCAGGACTTGGAGATGCTGGAGATAGAGCTTTTAATACTTGATTTTTAAAACAATTATATTTCCATTTCTTTTTACTTTAATTTCATCACCAGTTTTTAAAAATGTTAAAAATGTTTTCAGCTTCCACACTTTATCTGTTTTATAGTTGTTGTAAGCTATAATTAAATCATCTTTTTTAACCCTTATCTTTTCAGCCAGAGAGTTTTTAATAACTTTTTTAACTTTTAAACCTTCTTTTGTTTCCTCTAAATAAACACCTAATTTTGGACTTTCTTTATAGTTGATTCTATCATTTGAAATTACAAAATCTGCAATATCAGGTTTTATTTCATCATCGTTAAGTAACACTACAGGTTTTATTTTTGTCCTTCTTTCAAATCTTGATGGAATTCCGTATCTATACCTAAAATGTCCGTTTCCAGCAAGTACTATAATAGTTTTATCTTTTGCATATTTTGAGGCAGTATCTGCCATTGTTTCATCCCATATTAACTGGCTTTCATAAAAATAAATAAATTTCTTTCCTGAGGAATGCATATTAAAAATAGATTTTAAAAAATTTTTGTACTTTATATTTGAAAAATCAATGTCAGGAAGCTGTTTTTTTTCTTTTTCTGTTAAACTTCCTATACCTTTTTGTGAAACTTTTTCAAGAATTTCAGAAGGGGCATTCAAAGCAATAATTCTTATTTTATTTTTCTTTGCAAATAGTAAAATAGGTCTGTAAAGATAATAATCATAACCCCATCTTTTATAGTATTGGGTTTTAAGCAATAAAGTTAGTTCATCAATTTTTCCATTAATAAACTCATCTAAATACTTTTGAAAAGGTTTTTGGAACATTTCCATTCCGATAATTATATTTTTATTATGTTTATAAATGGCTTTTATAATCTCAAGCTGTGAAATATGGTTTGAAAATGATGTATGATTTTCACCAATAAATATTGCTTTTCTGTGTTTTATCTGGCTTATTAAATCATCAAAACCTAAAGCCCCATTTTTTACAGAAACATAGTCATTACTAAAAACCCTTATTTTGCTTTTAAAAAAACTTATTTTCTGCTTTTTAATAATTTTTCCATTTTTAAAAATCAAATCTGAATAATTCCCATAATGCTTTAAAAATCTTTCAGGAAAATTATTTATTACGGTAATAGTTTTCTTATCTCCAAGAGGGTTTTTAAAGGTCATTACAAATGGATACTTTGGAAAATTTTTAACTCTAGTCAATTTTTTCAATAACTTGCTGTTTAGGCTGTAAAAAACAACATTTTTATTTTCAACGTTTTTAATATCCTGTGGATTAACAGATAAATCTCTTTTTGATAAAAAGTTGTAAATTAATGGATCATATTCGCTGTCAGCGAGCCTTCTAAATACTTCATAATAAGGATCTAGATAAATACTTAACGGTCTATTTTTCGTTTTTATTTTTACGCTTTGCTTTTTTCTAGATATTTTTAAAATTTTCTTTTTAAAACCAAAAGGTGTTTTAATGTAAACAGGAAGGTTTACTTTAAAGTTTTCTTTTTGGGAAATGTTCAATGTAGTTTCAAAATGGTCTTTATTATATTCAGTATTTAAAATCCTTGAAGAAAAAAATGGAACGTAAGCTTTATATACCCATTGATTAAAAAAATAACCAAGGTTTTTAGAGGAATATTTATTTAC
>WIAL01000022.1 GCA_015519975.1 Hydrogenothermaceae bacterium | reverse complement strand
TTTTCATATCCATAAGGTAGCGAAGGAGTTTCTATTTTTACAGGATTTGGTTGAATAACTAAATTTAAAGTCTTAGAAGCTGTTCTTCCTATAGTATCTGTTATTTCTACTGTTACAGGATATGTCCCGTAAACTGTTGGTGTTCCTGTAATTTTACAGTCATTTGGGTTTGTAGTATCAACATTAGAAAAGCCATTTACATTTAATGTGATTTTACATCTACTTATACTTCCTCCACTTATATTAATTACTCCGCTATCATAAGGAAGATATTGTATTGCTTCAGGTAAAGAATTTGTTGTTATTTCAAGAGGTGGGCATGTTACTTCTCTAAGTGTATAAATATCCATATAACAAACTATATCATCATAATTCGTCCCACTATTAGTTGTTTCTCCATACTCCCTAATTTGAAAATCAACACCACTTTGAGAACATGGATTAGGAGTATTAGAACAGTCTGTATCATCTTTCCTATTTTCTCCTAAACTATAAACTATAAAAGCTACTTTATCTTTTGTATTTCCTCTGTCATAAACTTTGATCCATGAAGTTGCATCTTGCTGGCAAAAGTCTCCAGATGTTATTCCTGATGCATAGAAGTATTTTAAATTATTATTGTATGGATCGATAGTTTTTACTCCTAAAGACGATAAATTGGAAGGTAAATTATTATGTTGCTGTGCATATCCTTTTATAGATTCACATGCTGTTTGTACTATTTCTTTGTTTGCTTTGAATTTAGATTGTTTTATTAAGACTGTAAATATACCAATTCCTATAGATAAAAGTATTCCAATAATAACAAGAACCATTGCAAGTTCTATTAAAGTAAAAGCCTTTTTATGCATGTTATCCACCTACATATGTTTCTAAAATTTCAATCCTGTTTTTAATAATGTTTTTTAGCTTCTTATTATTAATAATATTTAAAATATTTTTGTATACAATATAAGCTTTTTTATATTTACCATTCAATTCTAAGGCCCTTGCATAGTAATAACCATAAATAGGGTTTTGTGGGTGTGTTTTATAAGCCATTTCATAATAATTTAATGCTTTCTCCAAATATCCACTTTTTTCATATAAAATAGCATACGCAAGATAGCTATTTATACCTCTTTGCGATGCTTTAGATAATATTTTTTCAGCTTCTTTTATTCTCCCAAGGTTTATAAGTTCTAGGGTTACATTAAGCAAAACATTTTCATCTATTTTATTTAAATAATTTAATATTTCGTTTTCTTGACCTGTTTTTGCATATAGGACTAGAAGATTATTTAAAACATCAGAATCATTTTTATATTTTAATATTTTTTCATATACTTTAATTGCTTTATTGTAATTCCCTTTATTCAAATATAAATTAGCTTGATTTAATAAATTTATATAGTCTTGTTCCGTAAAAATCTTGGGAGGAGGTACTTTGTTATTTGCATTTGATTTTACAGGTTTTGATTTTATAGGAGGAAGGATCTTAAGAGGTTTTTCCGTTAAATTTTCTTTATTTAAATTTGATTTAGTAGGTTCTTTTTTAATGCTTTGGTTAGATTTACTCTCTTTTAAATCTATATTATCTTTGGCTTGATTTTGCACTGTAGTTTTGATTTTATTAATGTTAACATTTTCATCCTTTGCTTTTTCATTATTTGATGTTAAAGATTTTGCTTGAAAATCGTCATTAATTTTAGGGTGCTCATAAACGACATTTTCATAACTTAGAGTTGATATATAATAAACAAACACACCTGCCGACAAGGTTACAATTATAAATAATCCTATAAGATAAGGTAAAAAGCTTTTTCTTTTTTCAGAAGACTGCCTTAATGAAGGAGGTATCTGATCAGATACCTCTTTGTCCTTGTTTAATTTTTTAAGCATATCAACAATAAGACTCATTTTCCCTCTTTACTCTATATTTTTAATGATTTTTGGCTTTAAAAATATTATTAGCTCTTTTTTTTGAGTTTGAATTTGTTTACTTTTAAATAAATTCCCAGCTATTGGAATATCTCCCAAGAAAGGGATTTTTTTCTCGCTTTCAAGTTTGTTTTTTGTTATAAGTCCGCCGATTATTATTAGAGTATTATCTTTAACTTTTATTGTGGTTCCAGCTTCTTTTATTTCAAGTATCGGAGCTTCAGCCTGCACTTCGTTTCCTACTACGAGTTGTCTAGTTCCTCTTACATTTGTAGAAACAGGTACTATGTTTAATGTAATTGTCCCATCATCATTTATATGAGGAGAAACTCCAAGTAAAATTCCATCTAATACACTTGATCTTATATAGCTTATTGCCTGTGTAGTAGTAGTTGTTGTAACTGTTTGAATTTGTTTTTCCCAAAATGGTGTTACCGTCCCTGTAGATATTAATGCACTCTGACCATTTAAAACTCTTATCCTAGGATTAGATAGAGTTTCAATTTTTCCAACATCAGCAAGAGCATTTATAACTGCATTGAAATTAGTATTTGCTGCTATTATCTGACCATAGCTTCCTGCAAGGGCAAGAGATTGAGAAGCAGCTATTGATGTATTTCCTATTTTAGCTAAAAGTGCCGACCAGTCTATTCCATACTGGAAATTATCTGAAAGATTTACTTCAACTATTTTTGCTTCGATGAGAACTTGTTTGTTTATTTCATGCTTTAGACTTTTTATTAACTTTTCAATTTTTCTTAGATTATCTTTTTTATCCGTTACTATTAATGTTCCAGTAAACTTATTTAATGTATAATTACCTTTATCTGATAATAGATTCTTTATATTATCTTCAAGTTGTTGATAAAAGTTATTGACATCTGGAGGACTATCAAAATTTAATTGAAAATTGCCAGATAAATTACCAGTTCCACTTGCCAATCCTCCAGTCCCTCCAACAGGTATACCTGCTGTTCCTAAAGGAGCTGCTCCTCCTGTCACACCTCCGGTCCCTGTTGCACCAAGAACATCTCCTCCAAGTCTGGCATTGTAATCTGAAGTTGTTTTGACATAAGGTATCTTAAATATCTTTGTTTTAGTTTCTTTCACGTATATTACGTTGTCTTTTACTTCAAAAAATATTCCAGCTATATCTTCAATAATAGATAAAACTGTTTTAGCTGATGTATTATTAAAATTCAAGGTAATTGTTTTTGAAGTGTCAACTTCAGGACTTATAACTAAATTCATTCCTAGGTCATTTGCAATCAAATATAAAACATTTTTTAATTGCGCATTAGTAGCTGTTAAAGTTATTTTTTCTTTTTCAAGTGGATCTATTTTTTTTATAGTACTTGTTATCATTAATGGGGGTGGCGGCAGATAAGTAATATTGCTTTTCTTTCTTAACTCTTGTTGTATTTTTTGCCCTTTAATTTTAGATACATTTTCTTTTTTTACCTTATCTGAAGGTTTATCTAAATATGTTTTTCCATTTTTAGCTGCACAGGAAAACAAAAAAACTATTAAGCTTATAGAAAATATTTTTAAAGCTTTATCCATCTTGCACCCCAATATCCATTTAAGAGCACTCCATCTTTTTCGATTTTAACTATATATTCCTTATCGGAAATTTTGCTTCCTTCTGTTAGAATTTTACCATTAATAACTACATATTTTTTACCATCTCTTATATAAACCAAATTGATTTTATATACAGGTGGGCTTGCTTCCTTTTTTTCTTCGGTAGCTGTAATAATTTTTCTATTACTTTCAAACTTAATTAAGTTTAAATAATCAAAGATTTCAAAATTAATTTTTCTTGCCTTTTTTGGAATATCTAGGTTTAATAATAAACTATAATTTCCAATATAATCTTCTATTCTGAACTTTTCTTTTATGGATATGAAGCTATAAATGTAATTTAAAGAAGTATATATTCCAAGAATAACAATTAATACAGGAATTGTTATCAATATCCATCTTTTTAAGTCTAAAATTTCAAATATTTTATCCATAATTTATTCCATATAAGGAACAGAAATTGATATAAAGCTCTTTATTTGAGTACCTCTTTGTGTTGTTTTATACTCAAAACTTTCTATAAAAGG
>WIAL01000021.1 GCA_015519975.1 Hydrogenothermaceae bacterium | reverse complement strand
TGTTTATGAAGTGAAAAATCCTAAGAATATAAAGAAAAAGGTTTTAGGAATAGAAAAGAGCTATATGGATAATTTTTTATGATAAAATTTACCAAGTTAATTTGGCTACTTAGAAAAAGAATAAGAATATTTAATTTCGTTCTTTTCAATAAAGGAATAATTATTAATAATAATTATTGTTAAATTTTGCATTTTAAATAGAAAATATATTTTTGTGTAAGCTGGCTTTTTGTGGGCTTTATAGAGAATATAATAGAAAATATATTTGCATTAATAAAGGTTCGATGCAATTTTGCATATTTAGAAAAGATTTATGTAAATCTTTAGATTTAAGATAAACTTTGATATTGCTTGTTATAAGTAAAATTTTTTTCTAAATATAATTAACTGGGTTTTATCTGAACTAAGTGGGATATAAAGACAACTATGGCTTTTCAAAAGCTAAGAGTAAACATTGTGTTTTATCTGAACTAAGTGGGATATAAAGAAAGTCTTTTTAGTGGTATTCTCCACTCTGGATACCAGTTTTATCTGAACTAAGTGGGATATAAAGTAATAACCTCACATCAAGTTTTTAGTTATTATAGCACGTTTTATCTGAACTAAGTGGGATATAAAGAATATAGATATTGGTATAATTTTAATCTTATATGTTGTGTTTTATCTGAACTAAGTGGGATATAAAGTGAGTAATATCATCTATAGGAGATAGAGCGTCTACAGTTTTATCTGAACTAAGTGGGATATAAAGAAAGAATGTTATGGAGAGTTTAGAGGAGCAGATGATAAGTTTTATCTGAACTAAGTGGGATATAAAGATTAAACTGGCGTAGAGCTTCTTTTTCTTCCGTGGGTTTTATCTGAACTAAGTGGAATATAAAGGTCACAGTGAAGTATCCAAACTGACAAAACTCTGACGTTTTAAGTGTAATAATATCACATTAGACGGCAAATTTTGTCAGAAATAAGGATATAAAACAAATATTAATTATTTAGGAAATTCAGATTTTTTAAGGGTTTGAGAAGATTTAATATTGGAGGCGGAGGCCGGAATCGAACCGGCGTATAAGGGATTTGCAGTCCCCTGCCTTACCACTTGGCTACTCCGCCGTATTTAGGTATTACATTATATCACATGTGCATAAATTTTCAATTAGTATCAAGGCTTATAAATTGTTAAAATATTTATGCACATGAATTTAAATAGGAGGAAACTCTATTAATGATAAAAATAAATATTGATAGATTTGGTGAATTTGAATTTGAAGATGGAATAACAATCAAAGAAATAATACAAGCTTTAGAAGGAGAAGGAAAGAAAGTAAAAAATGTGGTTGGTGGTGTTCTGAATGATGAAATTATAGATATACATACACCTATTAAACAAAGTGGAAACCTTAGATTCCTAATACCAAAAGATAAAGAAAGTCTTGAAATTCTTAGACATTCACTTGCTCATATAATGGCACAGGCTTTAAAAGAACTTTACGGAACAGATAAAGTTCATCTTGGAATTGGTCCTACAACAGATGTTGGATTTTTCTACGATGTTGAAGTTGAAGGCAAAAGATTAACTGAAGAAGACCTTCCTGTAATTGAAGAAAAAATGAAAGAAATAATAAAAAGAGACTGCCCTATTGAAAGACAGGAACTTCCTAGAGAAGAAGCTTTACAGCTTTTTGAAAATATGAAAGAAATATACAAAGTGGATTTAATCAGACACGACATACCAGAAACAGCTCCAATTTCTATATACAAGCAGTGCGACTTTGTTGACCTTTGCAGAGGTCCTCATATCCCCTCAACAGGAAAAGCTCCTACTTCATTTAAACTATTTTCAATTGCTGGAGCCTACTGGAAAGGAAAAGAAACAAATCCTATGCTCCAAAGAATATATGGAGTTGCCTTCTGGACAGAAAAAGAACTTAAGAAATATTTAAATATGCTAGAAGAAGCCAAAAAAAGAGACCATAGAAAAATAGGAAAAGAACTTGAACTTTTCATAATTGATGAAAATGTTGGGGGTGGACTTGCTTTATGGCTTCCAAAAGGAGCAATAATTAGGAATGAAATAGAAAATGACTGGAGAAATGAGCATATAAAAAGAGGTTATCAGCTTGTTTACACTCCTCACGTTGGTAAAGAACAGCTCTGGCAAACTTCCGGTCACGTTAATTTTTACAGAGAAAATATGTTCCCTGAAATGCAGATAGAAGAAGAAGGCTATTTTGTAAAACCAATGAACTGCCCTTTTCACGTAGAAATTTACAAATCAAGACAGCGTTCATATAAAGAACTTCCTATAAAGCTTGCAGAACTTGGAACAGTTTACAGATACGAAAGAAGCGGAGTTTTACACGGACTTATGAGAGTCAGAGGTTTTACTCAAGATGATGCTCATATAATTTGCAGGGAAGACCAGGTGGAAGATGAAATTAGAAAAGTACTTGAGTTTGCAATAGAAACATTGAAAAACTATGGTTTCAATGAGTTTGAGGTTTACCTTTCAACAAGACCAGAAAAATCTGTTGGTGATGATAGAATGTGGGAAGTAGCTACAGATGCCCTTAGAAAAGCAATAGAGTCTGTAGGTCTTGAATACGATATAGACGAAGGTGGAGGAGCATTTTACGGTCCTAAAATTGATGTAAAAATAAAAGATGCAATTGGTAGAATGTGGCAGTGTTCTACAATTCAGTTTGATTTTAATCTTCCTGAAAGGTTTGATATGTACTATATAGGAGAGGATAATCAAAGGCACAGGCCTTATATGGTTCACAGAGCTGTATTTGGTTCTATTGAAAGATTTATTGGAGTCTTAATTGAGCATTATGCAGGACAGCTTCCTCTATGGCTTTCTCCTGTACAGGCTAAAATAATTCCAATTGCAGATGCGCACTTACCTTATGCAAAGGAAGTTGAACAAAAATTAAGAGAAGCTGGAATCAGAGTAGAAACTGATGAAAGAAATGAAAGAATGAATAAAAAAATTAGAGATGCAGAGCTTCAAAAGATACCTTATATGCTTGTTGTTGGTGATAAGGAGTGGCAAACAGGAACTGTTTCTGTAAGGACTAAGAAAAAAGGAAATGTTGGTGTATTTACTATTGATGAATTTATAGATAGAGCTAAAAAATTAATAAAAGAAAAATCTTTAGAACTTTAAAATGGAGGGGAATATAATGGAAGTCAAAATAACTTGGAGCGAACTTATTGAACTTTTTAAACCAGGAAAATATAACACTGATGAAAAGTTTATTGAACATTTAAGAAAGTTAATTGAAGAAATGGAAAACCCTTTACTAGATATGGAAGGAGTTTTTATGTTTTTATCAGGTCAAATAAAACCTGAGGAAAAGTTATCTATTGTATCTATAGAAGGATGTGTAGAAAAGACAATTAGGGAACATATATTCAAGAAAAAAGGGCATGTTCGCGAATTAAAATGTATTTATAAAAACTATAAGGATGAAACTCTTTATTTAAAAATAGGGGCTTTAGATAACTTAAATTCTGATGTTTTAAGAGATACTGTATATTCACTGATTGAATATGTTTACCCTTCCTGTGGTGGAAAATGTGAAAAAAAAATATGCAAAAGCAAAAATAATTAATAAAGGAAATTATTCACCTTTACCTGAAAAATTACCTGTGTCCGAAGAGGAGTAATCCTCTTCTTCCCACATATACCCTGCTCCTCTAACTGTTTTTATATACTTCCCATATTCTCCAAGTTTATCTCTTAATTTTTTTATGTGAACATCTATCGTTCTATCAAAAACATCTGGTTCATTTTGCCATATAGTTTCTAAAAGATAATCTCTGTTTAACACCCTTCCTTTTGAATTTATCAGATTCATTAAAAGCTTAAATTCTTTTGTTGTTAAATTCAAAGGTTTACCACGGATTTTAACTTCAAGTTTTGCAGGGTTTATTTCTAATTCACCAATTTTTACAATATCAACATTTTTATGGCTTTTATTTGAACATCTTCTTAATACTGCTTTTATTCTGGCAAGAAGTTCCCTAAAAGAGAAAGGTTTTGTTATGTAATCATCAGCTCCAAGTTCAAGACCCACTATTTTATCTATTTCTGTGCTTTTTGCTGTAAGCATTATAATAGGGATGTCTCTTTTAACAGGATCAGATTTGACTGTTTTGCATACTTCAAGGCCGTCTATATCAGGAAGCATAATATCTAAAAGAATTAAATCAGGTTTTTCATACTCTAAACTTGAAAGTGCATCTTTACCGCTGTAAAAGGATTTTACTTTGTTTCCTTCCTTTTGTAGATTATAAACTAAAAGCTCGTTGATATCTTCGTCATCTTCTACAACATAGATAAAAGGCATTTTTCTTCCCATAAGATATATTTAAACCCGGGCACCCCCATCCGGCGTGGGAAACTGGCTTACCGTTGCTCCCTTCCGGGCCTGGCGGGGTTCACCAGCTCCCACCCGGCGGGACCCGGGAATTTTTATTCTATCACATTTACTGGCGGATGGGGAGGGATTTGAACCCTCGGCACCGCAAAGCGGTGCACAGCATTTCCAGTGCTGCTCCTTCGGCCGCTCGGACACCCATCCGTAGGCAGATACTATTATAGGACAAATAGTAAATTTTGCAAATGCAAAAATATGATAAAATTAATATCAATTTCCATAAACGGAGGAGTAAATGGGCGTAAAAATTGGAATCAACCAAATTAAAAAAGACATGTTTATAATTGTAGATGGGCAGCCTTATAGAGTTTTGAGTTACGACCACGTAAAACCAGGAAAAGGACAGGCATTTGTTAGGGTTAAGGCAAAAAATATGAGAACTGGTAATGTAAATGAAATCACATTTAAATCTTCAGATTCTATAGAGCTTGCAGATTTTGAGCAAAGACAGATGGCTTACTCTTATTTTGACGGTGATTCTTACTGGTTTATAGACAATAATACAGGAGAAATGATAGCTGTACCAAAGGAAGTTTTAGGAGACGACGCAAAATTTTTAAAAGAAGGCATGGAAGTGTTTATATTTTTAGATAGAGGTCAGCCTATAGGTGTTGAACTTCCAAAATCTGCTGTATATGAAGTGGTTGAAACAGAGCCGGGCTTCAAAGGAGATACAGCAACTAATACATTAAAACCTGCAAAAATAGACACAGGAGCAACAGTACAAGTTCCATTATTTATAAATGTTGGAGATAAAATAAAAGTTGATACAAGAGAAGGAAAGTATATAGAGAGGGTAAATCAGTAAAGGGGATTTAAAATGGATAATATGTTAAACCTTTTAGATGAAATAATTAAAAAAATAGAAGGGAAAAAAATAGAACAGGTAGACATTGAAACAGAAGAATTTAGAATTTCTGTAAAACAGTACATTGGTCCAAAAGAAGTTGTTTCAAGTTCTCCTACCGTTGAAGTTAAAGAGGTTATAAAGACAGGAGAAAAACCTGAAGTTGAAACTAAAGAAGAGCAAAAATACCACGTAATTAAATCACCTTTAGTTGGAACATTTTACAGAGCTCCATCTCCAGGAGCACCTCCTTTTGTGGAAGAAGGAGATATTGTTTCAAAAGGACAGGTTTTATGTATCATAGAAGCTTTAAAAGTTATGAATGAAATAGAAAGTGATATCAATGGGAAAGTTGTAAAAATACTTGTTGAAAACGGTCAGCCTGTAGATTACGGACAGGAACTTTTTTATATAGAGCCAATGTAAAGGAGGAAACATTTGGAAGAAGTTAGCTTCTCTAATATATTAATAACAGGCGGAGTAGGTTTTATAGGTGCTAATTTAGCATTAACATTACAGGAACTATACCCTCAAAGTAGTATTTTAATTCTTGATGACTTTTCAAGTGCAAATTTTAAAAATTTAAAAAAATTTAAAGGTGAAGTTTTAGCCTGTGATGTATCAACAGATGAAGTATTTTTCAAAGTTGAGGATATAAAATTAGATGTAATTTTCCATCTTGCTTCTATTACAGATACCACTGTTACGGACCAAGAACTTATGATGAGAAAAAATGTTGACGGGTTTAAAAATATACTAGAACTTGCTTATGATAGTGAAGCGGTAGTTGTATATGCATCTTCTGCATCTGTTTATGGAAATGTAAAAGAGCATGTTCCATTAAGGGAAGATAGAGAAAAATCTCCTGAAAATGTTTACGCATTTTCAAAATACATTATGGATAACATTGCCGAAGACTTCAGCAGAAAAACCGGTGTAAAAACAGTAGGGGTTAGATACTTTAATGTTTATGGTCCTGGAGAAGCGCATAAAAAGAAATTTGCAAGCATGATATACCAGCTTTATCTTCAAATGAAAGCAAATAAGAGACCAAGATTATTTAAATGGGGAGAACAAAAAAGAGATTTTGTTTATGTAAAAGATGCTGTGGAAGCTACTATACAGGCTGTAAAAGCACCATACTCTACAGTTTATAATGTTGGAAGTGGAGAAGCACGTTCTTTTAACGAAATTGTCGCTCTTTTAAATAAATATTTAGGAAAAGATTTAGAACCAGATTACTTTGACTGTCCATACGACTTTTATCAGGAATATACTCAGGCTGACATGACAAAAATAAAGGAAGAGCTTGGTTTTGTTCCCAAATATAACCTTGAAAAAGGCATTGAAGAATACGTCAATATCCTTGAAGGTAAAGTTGATTATCCTGTAAAGGGAATTTTATGAAAGGAATAAAAGTTAAAGTTCCAGCAACGTCTGCAAATCTTGGTGCAGGTTTTGACACACTTGGCCTTGCACTTGACCTTTATAATGAGTTTATAGTAGAAGAAAGTGATAAATTAGAAATCCAGACAAATCCGAAAATGCCAGAATTTGAAAATCCAGACAAAAATCTGTTTGTTAAAGTTTTAAAAGCAACCTGCGAATACTTGGGTAACGAATTTCACGGGGTTAAAGTTAAGCAAAATATTAATATTCCAGTATCAAGAGGACTTGGAAGCAGTGCGACAGCAATTGTAGGAGCTATAGCTGCTGGATTTGCTGCAAATAAAAAAGAGTTAACAGATGAAGATTTTTTCAATATAGCTTATAAATTTGAGCCACATCCTGACAACCTTCTTCCTGCATTAAAAGGAAATCTTATTACAGCGTGCATAAATGAAGGAAAAACTTACTACAATAAAATAGATTTCCCAGAAGAAATAAAAGCTGTTGTTGTAATACCTGACTTTGAGCTTTCAACAGAAGAGGCAAGAAAAGTTTTACCTAAGCAAATACCTTTAAAAGATGGAATTTTTAATGTTCAGAGGGTTTCCCTTTTTATCTCAGCACTTTGCAGTAAAAAATATGATCTATTAAAAGTTGCTATGGATGATAGGTTTCATGAGCCTTACAGGAAAAAGTTAATTCCTGGATTTGATGAAGTTATAAAAGCTGGTTTAAATAATGGAGCTCTTGGTGCATCATTAAGCGGAGCAGGTTCTACAATTATAGCCCTTTCTCTGGAAAATTTTGATAACATAGGCAGAGCAATGATAGAAGTTTTTGAAAAACAGGGTATAAAAGCACAGTACAAAGTACTTTCTGTTGATAAGGAAGGAACAAAAGTAGAGATTATAGAGTAAGAAGTTTGTCTCTTAAAAACTCAACTGTTAATTTAAATTTTCTATCTTTCTTCATTTGAGACTCAACTTTTTCAATTGCATTTATAACTGTTGTATGGTCTTTCTTTTTAAACGCTTTTGAAATTTCATTCAATGATTTGTCCGTTAAATACCTTGAAAGATACATTGCTATCTGCCTTGCCATAACAACTTTTTTCTTTCTTGCAGAGGATAAAATTTCGTTTATGTTTACACCAAAGTAATTTGCAACTTCTTTTTGTATTTTTTCTATTGAAAGTGATTCAATTTCTTTAACTTCAACTATATCTTTTAACACCTCTCTAGTCATTTCAAGAGTGATTTGCCTATCCATTATTTCACTGTAGGCCTTAATTTTCATTAAAGACCCTTCAAGTTCTCTAATATTTGTATTCACAGTTTTTGCTATAAAAAGCATTACATCGTGGGGCAGGTTCATTTTCATCTCTGTGGCTTTTTTCCTTATTATGGAAAGTTTAGTGTCAATATCTGGAGGTTTAACTTCAACTATTAAACCACTTGAAAACCTGCTTAAAAGCCTTTCCTGAATACCTTTTAATTTGGATGGGGGAGTATCTGATGAAAGTATAACCTGTTTTCCAATAAGATGAAGTGCGTTAAAAATATAATAAAACTCAACTTGAGTTCTTTCTTTTCCAACTAAAAACTGAACATCATCAATTAAAAGAAGGTCTATATTTTTATATCTTCTTCTAAAATCCAGTATTGAGCCTTTTTGCATGTAAGCTATAAGCTCTGACATAAATGCATCGGCTGTTGTGTAAATAATATTTGCTCTGGGATTTTTAGAAAGCATGTAATGGGCTGTTGCATGGAGTATATGGGTCTTCCCAAGTCCTACACCCCCATAAATGAAAAGAGGGTTATAAATCCTTCCTGGATTTTCTGCTACTGCTATAGCTGCCTTATATGCAATTTTGTTACAGTTTCCTATTATTAGATTAGAAAAGGTATATTTTGGATTTAGATTTATATTTCTAATTAACTTATCTTGAGGAAGTTCTTTTTCTATTTGAGATTTTTCATTTCTTAGATCAACTTCTTCCTGAGAAATTACTTCAACAGCCAAATCTTTTCCAGTTAGATTTTTTGCAACTTTTTGTATTACCTTTAAAAATTTAGACTCAAGCCAATCTTTATATACAATATCTGGAGCATATATTTGAAACTTATTATCTGATAATTTAGTTTCCTTTATACCCTTAAGTAGTTTTAATGTGTTTTTATCTACCTTGGGTTCAATGTAGGAAACAATACTGCTCCAGATATCCAAAAGGAAAATCACCCCTCTTTTATTTTTTTGGATAAAAATAATAACTCTAAAAAATAAAAAATTAAAGAAAAAAATTTTTTTGACGAATAGTTTTTTTATGCTAAAATGATGTAATTTTATTTGTTAACTGCCAAAATTGTTTTTTATAAATTCTCTTAACTGTTCTCTTTTATCTGTTATTACAAAAACTTCCTGAACTGTTGAGCCTTTTTTTAAAAGAAGTTTTGCACCTGCATCTGTATCGTATTGATAAGTTAATCTTATTTTTCCTGGCCGCCCTTTTGGAGTAGTTTTTATCCTTCCTGGAATTATTGATTCTACAAGGTTATTTTTGATTAAGAGCTTTAAAACACCCTCCCCGTCTTCTATTATATGGTGTTCTTTTTTAATTCCTTTTTTTCTATACTTCATTTTTCTTTTAGAAAGGTTTTTCCGGTACAGACTCCCAGTCTTTTAAAAATCTTTCAAGTCCAATATCAGTAAGTGGATGTTTTGCAAGTTGAGCTATTACTTTATAAGGTATTGTTGCAATATCTGCTCTTATAATTGCTGATTCAACAACATGGAGAGGATTTCTAACTGAGGCCACTATAATCTCGGTATGAAAATCATAGTTATCTCTAATAGTTTTTATTTCCTCTATTAACTGCATTCCTGTATGACTGATGTCGTCTAGTCTTCCAACAAATGGAGATATATAAGATGCTCCTGCTTTCATCGCAAGAAGTGCCTGTGCAGGCGAGAATATTAGTGTCACATTTGTTTTTATCCCTTTATACTCAAAATGTTTAACTGCCTTTAAACCATCTATTGTCATAGGAATTTTAACAACTACATTTTTACCAAACTGTGCTAAATACTCTCCTTCTTTTACCATACCTTCATAATCTGTACTTGCAACTTCAAGGCTTACTGGCTTATCTGGAACTTCTTCTAAAATCTCTTTTACAACATCCATAAAAGGTTTTCCTGTTTTTGCAATTAATGTTGGATTTGTTGTAACGCCGTCCAAAATTCTTAAAGAGTTAGCCTGTCTTATTTCATCAACATTTGCTGTATCAATAAAAAATTTCATTTAGTTTTTACCTCCGTAAAGTTTTTCTATTCTTTTATATTCATTTTCAAACCTTGATTTTATCCATTTTCTATCAAGCCATTCTATTGGATGTACTTCAAGCCCTTGAACTAAAACTCCAAAATGTAAATGATCTCCAACAGCAAGACCTGTTGTATCTGTGATACCTATCTCCTGCCCTTTAACAACAACATCACCTTCTTTTACTTTACTTTCTGCAAGGTGAGAATAAAGGGTGAAAACTCCCATTCCATGTTCTATTATTATGGAATTACCGTATATGCCCAAAAACCCTGTAAATCTAACTATACCGTCGTTTGCAGCTTGAACAGGAGCATTCTTTATAGATGCAAAATCCATTCCTTTGTGGTATGCATCAGCTCCTTTTATTATCTTTCCTTTATATCTATATTTTCTGTAATCTGCGAAACCACCAAGCATTTTAGAATTTTTAAGCTGTAAAAACTTTCCGTGAAACATAGGCTTTACGTGTTTAACATTTTTTGTTATTGAATGAATTTTTTCCTCATTCCTTTTTCTCATTTCTACATTTACATATTTAAAAAGCTCAACAGGATCTTCTATTTCTTTATCAGACAGAGGTCTAACTTTTGTTTCTATAAAACTGTCAGTTAAATTAATGATAGATTTTTTATATCTAACTCTTTTAAAGAAGTACATTATTCCGTTTTTAGTTTCATTGCCTGCCCTATCTACTGCGTAAGCAACAATTGGTTTCTTTTTATTCCAGTAATAAGGATATGGAAATGCACAGCCGTATATCTGCTTATTTTCAAAAATGTTATTAAAACATTTAAATTTTAAGTCTCCAACCATTACTCCAGTTTCAGCAACGTCTTTTGAAGTTCTGAAGAATAAAAATCCTGTTCCACCATTTATAATTGTTGCTGGAGATGATAAAACACTTAAAACAGGAGGTGATAAATCCACTGTTATGTCATACTCTAAGGTATTTTCATTGCCGAGTATAGATCCATCTTTAACTTTTATAAAAAGTTTTGCTTTTCCTTCAACAAGCCCAAGCTGTCTTCCTTTTATATTTACCGTATAGCTTTTCTCTTTTAAACCTTCAGGTATATTTTTATCTTCTAAAACAGGAATATTTTTTGCATTTTGAATGATATAAACTTTTACTTCTTTTAATCCTGGATTATTATCTTTTACTGTAAATGATATTTTTTTATTTGCCCCTATATATTTTGGAATTTCAGAAAATACTACCTGTGGTTTTGTAAAATCTATAATACCTTTAAAATATGCATATCCTCCAGCTACAACTGCTATTATTAAAAGCAGTAATACCAGCCTTCTTTTCATATTGCTTCTCCTAAATTCTTATTGGAAGACCTTTATCTTTTAAATATTTTTTTAAATCTGGAATTTCTATTTCTTTAAAATGAAATAATGAAGCAGCTAAAGCCGCATCTGCTTTTCCCTCTTCAAAAACTTCATAAAAATGCTCTTTTGCACCGGCTCCACCAGAAGCTATAACAGGAATAGAAACTGCCTGCGATACTGCTTTTGTTAGATTTATATCATATCCTGATTTTGTTCCATCTTTATCCATAGAAGTTAGAAGTATCTCTCCTGCTCCTAAATCCTGAACTGCTTTTGCCCACTCAACTGCATCTATTCCTGTAGCTGTTCTACCACCGTTAACATAAACTTCCCATTTGTTTCCTCCTACTTGCTTTGCATCAATAGCAACAACAATTGTAGAAGATCCAAATCTCTTAGCTGCTTCTTCAACTAATATTGGTTCTTTTACTGCTGCTGTGTTTATAGAAACTTTATCTGCACCGCTTTCAAGAAGTTTTCTAATATCTTCTAAGCTTCTAACACCTCCACCAACTGTAAGAGGCATAAATACAGTTTCCGCAGTTTTTTTAACGACATCTAAAATAATATCTCTTTCTTCTGCAGAAGCAGTAATATCTAAGAAAACAAGTTCATCAGCACCAGCTTCATCATAAGCCTTTGCTGCCTCAACAGGATCTCCTGCATCTATAAGGTTTAAAAATTTTACACCTTTAACAACTCTTCCTTTATTAACATCAAGACATGGAATTATTCTTTTTGCAAGCATTTATATTGCCCCTAACAACTTAAAACAGATAATTTAACCTGTCTTTTTTAAAAGTTTCTTAAATATTTCTATAAATTTTTGAATAATAGCTTTTAAAGAAGTTCTATCAGTATTTTCCTCGGTTTGTAAGCGTTCTTTTACGTACTCTTCACCTTTTTTCTCTTTTATATAAGCAACAATTGCCGTCATAACATCAAGAGGATTAAAAGGTTTTTCAATAATTTCAGTCACACCTAAATTTTTAAAATATTCCTTTTCTTCCTCTGTTACATCACTTGTAAGGAGTATAGTTGGAATATCTAATTTTAGAATTTTAATGTAGCTTACCAATTCACCAGAAGGTACATTATTTACATATTTCTCAATTATTAATCCATCAACATCTGTATTTTCTTTAAAAAACTCTTTTGCATCTTTTATATTGTTAAAATAATAAATTTCTGAACCACTTAGCTGTGCAACTTCATTCAAAACTTCAAATGTTTCTCTGTTTTCATCAACCAAAACTATTTTCATAGTTTACACCTCATACGAACTTTATTTCAGGTATTTCTGGTATTAAATCCATTTCTCTAGCTTCTCTTAAAAATAGTTCTATAGCTTTTCTCCCTCTTTCTCCATAATCTACTGTAAGGTCATTAACATACATTCCTATGAATTTATCAGCTTTTTCTTTTGTCATATCTCTTGCAAATTTTAAAGCATAATCTACAGCTTCTTCTCTATGGGTTAAAGAGTATTTGATACTTTCTCTTAAAATTTCGGATACTTCTTTCATAGTTTTTTCGCCTAAGTCTTTTCTAATAACATTTCCACCCAGCGGGAGAGGAAGTCCTCCTGTTTTTTCGTACCACCATTTACCAAGGTCTACGATACATTTTAAACCTTCATCTTGATAAGTTAGTTGTCCTTCATGAATTATAAGTCCTGCATCAACTTTTCCTTCTTTTACAGCAGGTATTATTTTGTCAAAAGGCATAACTTCATAGTTAAACTCTTTTTCTTTTAAAAATAGTTGAAGCGCTAAAAAGGCAGAGGTTAATTTTCCAGGAACAGCAATTTTTTTATTTTTTAAATCTTTTATATCAAACTCTTCTTTAGCTACAATCATAGGACCGTAGTTATCTCCCATAGAAGCTCCGCTTGATAAAAGTGCATATTTATCGGCTACATATGGGAATGCATGTATTGAGATGGCTGAAACTTCGTAAGTTCCTTTTAGGGCTTCTTGATTTAAAGTTTCTATATCTGATAAAACATCAATAAATTCATATCCTTTTGTATCTATTTTTTGATGGTTTATTGCATAAAACATAAATGCATCATCTGAATCTGGGCTGTGTGCTACATGGATTTTCATTAAGCTCTCCTAAAAGAATTAATTGAATTAGATATATAAAATTTTATCATAGTTTAAATTTTAGATATAATCTGTAAATTTGCAAAAACACAAAAATTTCAAATGAAAAAATATTGATATTCTTTAACAAAAAATTGGCATAAAATTTGAATTAATAAAAGTTTAAAGTTTTAATAAAATAATGCGAATAAGAAAATAAAGTTAATGCTTACTTGACAAGTAATTTAAATTAGAATATGCTAAAAAATATAAAAAATAATTTTTTATGGAGGTTACACAGCATGAAAAAAGTATTAGGTTTAGCAGCAGCAGGATTACTTGCAGCGGGAGCTGCACAGGCAGGAACATTAACAGTAGCAAATTCGGACATTACTCTTTATGGTGGAGTATCTGCAGCTTATGAGTATCAAAACAATGATTTAGTTGTAGGAGCAAGCCCAAGAGAAGATCAGTTTAGAATAACTTCTTTTGCAATTGGCTTAAAAAAAGATGCAGATCCAAACAAGTCTCCTATAGGATTTAATGCAGCATTTGCTTCATTTGCAGTACCCACAGTAGTAGCTTCTGTGGATGTTGTAAATTCTGGTTTAATTGCTTATGGGAATCCAAATCAATTTAAACCTTGGCTTGCATATGCAACTATTGCACCTGTAGAAGGACTTTCTATTGATGCTGGTTTATTATGGGCTAAATATGGGGAAGCTCCACTTACAATTTTAAATCCTAATATAAACAGAGGAGCTTTATTTGTTTATTTTAATCCAGTATTGTTTACAGGAGCAAGAATTAATTATGATGCTGGGGTTGCAAAAGTTTATGCTGGATACAACCAAGGTAATGGTTTGTTCCAAGGAGGGACTTATAGAAGTGTAAATGATGCTGTAGAATTAGGTGCTACTGCAAATCTTGGAATAGCTAAAGCTGGATTACATGTTTATGATGAAGCTGGCGGGTACAATTTCTACACATTATGCTTGAAAGGTGATTTTGGAGCAGCAAAAGCTGGAGTACAAATATCTTATGCAACAAAGGATGATAAAATAAAATCTGCAACAACTGATGATAATCAGTTCGGTATTGCTTTAAATGTAGATCCTTCTATTAGCGAGCAAATTGCTGTTCCAATAAGAATAGAATATGTAAATACAGATGCTAAAAAAGATGATACTATATGGACATTTACAGTAACTCCAACTTGGAAACCAACTAAAAATACATTTGCAAGAGTTGAATTAGCTTATACCTCTGCTGATGCTAAATTATTTGGTAAAGTACCAAACGGTACAGCAAACACTAAAGATACAAGAACTGTAGCAGCTTTCGAAGCTGGCTTCTTATTCTAACCCGAACACGAATTTTTACTAAAACCACTCAAGCCCCCGTTAATGGGGGCTTTTTTATTTGCAAACAGTCTATTTTTTGCATAAAATTAACTTAAACTCTATTTAAGTTTTGAGGTTTTTATGAAAAAAGTTTTACTGCTGTTTATTACAGCTTTATTTATAACAGGAACTTCACAGGCAAAGGAAAATGTAAAAATAACAAATGAGATGATTTATCAAAAACTTATAGATATTGATAAAAGATTAACTATTCTTGAAACTCAGTTTAGAGATTTTAAGGAAGAAACAAATAAAAGATTTAACTTTATTGATAAAAGATTTGAATCTATGCAGAATTACATGGATAAGAGGTTTGATGCAGTAGATAAAAGGTTTGATGATATAAATAAAAGATTTGAACAGCTATATACATTTTTATGGATAATTACAGGGATATTTACTACTTTAACTCTTGGAGTAATAGGATTTGCATTTTGGGATAGAAGAACAATTATAAGAAAAGCAAAAGATGAAACCCTTGAGGAACTCCAAAAAGAAGAAAAACTAAAAGAACTTTACAACGCTCTAAAACAACTTGCTAAAAAAGACCCAGAACTTGCAAAGATTTTAAAACAATTCAACATACTCTAAAAGGAAAACTAATGTTTGGGATAGAAAAACTACTTGAAAAAATATTAAACAGACAAAACACACCAAAAGAACAAAGAGAAGAATTTGATATAAAGACAAAATACGTACACGGACTTTTATTTTATAACTCATATTTTGACAAGCTATCAGGAGCTTTATCAAGAGATACTATTGCTTTTATTGTTGGAGGCTGGGTTAGAGATAGACTCCTAAACAGGCCATTAAAAAATAAAATAGATATTGACTTTATAGTTACAACGGATCCTTTTGAAATAGTAAAAAATTTTCAAAAAATAGTTGGAGGTGATATTTTCAAGTTTGAAAAAGAAACAACAGTTGCTTCAATTGTTTTCTTTGAAGGAGATGTAAAATATAGATTTGATTTTTCTTATATGGATGTATCAGATATTTTAGAAAGTAATTTAGATTTTCAGGAAAAAGAACTTAAAATTGTTGAAAGATTAAATGAAAACCTTTTGAATAGAGATTTTACAATAAATGCAATGGCTATTCTATTTGATGATGCCCTTGGACTTGGAGCTTCTCAGACTGTTTTATTTGACCCATCAGGAGGACTTGAAGACCTGCAGGCTGGTGTAATTAGACCTATTTCTTACGAAAACATTCAAAAAGATCCTGTTAGAATACTTAGAGGCTACAGAATAGCTCAGGAGCTTGACTTTGAAATTGATAAAGATTTTGAAAAATGGGTTAAAGAAAATAAGACTCTCTTAAAAGCTTCTCCAATTGAAAGAGTAAGAGATGAGATATTGAAAATATTTGACAAAGAAGGAAGTTATAAAACATTAGATAAACTTATTGAAAAAGAGGTTTTACAGGAAATAATTCCTCAAATAGAGGATATGATTAGAACTAAAAATTTAGAAAAATACCACAAATATGATTTATTAAACCATTCATTAAAAACTTTAGAATACCTTGAAGATTATTTAAAAAAAAAGAAAGTTTTATAGACAGAAGATTTCTTAAAAATTTCGGCAAAAAAATTTTCCTTTCAGATTTTACAGACGAAACCCTTTTAAAACTTTCTGCATTTTTTCATGATATAGGAAAGGCGTATACCGAGAAAAAAGAAGGCATATATAAAAATCACGACAAAATAGGAGCCAAAATCTTTAAAGAAAAAATATCTGAGGAATTATCACTTGGAAAAAAAGCTTCCGAGTTTGCTGTAAAATTAATAGAAAAACATTTATCTATTACCAGACTTTTTTTCTTACAAAAAGAGGGTTATTTACAAAATAAAGATTTAAATTTCTGGTGGTATGAAAATAAAGATACAGCACCCCATTTATTTTTATTAACATTAAGTGATAGCTTAGCAACATCTGAAGATAAAAATTTTTTAAATGAGATTTTAGAGTTTATAAAATATATGCAGGAATATTATTTCAATATCTACACAAAAGAAATAATAGAAGAACCTCTTTTATCTGGTAAAGAGATTATGGAAATCTTAAACTTAAAACCTTCTCCAAAAGTTGGAAAAATAAAAGAACTGCTTTTAAAAGCTCAAATAGAAGGAAAAATAAAAACAAAAGAAGAAGCTGTAGGGTTTATAAAATCTATATAATAATTCCGCCGCCTAATAAAATATCATCTTTATAAACTGCTAGAATCTGACCTGAAGCAAATTTTATTTGAGGCTCTTTAAATTTTATTTCTAAGATACCATTTTTATATGAAAAATCTTCAACATCAACAGGTTTTTGTCTGTATCTTCCCTGTACTTTTAGATTTCCTTTCCAATTTTCTATCGGTAGATGAAAATTGAAATTTTCTGCCTTTACAGTATCAGTTAAAAGAAAATCATTTTCAGCAACTATAACTGTGTTAGTTTCAACATTTTTATCAATTACATAAAGAGGCTTGTGCCATCTAATACCAAGACCTCTTCTCTGCCCTATTGTGTAGTGGGCAAGTCCCTTATGTTTACCTAATTTTTTTCCTGATATATGTATAATGTCTCCTTCTTGTAATTCAAATATCTGGTTTTCTTCAATATACTCAGCCGGTGTTTTCCCTGCAGTAAAACATATTTCAAAACTGTCTTTTTTTTGTGATACAGGAAGACTGTATTTTTCTGCCATTTTTCTAACTTCCTCTTTTGTAAAATCTCCAAGTGGGAATAAAAGACCGTTTAAAACTTCTTTTTCAACAAGAGCCATAAAGTAAGACTGGTCTTTTTTTAAATCTTTTCCTCTTTTAATAAGTTTTTGACCATTTATTTCTACTGTTTTTATGTAATGTCCTGTTGCTAAAAAATCTGCATCAAAAACAAGATTTACATACTTATAAAGTTTTCCAGTTTTTATCTCTCTATTGCATACACTACATGGGTTTGGAGTTTTCCCTCTTTTTAAATCTTCTACAAAATAATTAATAACCTTATTTTTGAAATCCTTTTCCCAATCTATCGTGTAATGCTCTATTCCTAAATAAGAAGCTACTTTTTTTGCATCTTTTACATCTTGAGGTGAACAGCAAACCTGTATATCACATGAACTTTCTATAGATGAAAGCTTTAAAGTAACACCTATAACGTCATATCCTTTTTCTTTAAGGAGTAGAGCAGCTACTGAGCTGTCTACCCCACCACTCATCCCAACAGCTACTTTCATTTATTTTGATATAAGCTCTCCCATCTTAAATATTGGTAGGTAAAGACCAACTATTATGAATCCAACTATTCCACCGATAAATACCATTAAAAGAGGCTCTATAGTAGATAGCAATCCATCAACTGCTCTATCAACTTCATCTTCAAAGAATTCTGCAATTGTGTCAAGCATTTCATCCATTCTACCGGTTTCTTCACCTACCTTTAACATTGAGATAAATATAGGAGGAAATACTTTCGGGTCAAGAGAAGACCATAACGGCTTACCTTGTTCTACTTCATCTCTTGCTTTCATTATAGCTTCTTCGATAACAACATTTCCTGCAACTTTTGCAGCAATCTCAAGAGCCCTGATAATTGGTACACCACCAGCTATGAGAGTTGCAAAAGTCCTTGCAAATTTTGCAATAGAACCTTTTAAAAATATTTGTCCAAGGAGGGGAAGTTTCAGCATAATACGATGATATATTTTTTTACCTGCAGGTATTTTGTAAATGTATGAATTTATTCCAAAAAACGCAAAAATAAAAATAATTATATAAAGAGCATTATTTCTTAAACTATTACTTATATTTATAAGCATTTGTGTCAGGAAAGGAAGCTGTGCTCCCATTCCTGCATACATTTTGGCAAAAGTTGGAACAATAAATGTTAAGATACCTACTACTATCAACGTCGCAATAATAAGTACTGCAGTTGGATACCAGGAGGCACTTATAAGTTTTCTCTTTATAGCCGCAATTTTTTCATAATAGACTGTGGCTCTTTGTAAAACAACATCAAGGTTCCCAGACTCTTCTGCAGCAGCTATTAGGTTTACTAAAAATGTAGGGAAAACCTTAGGAAATTTTTCCATAGATTTAGATAATGATTTACCGCTTAAAACATCATCCCTGACTTGAAATAATGCTTCTTTTAATGCTTTATTTGGAGTTTGCTCTGCAATGATTTCAAGAGCATCTGCTATACCTATACCAGCAGATATCATGGCCCCCAGCTGACGGGTAAAAACAGCCAGGTCTTTTTCTTTGACTTTACCACCAAATAACCTTATTCCACTTTTTCTTTTTGCTTCTTTTTTACCAGCTTCAAGTAATTTTATTTCAAAATCTTTTAACCCTTGTTCTTTTAACTTATCTTCAGCCTCTGCAGGTGAATCTGCTTCAATTATGCCCCTTTTTAATACCCCGTATTTATCCCTACCTTGATATTGATATTTTGCCATTTATTTTCACCTTAATTTTAGTAATCTTTCTAACTCTTGCGGCTCTGGTGATATTTTGAGTGCATCTTCCATTGTTATAAGCCCTTCTCTTAAAGCTTTTAATATCGACTGGTTCATTGTCTGCATTCCACTTTCTGCTTGACCTGCCTGCATTAAACCGTATATTTGGTGAATTTTATTTTCTCTAATAAGATTTCTAATAGCAGTATTTGGTATTAAAACTTCATGTATTAAAACTCTTCCTCCTCCTATTTTTGGTACCAATCTTTGAGAAATTATTCCTTGAATAACAAAACTAAGTTCTGTTCTAACTTGATCCTGTTCATGTTCTGGAAATACATTAATTATACGGTTGATAGTTTGTACAGCAGTATTTGTATGAAGTGTTCCAAATACAAGGTGTCCTGTTTCCGCTGCTGTAAGAGCTGCTTTTATAGTCTCTAAATCCCTCATCTCACCAACAAGAATAACATCTGGATCTTCACGAAGTGCATATTTAAGAGCTGTTGCAAAACCTTCAGTATCATTCCCAACTTCTCTTTGGGAAACTACCGATTTTTTATGGGGGAACAAGTATTCAATAGGATCTTCAATTGTTATAATGTGGTATGAAAAGTTTGAATCTATATAATCAATCATTGAAGCAAGTGTGGTTGTTTTACCTGAACCTGTAGGTCCAGTTACCAAGATAAGCCCCATACTTTTATGACAAAGCTGTTTTACGCTTGGTATTAAACCAAGCTCTTCCATAGGTTTAATTTGATAAGGTAGTCTTCTAAGTGCAGCAGCTACTGTCCCTCTTTGGCTGTATACATTTACCCTAAATCTTCCTATGCCCTTCATTCCAACAGAGAAGTCTACTTCATGATGCTCTTCGTAAGTTCTCCTTTGCTTTTCATTCATTATAGAGTAGGCAAGAGCCTGTGTATCTTTTGGGAGTAGAACTGGAAATTGTGTTAAATAAATTATTTTTCCATCTACCCTAAGAGAAGGGGGAGCACCGGCTATTATATGAATATCGGAAGCATTGGTTTTAACTGCTTCTTGAGCTATCGTATCTAAAGAAATTTGATTTTCTGCCATATTATTCCCCGCTAATTATTTAATTAAAACCCTTTCAATTTCAGCTAAATCTGTAATTCCTTTTCTAACCTTTAAAAGACCGTTCTGGTAAAGGGTTTTCATACCTTTTTTTATTGCCGTGTCTCTTATATCATCTGCTGATTTTCCAGATAAAACTAGCTTTCTAATATCTTCGTCCATTTTTAAAATTTCATGAACAGCTATTCTACCCTTATATCCAGTATGATTACAGAAATTACACCCGTCTTTTTTATGAACAAAAAACTGTCCATTTTTTATCTCTTCATCCGAAAATCCAAGACCTTTCCAGAACTCTGGAGGATATTCTGCTGGCTGTTTACATTCTGGACATAATTTTCTTACAAGTCTTTGAGCTACAATAAGACTTACAGCAGTACCTACTAAAAAATTATCTACACCTATATCTATTAACCTTGTTATGGAAGAAGGCGCATCATTTGTATGCAGTGTTGAAAATACAAGGTGACCCGTAAGAGCTGCTTTTACTGCAATTTCAGCAGTTTCATGATCTCTAATTTCCCCAACTAATATAATATCTGGATCTTGTCTTAAAAATGCCCTAAGTGCTTCAGCAAAGGTTAAACCGATTTTTTCTTTTACATGAACCTGATTAACACCTGGAATTGCAACTTCAACAGGATCTTCAGCAGTTGAAATATTTACATCTTCTTTATTTCTTTCCATTAGAGCAGTATATAAAGTAGTTGTTTTACCAGAACCTGTTGGTCCTGTCACAAGTATCATTCCCCAAGGATTGTATATAGCTTCTCTAAATTTTTGTAAATCTTCATCCTCAAAACCTAAATCTTCTAGCTTAAGTTTAAGATAACTTTCTGCATCTTGTATTCTCATTACAACTTTTTCGCCGTAAACAGTTGGAACAGTAGATACCCTTAAATCTATAGGCTTATTATCAATTTTTACCCTGATTCTTCCATCTTGAGGAAGTCTTTTTTCTGATATATCAAGATTTGCCATAATTTTGTATCTTGCTACTAAAGCGTCTTTAACAGAAACTGGAAGTTTTTGAATAGTCCTTAATATACCATCAATTCTATATCTAACTCTAACTTCCTTTTCAAAAGGTTCTATATGAATATCAGATGCTCCCATTCTTACAGCATTTACAATAAAGAGTCTAGATGCTTTCACAATAGGAGCTTCTTCTGCCTCCTTAACCACATGTTCTATATTTTCTTCTTCTTCTATTTGTTCTTCTTCTACTTCAGCATTTAATTCAATATCTTCAAAAACAGATTTAGCAGAAAATGAAGGAGCTATCTCATTTATTAGTGCTTCTATTTCATTGTATGATCCAACGTACATATGAATTTTTTCTGCTCCTACAAACTTAAGATATTGATGAATATCTTTATCTGTAGGATTCAAAAGCACAACTTCTAAATTATTAAAATCTGCATTAATTGGAACAAACATCTTCTTTTTTAAATAATTTAATGAAAAATGCTTAGCAATGTCTTCGGCAGGCAAGTTTTCTACTATTTCTTGTTTAAAAGGCTTTAAATTAAATGTTTTTACAAAAAACTCTTTAATTTTAAAAGGGTTAGCTTTTTGATTTTTTATCAAATAGATCAATAACTCTGTAAAATCTTTATTAATTACTTCAGAATTATTTCGTAAAACTTCTGGATCTACCGCCCCAAAATCAACTAATAGTCTTAATAAAGAGTGTTCTCTTCTATCAGTTTTTAAAGACATTTCTATCCTTATATTATTTTTGTAATTTAACTTTTATTATATAATTTTATTCAATAATTTCAAATTAAGAGGTAAAATTGCTAAAAACTTTAAAAAGAATACTAATAGCAAATAGAGGGGAAATCGCAGTAAGAGCTATAAGAAGCATAAGAGAACTAAATGGTGAATCTATAGCTGTTTATTCTACAGCAGATAAAAACTCAATACACAAAGATATAGCAGACATAGCTATATGTATAGGGGATGCTCCCACAGTAAAAAGTTATTTAAATATTCCATCAATACTTTCAGCAATTGAGATATCAGGGGCAGATGCTGTTTATCCTGGATACGGATTTTTAGCTGAAAACCCAACTTTTGCAGAAATTTGTGAAAAAAGTAATATTAAATTTATAGGTCCTTCATCAGACACTTTAAAACTTGTTGGGGATAAAGCAAAAGCAAGACAGGCGGCTGAAAGGGCAAATGTTCCAATAATTCCGGGAAGTCCTCCAGTTGATACCCTTGAAGAAGCTCTAACAATAGCAAAAAAAATAGGATATCCAGTTTTAATAAAAGCTGCTGCTGGAGGCGGCGGTAGAGGAATGAGAGTTGCCCATAATGAGCAGGAACTTACACGGCTTCTTCCAGTTGCACAAAGAGAGGCAGAGGCAAACTTTGGAGACCCTACTGTTTACATTGAAAAATTAATACAATCTCCAAAACATATCGAAATTCAGATTTTGGCTGATGAGTATGGAAATGTTGTTTATCTTGGTGATAGAGAATGCTCCATTCAAAGAAGACATCAAAAACTTCTTGAAGAATCACCATCTCCATATATAACTGACGAAGTTAGAAAAGAAATGGGAGAGGCTGCAGTTAGATTTGCAAAAGAAGTTGGTTTTACAGGAGCAGGTACAGTTGAATTTATAGTTGATAAGGATATGAATTTTTATTTTATAGAAATGAACGGGAGAATTCAAGTTGAACATCCTGTAAGTGAAATTACAACTGGAATCGATATAGTATCTTGGCAGTTAAAAATAGCTGATGGACAAAAACTTGATATTAAACAGGAAGATATAAAACAAAAATACCACGCAATTGAGTTTAGAATAAATGCAGAAGACCCAGATACTTTCCAGCCAAATGTTGGAAAGATTGAAAGACTTTATTTACCTGGGGGATTTGGAGTAAGGGTTGATACCCACATTTATCAGGGATATGATATACCACCTTATTATGACTCATTAATTGCAAAAATAATAGTTTTTGGAAATTCACGAGAAGAAGTAATAACAAGAGGAAAAAGAGCATTAAAAGAGCTAATAATAGAGGGAGTAAAAACAACAAAAGATTTTCACTTGAAAATTTTAGAAGATGAAGCATTTTTAGATGGAAGTTATACGACGACACATGTTGATGAAAAGTACTTAAAAGGTGAAAAATGATAAAGGTTATACCTGTAGGTCCAATTGATGAAAATACGGTAATAATTGCAGATGATGAAACAAAGGAAGCTATTATAATAGACCCTGGAGCCGAAGGGGAAAAATTAAAAAAAGAACTTGAAAGTCTAAAGTTAAAAGCTATTGTAAATACACACGGGCATATCGACCATGTTGGACAGGTCGGATTTATAAAAAAGGAGTTTGATGTTCCATTTTTTCTGAATAAAAAAGATGAATTTTTAATAAATGATGAGCTTTTTCCAATGTTTGCAAAACATATAGGAGCTGTCCCCTGCCCTAAGCCTGATTTTGATTTGAAGGAAGGGGATAAAATAAAAGTTGGGAATTTAGAGTTTACAGTTATTGAAACTCCCGGGCATACTCCTGGAGGAATTTGCTTATACGAGCCAAATTTAAAACTGCTTGTTGCTGGAGATACTCTTTTCAGAGGAAGTGTTGGAAGAACTGACCTGCCAGGTGGAGACGCTAATCAGCTTATGAAAAGCCTTCAAAAACTTATGGAGCTTCCAGATGATACTGAAGTTGTTTGCGGTCATTACTCAAACACAACAATAGGCTACGAAAGAGAAAATAACCCTTATATTACAGGTAAGCACAGAATATCACTATGGTAAAACTTGGAGCTCACGTTTCATCTTCTAAATCTTTAGACCTTGTTTTTGATAGGGCTCTAGAAATAGGAGCTGATACTATCCAGTTTTTTGTCCGCTCTCCAAGAGCATGGGCATGGAAAGAAAGGTCAGACATTGAAAAACAAGCTTTTACAGAAAAAAGAAAAAAAACAGGTATAAATCCTCTTATAGTTCACGCTTCATATCTATTCAACCTTGCATCAGAAGAACAAACTTTAAGACAAAAATCAATAAATGGAGTAATTGAAGAATTAAGACTTTGTGAAGAACTCGGCATTGAATATTATGTAATACACGCAGGAAAGGCAAAAAGTCTAAATGAAGAAAAAGCAATTAATAATATATTAAGAGCAATGGAAATAATTTTTAAAAATGTATCTTTAAAAAACACAATATTTTTAGTAGAAACTTTAGCTGGACAGAAAGGAGAGATAGGGAAAACCACTCGAGAAATACAAGCTTTAATACAGCCTTTTGAAAGTGAAAATATAGGCGTTTGCCTTGATACGTGCCATATATACTCTGCAGGTTATAAAATAAATGAAAAAAAAGGGTTTAAAGATTACCAAGATGAAGTTGATACTTTAATAGGAATTGATAAAATAAAGGTTATACACTGCAATGACTCAAAAACACCTTTTAACTCTAGAAAAGATAGGCATGAGCATATTGGGAAAGGTAGTATAGGACTTAAAGGATTTGAGCTTTTTTTAAATGATGAATATTTTTCTAAACTGCCTTTTATACTTGAAACACCTAAACAGGGTAATATGGATATTATAAATATGGAAAAATTAAGGAGTTTAATTAAGGCGCCCGTAGCTCAGTCTGGATAGAGCATCGGTTTCCGGGGCCGAAGGTCGCTGGTTCAAATCCAGCCGGGCGCATAAACAGAAGGAGTAAAATGGAGAAGTTAAAAAAAGAGCTTTTAACTTTAGTAAAGGAAAATCTGACAAAATATATGGATTCAGATGTTAAATTTATACTAAAGGTTGGAAATTATATTTTAGGAAGCGGCGGTAAGAACCTAAGACCCTTACTTGTTTTATCCTTTGCAAAACTTTTAGAACGTGAAGATCTAGATAACTTACTTCCTCTTGCAATATCTATGGAGTATCTTCATACAGCTTCACTCCTTCATGATGATGTGGTAGATGGTGCAGGAACAAGAAGAGGAAAACCTTCAGCAAATAAAGTTTTTGGAAATGATACTGTTGTTTTAACAGGTGATTATATGTATGCAAACTCTTTGTATCTTTTTTCAACTTACGGCAACATTGAAATGATAAAAGTTGTTTCTGATGCTGTAAAGAAAATGGCAGAAGGACAGCTTTTAGAACTTAAAAAAATTGCTGATTTTGATCTTTCTGAGGAAGATTATTTTAAAATTATAGATGGTAAAACAGCTGTTTTATTTGCAGCATGCTGTTATATTGGGGCAAATTACTCAAAGGCTGATGAAAATTTGTTAAATCAAGCTTATGAATATGGTATAAACATAGGAAGAGCATTTCAGATAGTTGATGATGTTTTAGATTACATTTCAACGGAAGAAAAACTCGGTAAACCTGTTTGTAACGACCTTAGAGAAGGAAAAGTCACATATCCGTTAATTGCTGTCAGAGATAACCTTTCTCATGAAGAAAAGGAATTTATAAAAAAATTACTTAGGACTGTTAATCCAGAAAATAAGGATATAGAAAAAGCAAAAGATATAATCTTACAAAAAGAAGGACACAAAAAAGCCTTTAACGTTGCAAAAGATTATGTGATGAAAGCCATACAAAATTTGTCCCATTTTCCAGATAATATATACAATAAAGAACTTCAAAACTTGGCCGAATATATTGTAGAGAGGGAAGTTTAATGCAAAGAACAATTTTAAAATCAAAAATTCATAGAATTACAATTACAGGGGCAGACCTTCATTATGAAGGTTCTTTAACTTTAGATGAGGCTTTAATGGAAGCAGCAAACCTCGTTCCTTTTGAAAAAATAGAAGTTTACAATGTAAATAACGGTCAAAGGTTTTCAACCTACGTTATTCCGGGAGAAAGATACGGCGGAGAATGTATCTTAAACGGTGCTGCTGCAAGGCTAGGTCATTATGGAGATATTATAATCATAGCTTCCTATGCAAATGTTTCAGATGAAGAGTTAAAAGATTTTAAAATTAACCTTGTTTACATGGACGAAAACAACAATGTAAAAGAACATAAACAAGTTTCACCTTTAGAAAATTACCTTGTAAGGGATTAATATGAAACCAAAAGGCTGGGGATTATTAATATTTATAATAACCTCAGCCATTTTTTTATCTTCTTGCTCTTCAAAAAAAGTAAACTACTCTTATCACAACTATGAAGATGAACAGTTCATCGAGTATGAATTTAAAAAAATAGGGATACAAGTTCCCGATAGATGGGAAATTAGAAAATATATTCATTTCTATACTAAAAAAGATAAAAGATTTATAAAAGAAGGTCTTGAAAATGCCCAGATTTATCTTCCTACTGTAAAAAAAATTTTTAAAAAATACAACATTCCAGAAGATTTAGCCTATCTTCCATTAATAGAAAGCAAATTTAATCCATATGCAGTTTCCTCTTCAGGTGCAGCAGGACTGTGGCAGTTTTTACCTATGACAGCAAGAAGATTTGGTCTTAAAATAAATTATAAAATAGATGAAAGAAAAGATCCATACAAATCTACTGTAGCTGCTGCAAAGTACCTTAAATATTTATACTCTATTTTTCACAGATGGGATTTAGTTCTTGCAGCTTACAACTGCGGTGAAGGATGCGTGCAGAGAAAAAGAGGCTATAAAAAAGGATTTTGGGATATTAAACATAAACTTCCGGATCAAACAAAAGAGTATGTTCCGCGTTTTTTTGCTGCATTAATAATAGCCAAAAATCCGAAAAAATATGGAATTTACATTCAAAAAAAACCTGTTTATATAGTTAGAAAGCCAGCAAAAACTACATTCAGTTTAAAAAAATTATCTTCTTACTATAAGATTGATTATAATCTTGTAAAACTTTTTAATGCTCACCTAAAAAAGAAAATAGCTTATAGGGGCGTTTACGTAAACATTCCTGTTTCAAAAACAAAATACGCATATAAATCCATTCCTAAAAAAAGAAAAATAATTAAGAAAGTATCTTTAAAATATAAAACATACATAGTGAAACCAAAAGATACTTTATACAGTATTTCTAAAAGATTTAATGTAGACCTTGAAAAACTAAAAAAGATAAATAAACTAAACTCTTATGACATAAAGATAGGACAAGTATTAAAAATTCCAGTAGAGGATTAAATGATAGAAAGAAGAAAGACAAGACCAATTTACGTTGGAAATGTAAAAATAGGAGATGATGCACCTGTTGTAGTTCAGTCTATGACTGATACAAAAACGAGAGATATCGAAGCAACTTTAGATCAGATAGATAGGCTTGCCAAGGCAGGCTGTGAAATTATCAGGGTGGCAGTTCCAACAGAAGAAGATGCAAAAGCACTTCCTGAAATAGTAAAAAAATCACCCATACCTGTTATTGCAGATATACACTTTTCACCAAGAATAGCATTTTTAGCCCTTGAAAGTGAAATACACGGGATAAGGTTAAATCCAGGAAACATAAATGATAAAGGAAAGATAAAAGAAATTTTAGAGGAATGTAAGAGAAAAAACATAGCCGTTAGACTTGGTGTAAATTCTGGTTCTCTGGAAGAAAGACTTTTAGAAAAATATGGATACCCTTCAGGGCAGGCTCTTGCAGAAAGTGCTTTATACTGGTCTGAATTTTTTGAAAGTGTTGGATTTACAAATTTTAAAGTTTCAATTAAAGGCTCTGATGTTTTACAGAATATTGAAGCAAATAAAATTTTTGCAGAAAAAACAGACATCCCCCTTCATATAGGGATAACTGAAGCAGGACCTTTATTTAAAGGCTCAATTAAATCAGCTGTTGGATTGGGTATTTTACTTTTTATGGGAATAGGAGATACAATTAGAGTATCTTTAACAGCGGACCCTGAAGAAGAAGTAAAAGCTGCCTATGAAATTCTGAAATCTCTAGGAATTAGAAGAAAAGGTATTGAGATAATATCCTGTCCAACTTGCGGAAGAATAGAGGTAAATCTTCCTGAAGTTGTATCAAAAGTTGAAGAAAAGTTAAAATATGTAGATAAGCCGTTAAAGGTGGCAATAATGGGATGTGTTGTAAATGCAATAGGTGAGGCAAAAGAGGCTGATATAGGACTTGCCTGTGGGAATAAATCTGCAATTTTATTTAAAAAGGGAGAGCCTTTAAAAAGAGTTTCAGAAGATGAAATGGTTGATGAGCTTTTAAAGGAAATAAAAAATCTCTAAATGGATAAGTCATACATTGCCGGCATTTTTGAATCCTGTGGATATATAACATTTAAAAAAGATATTAGAACTAAAAATTCAGTTTATCCTGTAGTAATAATAAAAACTTCTAATGTACAAATCCTTGAAGAATTAAAAAAACTATATGGCGGAAGTGTACGGAAATCAAAAAATGCAGGTAAAATAATATTGTCTCATAGAAAAGCTCTAAATTTTTTAAAAGATATTTATGATTTTTTAAATTTTAAAAAAGAAACTGCAGATCTTATAATAGAGTTTTATGAAGTTAGATTCACAAGGCATTATGAAGCCCAGAGGAAAAAAGACATAGTGAGAAAATTTATTGAAATTGAAGGATGGAATAAAAAAGATTATAAAACTGGAAATTCATCGATAAAAAAATGGCTTGAGGAGGCTAAATGAGCTGGGAAGAGTTAGAAGTAAAATTAAAAGGTGTAGCTGTTGATGTGCTGTCTGATGAATGGATGGAAGAAGATATTGTAAATAAAGCACCTGTTGAGATATATAAAATTGCAAAAAGAAAAGGTGGATTTACGATTTTCATGAAAAGTTCCACTGAAGATATTGAGTGGTATTTTTCAAGGGGGCTTACAGAGTTTAAATTTGGGCAAACGCCAACAGGAAGATTTATACATATAGAACATGAAGATGGTAGTTACTGGGTTGACATGCCTTTAACTAAAGAGGTTTATGAGTTTTTAAAAGAGTTTATAGATGAATACAGAGGTCAGATAGATGGAAAAAATTCTTGAAAAAGCAAATGTTTTAATGGAAGCCCTTCCTTTTATAACAAAGTTTAGAGGAAAAACTTTTGTAATTAAATACGGTGGAAATGCTATGGCAAAGGCTGACTTAAAAACAGCTTTTGCGCAGGATATATTAATGCTTAAATATATTGGGATCAACCCTGTGATAGTTCATGGTGGAGGTCCCCAGATAGGAGAGTATTTAAAAAAGATGGGGCTTGAATCAAAATTTATCGGTGGGCTTAGAATAACGCCAAAAGAAACAATGGACGTTGTTGAAATGGTTCTTGGTGGACTTGTTAATAAAAACATTGTAATGCTTATAAATAAATATGCAGGTGGACATATTAGAGCTGTAGGTCTTACAGGTAAAGACGGTGGTTTATTAAGGGCTAAGAAATTGGATATTGAAGAATATTTTAAAGAAATAGGAGAGTTTATACCAACTGAAATGCTTGATCTTGGACATGTTGGGGAAGTTGAATATGTTGATACACAGATCCTAAAACATTTAGAAGAGGATTTTTATATTCCTGTTATTGCTCCAATAGGATTTGACAATGAAGGAAATGCTTTTAACATAAATGCAGATTTTGTGGCATCAGCAGTTGCAGGAGCATTAAAAGCAGAAAAAGCTATATTTTTAACAGATATAGAAGGTCTAAAAGATAAAGAAGGAAATGTAATATCTTCCTTAAATAAAGATGATGCTTTAAAACTTATTGAAGATGGGACTATAACTGGTGGAATGATCCCAAAAATAAAAGCCTGTGTTAAAGCTTTAGACGAAGGTGTTAAAAAGGCTCATATTTTAGATGGAAGACTTCCACATGCTGTTTTACTTGAAATATTTACATCAAAAGGAGTAGGAACGGAAATTTACGCATAGGAGGTATTTCATATGGATTATATAGTAATATTCATAACTGTTCCTGAATTTGAAGTTGGGGAGAATATAGCCAAAATTTTAGTGGAAGAGAAACTAGCAGCATGTGTAAATATAACAGGAAAAGTAAATTCTACGTATTTTTGGCAGGGAAATGTAGAAAATGAAGATGAATACTTACTAATAATAAAAACAAGAAAAGATAAGTTTAAGGAATTAGAAAAAAAAGTTAAAGAAAACCACCCTTATACTGTCCCAGAAATAATAGCAATGCCTATAGTTATAGGATCTGAAGATTATTTAAACTGGATAGATGAAACATTAAACAGGGATTAGTAAAAATCCCCCTCCCTAAATTTTTATTCTTTAATATTAAATTTATGTTTGTAACCTTTATAGTGTTTGTATTCTGTAAAATGCTTTACTATTTCATCATATAAATTCTTTATAATTTCAAAATAATCAGCTTCATTATTTTCTACTTTATCCATAAGTTCTTCCAGCTGCCTTGTAAAGTGTTCATTTACAAATTTATAAAAATCTTCTCTTTCTTTTATTAGGCTTAAAACTGTTCTTCCAAGTTTTGTAGGAAACAGATATCCGTTTCTCTCAATTATGTAATGTCTTTCAAGAAGTTTCTCTATCGTTATTGCATAAGTTGAAGGTCTTCCAATACCTTTTTCTTTCATATCTTGAATTACTGTTGCGTAAGTATAGTAAGGAACTTTCGGTCTTAAGCTGAATTTTTTAGTATTTATTACTTCATGTTTTCCTTCTTCTAATTTCTGAATTGTTATAGGTTTAATTAGGTTAAATCCATTTTCAATTATTTTTGTAAATAAACTAACTTCAACTTCTTTATCAAAAGCCCTTACTTTGTATGTTGTTTTTTCTACAACAGTTTCTCTCATCTGAGAAGCCATAAACTGTTTAAATATAAGATCATACAGTTTTATGTGGTCTTTAGTAATACCGGTTAAATTCATTGTATAAATCATAGACCTTAAATCTTCAGCATCAATCGGTCTTGTAGGTCTAATACATTCGTGGGCTCCGCCTGATGTTACAAATGTTCTAGGATGAAAATATTCCTCCCCAAAGTTTTCTGTAATATACTCTTTTGCAACTGCCACTCCGGCAGGAGATACCCTAATACTATCTGTTCTGTGGTACGTTATTAACCCAGCTTCAAATAAATCCTGTGCCAACTGCATTGTTTTTTGTGGTGAAAATCTTAAAACTGCTGCAGCTTCTCTTAGCATTTTATCAGTAGAGAAGGGTGTTTCAAATAGCTTTTCTTCCTCTTTTTTCTCTTCTTTTACAATTACAAACTCAAGAGCCTGGAAGAATTTTTTCCCTTCTTCCTTATTTTCAAAAACAAACTCTACAGGTACGTTATCAATAACTACTCTAATTACAGCTATTTTCTGCTTTGCTTCATCTGTTTTCTTTATTATCCATTCAAGTACAGGAGTCTGAACCCTTCCCGCAGAAAGCCAGTTTTTGTGAAGTTTTCTTTGAACATACTGGGATATTGTAAATCCTATCCATCTATCTGCTATTCTTCTTACAAGCTGAGCTTTAACTAAGTTTTCATCAAAATCTCTAGGGTTATCTACAGCTTCTAAAAATGCTCTTCTTGTAACTTCATGGAATTCTGCTCTTTTTATACTTGTATTAAATGTTTTTGAGTTTAAATAAAGGTCATAAGCGATTTTTTCCCCTTCAGTGTCAGGGTCTGTAGCAATAAACACATCCTGAACTTCAAGGTCAAGTTCCCTTATACTGTCCATTATTTCCTTTTTTGTAATTCCTTTTTCTTCATCTTCTACAATTGGCTCAAAAATAGGTACAAATTTGCCGTCTTCTTTTTTGACACCGTAGTAATATTCTTCCTTATTAAGATCAAAAACGTGCCCTTTACTTGCAACTATAGTTAAAAACCTATCTCCTACACCAATTTCATAAGCATCAACCTTTTTTAATCTTCTTCTTAAAGGCTTACCAAAAAAGTTTGCAATGGTTCTTGCTTTATTTGGAGATTCAACTATTACAAGGGTTGTTCTAAAAGACTG
>WIAL01000020.1 GCA_015519975.1 Hydrogenothermaceae bacterium | reverse complement strand
CGTGGGAGACTACCACGTTGATAGGCCACAGGTGGAAGCCCGGCAACGGGTGCAGCCGAGTGGTACTAATCGCCCGTGAGGCTTGGCCTCTTACTTCTTAACCTCTGTCCCTTATTCTATTGCCATTTCCCTGGTGGCCATAGCGGAGGGGTTACACCCGGCTTCCATTCCGAACCCGGCAGTTAAGCCCTCCAGCGCCTATGATACTGGCCGGGAGACCGGTCGGGAAAGTTGGTCGCTGCCAGGGTTTTAATCTCCCTTAATCTCCATTCCCGTTTTTTAACTTTAAGCTTTGTTTTTAAATTTATTCTATATTTTTGATCCTAATTTTCTAATAATTTCTTTACACACTCAAATGGTATAATAATTACTTAATTTCTTATTTTTTATTATCAGGAGGTCAAAAGTGCCTTTATCCGAATATAAATCCAATTTAATAGAAGAAAAATGGTATAAAGAATGGTTAAAAAACAATCTATTTTTTGCGGATCCTGAAAACCCTAAAGAATCTTTCTCAGTTGTAATGCCTCCTCCTAATGTTACCGGTAAACTACATATTGGACATGCACTTAATATGACACTTCAGGACATATCTGTAAGATATAAAAGAATGAAAGGTTTTAATACGCTCTGGCTTCCTGGATTTGATCATGCAGGAATTGCCACTCAGTGGGTTGTTACACGGCAATTAGAAGAACAAGGAATAAACAGATTTGATCTTGGAAGAGAAAAATTTATACAAAAAGTTTGGGAATGGGTTCCGGTAGCAAGAGATGCTATAAAAAAGCAGATTGAAAGATTAGGTGCTTCTTGTGATTGGTCCAAGAAAAGATTTACTTTAGATGAAGGTTTTGCAAGAGCTGTTAGATATGCATTTTCAAATCTTTATAAAAATGGTTATATTTTCAAAGCTCCTTATATAGTTAACTGGGATCCAAAAGATAGAACAGCCATATCTGATTTGGAAGTTGAGTATGAAGAAGAAAACGGTTACTTATGGCATATAAAGTATCCTGTTGTGGATGAAAATGGAAATGAAACAGGAGAGTTTATTGTAGTTGCCACTACAAGACCGGAAACAATGCTTGGGGATACGGCAGTTGCAGTTCATCCTGAAGATGAAAGATATAAAGATTTAGTAGGAAAATATGTAAAACTTCCTTTAGCTCCGGAAAAAAGAATTTCATGGGATGGAAAGGAAGTTTCCAATTTAATTCCAATAATTGCTGACGATTATGTTGATCCAGAGTATGGAACAGGTGCTGTAAAAATAACTCCTGCCCATGATCCAAATGATTTTGAGGTAGGGAAAAGACATAATCTTCCTTTAGTTATTGTAATGGATGAATCTGCAGTTATGAATGACAACGCTGGAAAATATAAAGGATTAGACCGATATGAAGCAAGAAATAAAATAGTTGAGGATTTAAAAGAGTCAGGGCTTTTAGAGAAAGTAGAAAATATTGTTCATAAAGTTGGTCATTCCCAAAGATCGGGAGCAGTTGTTGAGCCTTATCTTTCAGTTCAATGGTTTGTAGATACTAAAAAACTTGCTGAAGATGCAATAAAAGTAGTTGAAAATGAAGATATAAAATTTATACCTAAACAGTGGGAAAAAACATATTTAAACTGGATGAAAGAAATAAGAGAATGGTGTATTTCCCGTCAAATTTGGTGGGGACACAGAATTCCTGTATGGTACTGTAAAGAATGTTCAAATATAAATGTTTTTGATGATAATGATTTTGAAACTTTAGAAGAAAAAACAATCTTTAATATTTATGGAGATACACGAATATCCCAGTTTTTCTCTTATAATGAACTATCTGATTATTTATATTCTCAAAACTTTACGCATGAAGATAAAACAAATTTAGAATTTTATGAAAAAATTGTATTTAGAAAAGAACTTAATGGCTTAAAAAAAGAAAATTTAAAAGAGTTTTTAGATAAAACTTATAAAAAAATTCCTGTATTAAACTCTGAAAATGATGAGCATTTTATAGGCTTTCCACCACATGCTGTATTTTATTTAGTTATTAACGGTCTTTTACCAAAAAGTTTTACTGTAGATGATTTACTTGAAACTTATAAAAAATATGAAAAAGGACTTAAAGATATATTTACTGTATTTTTAAATGGAATTAAAAAGACAGAAATTTTTGAAAACAAAGAGACATTAAAACAGTGGCTAATTGACCATTCTTATGGGAATTGTCCAAACGGTAGAATTTTCTTTTCAGAAGTTGATGGTGTATTTAGTGTAATAGAAGAGAATATAAAAGATGTTAAATATTTTATTGATTTAAAGTGTAAAAAATGTGGTAGTAGAGTTTTACACCAAGAAGAAGATGTTTTAGATACATGGTTTTCTTCAGCACTTTGGCCGTTTGGTACGTTAGGCTGGCCGGAAAAAACGCCAGAACTTGAAAAGTACTATCCTACATCTTTACTTGTTACAGGGTTTGATATTATATTCTTCTGGGTAGCTCGTATGATAATGATGGGGCTTTATTTTACTAAAGAAAAGCCTTTCTCCGATGTTTATATACATGCCCTTGTTAGAGATGAAAAAGGTGAAAAAATGTCAAAAACAAAGGGCAATGTGATAGATCCTCTTGATATGGCCGAAAAATACGGGGCTGATTCTTTGCGCTTTACGTTAGCTGCCCTTGCTGCACAGGGGAGAGATATAAGACTTTCAGAAAAAAGAATAGAAGGTTATAGAAACTTTGCTAATAAAATATGGAATGCTTCTAAATACGTTCTTCAAAATGTAGAAAATTTTAATGGAAATATTGTTAAAGATATAACATCTTTAGACTTATCTGCAGAGAATAAGTGGATAGTTTCTAAACTTCAAAAAACTATTTCAAATCTTGAAAATGCAATAAATTCATATAGATATAATGATTATGCAAATGGTGCTTATGACTTTTTCTGGCACGAATACTGCGATTGGTATTTAGAGTTTACTAAGGAAAGGGTTTATAAAGGTTCAGACAAAGATAAACAGGTTGCATTATCGACTTTGATTTATGTCTTAGATAAATCTTTAAGAATCCTTCATCCAGTTATGCCATTTATTACAGAAGAAATATGGCAGCAGCTTCCAATAAAAGATAAAGATTATTTATCTGTAGCAGAATATCCAAAAGTAGATGAAAATCTTATTTTTGAAAATGAGGAAAATATAATAGAGAGCTTAAAAGAACTAATAACTGCCATTAGAGCAGCAAGAGCAGAGTTTGGAGTTCAACCTTCACAGAAAATTAATATTTATATTAAACCTGAAAATGAAGAAATTGAAAAAGTTTTAATTTCCTTAAAAAATGCAGTAGCTAATCTTGTGAAAGCTGACAAGCTTGAGATTTCTAGAGATCTAACTGAAATGAAAAATATGGCAACAGCTATTTCTTCAATAGGACAGGCCTATTTAGATATTGCCGGTGCCATAGATGTAGAAAAAGAACTTGAAAGACAGGAAAAACTTCTAAAGGAAACTGAAAAGTATATTTCTATAATTGAAAAGAAACTTTCTAATGAGAATTTTGTAAAAAAGGCTCCTCCTCATGTTGTGGAAAAAGAGAAGAAAAATTACGAAGAGCAAAAAGAAAGAAAAGAAAAAATTCTAAAAACAATAGAAAATTTAAAAGGACTAGTTTCTTAAAAATGTAAATATTTGAATAACTTAGCTTTATATGATAATATAACTAGCTTAATATAAATTAACCAGGAGGTTGAGAATTGGCAGAAATACTTGAAAAAATTGCTAAGGAAGCAACAGAGAAAACAAGCATTAGACTAATTGGTAGAAACATAGAAAGAGTTCTTGCAGCTCTTCAAGTTACTACAGATTTCTGGAAGGTTGTTGATTATTCAGATTTACCTGTTCCTGCAGCATCTGAAATTATTAGAGAGCTTTTAAATGAAGGTATTGTTAAAATTGAAAATGATGAAATTTACTTAACAGACAAAGGTATAAACTTAATAAAAGAATTAAATATACCTCCATATGTTGACTATACATGTCAAGCTTGTGAAGGAAGAGGAATTCCTTTTTATGCAAATAAAGAATGGTATCAAAAGTTTTTACAATTAACTAAAGATAGACCAAAAGCTATCCAAGAATACGATCAAGGATCAGTTACTCCTGAAACTACTATCTCAAGGGTGCTATTTTTAGATTCCAGAGAAGATTTAAGAAACAAAGATATTCTTGTTATGGGAGCAGAAGATGATTTAACAGGTCTTGCAGTGGCATTAACAGGACTTGCAAATAGAGTTTTAATTTTAGATATTGATGAAAGATCTATAGAATTTGACAACAAAATATTTAAAGAACTTGGAATTGATAATGCAGAAGCTATAAGATTTGATTTAAGAAACCCATTCCCTGAAGAGTGGATTGGTGCATTTGATGTATTTATAACAGATCCACCTGAAACTTTAAAAGCTTTTAAAGCATTTATTGCAAGAGGAATATCTGCACTCAGAGAACCTGGAAGTGCAGGTTATTTTGGACTTACATTGAGAGATTCTTCTTTAAACAGATGGCAGAAATTCCAAAGAGCATTAATTGATGATTATGGAATGGTTATAACAGATATTATTCAGGATTTTAATGCATATATGAACTGGGAATATCATGAAGAAACCAAAGCTCAAAGAGTTGCTCCAGTAAATAAAGGCCCTTCAGATATATGGTACCGTTCTGCATGGTATAGAATTGAAGCTATGCCTGGATTTAAAGGTGAAAACGTTCAGATAACTGATGAAGTGTTTAGAGAATTATACTTAGATGAAGAAGGGTCCACTACATAATAGAAGGGGCTTTTAGCCCCTTTTAAATAACTTCTATTTCTTTTGGAAAAGAAAGCCATAATCCGTGAATATTACAGTAAGAGAAAGCCCTTAAAATAGCTTTTCCTTTAGAATCAATTTTAACTTTAAAGATAACATCTGGATTTGAAACTGTAGCTTTAAAGTTTGCTTTTCCTGCTTCAAAAATATCAATATAAAGAGATGACCACTGGATATAATGTTCAACTTTATTTGGATGTGGATGATAGTATCCTGTTATGACTCTAACATCAAAAAATTCACCGGCTTTTACTTTTTTCGGCACATCAATAAATGGTGTATGTTTTTTTCCGTGAACTGTTTTTATATCTGGCTTGAAAATAGGAGTTCCTTCAAAAAAAGTTTCATCTGCATTAGCAATAGATGATATTCCATTAGCTGCCATTAAAACTCCTGAAGCAACTGCTGTTTGTATAAATTTTCTTCTATTCATCTTAATTCCTCCATTTTCTAATTTGATATTATAATAATATTAACCAACATATAATCTAATTATGATAAAAATTACTAATAATTGGAGGTATTATGAAGAGATTATTAATATTAATAACTGTACCGTTTTTATTTTTTAGTTGTGCTCAGGTCCAAGATGCTGTAAATCCAGCTCCTAAAAAATTTGTAGCTAAGACTGAAAGGTTTGGAAATTTCACCTTTGTTGTGCCTGCAAACTTTAAATTAAAAGAAGAAGCATCTTTAATTTATAAGAAAGGCAATGATGTCAGAGCTTATCTTGTATATGCTGGAAGCGGAAGTGTGGCAAAGATCTCTAAATTTTTAGATGAAAACCTGTCTAAACTTGGATGGAAAAAGTCTTCTGAACTTATAGGACCTGCGGCTGTTTTAGTTTATAAAAGAAACGGTCAAGCTCTTGTTATAAAAGTTGAAAGAATTCTTGCAGGTACATATATAAAAATATTATTGACGTGTGCATAGTTCAATATAATTTATGATATAATTTTTTCTCTTTTTGCGAGCGTGGCGGAATTGGCAGACGCGCGGGACTTAGGATCCCGTGGCCGCAAGGCCGTGAGGGTTCAACTCCCTCCGCTCGCATTTTAATCTAAGGAGGTAATATATAATGCCAATAGAAGAAGGACAAAAAGCCCCAGATTTTTGCCTTCAAGGTTTAACACCTGAAGACGAAGAAAAGGAAGTTTGTTTAAAAGACCTTTTAAAAGAAAAGAAATATTTAGTTTTGTATTTTTATCCAAAAGATAACACTCCTGGATGTACAACTGAAGCATGTGATTTTAGAGATAATCTAAATAGGATTGGTGATAAAGCTGTAGTTGCAGGAGTTAGTCCAGACAGCATAGAAAGCCACAAAAAATTTAAAGAAAAATATAATTTAAATTTTTATCTTTTATCTGACCCTGAGAAAAAAGTACTTCAAGCGTATGATGCTTATGGTGAAAAGAAAATGTACGGTAAAACTACCGTAGGCGTAATCCGTTCAACATATATAATTGCTCCAGATGGAACAATTGTTAAAAAATGGAGAAATGTTAAGGCAAAAGGGCATGTTGATAAGGTAATTCAGGAACTTGAAAAACTTTTAAAATAAAGGGGCTTTCTATACCCCTAATTTTTCTTTCCAGTAGTTTATCTGCTCTAAAACTCTTTCTTTAGCCGTTCCTCCAAATGTTTTTCTAGCATCGGCTACATAATAAGGATTTAAAATGTTTAAAGCATCTTCCTCAAACAAAGATGAAAATTTCTTTAGTTCTTCAAGTGTTATACTTTCAAGTTCTTTACCTTGCTGTGTTAAATATCCTACTATCTGACCTACAACGTGATGTGCCTGTCTGAAAGGAAGACCTTTTCTAACCAAATAATTAGCTAAATCTGTGGCAAGGGCAAATCCACCTGCTGCTTTTTCCATAATATCTTTTCTAGGTTTTAATCCTTCTACTATTTTTGTCATTCCTATGATAGAACCCTTTAGTGTTTTTACTGCATTGAATACAGGTTCTTTATCTTCTTGGAGATCTCTATTGTAAGCCATAGGAAGACCTTTAACTATTGTTAAAAGTGCAACTAGATCACCGTAAACTCTTCCAACTTTTCCTCTTATTAGTTCAAGTACATCTGGATTTTTCTTTTGAGGCATTATTGAAGAACCTGTTGTTAATTTGTCTGGGAGTTCAACAAATGAAAACTCTGCAGAATTCCATATAATAAAATCTTCACTTTGTCTTGAAAGATTTGCCATGCAAACGGCAGCATTTGATAAAAATTCAATTATGGCATCTCTTGAAGCAGTGGCATCTAAAGAGTTTCTCATAATTTCAGAAAATCCAAGCTCTTTTGCAACAAACTCTCTATCGAGTGGGAAATCTACCCCTGCTAAAGCCCCGCTTCCTAGAGGAAGCTGGTCTATTCTTTTTAAGTTATCTTTAAATCTTTCTTGATCTCTGTTATACATCTCGAGATAAGCTAGAAAGTAGTGGGCTAGTCTGATTGGCTGGGCTCTCTGCAGATGTGTATAAGCAGGCATAACAATATCAACTGTTTCTTCTGCTTTTTTTAATAAGGCTTTCTTTAACTGTCTTAAAAGTTGAATTATATTGTTTGTTTCTTCTTTAAGATAAAGTCTAAATGCTGTAATTACCTGGTCATTTCTACTTCTTCCTGTATGAAGTTTTCCACCCACATTTCCAATTTTTTCAATAAGCGCTTTTTCAATGTTCATATGAACATCTTCAAGCTCTTTTTTCCATTGAAATTTTCCTTCTTCTATTTCTTTTTTAATTTCTTCAAGTCCTTTTATTATTTTTTCTGCGTCTTCTTGAGGTATTATTCCCTGTTTACCGAGCATTTTAGCATGTGCAATGCTGCCTTTTATGTCGTATAGAGCAAGATTTTTATCAAAAGAAATACTTTCAGTAAATTCTTCTACAAACTCATCTGTTCCTTCTGAAAATCTTCCACCCCATAATTTTTTTTCTGACATTGATTTACCTCACATTGTTTTTAAGTATAAAAACTTATATCATTATTATAACAATACAAGCTACATACAAAATTAGATTTATGGGATTAAAAAAATACATAATACCTTTTGCAATAAGTTTGGGAATTTTTTTAATAGGTTTTTTTATTTTTTATTTAGGAAAAAAAGATAAAGAAAATATAATATATGAAAATGCCGTAAAAATAACCCAGTCTAATTATAAAGCTGTAAAGTTTGGTTATAAAAAGCTTACAGATTATTTTTATTTTGATGTATTTGATGAAAACCTTCTTAAGTTAATTTACAAAAATAAAAAGAAAATTGTTTTAAAAATTCTCAATAAAAAATTTAAAAAGTTGTATAAGCAAAATATAAATAAATTAATAATACTTGATTTAAATGGAAAGCCTGTATTAATATTATCAACAGATAACACTAAAAAATTTAATCCAGATTATCTTGATGGGCCTCAGTTTGTTTATCCTTTAAAATATAAGAATAAATATTTAGGAAATCTTTACTTTTCTGTTCCATTTTCTGCTGCTCAGAAGGATTTAAATTATATTTTTGATGATACATATTTATTTTTACTTAAAAAAGATGTTGGATTATTGAGGTTAAAAGCTGGGATAATAAAATCAATTATTCCGTCTAATTTATCAGAAAATTATTATTATGAAGACATTCAAATAAAGGATATACCTGTTACTTATATAAATAAGAGATTAAAAGATAAGGTTCGTTCATTTTTAGGTAAAGAAAAACCTTTTTCTTTTATTTATAACAATGAAGGAAATTTTTATTTAATCACATTTATTCCTGTTTTTAATTTAAACAAAGTTTTAATAGGTTATTTAGTTAGATATTCTAAAGATAATACCTATCCTATAATCCTAAAATCATTTTATATGAACTTAACTTTATCTTTCTTACTTTCTGCTCTCCTTGGATTTTTTATTTATGTTTTTCTAAAAGACGTGGAAAAATTCCGTTATTTATCAGAAACGGACAGACTGACTGGACTTTATAATAAAGGAAAATTTAATGAGGTTTTACAACAGGAAATTCAAAGAGCAAAAAGATATAAAAGACCTCTATCATTAATTATATTTGATATAGACCATTTTAAAAAGATTAATGATACATACGGTCATAAAGTTGGAGATGAAGTTTTAAAAGAGCTAGCTAATATAATTAAGAAAAACATAAGAAAAACAGATTTTGCAGCAAGATGGGGAGGTGAAGAGTTTGTTATATTAGCACCTGAAACTAATCTTGAAGGTGCCAAAAAGCTTGCAGAAAAATTAAGACAGGCTGTAGAAAACCATAAATTTCCTACAGTTGGTAAAGTTACGATTAGTTTGGGAGTTGCACAGCTGGAGCCTGATGAAAAACCTGAAGATTTTATTGTAAGGGCTGATATGGCACTATATAAAGCAAAAGAAGGGGGTAGAAATAGGGTAGAAGTGGCTATATAGTTAAATAAAGTCTGAGCATATTTAAAGCATGCTGGGAAACTCTTAACCTTACATCATTTCTATTTCCTTTAAATATAACTTTTTCAACTTGAGTTTTATCAGGTACAGCCAGTGCAATGTAATGAAGTCCAAGAGGCTTTTCTGGAGTTTCTCCAGTAGGACCAGCAATACCAGTATCACTTAAAGAAATATTTGTTTTTAATAAGTTTTTAACACCTTTTGCCATTTGCTCTGCAACTGGCTTGCTTACTGCCCCGTATTTTTCTAAATCTTGTTTTGAAACTTTAAGCAAATTTTCTTTAACTTCATTTGAGTAAGCTACAACACTTCCCATAAAATAAGCTGAACTTCCTGGAACATTTACTATTCTTGATGCGATTAAACCTCCTGTCGAAGATTCAGCTGTAGATAAGGTTAGACCTTTTTCTTTTAGAAGTTTTCCTACAACTTCTTCTATTGGAGTTTCATCTTCAGAGTAAATTAAATTTCCAAGCCTTTCTTTAATTACTCTTACTTTATTTTCTAGAAAAAGCTCATTATCTTCCCATATATAAATATCTATTCCGTAAGGTGAGGCATTTAATATTTTTTTATCAATATCTTTTAGTATCTCATCAATTTCTACTTCATCTTTACCGTATGTTCTAAAAATATGAACAAATCCTTTTTGCTGGTGTAGCTGAAGATATTCAAAAGCCTTATAGAGCATTAATTTCATTTCTGATGGGACACCTGGAAGAGCTATTACAGCTTTTTGTACGTCATTAAGAACTTTGATAAATCCAAGGGCATTACCAATAGGATTTTCAATAGGCTTTGCCCTAAAAGGAATTTGTGCCATTTTTTTTCTTTCTTGAGAAAACTCTTTTCCAGTTTCTTTATATCTTTCTTTTAACTTTTTCAGCCATTCTTCATTATAAACTAAAGGCACTCCTAAAGCTTCTGATACTGCTACTCTTGTTTTATCATCTTCAGTAGGACCAAGCCCACCTGAAATGAAAACAATATCAGATTTATCCAGAGCAATCTTTAAATAAGTTTCAATTTCATACTGTTCATCTGAAGTTATTATTATTGAGGAAACATTTAGCCCTTTTTCAAAGCATTTTTTGGCAATATAAGGACCGTTTTTGTCCTGTTTTAAACCTTTAGTAAATTCCGAACCTGTTATTAATATCGATACTTTCATTTGACTATATTCTTTATAAGTAATTTTATGTCTTTATCACCTGCATTTACTACAAGTGCATCTGATTCGCAGTCCCCTTTTTGAGGCATGGGACTTCCTGATTTTGATATTCTTGCCATAAGTATAAGCTCACCTTCAAATTCGTTCGCTCTTTCAGGCATTAAAACATCTGCAGGTGTAATTGTAAAATCATATGGAAAATCCGGATGTAAAGACCTTTTTACTGCTAAAGGCTGTGGAGAAGAACCTTTTCTAACAATTATAAAAAGAGTACCTTTACACTGATTTTTAATTTTGTCATCAATATAAACTTTACCTTGTATTTTATATTTATCAATTAAATAGGCTTCAGGGGGAAGTTCCTGACATGCAGTTATAAAAAGACCAAAAAATGTTAATAACAGTATTTTAAATTTCATTTATATCTTTTCTCCTAGCAACATATTTTCTAAAAGGTTTTCAATTTGGCTTCTTTTTATTATACCAAGGAAAGTATTTTTATATATAACTGGAAGTTCATCCATATTACATTTGTTCATTATTTTAAGTGCTTTAAATAAGCTATCGTATGGAGATACAAAACATTTTATATCTTCCAAGTATTTTTCCAGGGTTCCTTCTTTATTTTTAATTTCGTTAATATCTACAATGTAAAAACGCCCGTCCTTGCCAATAACCGGAAAATAATTTATGTGGTAAAAAGGTTGGTAAAAATCTATAAGCTCATTTACTGGACTGTTGTAAAAAAGTGGTTTTAAAGTTGTCATAAACTGCTCGACTTTGTATTTTGACAGCACGTAAGAAAGTTTTGATTCTTCATATGAAACTTTTGCAGCCTGAGTTATAAACATTCCAAGGAGTATTGACCATCCGCCATTGACAAAATTTCCCTGAATTATATAAAGAATTCCTATGAAAATTAAAAAATATCCAAAATACTTACCAAGAGTTGAGGTTATTTTTGTAGCAGTTAATAAATCTTTTTTTCTCCAAAGTATAGACCTTAAAATTCTCCCTCCATCTAAAGGAAAAGCAGGTATAAGATTAAAAAATCCAATTATAAAATTTACATACATTAAATAATTTATAAGCCCATTAAATATGTCATCTACAGGATATAAAAGAACCAAAATTAAAAAGAATATCCCTAAAGAAAAACTCATTAAAGGGCCAGCTATTGCTATAAGAAACTCTTCTTTTGGAGAATGGGCTTCTTCCTCAATCATAGCTACACCACCGAAAATGAAAAGGTTTATCTCCTTAACAGGTATACCAAATTTTAGCGCTACTAAAGAGTGTGATAATTCATGAAGTAGTACAGATGCAAATAAAAGAATTGCAGATATAGCTCCAAATAGCCAGTAAATAATAGCTGAATAGTTTGGATAAAAATAAGGATAAAAATATTCTGCCAAAGTAAATGTGATTAATAAAAAAACTATAAACCAACTATAATCTAAATTAATTTGTATTCCAAAAACTCTAAAAAGAGGTATAGGGCTGAATTTCATCTAATCAACTTCACCTTTTTTAATGAAGAATAAACTATATCAACTAAAATGTGCATGATTTCAGCCATAAATAACCCCATCAGAAAGGAAATTGTATGAATATTTAAAAGCAGTTCTTTTAGATTGTTTTCATTTAAATTGATAATAGTGGTTTTTATTCCTATATAATTTAACCCAAAAACTACTCCAAAGTATACTATGTAAAATATTATCAGCAAATAAAGTAGCTTTGTTAAAGAGCCGTAAAAAGGTATATGAGATATTCCCCTATGTTTTGAAAATTTAGTGTATGGCTTCCATATAAATTTTAAAAATTTCCATCTTTTTACAGGCTTAGAGTGATATGTATCAACATCTGGAGTTAAAAAAAATGTTCCAGCCATATATCCTCCAACAAAAAAAGGAAAATCTGAAGGAGATAAATAATAAACAATCGGAGGTAAAGCAATTAAATTTATTATGTCATGTGTCCTTCCAGATGCCAATTTATCTCCTTACTTTGTTTCCATAACGAAAAATTCTGCTCTTCTGTTTGTAAATCTGTTTAATTTGGTTTTATTGTCAAATAAATAATCTTCTTTACCTTTTCCTACTATTTCAATTCTATTTGGATTAACACCCATTTTAATTAGATAATTTTTTACAGCTTTTGCCCTTCTAAGTGCAAGTTTATTGTTATAAGATTTAGGTCCTATACTATCTGTGTATCCTATTATTTTTACTTTTAAGTTTTTATGTGTTTTTAAATATCTTGAAATGACATTAAGATAAGGTAGATATTCTTTTTTTACCTTTGCACTATCAAATTCAAAATGTATTCTTGCATGGGTTTTTAAAGGTTTAAATTCTGGTTTCTTTTCTTTTTTTACCTTAGTAACTTTTTCAGGTTTTTTAACCTTTACATATCTTTTGTCTGAGACAAATGGGTTAGTTCCATCTTCTATTTCTTTGTAACATGGAGTTCCATCATTATCTATATCACTAAACACTTTTTTTTCTGCTTTTGCAAGATAAATTCTAGCTTTATTTTCATATATTAATTTATCTATATCACTTACACTTACTTTCTTTATTTCTCCATCTTCTTTTATCTTTAATCCTTTTAACGTTTCAATATAACTTTCAGCTTTTCCAAGTTCCTCAGGTGCACATTCTAAAGCATGTAATGAATAAAGTTTTTTTAATTTATCATCAAGTTCATTAACGGAAGCAAATGAAACTGCAGATATAGCTAATGTTATTAAAAAAGCTCTCATTTTTCTCCTCCCATGTAAGCATTTGATATAGCCCTTAAAGCCCATTCAATAGATTTTAAAGCAGCTGCTTTTCCTGCTTCTACATTAAGCTTTGAAGTTTCCTCTTTTGCAATCTCATAGAAAGTTATAGCTTTTGCATATTCATAAGGAGATTTTTTATCACTATTTGCTTCAAATGCCATTTTTACAGAATTTTGCGCTTCATCTAGCAATTCGGTGACTGTTTCTTCTGCAAAAACTGAACTGCTTATTAGTATTAGAGAAGATATAATAATGGCAAAATTTTTCATCTTTCCCTCCGTAATAAAATTTCATTTATATTTTCGTCAGTTTATATTTTATAATAAGTACATAAATTTCTAAATGCAAATTTCCCAGAGGTTAAATATGTTTAAATCTGTAGTTGATAGATTAAAAAAAGGTCTTAATAAAACAAAAAAACAGCTTTCCGAAAGTTTATCTGTACTAAATTTTGCAAGAAGCATAGATGAATCTTTATTTGAAGAAGTAGAATTTGCACTTTTGAAAGCAGATGTTGGAGTAGAAGCAACAGAAGAAATAATAGATTTTTTAAAAAAAGAAAGCAAAAAAAGAAAAATAAAAGATGGTGAGCAGTTAAAACAGCTTTTAAAAGAAAAACTTGTGGAAATTTTGAGCTGCTGCAGAGGGCAGTTAAATTTAATTGGTGAAAAACCTGACGTTATTTTGTTTTTAGGTATTAATGGAAGTGGAAAAACAACTACAGTAGGTAAGCTTGCAGCTCTTTTAAAAAGAGAGGGTAAATCAGTAGTTTTAGCTGCAGCTGATACATTTAGAGCAGCAGCTATTGAACAGCTTGAGGTCTGGGCCGATAGAGTTGGAGCTCGTATTGTTAAACATCAGGCAGGAGCAGATCCAGCAGCTGTTGTTTATGATGCTGTAAATTCTGCAAAAGCAAGAGGAGATGATATAGTTTTAGTTGATACAGCTGGAAGACTCCATACAAAAGAACATTTAATGAAAGAACTTCAAAAAATTAAAAAAACTATTCAAAAATTTTCTCCAAATCAGCCTTGTGAAACACTTTTAGTCTTAGATGGAACAATAGGTCAAAATTCCATAAAGCAGGCGGAAGTTTTTAAACAGGCTACAGATGTTACAGGTATTGTAATTACAAAGCTTGATGGGACTGCGAAAGGTGGAGTTCTTATTCCTATATGTCAAAAATTAAAAATACCTATAAAGTTTATAGGAGTTGGTGAGGATATAGAAGACCTTCAACCTTTTGACCCTGAGAATTTTGTGGAAGCTCTCCTTGGGTAGTATAATAGTTAAAAATAGTTTTTAGGGGGTAAAAATGCCTAAACTTGTTTTAGTTAGACACGGACAGTCTGTTTGGAACTTACAAAATAGATTTACAGGATGGATAGATGTACCGCTTACAGAAAAAGGAAAAGAGGAAGCTTATAAAGCAGGTGAGCTTTTAAAAGATATTAGATTTGATGTTGCGTATACCTCAATGCTTACAAGGGCTCAAGAAACTCTTAGAATTATACTTGAAACAATTGGACTTTTAATTCCAGTAATAAAAGATCAGGCTTTAAATGAAAGACATTACGGAGCTTTACAAGGCTTGAATAAAGATAGAGCAAGAGAAAAATGGGGAAAAGAGATTGTTCATTTATGGAGAAGAAGTTATGATATTCCACCACCTGAAGGAGAATCTTTAAAAGATACAGCTGAAAGGACTATACCATTTTTAGAAAGGGCTATAATGGGTGATATAAAAGATGGAAGAGACGTTTTAGTTGTTGCCCATGGAAATTCTTTGAGAAGTATAGTTATGTATCTTGAGAAATTAGGTCCAGATGAAATTATAAAAGTGGAAATTCCAACTGGAACACCGATAGTTTATGAACTTGATGAAAATGAAAATATAGTTAACAAAGAAATAAGACATTTAGGGGAATAGTATGAAATATCTAATTGCTGCAAACTGGAAAATGAATAAAACTGTAACTGATACACTTGAATATTTAGAACTTTTTTTACCTTCAGTTAAAGACTTATTTGAAGTTGAAATAATGATAGCCCCGCCTTTCACAGCTCTTTCCTCAGCTTCAATAAAGCTAGATGCTGCTAAAAAAGAAGGTGAGTATAATGTAAAGCTCGGCGCTCAAAATATGTACTATGAAGAAAAGGGAGCATATACAGGAGAAATATCTCCATTAATGCTTAACGAACTTGAAGTTGATTATGTGATTCTAGGACATTCAGAAAGGAGACATATTTTTGGTGAAAAAGATGAGCTTATAAATAAAAAGATGTTTTCAGCTATAGAACATGGATTAAGACCTATATTATGTGTTGGTGAAACATTAGAAGAAAGAGAACTTGGAAAAACTTTAAATGTTGTTGAAGCGCAAATAAGAAAAGGTCTTGCAGGAATAGAAAAAGATATGCCGTTCTTAGATATAGCTTATGAGCCGGTTTGGGCAATTGGAACAGGAAAAAATGCTACTCCTGAGCAAGCTGAAGAAGTTCACAAATTTATCAGAAGTTTAATAAATGAAATGTCTAAAGGAAATGATGATAAAACAAGAATATTATATGGTGGAAGTGTGAATGAAAACAATGCTTCTGATCTTATAAAACAACCAAATGTTAATGGATTTTTGGTAGGATCTGCAAGTTTAGACCCGAATAGATTTTATAAAATTATCACAAAAGTACTGGAGGTTTAATTTGGAACTTTTATATACAATATTATCTATTTTGCTGGTAATAGATGGAATTTTACTTGTTATTTTAATACTAATGCAGAAAACAAAAGGTTCTGAAATCGGAGCTGTCTTTGGTTCGGGGGCAGCTGCTGCAGTTTTGGGAGCAGGAGCTACTACATTTTTGACAAAGCTAACTTATTGGCTAGGAGGAATTTTTCTAGCTCTCGTTCTTGCACTTTCTTTAATAAATCATTACGAAACTAAGAAAACAGTAATTCATGAAATTCCAGATAATGTTCCTGTAAGTCAACCTGTAAAAGGTGAAGGAGGAAAATAATTTGGCTAAGAAAGTTGGCTGGATCGGTCTTGGTCACATGGGCCTTCCTATGGCTACAAATTTAAAAAATGCAGGATTTGATATTAAAGTTTGGAATAGAACTATTGAAAAAGCAAAAAATAGCGGACTTCCTTATGTTGAGACATTGGAAGAACTTATAAAAGACAGAGAAATTATTATAACAATGCTTTTTGATTCAAATTCTGTTCTTGATATTTACTCAAAAATTGTTCAATTTGATATAAAGGACAAACTTTTTATTGATATGACTACTATCCATCCTGAAACAGCAAAAAAAGTTGCTGAAATGCTTATAACAAAAGGGTCAGATTTTTTAGAAGCTCCGGTTATAGGCAGTGTTGTACCAGCTCAAAAGGGACTATTAACAATAGTTGTAAGCGGAGATGAAAGCACTTATAAAAACAACCTCGATATATTTTCAGTACTTGGAAAAGAGATATTTTATATGGGTGATTATGGTATGGCATCAACTATGAAGCTTATAAATAATACTGTTTTAGGTTCATTTTTAAATGTTTTGTGTGAAGCTTATTCATTTGTAAAGAAAGCTGGTATTGATGAGAAACTGGCTTTAAAAGTTCTTGAAAATGGTGCCGGAAAATCTATGGTTTTAGATGCAAAAAAAGAAAAACTCTTAAATGAGGATTACTCAACCCATTTTTCTGTTAATCTTATTCATAAAGACTTATCATATGCTTTAGATGTTGCAAATAAGCTGGGAGTAGCTTCACAATTTACTTCTACTTCTAGAGAGTTTTACAATAGCGCAAAAGCAAATAATCTTTCAGATTTAGATTTTTCAGCAGTCTTTGAAGTGTTTAAAAAACTTTCAAATATATCCTAAAACTTATCTTTAAGCTCTTTTTCAGGTTCACAGGTGTATTCTACCTCTATCCAGTCTTTTTCTATTTTTTTCATTTCTTTTTTTGCTTTCCATTTAAGATAGTAAACATAAGGAATAGTAATTGCAGCGATAACTAAAACTGCTGCGAATAGAAAAACTGAGAATACTAAAGATATTGCTAAAACAGCAGCTACAAATAAGAAAATCCATATTTTGGTTAATATAGAAAACATTTTTGCACCTCTTTTTTTAATATATACTTTTTATAGTATAGCTTAATTTTTATGGGGCAATATTATGAAAAAAGTTTTTATATTTTTAGGTCTATTTTTCACCCTTTATACAAACTCATATGCACAAAATAACTGTCTAAAGTGTCATAATGGTATTGAAGATATTAGAGATCCAAACTCTGAAATGATGAAGGAAATATATGAAGTGGCAGAAAAGGCAGGCTATCCAGATAACAGCTGTATAGTTTGCCACGGTGGGAACCCTGAAGGAAAAACAAAAGAAGAAGCTCACAAAGGGAGTATAAAAGCATTTATAGAAGGTATAAAAACTCACCACGGGATTTTAAAAGGACCTCAGAACTTCTATCCTGATCCGGGAAGTCCTTGGATAAATAAATATACCTGTGGCATGTGCCACCCCAAAAAAGTGAAAACTCAAAAAACTTCTTTAATGTTTACGGAAGCAGGAAAAATACAGGGGACTTTATGGGGATTTGGAGGTCTTGAGGGGTATATGCATAAAATAGGAAACTACGACGTTCATACATTAGATATACATGAAACACTTGGTACAGAGCAGTATAAAAAATACATAGAAAAGCTAAAAAAACTAAATCCTCAAGTATATCCGGAAAAAATGACAACACTGCCAAAAGCACCTACACCTGAAGAAGTTAAAAAAAATCCCCAGCTTGCAGCGTATACATATTTAAGAACAGAATGCCAGAGATGTCATACAGGAAACAAAGGAAGACAGAAAAGAGGAGATTATAGAGGGCTTGGATGTTCTGCGTGTCATATTCCTTACTCAAATGAAGGCTTTTATGAAGGAAATGACCCTACAATTCCTAAAAATAAAAGAGGCTGGCTTTTAACCCACCAGATACAGGCAACAAGAGACGCGAAAGTAAAAATACACGGCATAACTTATTCAGGAATTCCTGTTGAAACCTGTACGACCTGCCACGATAGAGGAAAAAGAATAGGAACTTCTTTTCAAGGGTTAATGGAAACAGCTTACAGTTCCCCATTTCAAGATGATGGATCTGACCAGCCGAAACTTCACACAAAACATTATTTACACCTTCACGCAGATATTCATATGAAAAAAGGAATGCTGTGTCAGGACTGTCATACATCTTTAGATGTTCACAGTGATGGAAATTTAGTTGGAACAACCCTTGCACCTGTTGAAGTTGAATGTCAGGACTGCCACGGGACTCCTGATAAATATCCTTGGGAACTTCCACTTGGATATTCAGATGAATATTCAGAAAAGCCTGCAGAAGGAAAGCCAAGAGGAGTAGTGAAGAAACTGCTTGATTTTATGAAAAAAGGCACTATTTATCCAGCTGAAGATGGATATTTATTAACTGCAAGAGGAAATCCATTTGGAAATGTTGTTAAAAAAGGGAATAAAGTAATAGTTCATACAGCTGGTGGAAAAGATTTAGAGCTTGAGCCTTTAAAACTTTTATTAGAAGAAGGAAAACTTAATACAGAAGCTATGGTTGCAATGGTTCATGTGAAAGCCCATATGGAAAGAATGGAGTGTTATGCCTGCCACGCAAAATGGGCTCCCCAGTGCTACGGATGTCATATAAAAATAGATTACTCAAAAGGAGAAAAACATCTTGACTGGGTAGCAATGGGACATGATGTAGATGAGCATGGTCTTACTGCAGATGCAAGGGCTGTGATTTTTGGAGATAAAAAAGCATTTGAAAAACATATGGTAGAAGGAAAAGTTAAAGAAACAAGAAGTTATTTAAGATGGGAGGACCCTATACTTGTTCAGAACGGAGAAGGAAGAATCTCTCCGGCTATTCCCGGATGTCAAACTACTGTAACCGTAATAGGAAAAGATGGGAAACCCCTCCTTTTAAACCACATATTTAAAATTCCAAATGTTGAAGGAGCAGGAAAAGAAGGACAGCTTGCAATAGATGTGTCTCCTGTTCAGCCCCATACTATAACGAAAGAGGCAAGAAGTTGTGAAAGCTGTCATACAAATCCAAAATCCATGGGATACGGCATAGACGAAGGGGATGATTATGCAGATCCAAGCCAGCCTTATATAGTTGATCTAATGACTGCAGATGGAAAGATAATACCAAAAATATTTAAAACTCAAATAAACTCCATTCCAAACTTAAAATATGACTGGTCAAAAATTGTTACAGAAGATGGAAAACAACTTCAAACTGTAGGACATCACCTAAAACTTTCAAGACCTTTAAGTAATGAAGAAAGAAGTAAGCTTGATAGAAGAGGAGTTTGTATGTCCTGCCATCAGGAGATACCTGAAGGAGATTTAGCTGTAAATCTTTTATATCACATAAAAGAGGTTTCAGATATAAAGATAGATAAAGAAAGACATAATAGTATATTGCACAAACTTGTATTAATAGGTGCATGGGGACAGGTTTTAGCAGGAATATTTGTAATTCTAATTGTGGCCGGTATTTGGTTTAAAATTAGGAAAAAGTAAATAAATTCCAGAAAGTATTATAAATATGGAAAGAATTGAAAATATATCATTTAAAATTAAAAAGCCTTCTCCGAAGATAGAAGCATCATGAAATGATAATAAAAAGGTATAAAGGGGAAGTCTATCCCTTTTTAATTTTATATCTTTTTTAGAGATTGCTTTAATTTTCCCATTCATTTTTATAAAGTCTATAGGCATATGTTTTTTTATCCTTAAAATTTCCCATTCTCCATTTTTTAAAACTTTGTTTGGGCCACCCATTCCAGATATATACAGATTATCTTCTATTCTTCGAAGTTTGTAAGCAAAACCAGCTGTTTCTAACAAATAGCCTTTATAAACTCCAAATCTTGTACCAATTCTTAAATTTTTCCCATCAAAATCTATATCCCATATATCTTTTTCAGGGTTGTGATATATGGGTGGGAAAATAGATGTTGGAACTTCTATTCTTGTTATATCTTTATAAAGATAAGGTCTATTTATTAATAAACCTGTAGTTATTAAAAGAAGGATAAATAAAAAAAATAGATAGTTTAATTTTGTAATGTGAATTTTATAGGAAATTCTTTTTATTATATTTTTTTTAACTTTTTTCTTGAAAAATAAAATTGTTCCGGAAATTATTGTAAAAATAAAAAATACTGAAAATAAATCATTTAAATAAGCAGAATAAGGATTGACGAATAATCCTCTTCCATAATGATAATCTCTAACAAATCTATTTATTTTGATATTATCCGCAGGTTTTAAATCTAAATTTATTTTTTCTATTTTGTTTTTATTTAAATCTATTTTATAGATGTTTTTTTTATCTTCTACAGCATAAATAAATGGATAATTTACAGATATTGATGTTATGTTCTTACCTTTTAAAAGAAATATATATACCTTTTTATCTTTATAAACGTAAATTCCATCATCTGTAGCTAAAAATAGCGTTTCATAAGTTTCTTTATTTTTTTCTCTATACGGTTCAATTTTGTAAACCCTTTTATCTAAAATTTTTTTATCGTTTACATAAAATCCTGTTAGTGAACCTATAAATATATTATCCTTAAAAATTTTATAAGACGTAATATCTCTGTTTTTGTTTTTCTTTATAGAAAAATCACTAAAAAATTTTTTCGGTATTTGTATATCCCATAAAAAATCTAAACTATGACAGTTATTTTCATGATTTAAAAGTAAACCTGTAAAAAATAGAATAAAAAGCCAGAGGGCAGATATGATCCCTGCCCATTTATGAAGCCTTTTTACCATACCATTTCAAATCCAGCATAGAACGTTCTTGGCATTCCTGGTCTGTATCTTTCTTTTCCATAGCTTATGTTTGCAGTTTCTGCATATTTTTTATCTGTTAAATTGAGGATTTTCCCAAAAATTCTGTATTTTTTCTTTATCTTGTATTCAGCTTTTAAGTTATAAATCTTATACCCACTATATTTTTTTGTGTTTAAGTCGTCCATGTAGTAAGAACCAACATACTGAAGTTCAAGTTCGGAAGAAAATCCTTTTAGATATCTTGGAGAATAAATTAATCTTAAATTACCTAAATTTTTAGGTGCCATAGCCATATATTTTCCATCGTAAACTTTTCCGGAAGTTTTGTAGTCTAAATATTTATGAATAGAGTAAGAGTAAGACCCTCTTATCTTTAAATCTTTTATAGGTTTTAAAGTTATTCCAATCTCTACTCCTTTATGTTCCGTTTTTCCTGCATTTACCCTGTAAGTTAGTCCCGTATTTGCATCCCTGTTTGTTACTATCTGGTCTTTTATTGTCATATAGTAATAACTAACATCAAAAGTAAACTTTTTGTGAAAACTTCTGTATCCAATTTCATATTGGTCTGCGATTTCAGGGTCTAATTTATATTCTTTGTTTTTTGTTTTTAACTCATAAACTCTTCCTGCCTGAGGAATTCTAAATCCATTTGCATATCTTGCATATACGGAGTTGTTAGAGTTTATCAAGTAAACAAGTCCTGCTTTTGGGCTAAAGTGGGAAAATTCATCTGTTCTGTCATCTGGTCTATACCATACACCAAAAGCCCCTGCAGTTAACTTATTATCATAATCGTATTTTGCGTAGTCATATCTTAAACCTAAAGAAATTTTTAGTTTTTTTATCCATTTTTCATGGTGAATGTATGGAGCTACATTTATAAAATCTACATCGTATTTATAAATATCTCCCTGTGGATAAAGTTTACCGTAAATAGTAGTTGTGGGTCTTATTTGGAAGTAATGGCTATCTGCTTTTGTATATTCAAAATCAAGTCCTACAAAAGTTTTTCCTAAAAAGTTTTTAAACTGATATTTATTCATTATTCCTACAGTGTAAGTCTTTGAATCTCTTTCTGGATATGCTTTTGGTATCCATGTTGCAACGTACTTATTTTGATTAAACCTTACATAAGGAATTATATTTAATAAATTTTTTCCCAGCTGTTTTTCATAGTTAAAAGAAAGTCTTGCCATTGTTACCTTTCTATATGGATTATCTAAGTCTGGAGGAAGTCCCGAATCTTCAGGATTAGTCTCAAATGTGGTTTTATCCAGATAGCCTGCCATGTGTGCGTCCAACTTGTTAAGTATAAAACTTGTTTTTAAAATAGAGCTTTCATCTAAAAATGTTTCCAGTTTAGTTAAAATTTCTCCTCTCTTGTAATCTGTTTTATCTCTCCATCCATCACTTTGCATATAGGAACCTTTTAAAAGGTACGCTGTATTATCATTTAAAGAGTTAGAAATTCCTAACTTTGTTCTAATAAATCCATAACTTCCACCTTCTATATAAAAGTCTCTTTTTAACTTCCAGGAGGGATTTTCACTTTTTATGTTAACAACTGCACCTATAGCATCAGAACCATAAATTGCTGTTCCAATTCCCTTTAATATTTCAACGGAGTTAAAAGATGTTGCATATGTAGTCCACCATAAAGCATTATGATTGAAAAATCCTGTAGATTGAACAGGGATTCCATCTTGTAAATAAAGATAATAAGGACTGTAATTTATCGGAAGTCTTATTGCTGTTGCATGACCTAAAGCAGCCGCAACCTGTGTTATTAATACTCCTGGAATGGAGTTTAAAGTTTCTTTAGGATGATAAGGTTTGTCAATATCTATCTCTTTTTTATCAACTTTATCTACCCTGATAGGAACATCGGTTAATTTTTCATTTGTCCTTGTTGCTGTTGTTATTTCTTCAATTTTAAATGTTTCTTGTGCAAATGAAATAGAACTGAGAACAAATAAAGACGAAATAAGTTTTTTGTTCATTTTGCATCCCCTTTGTGTTTAATTTTTGTTAATTTTAACTTAATAAAAATGTTAATTCAACATAAAAATTTAACATTGTTAAAGTGAAAAAAATCATATAACGCTGTTTGATTTTTTTATAAACTTTTTTTAAGAAAATAAAACTTAAGGAGGTAGTTTAATGGCTACAACTGTAAATTTAAAAGGAAACCCTGTAGCACTTGCAGGACCAGAATTAAATGTAGGAGACAAAGCTCCTGAGGCTGTTGTTGTTGCATCAGATTTATCTGAAAAAGTAATTGGTGGAGCAAAAGGAAAATATCAGGTTATCATAACTGTTCCATCACTTGATACACCTGTTTGCGAAAAAGAAACTAAGGAATTTAACGAAAAACTAGTAGGTCTTGATGTTGATGTAACTGTTGTTTCTATGGATCTTCCATTTGCAGAAAAAAGATTCTGTGAATCTTTTAACATTGGAAACATTACTGTTGCGTCAGACTTTAGATATAGAGATTTAGAAAAATACGGCGTTTTAATTGCTGAAGGTGCTTTAAAAGGAATTTTAGCAAGAGCTGTATTTATCGTTGACCCTAATGGAAATGTTTGCTATAAGCAAATTGTTCCTGAAATTACAGAAGAACCAAACTACGACGAAGTAGTAAATACTTTAAAATCTGTATTATAAATCTTAAGGGGCTTTAAGCCCCTTTTATTAAACATCTACATCTATTCCAAAAACTACCTGTATTACCTTTCCAAACAAATAAGAAAGTCCAGCTGCAGAAAATCCTGCCACAACCATTTCCATTATTTTCTTTTTAACGTTTATTCCGGAGAACATTGCTATAAATAAGCCAACAGTTGCAAGGGCAAGTCCTGCAAATAAAATACTAAATGGAAGTGCAATTAAAGAAGATGGGGCAAAGAAATAAGGCATTACAGGGAATAAAACTCCAACTAAGTAAGCAAATCCTGTAAAAAGACCTGATTTTATTTCATTTTCATCATCTTCTTTTATTAAAAGTTTTGCAAGTGCCTTTTTATCTTCAACATTTTCAAGAACTTTTTTTATTACGTTTTTAGGAAGGTTTAATTCATTCAAGTAATCTTCAAGCTCATCTAACGCTTTTTCTGGAGATACGTCAAAGAGTATTTTAATTTTCTCATTTTTAGATTGATTTACCTGTTTTTGAGAACGAACTGATATATAAGCCCCAATTCCCATAGAAAGAGCCCCAGCTATTCCAACAATAGAACCAGATATTGCAACCATTAAAGGATTATTTACATAAACTGCAGAAAGACCAGTAACAGCACCAAGTATTTCAACAAGACCGTCGTTCATGCCGAGAACAAAATCCCTTACATTTGAAAGACCAAATCTTTCTGCTTCTTTTGCAAAGAATGTTTCGTGCTGAATTTCATCAATTATTATATTTTTTAGTATTTTTTCTTCTTCATCTGTTAAGTTATCTGATTTTAAAAACTCATAATACTCTTTTACTCCACCAGCTTCTCCAAGTTCTAAAAAAGAAACAACTACTGCCGGATTTGTAAGTTTATTAAGTATAAGAGCAAAGGTTTCTCTAATTTTTGAGGTTTTAACTTCTGGAAGTTTTTCCCCTCTGCTTTCTAAAAACATTTTCCAAAATTCTGCGTGTCTTTTTTCCATTTCGGAAATTCTAATTAAGTTTTTCCTAAGTTCCTTATCTTTTACTTTTTCAGCAAGAAGTTTATAAAACTGGTAATCATTTATTTCATTTATATAAAACTCCTTAGCCTTTTTTATATAATCCATTCTTATCTCCTTTTGTTTTTCAACCTAATATATATCACAAAATTTTATGTTAAAAATGAGAAAATTTATAATTATAACTATAAAAATCAAGGAGGACTGACATGTCGGAAAAAAACGAAATTTTATTAAAAGTTAATAAAGTTTACCAGCCGCCGCAAAGAGTTTTAGAAAAGGCACTTATTACAAAAGAAGAATTTGATGAAATGTATAAACGCTCTATTGAAAATCCTGAGGATTTTTGGGCTGATATTGCAGAAAAAGAGCTTCACTGGTTTAAGAAATGGGATAAGGTTTTTGAGTGGAATTATCCAAAGTATCAGTGGTTTATTGGAGGAAAATTAAATATTACGTACAACTGTCTTGATAGACATGTTGAAAACGGCAGAAGAAATAAACTCGCATATATATGGGTTGATGAAGATGGAAATGAGAAAAAGTACACCTACGGGGAACTTTTAGACCTTGTAAATAAAATAGCAAATGGATTAAAAGAACTTGGAGTTAAAAAAGGTGATAGAGTTGTAATATATATGCCTCTTGTGGTTGAGCAATTAGCGTCAATGCTTGCATGTGCAAGGATAGGGGCTATACATTCTGTAGTTTATGCGGGATTTAGCTCAAATGCCCTTAGAATGAGAATAGAAGATGCAAAAGCAAAAGTTGTTATAACTTCAACATGGACAAAAAGAAGAGGTAAGAAAATAGACCTTAAATCTGTAGTTGATGAAGCAGTAGATGGGCTTAATTTTGTCGAAAATATTGTAGTTTTACAAAGAGAAGGAGATGAGTTTGAACTTGAAGAGAAGGAAATCGATTTTAACGAGTGGATAAAAGATAAATCTACTCATTGTGAACCTGAAATTATGGATGCAGAAGACCCGCTTTTCATACTTTACACATCAGGTTCTACAGGAAAACCTAAAGGAGTTCTGCACACAACAGGAGGATATAACCTTTATACACATGTAACAACAAAATATGTTTTTGATATCCACGAGGATGATATTTTCTGGTGTACTGCTGATCCGGGATGGATTACAGGACATAGCTACATGGTTTATGGTCCTTTATCTGTTGGAACAACTTCTGTAATTGCAGAAGGAGCTCCTGATCATCCAGATCCTGGCAGATGGTGGTCTATAGTTGAAAAATATAAAGTAAATATATTCTATACGGCACCTACAGCAGTTAGATTGTTTATGAAATATGGGGAAGAATGGCCTAAGAAGTATGATTTATCATCTTTAAGAATATTAGGTTCGGTAGGAGAACCGATAAACCCAGAAGCATGGATATGGTACTATGAAAATATTGGAAGAGGACAGTGTTCTATTGTTGATACATGGTGGCAGACAGAAACAGGAGGACATATGATAACAACAGTTCCTGCATACCCTCAAAAGCCAGGAAAAGCTGGAAAACCATTTTTTGGAATAGAAGCAGATGTTGTAGATAAAGAAGGAAAACCTGTAGAACCAAATAAAGTTGGTTATCTTGTTATTAAAAAACCTTGGCCTTCAGCATTAAGGACTTGCTGGGGAGAACCTGAAAGATTTGAAAAGTACTGGTCAGAAATTGGTAAATACTACTTTGCAGGAGATATGGCAACTAAAGATGAAGATGGATATATAATGATCCTTGGAAGGGCAGATGACGTTATAAATGTTTCAGGGCACAGAATTGGAACTGCTGAAGTTGAAAGTGCTCTTGTGTCACATCCAGCTGTAGCTGAAGCAGCAGTAATAGGAAAGCCTCACGAAATAAAAGGAGAATCTATAAAGGCTTTTGTAATACTAAAACAGGGATATGAGCCTTCTGAAAGCCTTGCAAAAGATATAAAAATGCATGTTAGGCATGAGCTTGGGGCATTGGCAGTTCCCGATGAGATAGAATTTGTTGAAAAACTTCCAAAAACAAGAAGTGGAAAGATTATGAGAAGGGTTCTAAAGGCTAAAGAACTTGGAATGCCTCTTGGAGATACATCAACACTTGAAGATTAAATGATGGGGCTAAAAGCCCCTTTTTTTTATTCAGATAAGATTTTTAAAGCTTCTTCAACAGTTATATTATTGTGAACAATTTCAGATAATGCTTTAGTTATCTTTGCTACATCTCTATGCTGGAATACATTTCTTCCAATGGAAAGACCAGCACCACCTGCAACAACAACGGCATCATAAACCATTTTTAAAAGCTCTTCATCTGAGTTAACTTTTGGTCCTCCGGCTATTACAACAGGCACAGGACAGCCTTCAACTACTTTTCTAAATGTTTCAGGGCTTCCTGTATAAGGAACTTTTACAATATCTGCCCCAAGCTCTGCTCCAAGCCTTGCAATGTGGGCTATTGCATCAGGGTCAAATGGATTTTTAACTTCAGGGCCTCTATAGTAAAGCATTGCAACAAGAGGCATCTGCCATTCTAAACATGCTTTAGAAACAGCACCAAAATCTTTTAACATCTGTTTTTCATCTTCAGCGCCGATATTTACGTGTATAGACACACCATCAGCGCCGAGTTTTATAGCTTCTTCTACTGTGCAAACTAAAACCTTGTCATTTTTTCTAAGTGATAAATCTGTAGATGCTGACATATGAACAATAAGTCCAACATCTTTTCCCTTTCCTCTATGTCCCTGTTCAACAATTCCTTTATGAAGAATTATCGCATTTGCCCCGCCTTCTGCGATCTTTTCAACTGTTTCCCTTATATTTATAATTCCTTCCATTGGGCCGGAGCTAACTCCGTGATCCATAGGAACAATAACAGTTTTTCCTGTATCTCTATTTATAATTCTTTCAAGTCTTACTTTTTTTCCTATACCCAAAAGTTTTCCTCCGTTTATTTGTCTTATATAAGAATATTATAAAATAATTTTGCAAACTATAATGCCTAAAATAAAGGCAATTACAGCTACCATAATAAGCTTGTTGTCAAAGTTATTTTTTGAAGAACTTTTTACTTTTCCTCTTTCTTTCATATAATCTCTATCATACAGTCCCATTTTTACCTTCCTCTTTTACAATTATGTTTTGTTTTTTCTTTTCTATCTCAATCTGATTTTTTAATTCTTCAATTTCTTTTTTTAACTTTTCATTTTCTTTCTGGCATTTTTCAAGTTCATCTTTAGTTAAATTTAACTGCCTTTTTATTTTTAATTTTTCAACCTGAAAAGCAAGCCAGTCTGATAGTGCCATTAAAATAATAACAAGAGCTCCTATTATCATGCTTATTATAATTATTAAAGCAAGTGGAAGCTCCGGTGTATTTAATGTCGGTAGTATTTTTACGCTTACGCTAGGCTGTACATTCATTGATACAAAATATGCTACTGCTAAAAGAATTAAAAGCCAAAGTATTAATTTTATTTTAGATAACATCTTTTAAAGCCCTCTTTATTTTGTGATAAATATCTTTTAAATCCTGTGATATAACTTTAACTTCTCCAATAACAGGCATAAAATTGGTATCTCCGTTCCATCTTGGTACTATGTGTTTATGTATATGGGACTCAAGCCCTGCTCCTGCAACCCGTCCAAGATTATAACCTAAATTAAATCCATCAGGATTTAAAGCAATTTTCAATGCTTTTATCATTTTCTGAGTGAGTATATTAAGCTCGCAAAGGGTTTCCTCATCTAATTTTTCAAAATCTCCAATATGCTCATTAGGACATACCATTAAATGACCTGCATTATACGGATATAAGTTCATTATGACAAAGCATTTTTTTCCTCTATATAACACTAAATTTTTCTCATCATCATTAGATTTGTAAGCATTGCATAAAAAACAGCCTTCTATTTTATCAAAACCTTCTATATACTGACTTCTCCATGGTGAATAAAGTCTTTCCATAATACCTCCGTTAAATTATTTGTACAGGGTCAACGTCTATTATTAATTTTATACCTAATTTTCTACATTTTTCATGTAAGATTTTTAATGCCTGTTTATTTTTAAAATCTATTAAAAGAAGCTGTGCTCTTTCTTTTCCTTTTACTTTAGAGTGATAACCTTTAAAAATACCTTTATATTTTACATTTTTTAATTTATTTTCTTTTATCCATATTTTAAAAAGTTCGTTTAAAAAGTTTATATCTAAATTTTTCTTCTCAAAAGTTAATAAAATATATCTTTTAAACGGCGGATAATTAAACTTTTCTCTTATATTAAGTTCATCTTTATAAAATTTTTCTAGCTTTTTATTTAAAAATGCTTTAATACTTACATCATTTGATTGGTTTGTAAAAAGTATAAACTCTTTTTCTGCCTTTATATAAGAGTATAAAATATTTCTGAAAAATTTTTCCCTTCCTTTAAAATCTTGAACAAAAAGGAAAAAATCAGGATATATGTTTATTACCCTTTCAAAATTTTCCGTTGTTAGATCTTTATCTAAAATAGTTGTTGTAAGTTTTATATTAGTATCTTTTTCTTCATGTAAGTAGCTAATGCTGCTGAAATATTTTTTTAAATATTCTTCAACTTTTTCAATGCCTATTCCTACGGTTTCAAGGGGCGTTTCGCACTCTGGGCATCTTGTTATGGTCTCATACTTTGTTTTACAGATACTGCATTCTAAATATTCTTTTTCTTTTTTATAAACTTTTAGCGGTACATCACAATTTTGACATAAAATTTCATTTTCACACCTTGGACAGTATAAAAATGATGCATAAGCTTTTTTATTGGCAATTATTAATGTTTTTTTATTATCTTTTAAAATTTCTATTAATTTTTTTAATGAAAACTCTTTATCAAAAGGATAATTTTTTATATTTGCTTTGTATTTTACATTTAGAAAGTTTTCTTTTAAAGGTTTAACTATGTTTTTTTCAATTGAATAAAAACTTTCAACAGATGGGACAAGACTTGAATAAATTAAGCTTAACTTTTTTTCTTTATATATCTCAAAAATGGCTCTTCTTACGTCAAATTTAGGAGTTCTTAATGTTTTATAGCTGTCAGCAGCTTCTTCTTCCACTACAATAAATGATAAATTTTTTATGGGAATTAAAATTCCTGAATAAGAAGTTAGTAGAACCGATCCTTCTTTTTCCTGTAGTTCAAACCATGTTTTTACATTTTCTCTTGCACTTATTCCATCATGGTAAACATATAGATTATTTATTTCTTTAGATAAAATTTCATATGCTTTTTTTATATGAGCTATACTTGGAAATACCAGTAAACTGCTTTTTCCTTCTTCCTGCAAGTTCTTGATAATGTTTGTATAAGTTTTTAATCTTTTTTCTGCCTCGTCTGCCCCATAATAAAAAATCCCTTTTTTTACTTTTACAGTTTTTTCTAATTTTTTTTGTTTTAACTGAGTTTTTTCTTCTTTTTTGAATATAAAGTTTTCTCTTTTTAAAATTCCTTTTTTTACTAAAGAGTTAATTGTAGTTTTTGTGAAACCCTGTTCTATAAGTTCAAGTTCTGAAACTTCTCCTAAAGAAGATACAAGTTCTACAAGCTCTTTTTGTCTTTCTGAAAGTTTTTCATCATTTTTTATTTTTCCTACCCCGTAAATATAACTTTCCGGAAATGTTTTTATCCATTTTCCTTCTTTCTTTTTCCATCTTAAGCCTTCTGGAATGAAATAATATAAAGTTAGACCAAACGGTGCTACGTAATAATCCGATATTTTATATGCTATATTAAGCTCTTTTTCTGTGAACAGTGGTTTATCATCAGGAAGTTCTTCTATTTCTTTTACTTCATAATCTTCAATTTCCGAAAAACTTTCTTTATGAATTTCAGTAATTATTCCTGTATAACCTGATTTTCTAAACGGGACTAAAACCCTTCTTCCTATAAGCTTTTTGTTTTTAAGTTTGTCGTATTTTTCTAGAGATAGCTTATAAGTAAATGTTTGATAAAAAGGAAGTGGAAGGGCTACTTCAAAATAAATAAACTGATTGTTATTGTATTTCTTCAATTGTAATGTTTTGATTTGTGTATATACAAATTTCTCCAGCTATTTTCATAGCTTCTTCAACAATTTTCCTTGCATCTAAATCTGTATTTCTGTAAAGGGCAAGGGCTGCACTTCTTGCATAGTCTCCACCGGAACCTGTTGAAAGTATAGGCTCATCAGGTTCAATAACATCTCCGTTCCCTGAAATTAAAAACATATGTTCTTTATCAGCAGCAATTAAAACAGCTTCAAGCCTTCTAAGAAATTTATCCATTCTCCAGTCTTTTGCAAGCTCAACTGCTGCCCTTAATAAATTACCGCCGTATTTGTTTAATTTCTCCTCAAGTCTTTCCATTAAAGCAAGTCCATCAGCTGCTGAACCAGCAAATCCAACTACAACTTTTCCATCCTGAAGTTTTCTAATTTTTTTTGCTGTTGCCTTCATTACAGAGTTTCCAAGGGTTACCTGTCCGTCTCCGGCAATAACTGTTTTTCCATTTCTTCTTACTGCAAGTATCGTTGTGCTTCTAGTTTTTTCCATTTTTTATTTCTGCCTCACTATTTAATACTATATCTGGGTTATATAAAAATATTCTTTTCGCATATAAAAAGTGTCTTAAATAGTAGTCTTTTTCTATATCTGAAATTACTATTCTTTTTGCAGCTGATGATGCATGTATCATTTTATTGTTTCCAATATAAATTCCTACATGTGAAGGGAATTTTGCATATGTTTGAAAAAATAGCAAATCTCCAGGTTTTAAATCTTTTTTATCTATATAAATTCCTAACTGTGCTTGATATCTTGCAGTTCTTGGAAGTTCAACCCCTGCCATTCTATAAACCTTTTGCACAAATGATGAGCAGTCCATACCGTTTATTGTTTCACCGCCAAATATATATTTTGTACCAAGCAAACCAATCGCTAAGTCTACGATTTCAGATTGAAACTTAGGAGCAGGTATTCCGTCATCTATCATTTCTGCTGCATATTTTTCTTTTTCATAATCTATTTTGAGTTTTTTATAAACTTCATCTTGATAAGGTAAAATTTCTTTTCCTATCGAAAAGCTAAATGTTGTTAAAATTAAAAATATTAATTTTCTCATAACACCCCTCTAATGATATAATAACACAATGACAGATTTAAGGCCAACATCAAGCAAAGTTAGACAGGCATTATTCAATATTTTATATGATATTTCGGATAAATCATTTTTGGATTTATTTGCAGGTACCGGAGAAGTAGGAATAAATGCAATGCAAAAAGATGCATCTAAAGTATATTTTGTGGAGTTAAATAAAAAACGTGCAAATGACATAAAGAAAAAAGCTTCAAAATTTGGAAAGAACTTCAAGGTTTTTCCCCAAGATGCTATAGCTTTTTTAAAAAAAACGAAAGAAAAATTTGATATTATTTTTGCAGATCCGCCATATAATTATAAAAAATACAATCAACTTATAGAACTTGCTTTAAATCATTTGAATCCAAATGGTATTTTTATACTTGAACATAGGGCAAATCATAGTTTTGATGCTGATGATGAAAGAAAATATGGAGATACAGTGCTGTCATTTTGGTATAAAGGTGAGGAATGATAACAAAAACGTGTGTTTATCCAGGGACTTTTGATCCTTTTCATTTTGGACATTTAGATATTGTAACAAGAGCCTTGAACATATTTGAAACAGTAATAGTTGCTGTTGCATCAAATCCAAAGAAAAAACCTCTTTTTTCGCTTGAAGAAAGAGTGGATATTATTAAAAACTGCGTAAAAGATTATGGTGATAGGGTAATAGTTGAAGGGTTTGATACTCTGCTTGTTGATTTTATGAAAAAATACGATACACATATAATTATAAGAGGTGTAAGGCTTTTTACTGATTTTGAGTATGAACTTCAAATAGCTATAACAAATTACAACCTTGATAAAGCCGAAACATTTTTCATGATGCCGTCTCAAGAATACATACATATAAGCTCTACAATAGTTAAAGATGTTGCTTTTCATAAAGGAGACGTTTCAAAAATGGTGCCTTCCTATGTTGAGAAAAAATTGAAAGAGAAGTTTAAATGATAAGGTTTTTTGTTCTTATAGCAGCAATATTTTTAGGATGCGGGTATAAGCCTGTCAATTTTGAGAAGCAAAAGCTAAACGTATGCATAGAAAAAGTAAGTATAAATTCTCCTGAGCCTTTGGTTTTAGATATTTTTAATCGGAAAATCAGAGACGTAATAATTTCACAAGAAAAAAAGTTAGACTGCAGTTATAAAAGAAATATTGTAATGTATATAACTTTAAAAAGTCTTTCTTTTTATCCAATAGGATATTCTCGGTCTCAAAGGGCAAATGTTTATAAAATAACTATGAGTCTAAATTTAAAAGTTGATGATAAAGAAGGTAGTACTATATTAAATAAAGATATAACTGAAACTACCCAGTACATAGGAGCAGGTTTAAGGGCAGATATTGAAAAAAGATACGCTGTTCAGCAGCTTGGAGATTTAATCCAAATTAGAATTTTTTCATTACTTAGCCAGATAAAATGAAAGAAGAAAATATAGTTAAACTTTTAAAAAAGGAAGTTAAAGATATAGAGCTTGAGCCTGTTGTTTACATTTACGGCAATGAAGATCTTTTAAAAAAGCAATTTATTGATAAATTTAAAGCTGTTAGTTCTAACTTTCACTTTTTATGGGGAGACGAAGCAAATCTAACTGAACTTAATGATATTTTTAGCTCTGCTTCTTTATTTTCTTCCGAAAATGTAGCTGTTTTGTGGGATATTGATTCATTTATATCTAAACTTTCAAAGGATTCTGTTAAAGAATTTTTAAAATTTATAAAGGAAATTAAATCTTCAGATAAACTTTTTTTGGTTTCAAAAAAGGAAAAAATGCCTTCAAAAGAGCCTTTTAAAACTATGGCCTCTATTTCTACAGTTATAAATTCACCACAACTTACGCCTAAAGCATTTGAAATATCCGTTTACAAAAAAATTCAAAGGGAAGGAAAGGATATATCTTTAGAAAACTTAAAATATTTAATTTCGAAACTGCCTAACAATCTTTATAATACAAAGCAGGAAATTGAAAAACTGCTAATTTACACAGCAGATAAAAAGGAAATTACAAAAGAAGATATAGACGCAGTTATTACAACAAAACCTAAAGTTAATATTTTTGTATTTCAAAATCAGTTTTTGAAGAAAGATATAAATGCTATAAAAACATTTCAAAGATTGGTTGAAGAAGGACAGCATCCTTTTGAAGTGCAGTCTTTTGTTTTAAATTTATTAAATAAAATTCTTTATTTTAAAGATCTAACTGAAAAAGGAACCCCTAAACAAACAGCTTTTGCAAAGATAGGCGTTAATTATAAGCCTCAGCAAATAGCTATAGAAAATGCATCTAAAATATGGTCTAAAAATGAGCTTTTAAATGCGGTAAAAAGTCTTTACGAAACTGAAAAACAACAAAAAATTTATTATGAAGATTTACAAAAAAAATCTGAAGAGTTTCTTATAAAAGTGCTTGTGCAATGAACAATTCATTGAATAACCTAAGACCTCTAAATTTAAAAGATTATATAGGGCAAGATAATATAAAAAAGCAAATAGAGCTTTTTATAAAAGCTGCTGTAGAAAGAGGGGATGTTCTTGATCACTGCCTACTTACAGGTCCACCTGGTCTCGGAAAAACCACCCTTGCAAATATAATAGCAAATGAGTTAAACACCGATATAACAATAACTACTGGGGCAGTTTTAAATAAAAAAGGAGATATAGCCGGAATACTAACATCTTTAAGAGAAGGAGATATTCTTTTTATAGATGAAATACACAGGATAAATAAAGCTGTTGAAGAAATCCTTTATTCTGCAATGGAAGATTTTGCGATAGATATAGTAGTTGGGAAAAACCGGTCGGCAAAAAGCATAAGGCTTTCACTTCCTAAATTTACAATTATTGGAGCAACAACAAGATCAGGGCTTTTATCTTCTCCTTTAATGTCAAGGTTTGGAATAATATTAAATTTTGATTTTTACGATATTAACTCTTTGTCAAAGATTATATTAAAAAATGCTTCTAAACTGGAAATGAATCTTACAGAAAACGGTGCTGTAGAAATTGCAAAAAGAAGTAGAGGAACTCCAAGGATAGCAAACCGCCTTTTAAAGAGGGTATATGATTACTGGATAGTTCATGGGGAAGCTAAAGTAAATAAAGATTTTGTCAAAAAAGCCCTTGAGTTTATTGGAGTAGATGAGTATGGTTTAAATTTAAAAGATAGGCAGTATTTAGAAACTATCTTTTATAAATTTGGAAATAAGCCTGTTGGTTTAAAAACCCTATCTTCTGCAATTCATGAAGAACCTGATGTTATAGAAAGCATTATTGAACCGTATTTAATAAGAATTGGATTTTTAAATAAAACCCCAAAAGGTAGAGTTGTAACAGAGAGGGGAATTAGATATCTAGAAAAAGATTTATAAATGGTCGGAGCGAGCGGACTCGAACCGCCGACCTCTGGCCCCCCATGCCAGTGCTCTACCGCCTGAGCTACGCTCCGAGTATATTAAGAATTTATTTCTTTTATTAATTTTTTTCCAGGTTTAAATGAAACACCTAGGCGTTCGGGCACTATTTTTTCTTCATTTGTTCTTGGATTTCTTCCAACTTTAGCTTTTCTTTTTTTTACTGTAAATGTGCCAAATCCAGATATTTGTATTTTTTTACCATCTTCTCCATTTTTTATTTCATTTTCTATAAGATTAAACAGCTCATCAACTATTATTTTTATATCTTTTTTTGTTAAATTTACATCTTTATTTTCTGCGATCCATTCAACAATATCAATTTTTGTCATTTTATCTCCATGAAATAAAGCAAATAAAGGACAACTATTATACGCCTTTTGGTTTTAAATCTTCAAGGTAAGAATTTTTGTAATTTATGTAGTTTTTATAAGACTGCTCAAGCCACTGAATTTCTTCTTCTGTCAAATCTCTTTTGTATTTTGCCGGACTTCCTGTCCAGAGGGTTCGCGGCTCAATTTTTTTTCCTGGAGTAACTAATGCACCTGCTCCAACAATACTTTCTCTGCCTACGACAACACCGTCCATAATAGTCGAAGACATTCCAATTAAACATCTATCTTCTATGGTACATGCATGAAGCATAACATTATGTCCTACTGTAACTTCTTTGCCTATAATTGTTGGATACTTTTTGTGGTCAACGTGAATAATTGTGCCGTCCTGTATATTTGTTCTATCTCCGATTCTTATATAGTTTACATCACCTCTTATTACAACGTTATACCATATGGAGCAGTCTTCACCTATTTCAACATCTCCTATAATAACTGCATTTTCTGCTATAAAAGCCGTTGGGTGTATTTTAGGAAATTTGCCCTTATAGGGTTTAATTATCGCCATCTTTTTTCTCCTTGTTCTTTTTTAAAAAAGAATAGCCAACTGTCAAATAAATAATAAAAGCCGAAAGCATTATAAACACAGCAGGTATTAAGTATACTATTTTCATTAGTTTATCCTTTGTAAACGGCTTTTCCTGTTTCTGTTTCCCATATTGTAACTGATACTACTTTGATATCTTCTAAAAGTCCTGCTTCTTCAAGTTTTTTTTCTAAAAAATCATATATAAATTTAGCTAAAGCTTCTGCTGTTGGACAAAAATCTACTTCAAAAAGTTTTAAAAATCCAAAGTCTTCTTTAAATTTTGGATAAAGAGGGTCATTTTTGTCAATGATAAAGGAGTGATCCATTTGATTATCTATTAAATCTTTTAATGCAGCTTTTATATGGTAAAAATCTATTACCATCTCCTGCTCATTGAGTTTATCAGAACCAACTGTAACCTCCACTTTGTAGCTGTGTCCGTGTATGTTAAGGCAAGGATTTGGAGGTATTTCTCCACCCATTAATTTTGCACCTTTTCCGGACATTAAGTTTTGCTTCCATACTCTGTGTCCTGCTTCAAATTTAAATTTTTTTGTTATTTCATATTTCATTTTTCACCTCTATACAGGAATATTTTCTATTTTAAACGGTTCAAAATTTTCTTCTTTTAGATAATCTGACACAATTTTTTTTATTTTTTCAAGACCTTCTTCAAAACTCATTCCTTCTTTAAAAACATATAAATCTAAATCAGGTCTGTATCCGAGCATGCTGTATTTTTCAGGATTTTTTATATCAAACTCTACAGCTATTCCATAGGCTTTACCTATTTTTTCTACAATATTCTTAGGCATATAAGTAGGTCTGTAGCACTGGAAATCTATTTCTCTTTCAACAGCATCATTTTCTGGAACTGCTACTATATATAGAATAGAAATATTTTTGGTATTCCCCTTTTTGTCATATGCGATAAGCTCTATATAATGATTGTAAGATTTTGCTTTCATTTTGTTTCTCCAAAACTTTTATTTTAAACTAATTATATCCTAAATGTTTCGTTATAAAATTAGCAAAATCATAATTTTTTGTGCTTTAATTTAAAAATATAGGAGAAATTTATGGGCTTTATAGAAGCATTTATACTTGGGGTTTTAGAAGGATTAACAGAGTTTCTACCAATTTCATCTACAGGACATCTAATCCTTGCTTCTTGGATAATGAATATAAAACAAACAGAAGCACATAAAGCATTTGAAGTTGCGATTCAGCTTGGTTCTATACTTGCTGTTGTGTTTTTATATAAAGATAAGCTTTTTTCAAGTAAAAAACTCTGGGAAAGGTTAATTATTGCATTTATTCCAACAGGCATCTTAGGTTTTTTACTTTATAAAATAATAAAATCTCTTTTTAGTCCTTATATTGTTGCCACGATGCTTATAATTGGAGGTATTATTTTTATAATTGTCGAACTTTTATATAAAGAAAAAGAACATCATATATCAGATGTTGAAGAAATTCCATATTTAAAAGCTTTTTTTATTGGAGTCTTCCAGTCTTTCGCAATGATTCCTGGAACTTCAAGATCAGGAGCAACAATCATAGGAGGGCTTTTACTGGGATTAAACAGAAAAACAGCAGCAGAGTTTTCATTTTTGCTTGCAGTTCCTACTATGTTTGTGGCTACGGCTTACGATATTTTAAAGCATCATAATGAATTTCAGGTGGATAACTGGATAAACTTAGGAATAGGATTTTTTACTGCTTTTATTTTTGCCATTATTTCAATAAAGTTTTTACTTGCTTTCATATCCAGATATAATTTTATACCATTTGGAATTTATAGAATAATAGTTGGAATTATCTTTTTACTTTTTCTTTTATGAAAGAATAAAACAGCGTTTGATTTTTTCTATATTTACAAATTATAATATTTATAAAATAAACTATGGAGGTATCAGATGAACAAGTCTGATTTCACAAAATCAATTACAGCAAATGGGCAAAGTTATACAGTTTACAGCCTTGAAAAACTTCAAGAAGCAGGAATTGGAAACATTGAAAGACTTCCATTTTCAATTAGAATCTTAGTTGAGAATTTACTTAGAAACCTTGACGGCAAAGTAGTAACTGAAGAGCATGTTAAAAATATAGCAAACTGGCAGAAAAAATACGAATCTCCAGTTGAGATTCCACACCATCCAGCAAGAGTTATAATGCAGGATTTTACAGGTGTTCCTGGGGTTGTTGACCTTGCAGCAATGAGAGACGCTGCAAAAGATCTTGGAATAGATCCTAAAAAAGTAAACCCTCTTGTGCCTGTTGACCTTGTTATTGACCACTCTGTTCAGATTGATTTCTTTGGAAGTGAGGATGCATACAAGAAAAACCTTGAACTTGAGTACAAAAGAAACAAAGAAAGATATCTACTTTTAAAATGGGCTCAAAACGCATTTGATACATTGAGAATATTTCCTCCGGGAAGTGGTATTATCCATCAGGTTAACCTTGAGTACATTGCACAGGTTGTAATGACAAATAATGGTGTTGCTTTCCCTGACTCATTAGTTGGAACTGACTCCCACACTACTATGATTAATGGTCTTGGTGTAATGGGATGGGGAGTTGGTGGAATCGAAGCAGAAGCTGTTATGCTTGGACAGCCTTACTACATGAAAATACCTGAAGTTGTTGGTGTTAAATTAACAGGTGAGCTTCCAGAAGGTGCGACAACAACTGACCTTGTATTAACTATAACTCAGAAATTAAGAGAACTTGGTGTTGTTGAAAAATTTGTTGAATACTTTGGAGAAGGTGTTAAAAAGCTATCTCTTCCGGATAGAGCTACAATTGCAAATATGGCTCCAGAATATGGAGCAACTATGGGATTCTTCCCAGTTGATGAGGAAACAATTAATTTCTTAAGACTTACAAACAGAAAAGAAGCAGCAGAGCTTGCTGAAAAATATACTAAAGAAAATATGCTCTTCTATGAAGGAACTGAAAACCCTGAATATTCTGACGTAATTGAAATAGATATGTCTCAAGTTGAGCCATCACTGGCAGGTCCTTCAAGACCTCAAGATAGAGTTCCTTTAAAGGATATGAAAAAAACTTTTGTTGATCTTTTAAACTGCAACTACAACAGAGAAATAGATATTAAAGAAATAACTGCTTTCGAAGATGAAGCTGGAAAAGACATGGAAATTGGGGAATGCAGAGTTCATAAAGGAAAGAAAATTGCAAAAGTTGAAATAGATGGAGAAGAAGTTGTGATTGGTGATGGATCTGTTGTTATTGCTTCAATTACATCATGTACAAACACTTCTAACCCTTCTGTTTTAATAGGAGCAGGTCTCCTTGCTAAAAAGGCTGTTGAAAAAGGATTGAATGTAAAGCCTTATGTTAAGACTTCTTTAGCACCGGGTTCAAGGGTTGTTGAAGGATATCTCAAAAAGGCAGGTCTTTTACCATATTTAGAGGCTCTTAGATTCCACATAGTTGGATTTGGCTGTACAACATGTATTGGAAATAGCGGACCATTAAATCCTAATATAGAAAAAGCCATCAAAGAAAATGACTTGATTGTTTCTGCAGTACTTTCAGGTAACAGAAACTTTGAAGCAAGAATTCATCCTGATGTAAAAGCAAACTGGCTTGCATCTCCAATACTTGTAGTTGCTTATGCTATAGCAGGAAGAACTGATATAGATTTAACAACTGAACCTATAGGAAAAGATCCTAACGGAAACCCTGTTTACTTAAAAGATATTTGGCCTTCTCAGGAAGAAATTAATGAGATACTAAATAGCGTATTAACTCCAGAAGTATTTGAAGAAAAATATAAAGATGTTCTAAAAGGTGATGAGTACTGGCAGTCACTTGAGGCTCCAACAGGTGAAATATTCCAGTGGGACCCAGATTCTACTTATGTTAGAAAACCTCCTTACTTTGATGGATTTACAATAGATGTTAACCCACCAAAAGATATTACAGGCGCAAGAGTGTTAGAACTTTTAGGGGACTCTGTAACTACTGATCATATATCTCCTGCCGGTAAAATACCTCCAGAATACCCTGCTGGAAAATACTTATTAGAACATGGCGTTCCTGTAGAAGAGTTTAACTCTTACGGAGCAAGAAGAGGAAACCATGAAGTTATGGTTAGAGGGACATTTGCCAATGTAAGAATTAAGAATAAATTAGTTGCTCCAAAAGAAGGTGGATATACGTTAAAGCTTCCTGAAAAAGAAGAAATGTTTGTTTATGATGCTGCTGTTAAGTATGAGCAGGAAGGAACTCCTCTTATTGTTCTAGGTGGAAAAGAGTACGGAACAGGTTCATCAAGGGACTGGGCTGCAAAAGGAACTCAGCTTCTTGGTGTAAAGGCCGTTATAGTTAAATCTTTTGAAAGAATCCATAGATCAAACCTTGTTGGAATGGGCGTATTACCACTTCAATTTAAAGAAGGTGAAGGCTGGGAAGAACTTGGGCTTGATGGAACTGAAGTCTATGAAATATTTGGCATTGAAGATATAGCTCCCGGAAAAGAACTTAAAGTTAGAGCTACTAAAGAAAACGGCGAAACTGTTGAGTTTAACGTGATTACAAGACTCGACACTGTTGTTGATATTGAATACTTCAAAAACGGTGGAATACTTCCACTTGTACTTAGAAAAATAGCAACTGCATAATATAAGGGGCGCTAAGCCCCTTTTTTATTTTACAGCCACTTTATTTTTTCCGTCTCTTTTTGCTTTATAAAGGGCATTATCTGCTATTTCAATAATTTCATATATTATCAAATCAATAGATTCTTTATCCCAATGTTTAAATTCAGTTAAACCTATAGAAATAGTTATTTTTTTACCATAAATCTCTTCAAAATAATTTGCAGTTAAGTTTCTAATTTTTTCTGCAACTTTTACTGCATTTTCTTTATCTGTTTCAGGAAGTATTACTATAAATTCCTCTCCTCCCCATCTTCCAGAATAATCTAATTTTCTTAAACTCATTCTAAGAAGTCTTGCAAATTCCCGAAGTATTTTGTCTCCAAAGTTATGTCCGTAAGTATCATTAATTTTTTTAAAATCATCTATATCAATTAACAAAATTGAAAGAGGTCTGTTATATCTCTTTGCCCGTGCTAGTTCCCTTCTTAAAATTTCAATAATTTTTTTCCTATTATATAAACCTGTTAAAATATCTTTGTTTGCTATTTTATCCAGAAATATAAGCTTTTCTATAGTTTCTCTAATTACACTGTTTCCAACATATACGATAATGGAAATTATTATAAATATTGTTAGATAAGATAATGGATTATAAGGTAATGTTATAAAACCTGAAATGTGAAGTAAAATAGTAAAAGCTAAAATCATTCCAAATGAAAATGAAAAAAGATTTGCTTTTTTTGTTTCCATCAATAAATAAGAGACAGATATAAGTAAAATGGACCATAGGTATCCAGTTTTATCAATGCCTCCTTGTAAAAATGCAGCGTAAGCTACAACAGATCCAGATAAGAAAAAATATAAAATAGTTTTTTCGTAGTCGTTATTTTTTCTAAAATAAAGCCATGAAAATGTGAAACCCAGCCACGATATAATAAAAAATGGGATATAAAACTTTAGTCCACCTATGAAATAATGTATAATAGAATAGATAACTAAAATCAGTGAAACAATTATATAAAATGCAGTTATATTTCTTTTTAGATTTAGAACTTCATTTGGCAAAAATTTTCGCCTCCCCTTTAATGATTAAATGATAATTAAAATTTCTCTAAAGGTCAATATTTTATGAAATTTGAAAATTTTCTAAATAAAAAATTAAGTGAAATAAGGGCAAAAAATTTATATCGGAAAAGAGTAGTTTTATCAGATGGAATAATTAATTTCTCGTCAAATGATTATCTTGGATTAAAAGATGAACCCTCCACAAAACAAAAGCTTTGTAAAAATATAGAAAATTTATCTCTTGGGAGTGGAGCATCTACGCATATAAGTGGATATACAAAAGTGCAAGAAGAACTTGAAAAGGAACTCTCTTTTTTTAAAGAATCTGAGGACTGTATAGTAGTTGGCAGCGGATATCTTGCAAATGTTGGATTAATTTCATCTATAACAACAAAAGAAGATATAATTTTCAGTGATGAACTAAATCACGCTTCTATAATTGACGGCATTAGACTTTCAAAGGCAAAAAAAGTTATTTACAAACATAATGACATTGAAGATTTAGAAAAAAAATTAAAAGAAAATAAAACAGATGGAAATATATTTATAGTTACAGACGGCGTTTTTAGTATGGAGGGGGATATAGCTTCTGTTGATAAAATTTATAAACTTGCAGAAGAGTATGATGCAGTACTAATTATAGATGATGCTCATGCAACTGGTATCATAGGAGAAGGAAAGGGAACGATTTTTCATTATGGAATGAAGCCAAATAATAGAATCATACAGATGGGAACGCTTTCAAAAGCAGTTGGAAGTTATGGAGCATTTATATGTGGTAGTAAATTGTTAATAGATTTTTTAATAAATAAAATGAGAACGGCAATTTTTACAACTGCGTTGTCTCCTGTTCAAAATTTTATATCTTTAGAGAATCTGAAAATAATAAAAAGTCATCCACAGCGAAGACTGGATGTTTTAGAAAAGGCCAAATATTTGTATGAAAATATTAAAGAAATAAATTTTAATGTAAAGTATTATGGAGTTCCTATAATATCTTTAATAACTGAAACAGCAGAAAAAGCTATATATTTTAGAGATAAACTTTTAGAAAAAGGCTTTTTTGTGCAGGCAATAAGACCTCCGACAGTACCTGAAGGTGAAAGTAGACTCAGGATAACTGTAAGTTATAATCATCCTTATGAAGAAATAGATAAATTAATAAAAGCTATTAAAGAGGTTGCAAAATGAAAAAGTTAATAGAAAAAATAACAACAGATAAAGGGATCATTCTAACATTAGAATATGATATTGAGGAAGGTACATATCTACTTACAATTGAAAAAGATAATGAAACGGTAAAGTTCGAAGGCTCTCTTGAAGAAATTCAAAAAGCTTCAAAAAAATATTTTATAGATTCCTTGAAATATCTAAAAAATCAGATAGAAATAGCACAACTTGAAGAACTTTTCAAAAGGAGCTGAAAATGAAAATAGTATTTTTAGATGCAAAAACAGTTGGAAATGATGTGGATTTATCAATATTTAATCAGTTTGGTGATTTTATATCATATGAAACAACTCCTCCTGATAAAACAATAGAAAGGGTAAAAGATGCAGATATTGTAATCACAAACAAAGTAGTCATAGATAAAAATGTTATAGATAATGCAAAAAACCTTAAACTAATATGTGAAGCAGCCACAGGATATAACAATATAAACATAAACTATGCAAAAGAAAAAGGCGTGCAGGTAAGAAATGTTGCAGGGTATTCAACAGAAAGTGTAGTTCAACATACATTTGCAATGCTTTTTTATCTTTTGGAGCATTTAAAGTACTACGATGAGTATGTAAAATCTGGAGAGTATGCAAAAAGTGATATATTTACACATATTGGAAAACCATTCTGGGAAATAAACGATAAAATATGGGGAATAATAGGACTTGGGACTATAGGAAGAAGAGTAGCTCAAGTTGCTGAAAGTTTTGGAGCTAAAGTTATATACTCTTCAACGTCTGGAATTGATAGACAAGAGAAATACAAAAAGGTTTCTTTAGATGAGCTTTTAAAGACTTCAGATATAATTTCTATACATGCACCGTTGAATGAAAAAACAAGGGGACTTATTAAGTATGATCAGTTAAGACTTATGAAAAAATCTGCAATTCTTTTAAATCTCGGCAGAGGCGGTATTGTTGATGAAGATGATTTAGCCCGTGCTCTAGATGAGAATCTTATAGCAGGAGCAGGTCTTGATGTGCTTGAAAAGGAGCCTATAAATGAAGATAGTCCACTTTTAAAAATAAAGAACAAAGAAAGACTTTTTATCACACCTCATATAGCCTGGACAAGTATAGAAGCACGGCAAAAACTAATTAATGAAATAGCAGAAAATATTAAAGCGTTTTTGGAAGGTAGAGATAGAAATAGAATTGTCTAATCTTATTGACTTTAGTATACATATGTATATATTTAAATTAAAACCATAAAGTAAGGTGAAATACTATGGAAGTTAAAGGGCAAGTACAAGTTTCAATATATAAAGATATGATGGAACTTCAAAAACAGTTGATGAATGATATTTTACAGATGCTTCCTAATCAAAATGTACAGACAGACAGCTCTAATAAAGTACAGGAAACTCAGCAAATACCCCCACCAAATCCAGAAGGTACAATTTCTAAATACGCCTAATTGTTAAATCTCCGGTATAAAAATCAATTGTTTTATTTTTTGTTTTTATTTTAAGACCGCCAAATTCGTTTAATCCCAGTAAAGTTCCTTCTATTTTGTTTTGATCGTCTATTAAAGAAACCTTTTCATTAATCCAGAGCATATTTTTCTCAATTTCTTTTATTGTATTTAATTTCCCTTCAATATAACTAAAATAATTTTTTTCTATATTTTTCAAAAGTTCAGCAAAAAAATCTTTTCTATCTATTTTTTCTTTTTTTTCGATCAGTAAAGATGTTGCTATGTCCTTTATTTCGTGTAAATCTTTTTGTGTATGGCTAATGTTTATCCCAATACCTATAACTGCTTTGCTTATTTCATTCCCTTCAATATCAGTTTCTGTTAAAATTCCGGCGGTTTTTTTACCATTTATATAAATATCATTCGGCCACTTTATTTTAGCTTGAATTCCAAAATCTAATATTGTTTTATGAAGTGCTAATGGAAATATTAATGAAAATTTTAATATATCACTTACAGGTATTTTAGGTTTTAATAAAATTGAAAAATATAGGCCTTTCTCTTTTATTGATATCCATTTTCTTCCTTTTCTTCCTTTCCCTGCTGTTTGAGCTTCTGCTATAACAACCGTTCCTTCTTCAAATTCATTATTTTTTAGATAGTTATTGGTAGAGTCTATTTCCTCAAAGAATATATAGTTTTTACCTATAAATTTTGTTTCTAAAAATGGTTTTATCTCATTTTCAAGTAAATAAGGGGTTTTCTTTTTTAGTTTATAACCTTCTGAGGTGTGTAAAAATTCATATCCAAGCTTTTCAAGTTTTTTTATTCTTTTCCATACAGCAGTCCGTGAAATATTAAATATTGAGGAAAGTTTTTCTCCAGATATAGTTTCTTTTTCTGTTAGCTCTAGGATTTTTAAATCAATATTGTCTAACTTTATCATTCTGCTTTTAATATACTTAAAAATGCTTCCTGAGGAAGTTCAACCTTACCAAATTGCTTCATTCTTTTCTTACCTTCTTTTTGTTTCTCAAGAAGCTTTTTCTTTCTTGTTACATCACCACCGTAGCATTTTGCAAGAACGTCTCTTCTAAGGGGAGCAACTTTTGCTGAAGCAATTACTTTTGAGCCTATTACAGCCTGTATTCTAACTTCAAAAAGCTGACGGGGTATAACTTCTCTCATTTTATCTACAATGTTTCTACCTATTCTGTACGCCTTGTCTCTGTGGACAATAAAAGAAAGTGCATCAACAGTTTCTCCGTTTATTAAAATATCCATTTTTACAAGATCGCCTTCTTTGTAATCCAGTAATTCATAATCAAAGGAAGCGTATCCTCTTGTAGCTGTTTTTAACTTATCATGAAAGTCAAATAAGACCTCAGCCATTGGTATTTCATACCTAAGAAGAGCAGTATTCTGGTCAATATATTCAAATCCTTTTTGAACACCTCTTTTTTCCTGTACCAGCTGCATTATTGCTCCAATATACTCTGAAGGAGTAATTATACTCGCTTCAATATATGGCTCAAGTATGGCATCTATTTTAGTAGGTTCTGGAAGCTGAGAAGGATTTCTTATTTCTATCTCTTCTCCTGTTTTTAATCTAACCTTATAAATAACATTTGGTGCTGTTGTTATAAGCTCTATTCCGTATTCCCTTTCAAGTCTTTCCTGCACTATTTCCATATGAAGAAGTCCTAAAAATCCGCACCTAAATCCAAGTCCAAGCGCAGGGGAGCTTTCTATTTCATAGGTTAATGCAGAGTCATTTATAGAATATTTCTCAAGGGCATCTCTCATGTCTTCAAATGTTGTAGACCCTGTGGGATAAAGCCCAGCGTAGACCATAGGTTTTGCCGGTCTAAAACCGGGTATTGGCTGAGGAGCAGGATTTCTTGCATCTGTTATAGTATCACCAACTCTAATATCTTTAACATCTTTAATAGAAGCAGCTATGTACCCAACATCTCCAGCTTTCATTTCGTCTAAGGCTGTCATCTTTGGCATTTGTGCCCCAACTTCTGTAACATCAAATTCCTTACCTGTAGACATAAGTCTTATTCTTGTTCCCTTTTTTACCTGTCCATCCATAATTCTTACAAATGCAACTGCTCCTCTATAAGGGTCATAATAAGAGTCAAAAATCAACGCTTTTAATGGCTCGTTTTCGTTTCCTTTTGGAGGGGGTATTTTATTTACAATAGCTTCAAGTATTTCTTCTATACCTATTCCAGCTTTTCCAGATGCAAGTATTGCTTCTTCAGAGTCTAGTCCTAAGACTTCTTCTATTTGCTGTTTTATCCTATCAACATCAGCTGACGGAAGGTCTATTTTGTTTATTACAGGAATTATCTCTAAATCTAAATTTAAAGCCTGCCAGAAAGTAGCAAGGGTCTGGGCTTCTATACCTTGAGTAGCATCTATTAAAAGAAGAGCCCCTTCACAGGCAGCGAGTGAACGGGAAACCTCGTATCCAAAATCAACGTGCCCCGGCGTGTCTATAAGGTGAAGCGTGTATTCATTTTGATCTTTTGCTTTATATTTGAGCCTTACTGCCTGAAGTTTTATAGTAATACCTCTTTCCCTTTCAATGTCAAGGCTGTCAAGAAGCTGGTCTTTCTTTTCCCTTTCTTCAACAGCCCCGCAAAACTCCATTAATCTATCTGCAAGTGTAGATTTGCCGTGGTCTACATGTGCTATTATTGAAAAGTTTCTTATATATTTAAGTCTGTCAGACATTAAGTCCTCCGATTTTTTAACAAAGTAAGTATATTATTTTATCTTATTTTTCAAGTACAACCCAGACATACAGGTCTCCTGTTTTAGGATCGATCCATTCATCTTTTACAACAGTATTTCTTAAATAAGCTGATGCTTCCTGTTTTGACAAAGATCTAAGTTTAGATTTGTAAATTTCATAATCTTTTTTACTTATTCTTAGTTTTTCTGTATAAATTTCAGCATTTACTAAAAGTCTTATTTGTTTTGCTAGGTTTGCTTGTGCAATCATTATAGCTATTCTTTTCTGCTGTGGATAACCACCTTTTGCAGTTTTTTTTGCAATACCTACAGCTCCTAAGTACCCTCCATAATTTGGATTATAAACCCATATAGGAAGTCCATTTTTCATTGGATACTTAGTTTTTATTTGTCTTTCAACTTTTTTAGGTTTTTCCCTTTTCACGATTTTGGGTTGTTTTTTAACTGTTGGTTTTTTCTTTACTGTAGGCATTACTGCTTCTTCTTTTGTTTCTGGCAAAGTTAGCTCTTCAGGTTTCTTTTCTGCTTCTCTTTCAAGTTCCTCAAAATTTGCTCTTGATTTTTCTAAAATTTGAGCTTTTCTTTCGGAAGACAAGGTTTTTTTGCGACTTTCCACTTTTTTTCCTGCACAGGAAACTAAAACAGCTGAAATAAGTATCAATGCAGTGAATTTTTTCATAATAGACCCCCTTGAAACATTTAGTTACCCTTTTAATTCTTAATATAAAATGAAACATTTTGCAAATTCAGGTAAAATTCACTTGTCAAAATGTATATACTGTACTAATATTAAAATTAAAATATGTGCATAAGAAATCAAAGGGAGGAAGTATCGTGAAAAAAACCGCTTTTTTATCTTCAGCATTTTTAACTACCGCATTAGTTTTTACAATTAATTCATGTGGACCAAAGAAAATTGACCCTTCTGCTTTACCAATTACACCTGAAGACAGACAGGTAGAACAAATTCCTGATGTATGTAAAACAGCTTATAAGCAAGCTATACCTCGCGTTGCTGTCTTGGATTTTACAAATAACACAACATTTGATGTAGCTAAAGTATTTCAAGCACAGAGAAACTATAAATATAAGACTGGAAGAGCAGGTGCAGCAGGTTTAGTTGTAGCACCAGGGGCTGTTGGGGTTGGATATGCAGAGGTTGAGGCAGGAAAAGGAAAAGAACAAATGGAAGCTGTATCACGAGAAGTAAATGCAAAGCTTGGTGAGAGTATAGCTGAAGGTGTTGCTGGTCAGCTCGTTAATATGGGAGGAGCTAAAGTTTATACAAGAAGAGACTTGAAAAAAATTCTACAAGAACAGCAGTTCCAGCAGTCAGGATTAACTGACGAAAAAACATTGATTCAACTTGGAAAGCTTGCTGGAGTTAGATATATAGTTACAGGATCTGTAAATAACGTTACTATTAAATGGGTTGATTTATCTTCAGCAAAAAAAGCTGCTGAAAAATATTTAGGTTTAGCAGGAGCGTTGCTTGCAGCAGGGGCAGAAACTCAAGAAGGATGGAATATCATAACTGATCTGACTATAAAAATACTTGATGTTCAAACAGGAGAAGTTGTTTTTGCAAAAAATGTTTCAGGAAAAGAAATTTTAGGAAAAACACCAACATTTAATTATGACACATTGATTGGTGGAGTAAAAAAGGCAGCAATGGATGCTGTAGAGAGTATAAGACCAGAGCTTTCAAAATATTTCAAAGTTAGAGGATATATAATTCAGCTTAGAACATCTCCAGATAAAGAAAAAAGATATGCTCTTATAAATGTTGGATCAAAAATGGGAGTTCAGCCAGGACAGGAGTTTTATGTATATTCATTCCAATCAGTTACTGATCCATTATCAGGAAAAGAAAGCTGTGACATGTTTAAACTTCCAGTTACTTTAGAAGTATCTAATCAAGTACAGGCAGATAAATCTTGGACGATAGTAGAAGGAGAAAAAGATCAAATAATGAGAGTAAAACTTGGACAGCTTGTAGAAAGAAAGCCTTTATATTAAGAGGATAGAAATGAGAAAAGTGTTATTATTATTTATTGGGCTAATCTTTAATATATCCTTAGCCCAGTCTCCTTTTATGTCCTCTCCTCCTTTTGTACCAGGGGATAAAGTTTTATATTATTTTGATGGTTCCAACTGTCCTTTAGGAGATGTATCTCCAGATTTTAAGATTATTTTCAAAAGCTATGACTGTGTTGAATATGAAGGTAAAAGATGGATCAGGCCTTTGGAACAAGGAACCTTTTTATATCGTTCATTAAAATTTCCTGAAAATTTTTCAATAGAATTTACTTATATCGCATTTAAAGATGGAGGTCCTTTTGTTAGATTTGGTCTTTATTCAAAAGATAAAGAACCTGAAATTTTAAGAGGAAACCTTTATATTTATGATGCAGGATTACTTTTGGCTGTTGAGGGTCATTATGATAAAGTAAAATTTGGAGTGTCTCCTACACCAAAAGATGCAGGAAATTTATTCGGAAGAGGTTTTAGCAGAAATATTGAGAAAGGGCAAATTCATACTGTTCAAATTTCATATAAAAATGGTAAAGTTAAGTTTTATATAGATGGTAAGAGAAAAATATTAAAACCTGTAAAATTTGAAAAAGAAATAGGAGGATTTGGACTATTCTTTAAACATATGTTTGTTACTGATAAATCTATAGCTGAAAGTCCTGCATTAATTACAGATATTAAAATCAGCGAATATACAGGAAAAGAATCTGCAAGACCTCCATTAAAGGTACACAAAGAGAAAAGTATAAATGTTCCACACATTAAAAAAACACCTAAAAAAACTATTCCATCTCCATCATATGTTTCATCTTCTCCTGCTGTACAGGAACAAGAGCCAAGAAAAATATATAAAGTGAAATGTATTCCTTCCACTGGAACAGGTGAAGCTGCTGTTACAACTGACTATGCTTCTGCAAAAATGGAAGCCTTTGCCCGTGCAAAATGGGATGCACTTGAAAAAGCTTTAGGTACACAGGTTTCTGTAAAAAGCGTTGTTGAAAATTTTAAACTTCTTGATGAAGTTATAACTAAGGATGTGAAAGGTTTTATTGATAATGTAAAAATTGTTGATGAAAAAAATTATGGGGATTCTGTAGCAGTTACTATAAAAGGCTGTGTTTATCCTGAAAAGGCAGAAAAAGCTCTAAGTTTAATTTCAAAAAATACAGCTTTTAATGTTTTACTTATCACACAGGATAGAAATCGTATTACTCTAGATGAAATGAATCCTGTAACAACTGATTTAATTAATGTTTTAAACGAACAGGGCTTTGAGGTTTATGATTTTGCTTCACAGCCAGGAATAGATCCTTATGAAATAGAAAGAGCTATAGCTTCTAAAAGATTTATCACACTAAGACATTTACTTTCTAAATCTTTAGCAGGAGCTACTATTGTCGGAAAAATAGTTTTTTTATATCAATCTAAAGCTGGGCAAAATATAGGATATGGAATATCTTCACCATTTAACGTAGTAAATGCACAAGCTCAGTATTATCTGCTTGTAAGAGATAAAGGAAGAATCAGAATCCTTGCATCTGGATCAGTTTCTGCGAAAGGAACAGGTATGAATGATGAATTTGCAAAAAATAAAGCGATGAAAGCACTTGCTCCAAAACTTGCAGACGATATACTCCAAAAGATAGATAGATACTTAAAGGCTAAAAGAAAAGTTGTTACAGTGATAGTAGAAGGTATAGATTCTGTGTCTAAAAATTTTGATTTTAAACAACAACTTCAAAAACTTGCATGGGTGAAATCTGTTGAAGATTTAGGTATAGGTAAATTTAGAGTAGAATATCTTGAGAAGCCTGTTTATCTTGCGAATGCTCTTGAAAGTATTTTAGGTTATAAGGTAGAAGAATTTACACCTACGAAAATAAAGGTTAGCTTAAAATAATTTTTATGGAGGAAAAACTATGAGAAAAATTTTGGTTACGGCAGTTGCAGTATCTTTTAGTATTGCTTTTATTTCTTGTGGAGAGAAAAAGCCTGCTCCTCAACAGCAACCTGCTAAAATTCAGAACCAGCAGTGGGCAAATGAGTTTGCAAATGCTCCCAAATGGGTTTTAAGTCCAGAAATGGAAGGTGGACTTGCAGCAGTTGGTTCTGCAAAAATAGGAAAAGCTGGAATACAGTTTGCAAGAACTGAGGCACTTGCTAATGCAAGAGATGAGCTTGCAAGAATATTAACAGTTAAAGTTAAAAATATGGTTAAAAACTTTACTCAACAAATAGGTGTTGGAGATGAACAAACTGTAGATAAAGTTTCAGCTCAGGTATCTAAGCAAGTTACATCTACAGTATTACAGGGATCAAGACAAAAAGATATGTGGATTTCTCCAAGTGGAGAGCTTTATGTTCTAGTCGTACTTGATCCTGCATCTGTTAAAGAAGCTGTTAAACAGGCTACGTTATCAAGTTTTAAAAACGAAAGGGCTTTATGGCAGCAGTTCCAGGCTAAAAAAGCTTATGAGGAGTTAGATAAAGAGATAGAAAAAGAATTTGGTGGTCAGTGATAATTATGTAGGGGCTTTTGCCCCTTTATATTTTTTCAAGGCTTCTCTTAAGAAATTCCTTAAATTTTCCTCTGTAACGGCACCTAATATGTAAACTAATTTTTTCCCTTCTGGAGTGATTATATATGTTGTTGGGGTGCCAGGGACAGGAAATCTAACTTGGTTTACATTATTGTTTGCATAAATAGGAAAATCTGGATCAGAAAGATCATTTTTATCTGCGTCAATTGCAAGAGCAATTAATACAAACTTATTTTTAAACTCAGGCTCTTTTAAGACTTTTTTTAAAACAGGAATTTCTTTCATACATGAACTGCAGCTATAAGCCATGAAATTAACCACTATTAGTTTGTCTTTTGGCAGAGGTATTGGGTTACCATTTTTGTCTACTAAAATAGCACCTTTTGGAATTTGTACATTTTCTTTTTTTTCTTCTTTTTTATTACATGCAAAAAATATAGTGATAAACAGTAAAATAAAAGTTAACTTTTTCATACTTTTTCCTGAACCCTTAAAACTTTTCCAAAAAGCTGTAAATTATTTAAAACCTCTTTTGGCACTTTTGTTGTTCTTTCATCTTTGGCATCTCTTAAATATACAAGTTCATCTTTTTCTTCTAAATATTTAAAAAGTCCCCATTTTCCTTCTTCTTTAAAAAAAACGATGTCATCTTTTTCAGGCTTTAATGGAGGTATTTTACCGATAAGAACCCATATATTCCTTATTTTCATCCAAAATGTATTTTCTTTAAAATTTTCAATGTTTTCTACCAGTACCAATGGAGTTTCTACATCTTTTATTTTTTCAATCTTATGTTCTTCTACAAGCTCAAAAGCCTCTAAAAAAACTGTTGGAATTTTATTTTCTTGGTGCTTTTCTTGTTGGTATGACTGCATTTCTTGCCTGCTCTTTTAATATATTTATTGCCTGTGCGTTCATGAAAAATGCATGTTCTAAATTTATTAAAGCTGCTTCTAAATCTCTATCTTTAGTTTCAAATCTCATTTGGCGAAGTTCTTTATGAAGTTCATCTAATTGAGTTCCAAGTTCAAATGCAAATGTAAATACTCTTGCTACAAAATCCTCTAAATGTTTTTTTTCTTCTGGTGTCATCTTTAACCTCTGTAATTTTTATATTTGAAATTATAACAAAAAGATAGAATTTTTTATGATTAAAATTTGCAAAATCTGTTTTTAAATTCTTTATAGTCTGGAAGTTTAAAATTTATCTGATATCTATGGCATCCAAAATAGCAAGCATCTTTAAAAATATAAGCTGTTTCTTTATCTTTTCCTTCTTTCAACGCTGTTTTATATGCTAAATATGATAGAGTATCACAGGGTGGATTTTTTTGAAAAGTGTTTGCATAGTAACAATCTTTCATAACTCCGTAAATTTCTTTACAGAGCTTCTCTTTTGGATTTTGGGAACAGGAGAAAAATAAAAGGGGCAAAAGCCCCATAAGTATATTAACCTTGTTTAGCTGCCATTTCTTCAGCTTTTCTTTTAGCATCTTCAATATCAGCAACCATGTAGAATGCCTGTTCTGGAAGGTGATCCCATTTTCCTTCCACAACTTCTTTAAATGATCTGATAGTATCTTCTCTTTTTACGTAGTCACCAGGTTGTCCTGTGAACTGCTCTGCAACGTGGAATTTTTGAGCGAGGAATCTTTGTATTTTTCTAGCTCTGTAAACAATTGCTTTATCTTCTTCAGAAAGCTCTTCCATACCAAGAATTGCAATAATTTCTTGAAGTTCTTTATATCTTTGTAATATTCTTTGAACTTCTCTTGCTACTCTGTAGTGTTCTTCACCAACATATTCAGGAGCAAGAGCCTTAGATGTAGACTCAAGTGGATCAATAGCAGGATAAATACCAAGCTCTGCAAGTCTTCTTTGGAGAACTATAGTAGCATCCAAGTGCGCAAAGATAGATGCTGGAGCTGGGTCTGTAATATCGTCAGCCGGAACATAAACAGCCTGAATAGATGTAATAGAACCATTTTGTGTAGAAGCAATTCTTTCCTGAACTTCACCAACGTCAGTTGAAAGAGTTGGCTGATAACCAACAGCTGATGGAAGTCTTCCAAGAAGTGTAGAAACTTCAGCACCAGCCTGAACAAATCTAAATATGTTATCTATGAAAATAAGAACGTCTTGATTTTCAACATCCCTAAAGTACTCAGCAATGGTTAGCCCTGTATGTGCAACTCTAAATCTAACCCCAGGAGGCTCATTCATCTGACCATATACCATAGCAGTATAAGGAAGAACTCCAGATTCTTTCATTTCCATCCACAGGTCGTTACCTTCCCTTGTTCTTTCACCAACACCAACAACAACAGAGTATCCAGAGTGGAATTTAGCGATATTGTGAATTAATTCCTGCATTAAAACAGTTTTTCCAACTCCTGCACCGCCGAACAATCCAACTTTTCCACCTTTGATAAATGGAACAAGAAGGTCTATAACTTTAATACCTGTTTCAAAAATTTCAACTTTAGTAGCCTGGTCTTCGAAAGAAGGAGCAGGTCTGAATATTGGCCAATATTCTTCTGCTTCTACAGGCCCAGCTTCATCAATAGGTTTTCCAACAACGTTAAATATTCTTCCAAGTGCAGCTTTTCCAACTGGAACTCTAACAGGTGAGCCAAGATTTTCAACTTCCTGCCCTCTTACAAGTCCATCAGTTGGTCCGTATGCTACAGTTCTAACTCTTCTTTCCCCTATGTGCTGAGCAACTTCAAGGTAAAGCTCCTCTTCATACTCATTTCCTTTGTCATCGATTCCTTTTCTTATTGTTTTTAATGAATTTCTTATTTCCGGTAAATCTCCTGTTTCAAATTCAACGTCAACAACAGGTCCTACAACCTGAATTATCTTTCCTTTGTTTTCCGCCATTATTTATTTCCTCCTAAATTTTTACTTTATTGTATAGCCTGAGCTGCATTAATAATATCAATAAGTTCTGTTGTAATAGATTCCTGTCTTGCTTTGTTAAATATAACAGTCCATCTTTTTATAGCTTCACCTGCATTTCTAGTTGCATTATCCATAGCAAGCATTCTAGCAGCATGTTCTGCAGTTGAAGATTCAACCATTGCTCTATAAAGCTGGAAGTTTATGTACTGCTTTAAAAGGTTTTCAAGAACCTGTTCTTTAGTAGGTTCAATGTTATACTGAACCATTTTATCAATTTTTTCTAAATCAATTTCAGGTTCTATAGGGAATAGTTTTCTAACTTTTGTTTCATAGTTGGCAGTAGTTATAAGCTCATTATTTACAATATAAACTGCATCTGTTTTCTTTTCTATATATCTTTCAGCGATTATAGCTCCAACTTGAGAAGTAAATGTTAGATTTACATTGTCTCTATAAATATCTTCATACTCTGAAACTACATTAAACCCTTTATTTTTGAAAAACTGAACTGCTTTTCTACCAAATAAAATAAGATTTACATTTTTTCCTTCTTCTTTAAACTGCTGTATATCCTTTAAAGTTCTTTTTATTACATTTGAGTTAAAAGCCCCTGCAAGACCTCTATCTGCTGTTACTACAACATAATCAATATTTTTTTCTTCTCTAATTTGTAAAAGAGGGTGAGCTTCCCTATCAACGTGCATTGCAAGGTCATTTATAAGCTCATAAAGTTTTTCAGAATAAGGTCTTGTAGCCTGAAGCTGTATCTGGGCTTTTCTAAGTTTAGCTGCAGAAACAGCTTTCATAGCCTTTGTTATTCTCTGGGTATTTTTAATACCCTGTATTTTTCTTTTAATATCCCTTGTTGAGAGTTTTGCCATTTTTTAACCTCTCTTAAAGTGCAACTTTTTGTTTGAATTCTTTTATTGCTTCATCAAGTTTAGCTTTTATTTCATCATTAAGTTGTTTTTCAGTTCTTATAAGTTCTAAGATTTCAGGATGCTCATTATCTAAGAATACATAGAACTCTTGTTCAAATTTTTGTATAGATTCTACTGGAACATCATCTAAGTACCCGTTAACACCTGCATATATAATTGCAACCTGTTTTTCTACTGGAACAGGTTTGTTTGGAGGCTGTTTTAAAAGCTCAACCATTCTTTGTCCTCTTGCTATTTGCTGCTGTGTAGCTTTATCAAGTTCAGATGCAAACTGAACGAATGCTTCTAACTCTCTAAACTGTGCAAGTTCAAGTCTGAGTGTACCAGCAACCTGCTTCATAGCTTTTATTTGAGCAGCACCACCAACCCTTGAAACTGAAAGTCCTACGTTAATAGCAGGTCTTATACCTTTGTTGAAAAGGTCTGTTTCAAGGAATATCTGACCATCTGTAATAGAAATAACGTTTGTTGGAATATAAGCTGCAACGTCTCCAGCTTGGGTTTCAATTATAGGAAGTGCAGTTAAAGAACCTGCTCCTAAATCATCGTTTAATTTAGCTGCTCTTTCGAGAAGTCTTGAATGTAAGTAGAACACGTCACCAGGATAAGCTTCCCTTCCTGGAGGTCTCTTTAAGAGAAGTGAAAGCTGTCTATATGCGTAAGCATGTTTTGTTAAATCGTCATATATAACTAATGCGTGCATTCCATTATCTCTGAAGTATTCAGCAATTGTACATCCAACGAATGGAGCGATGTACTGCATAGTAGCAGGATCTGAGGCTGTAGCAGCTACAACAGTTGTATATTCCATTGCTCCGTGTTTTTGAAGTGTTTCAACTATCTGTCTAACAACACCTCTTTTTTGTCCTATTGCTACATATACACAGTAAACGTTTTCTCCTTTTTGGTTAAGAATTGTATCTATCGCAACTGTTGTTTTACCTGTTGATCTATCACCAATTATTAACTCCCTTTGTCCTCTTCCTATAGGAATCATAGCATCAATAGCTTTGATACCTGTTTGGAGAGGCTCATGAACAGACTTTCTTGCAACAACTCCTGGAGCAATTTTTTCAACAGGAGAGTAATATGCAATATCTTCTATTGGTCCTTTTCCATCTATTGGATTTCCAAGACCATCAACAACTCTTCCCACTAATCCTTTTCCTACAGGTATTTCTAATATTTTTCCAGTTCTTTTAACTACAGAACCTTCTTTTATTAAAGACTCTTCACCAAGTAAAACTACACCAACGTTATCTTCTTCGAGGTTAAATACAACACCAGTAACTCCGCTTTCAAATTCAAGCATTTCACCCATAACTGCTTTTTCAAGACCAAAAACTCTTGCAACACCATCACCAACCTGTACAACAGTTCCAACTTCTTCTAAATTTGCCTTTACTTCAAACTCTTCGAGCTGTTTCTTTAACGTTTCAACTATTTCTTCACTTCTTATTGTCATTTATAAACCTCCTGTCTAATCTTTATCTTGTTATTTTATAAGCTAAATTTCTTAAAAATGCTTTTACTGAAGCGTCTATCATATAACTACCTGCTTTTACGATTACACCGCCAATAATAGAAGGGTCTTGTTTAACTTCAAATTCTACCTTTTTACCAATTTTGTTTTCTACGACTTTTTTAATTTCGTTTATATCCTGTTCTTCAAGTTCAAAAGCAGATATTATTTCACCTGTTACTGTAGCAAAGAACTTTTCAACTTCAAATTTAAATTCGTTAGCTATAACTTTTAAAACATTTGCTTTATTTTCTTTAACTATGTACTTTAAAGCTTCAAGTACATGTTCGTTTAATTTTAAAGATTCTCCCAGCTTTTCTACAAATTGTAACTTTTTATTTACTTCTATTTTAGGATCAAGAAGTAAATTTCTAAGATCTCTATTTTTTCTGTATAAAGTTTGGATTGTTTCAAGCTGATTTGAAATTTCTGTTAAAACTGCCTCATCTTCTGGAAGTTTATTTAATAAAACCTTAACAATCCTTTTTAAAAATTTCTTATCTACTTTCATTTAAGCCTCCAACTGTTTTATAACGTTTTTAATAACGGCTTTATTTGTTTGAGGATTGATTTTTTCTTTGATGATCTGTTCAGATGCCTCTAATGCTTTTCTAACTGCATATTCTTTAAGTTTTGCTTCACCTTTCTTAACTTCTATTTCAACAGCTTCTTTAGCCTGAGCTTTGATTCTTTCTGCTATTTCCTTAGCTTCGTTTAATGCTGCTTCTCTTTCTTTTTTTGCAGTTTCTTCTGCTATTTTTATAGTTTCTTTGAACTTAGTTTCTGCATCTTCAAGCTGCTTTCTAGCATCTGCAAGAGCTTTTTCGCTTTCTTCTTTAGCTTTTTTGGCTTCTTCTATCATTGATTGAATTGTGTTTTGTCTGTTTGAGAAATATTTAACAACATATTTTTTAGCAATTATTACTATAATAGCTAAAAGGATTAAACTGTTAACTGTTTTCCAAAAAAGTTCGCCACCTGCTCCTTCTGAAGCAAAAGCAGCTGTGCTAAAAAGAACCGTTAATAGTAAAGCTTTTCTCATGCTGCCTTCTCCTGAGGAATTATTTTTTCAACAACAATTTCAGTAAGTTCTCTAACAAGGCTGTCTATTTTCTTTTTCTCTTCTTCAACAGTTTTTTCGATTTTTTCTTTTTCTTGTTGTATTAATTTTTCCGCTTCTTCAGATGCAGATTTTAATATACTGGAAACCAACTGATCGGTTTCTGCTTTCGCCTCATCCATTATCTTCTTAGCTTCGTTTTTAGCTTCGTTAAGTTTTTTTTCAACTTCTTCTAAAAGTTGCTGAACTTGCTTATTGTTTTCTTCAGCTTCTTTTAAAAGATTGTTTACTAAGTTTTCCCTTTCCTCATAAACTGCTAAATAAGGGTCAAAAAATATTTTTTTCATTGCAAACATGAAAATAAAGAATAATATTAATTGTATGAATAATGTTATGTCAGGTATAACACCTACGTGAATATGTTCCACAGTAAACCTCCATTGTATTTTTATCTTAATTATCTTAACATATAAAAATACAAATTTTCAAAAATTTAAGCTTAAAGGAAAAACATGGAAAACAATTTCAGAGCAGGTTTTGTGGCTTTAGTTGGAAGACCTAATGTTGGAAAATCAACTTTATTAAATAATATTTTAGGTGTAAAACTATCTATAGTTAGTCCAAAACCACAAACCACAAGAATGAGAATACTTGGAGTAAAACATGATAAAGATGCCCAAATAATATTTTTAGATACTCCGGGAGTTCAAAAAGGAAAAGATATTTTAACTAAAGCTGTCGTTGAGTCGGCCCTTTCTTCAATGGAAGAGGCCGATCTTATCGCAATGATAATTGATGCAACAAAAGGCTGGACTAAAGATGATATTCAGATTGTTGAGAACTATTTAAAAAAATTAAATAAGCCTGCTATTTTAATAATAAACAAAGTAGATAAAGTTCCAAAAGAACAGCTCCTACCTTTAATTGAACAGTCAACAAAAATTTATCCGTTTAAAGAAATAGTACCAGTATCTGCATTAAAAGGTATAAATTTAGATAGATTAATTGGGGTTATAAAAAAATATCTCCCACAGTCGCCGCCTTTATTTCCTGAAGACCAAATAACAGACCTTCCTTTAAAATTCCAAATAGCAGAAATAATCAGGGAAAAAGCTTTCAATATATTAAAAGATGAACTTCCTTATTCTGTTGCTGTAGAGGTTGAAAATATTCAAGAAGGGAAAAATGGGAAAATAATTTTTATCGATGCTGTTATATATGTAGAAAGGGAAAATCATAAAAAAATAGTGATAGGAAAAAAGGGGCAAACAATTAAAAAAATAGGTCAGCTTGCAAGAGAAGAACTTGAGTTTTTACTTGGGAAAAAGGTTTATCTTAATCTTTGGGTAAAAGTAAAAGAAAGATGGAAGGAAAATATAACCCTTTTAAAAGATCTTGGTTACTATCTGTCTTAGGAGAAATATATGACGCCAAGTTTGGAAGTACTAAAAGAGACAATAAAGAAATTAATAAGCAAAGGTAATAAAAGGGCTTTAGAACGTCTTTTAGAAAAAGCACATAGAGGGGATATAGCCTATATATTTAGATATCTAACACCTCAAGAAAGGGTTAAAACCTTTCAAATCCTGCTTGATATAGATATAGAAAAAGCTTCTGATGTTTTATATGAACTTGATGAAGATATTCAGGTTGAGATACTAAGGAATATTCCATTAAAGGAAGCTATTAAAGTACTGCTTACTTTTTCTACAGGAGAAATAGCTAAAATTATTGATAAACTTCCAAAAGAGCTTCAAAGGGAGCTTCTAGAAAGGCTTGAAGAAGAAGACAGAAAAGAGCTTGAAAAATACATATCTTTTGGTGAAGCATCTGCAACTCATTTAGTTTCAGAAGATTACATTGAGGTAAATGAAAATCAAACTGTTGAAGATGCTTTAAATCTTGTTAAAACGGCAAGTGATGAAACAGAAGTTGTGTATATATATGTTATTGATGATAAGGAAAGACTTGTAGGAGTTGTTTCGTTAAAGGAACTTCTTGTTTCTCCTCCAAATACTCAGATTAAAGATATTATGGTTAGAGACGTTATTTCAGTAAGAGAAGACGCCACAAAAGATGAGGTTATTGATCTATTTAGAAGATATGATCTTTATGCACTGCCTGTTGTTGATGAAAATGATAGGCTTGTTGGAGTTATATACATAGATGATGTTATTGATGCTATATCTGAGAAAACAACAGAAGAATTTTTTAAAATGGCAGGGGCTCAGGAAGAAGAACTTTTTTACGCAAATCAAGTTTTTAAAATTGCAAAACTTAGACTTCCATGGCTTTTAGTTACTGTTATAGGAGAACTTATAACAGCATTTATTATAAGTATGTTCAAAATAACAATATATAAAGCTTTACCTATAGTATTTTTTCTTCCTCTTGTTGCTGCAGTTGGAGGAAATATAAGTTCTCAGTCTGCTATAATAACAGCCAGAGGACTTATGACAGGTAAAATTACAGAGAATAAAAAAGATGTTTTCATGTATATATTAAGAGAGCTTAAGATAGCTTTTGTTCTTGGAGTTTTAATAAGTATTGTAGTTGGAATAATATCTTTTATATGGCTTTCCAATCATCTTCTTGGGATTGTTGTTGCTTTGGCAATATTAATAAATATACTGTTTTCATCAATTTTAGGCGGACTAATGCCTTTTATTTTAAAATCTTTAAAAAAAGACCCATCTTTTGCTACAGGACCAATAGTTTTAACATTGAATGATATTTTAGGAGTATTGATTTATTTGAGCATAGCTTCATATTTTGTTAGTAAATTAATATGATTGATTACATATATACAATAGGTGCTTATTTAAGACGAAAATTATATGAAAAAGAAATATTAAAAGTAAAAAAACTCCCAGCCCCTGTAGTATCTGTTGGTAATCTATCAGTTGGAGGAACTGGTAAAACCCCCATCACTATCTGGCTTGCTAAGTACATTCAAAGTATAGGTTTAAATCCTGTAGTTTTATCAAGGGGATATAAAAGAAAATCAAAAGATACTTTAGTTGTTTCAGACGGAAAAAATATATTTGTAAACTTAGAAGAAGCTGGTGATGAGCCCTATTTAATAGCTAAAAAAGGAATTCCAGTTGTAGTTTCTAGCTCAAGATACGATGCGGGAAAACTTGCTCTGCAAAAATTAAAACCTGATGTTTTTATTCTAGATGATGGATTTCAACATTTTCAGCTTTACAGAGATTTAAATATACTTATTGTTGATATGGAAAAGCCGTTTTGGGAAGATAGACCTCTTCCTTTAGGAAAATTAAGAGAGCCAAAAAGTTTTTATAAATATGCAGATTTATTTTTAATAACAAAATGGAAAGGAAATGAAAGCAAGTTATCACAGCTTAAAAATTTTAATAAACCGCACTTTTTAACAAATGAAATAATAAATGAATTAACGGATTTTAAAAAAAATTATCCTTTGGAAGTTCTAAAAAATAAAGAAATAGTAGTATTTTCAGGTCTTGGAAATAATGAATATTTTTTTAAAACTATAAAAAATCTATCTAAAAAATATAATTTTCATATAAAAAGATTTATTTCTTTGCCGGATCATTTTAATTACAAAAATTTTGAAATTAGAGAAAAAGCAGATTTTTATATCACCACAGAAAAAGATTTGATTAAACTTAACAATCCAAATACTCTTGCTTTAAAATATGAAATTGTTCCAGAAGGAAATTTTACAAGTTATTTAAAGTCAAAAGATTTTTTTACGAAAAATAATTCAAACAAGGATTTGGAGTAAAAGTTATGTTTGATAAAGATAAAAACCCATTTGATATAGTTTTAAGACTAGTTATAAATGGAGAAATACAGCCGTGGAAAGTTGATATAGTTGACCTTGCAGATAAATATCTAAAAGAAGTTAAAAATCTGTATATACCCGATCTCAGACAGGCTGCGAAAGTTCTATCTGCTGCAGCTCTTCTTTTAAAAATGAAGGCTGAGGCTCTTGAGCTTGAAAAAGAAGAAGAGAAAGAAAAAATAAAAAGAAATAGAGTTTTTGGTATTAAAAGATTTTATACTATAGATGAAATAGCACATGTTCTAAAAAAATACGCTGCACCTGTTATAGAATTTAAACCTAAAAGAAAATACATAAGAAGAAAGCCTTACACAAGGAAGCCAAAAAAAATAGAAGTTCCTTTATTTCATGCCACACTTGAAGAAACAATAGAGATTTTAGAAAAAGAATTTGAAAACCTAACTGGATATATAACTTTGAATGATTTAAACCATCCAAACAAAGCTCAGGCATTTGTTGCACTTTTATTTTTAAACTACGACAAAAAAATAAATATTTACCAGGAAGAAGAATTTGGAGAAATTTATATAGAAAAAAATGAAGAGGTGTTTGAGAAAATTGCTTAATATTTAATCACAGTTTGATTTTTCCCTTTTCTTTTAGCTTCATACAAGGCTTCATCAGCTTTCTGCAAAATCTCTTCTAAACTTCCTTTACCTTTAAAAACAGTTCCTCCAATGGAAATAGTTATTTTTTGAGGAATTCCAAAGTCCGTATTTTCAATTTTTTTTCTGATTTTTTCTGCTATTTTTAATGGGTTATCTGTTTTTGGAAGTATTATTAAAAATTCTTCTCCTCCCCATCTTCCAAATATATCTGCTTTCCTTAAAGCATTATTTACTATCTTTGCACTCTCTTTTAAAACTTCGTCACCTTTTAAATGTCCGTAAGTATCGTTGATCTTTTTGAAATTATCTATATCAAAAATAAGTATTGAAAATGGTTCATTATATCTCTTTGAATATTCTATTAATTTTTCTAAAAAACTTAAAACGTATCTTCTATTGTAAATTCCAGTTAGCTGGTCAGTATTAGCAATTTTCTCAAGTTTTTTTTCGTAAATTATCTGAGGAGTAATATCATTAATTATAGTAAGAAGTAAATCTTTATTTTTTAGCTTAACTCTTTTTGTTATTTTTTTTACCCATTTTCTTTGTCCGTTTTTTGTAATTATTTCTACGATTTCTTCTCTTACACCTTTAAAACCAGTTTTCATTTCTTCAATACATTCTTTAACCTTTCCCAAGGATTCTTCAGCAAACAAACTTAGAGGATCTATATTCTTTATTTCATCTTTAGAGTAGCCTGTAATTTTTGAGAAGGCTAAATTTGAATAAACAATTTTATTATTCACATAATCATATAGGATTATTCCATCTGGATTAAGTTCTGAAACTGTTTCAAAAAGTTCATGTTCTTCATGTGTTTCAGTTATATCTAAAATATATCCATAGTACAAGATGCTTTTGTAAATTTCATTTTTTGTGGGAGCTATATGCATTAATACCCATTTAAAGTTTCCATTTTTATCTTTTATTCTTATTTCTATATTTTTTTGTTCTCCTAATTTAATATTTTCTAAGAATTTTTCTTTATCTTCTTTATGAATTAAGCCTAATACGGATTTTCCAATTAATTCGTTTTCTTTATACCCTAGTATCTCATTTACATTATGTGAAATATTTTTAATAGAAAAATCTTTTCCCTTAAATATCAAAAATAAAACAGGTCCAGTATAAAACAGTATTTCTGGACTTAAAGTTGTCATTTCAAATGTTTTAATGATCTCGTCAAGATCGATATGCATTTCAATGAACAGATTTTTGTATTTTAAAGCGTAAATATAAAAGTATTTGTATCCTTCTGAAGTTTTCCTGATGTGAATAGTAGAATATGTATCTTTATTCTTAATTTCACTTATTTTTTCAACAGGACATATATAATTTTCATTTGTTTGCAAACAGGGTTTGTAAGAATTGTAAATGATGTCATAACATTTGATAGAGCCAAACTTATAATCTTCTTCAGCTTTGGGATTTTTCCATACTAAATTGTGATTTTCATCTACAACTATTACTGGAAAAGCTAAATTTTTAAATAAATTTATATCCATAAAATTTAAACCTGTAGCTGTTTAATTTAGCTTTTTATGAAAATTATAAATATCTTTATAACATAAGTTATATAAATGCAATACCAGATTTATACAGATTAAATCGAATGCTGTAAAAATTTTTTATTTTTATGATATAATACTATGATTAATTAAGCACGTTCCCACTGCAAAAGGGTTGCCTTTGTGGTGTTTGGGAACGGAAGAATAAACCCTTAAGGAGGATTGCGTAATGCCTTTTGAAATCACAATGAGAGAACTGCTTGAAGCAGGTGTTCACTTTGGTCACCAGGTGAGAAGATGGAACCCTAAAATGGCTCCATACATTTTCACTAAAAGAAATGGAATTCACATCATTGACCTTGCAAAAACTATTCCACTTTTTAAGCAGGCGTGGGAATTTGTAAGAGATGAAGTTGCTGCAGGTGGAGACATCCTATTCGTAGGAACAAAAAAGCAGGCTCAAGACATCATAGAAGAAGAAGCTCAAAGATGTGGAGCTTTTTATATTAATCAAAGATGGCTTGGAGGTCTTTTAACAAACTTCCAAACTGTTAGAAAATCTATTGAGAAACTCAAAAAACTTGAAAGAATGGAAGCAGAAGGTGCTTTTGAAATTCTTCCTAAAAAAGAAGTTGTTAAAATCAAAAAACAGAAAGAGAAACTTGAAAGATTCCTTAAGGGAATCAAAGATATGGAAAAAATGCCCAGCGTAATATATGTTGTTGATACTGTTAGAGAGGAACTTGCTGTAAAAGAAGCTAAAAAACTTGGTATACCTGTTGTTGCAATAGCAGATACTAACTGTGACCCTGATTTAATTGATTATCCAATTCCAGGAAACGATGATGCTATAAAAGCTATTAAATTAATAACTTCCAAAATCGCTGATGCTGTTATAGAAGGGAAAACTTTAAGAGAAAAAGAGGTTGAAACAGGTACTGTTAGCGATATAGAAGCAGAAATGATGAAAAAAGCTCAAGAAGCAGGTGTTGCTGAAGTAGGTCCTGCTGTAGAATCTGGAGTTCATGGTGCAAATGACCCTAACAAGGAAAAAGCCCTTGAAGAAAATATAGATAAACAAATTGAAGAAAACTTACCTGAAGAAATTGAAGAAGCAAAGGAGGAACTTAAGTAATGGCAGTAGATGCAAAATTAGTTAAAACTTTAAGAGATATGACCGGCGCAGGTTTTATGGAATGTAAAAAAGCTTTAGAAGAAACTGGTGGAAATCTTGAGGAAGCAGTTGAAGTATTAAGAAAAAAAGGTGTTGCAAAAGCAGCTAAAAAAGCTGGAAGAGAAACAAAAGAAGGTTTAATTCACTCTTACATCCACGCAGGAGGAAGAGTTGGAGTTCTTTTAGAGCTTAACTGTGAAACAGACTTTGTTGCTAGAAATGAATTGTTTAAAGAACTTGCAAATGAAATTGCTCTTCAAATTGCAGCTATGAAACCAAAATGGGTAAAAAGAGAAGATGTACCTAAAGAAATAATTGAAAAAGAAGGAGAAATTGCAAGGGAAGCAGCTATAGCTGAAGGAAAACCTGAGCATATTGCTGAAAAAATAGCTGAAGGAAAAGTTAATAAGTTTTTCCAGGAAAACTGTCTTTTAGAACAAAAATTTATTAAAGACGAAACAAAAACTGTTGAAGATTTAATAAAAGAATATATAGCTAAACTTGGAGAAAATATTCAGGTTGGAAGATTCTGCAGATTTGAAATAGGGGAATAATTTGTCGCTAAAGTATAAAAGAATACTTTTAAAACTTTCAGGAGAAGCATTGATGGGCGATTCCCAATATGGGATCGACCCTTCTTTTGTTAGATATTTAGCTAAAGAAATTAAAGAAGTTTATGAAGAAGGTGTCCAAATAGCAATTGTAATTGGTGGAGGAAATATTTTCAGAGGGGTTCAGGGAGCTAGCCTAGGACTTGATAGAGCTACAGCTGATTATATGGGAATGCTGGCAACTGTTATGAACGCACTGGCGCTTCAAGATGCCCTTGAAAAAGAAGAAATGCCTACAAGAGTAATGTCAGCAATAGAGATGAGACAGATAGCAGAACCTTATATAAGAAGAAGAGCCATAAGACATTTAGAAAAAGCAAGAGTTGTTATTTTTGCAGCAGGAACCGGAAGTCCGTTTTTTACTACAGATACAACTGGAGCATTAAGAGCTGCAGAAATAAAGGCAGATGTTTTATTAAAAGCTACAAAAGTTGACGGCATATACGATAAGGATCCTTTAAAAAACCCAGATGCCAAAAAAATAAAAGAAATCTCATATCTAGAAGCAATAAATAAAAATATAAAAGTAATGGATCATACTGCTCTTACCCTCTGCATGGAAAACAAACTTCCAATAATTGTCTTTAATATCAAACAAAAAGGAGCCTTGAAGGATATAGTTCACGGTAATAAAATAGGCTCTATAGTCAAATAAAAACAATTCATTTATAATTATAATAAAACCCGCTATTTAAATCTCTCAGGGAAAATGGAGGTGAAAGTATGATACAGGATCTGTTAAAGGACGCTGAAAGTCGTATGAAGAAAGTAGTTTCTAAATATAAAGAAGAACTTGCTGGAATGAGAACAGGAAGAGCATCGACAGCAATTGTTGAAAATATAAAAGTTGATTATTATGGTTCTGAAATGCCTTTAAAACAGCTTGCTACAATAAGTACTCCTGAACCAAATCAAATACTTATTCAAACATGGGATCAAAATGCTGTCAAATCTATAGAAAAAGCTATCCAAGAAGCTAATATTGGAGCAAATCCACAAACAGAAGGAAATTTAATTAGATTAATTCTTCCTCCTATGACAGAAGAGAGAAGAAAGGAAATGGTTAAACAGCTTCATAAAATTGCTGAGGAATACAGAATTGCAGTTAGAAATATAAGAAGGGATATAAAAGAAGATATAGAGTCTTTAAAATCTGAAGGTATATCTGAAGACGATATTAAAAGGGGATTGGATCAGCTCCAAAAAATTACAGATAAATATATAAATCAAATTAACCAATTAACAGAAGAAAAGGAAGAGGATATTCTTTCTTTATAACTTGACATAATTTAAATAATAAATAAATTTCACCTAAAAATTTTAATAGGGGTGTTTTGTTTTGGAGATTATTGAAAAAGTTAAAGAGCTTTTACAGCCTATACTTGAAGAAAGAGGCTTAAAATTAGTAGATGTAGAACTTACTAAAGAAAAAAGACCTACATTAAGGATATATGTTTATAATCCTGAAGGTACAAGTATAGAAGATTGTGAATTTGTAAGCAGAAGAATAGGTGCACTTTTAGATGTTGAAGATATAATTCCATATTCTTATATACTAGAGGTATCATCACCTGGAGAAAGGAAGCTAAAGAATATTGAAGAGTACGACATTTTTAAAGGAAGAGATATAAAAATAGTTACATGTGAACCTATTGAAGAAAATTCAAAAAATACAGTATTTAGAGGCAAACTTTTAGGACTGGAAGATGAAAATGTAAAACTTGAAAATGAAAAAGGCATTATAATTGAAGTGCCTTTAGAGAAAATATCAAAAGCTCAGCTTGAATTTAAATAATAGGAGAATGTTAATATGGCTATTAAGTTAAAAAATGTAATAGAAGCTGTAGCAAAAGAAAAAAACGTTCCTGAAGAAGTTATTGAAAGGGCTTTAAAGGAAGGTATAAAAACTGCCGTAAAAAAAGAGTTTGGTGTAAGTAACGTTATTGTAGATTTTGATAAGGAAAATGATGAACTAAAAGTTTATATTAGGAAAAAAGTGACACCTTTTATTGAAAATCCAAAAAGGGATATCTCTTTAGAGGAAGCAAAGAAATATAATCCAAATGCAAAAATAGGTGATTATGTAGACATACCAATTCCGCTTGAAGATGTTGGAAGAATTGCAGTTAACGTTGCAAAAGATGTTATTTCTAAAAAAGTTACTCAAGTTGAAAGGGACATCTTATACAAAGAATATAAAGATTTAGAAGGAAGTATAGTAAGTGGAATTGTTAGAAGAATTCAAAATGGAGATATCATTGTAGACCTTGGAAGGGTTGAAGCGATTCTTCCAGAGGAAGAGCAGATAAAAAAGGAAAAATACAAAATTGGAGATCGAATAAGAGCCTTAATTTTAAAGGTCATAAAAGATGGAAAATATAAAGTTTATGAAAAAGGCAGAGTAAAAAGGGTAATAGAAGGGGAACCACCTTTAATAATACTCTCAAGAACCCATCCAGATTTTTTGAAGAAATTAATAGAGATTGAGGTTCCAGAAGTTCAAGAAGGTGAAATAGAAATAAAGGCAGTTGCTAGAGAGCCTGGAGAAAGGGCAAAGGTTGCAGTATATTCAGAAGATAAAAATATTGATCCTGTTGGTGTTGTAGTTGGGTTAAAAGGGAGTAGAATACAAAATGTATCAAATGAGCTATCTGGAGAAAAAATAGATGTTATACAGTGGGACGAGGATCCTGCAAAATTTATAGCAAGAGCTTTAGCACCAGCTAAACCAAAAAAATGGAGAGTTTTAGAAAACGAAAAAAGAATTGAAATAGCAGTCCCAAGAAATGAACTTTCACTTGCTATTGGAAAAGGTGGTATTAATGCTAAGCTTGCACATAAACTAACTGGATGGCATATAGACATTTTAAGTGAGGAGGATTTTGAAAGAATCCAGCAGCTTGAAAAAAATTAAAATTAGAACATGCGTGGTATGTAAAAAAAAAGTCCTAAAGGAACTTTACTGAGATTTTTAAAAAAAAGTAAAAAATTTGACGTTACAGGTAAAGAAAAAGGAAGAGGTTATTATATTTGCCCGCAATGTTTTAAAAAAATAAAAATGGAGAATAAGGAAAGTATTAAGCATCAAATTGAAAAACAGATATTGAACTTACTACAGTTGGCGTGGAAAGGTAGGCTTATAAAAATAGGATATGATGATATTGTTGAGGAACTAAAAAAGGGAAAAAAAGGATTTTTAATTATTGCAAAAGATGTTTCAAAAAGGACAAAAAGAAATATATTATTTAAATATGAAGGTGAATATTTTGAAATATTTACTAAGGAAATCTTAGGTAGTTCCCTTGGTAAGAAAGAAGTAGGTATAATATTTATTCCTGAAACTAAGCTCGGATTAAAAATTAAAGAGCTTTTAAATAAGTATGAGCAGTTAAAATAGGAGGTTATGTTAATTGTCTAAAGTTAAAATATCAGAGCTTGCAAAGGAGCTTGGTGTAAGTTGGAAAGAGCTTGCAGAGGAAATAAAAAATATAACAGGAGAGACTATAAAATCTGCATCAAAAGCACTAGATGAAGAAATTGTAGAGCTTATTAAAGAAACATATGGTGTAGTAGAAGAGGAAGTTCCTGAAGAGGAAGAAAAAAAAGAAGAAGGGATTAAAATCTTTGACCTTTCTCATCAGCTGAATGTAAGTTTTGAGGATATTGCTGAAGCCCTTAAAATGATAAATTTCAAAGGAGAAATATCAAATCTAACAACACTAGATGAAGCAACTGTAGAAAAAGTAAAAGAAGCCTTAAAAGAACTAGAAAGAAAAAGAGAGGAAGAAGAGAGATTAAGACTTGAAAGGGAAAAAGAAAAAGAAAAGAAAAGAAAGTTAATAGCACAAAAGCTTGCACAGCAAAAGCAAGAAAGAATAAAAGAAGAAAAGGAAATAAAAAAAGAAGTTCAAAAACTAAAAGAAGAAGTAAAAGAAATCAAAAAAGAAGAAAAAATCGTTAAAGAAGAGAAAAAGAAAGAAGAAATTATAGCTAAAAAAGAAGTAAAACCTAAAAAAGAAAAAGTTAAAGAAGTAAAGGTTGAAGAGAAAAAAGAAAAAGTTGAAAAGAAAAAGCCAGTAGAAAAAGCTAAAAAACCAAAAGCAACCGAAGAAGAAATTAAAGAAACAGTAAAAGAGCCTGAAAAAACTACAAAAGAACTAAAAAAAGAAAAAGAAGAGATGGAAGCCCTCAGAAAGCTTATGGGGGGTATGAAGCCAAAATCTTCTAAAAAGAAGAAAAGTAAGAAAAAAGAAAAAGCTGCTGAAAAAGTTGCTGCTGAGGAAACAGAAGAAGAAGTTAAGATTATAGAGATTCCAGAGCTTATAACAGTTAGGGAACTTGCTGATCTTTTAGATTTACCTGTAAATACAATAATGGCAGATTTATTAAAGAGAGGTATTTTAGCTACAGTTAATCAAACTATAGATCCTGAAATTGCTGTAGAGATTGCAGAAGAACATGGATTTTTAGCGGAGCTAAAATCTGAAGAGGAAGTAATTGAAAAAGCAGAAGAAAAGGAAGAAATCACAGAAGAGGAAAAAGAAAATTTAGTTGAAAGACCGCCTGTAGTTACAGTTATGGGTCACGTTGACCACGGAAAAACAACATTACTTGATACAATTAGAAAAACAGATGTTGCTGCTAGAGAAAAAGGTGGTATAACACAGCATATAGGTGCTTATAAAATAAAACTTGAAAATGATAAGGAAATTACATTTTTAGATACACCTGGACACGAAGCTTTTACTACTTTAAGAGCAAGAGGTTCAAAAGTAGCAGATATTGCTGTTTTAGTTGTTGCTGCAGATGACGGCGTTCAACCTCAAACAGTTGAAGCTATAAACCACGCAAAAAACGCAGAACTTCCTATTATTGTTGCAATAAACAAAATGGATAAGCCAGGTGCTGATCCAGAAAGAGTGAAAAGAGAGCTTACTCAATACAACCTCATTCCGGAAGAATGGGGCGGTGATACTATGATGATTCCTGTTTCCGCAAAAACAGGAGAAAATGTAGAAGAGCTTTTAGAAAGCATATTGCTTGTTGCCGAGATTTTAGAATTAAAAGCAAATCCAAATAAGCCTGCTCTAGGAACAATTATTGAAGCAAAACTTGATCCAAAAAGAGGACCCGTTGCTACTGTCCTAGTTCAAAATGGTACTTTAAAGCAGGGAGATTATTTTGTTGCTGGTATGACCTGGGGAAAAGTGAGAGCGATGTTTGATGAAAGAGGAAAGCAGGTTAAGGAAGCACCTCCAGGAACGCCTGTAGAAGTACTTGGATTTCAAGAAGTTCCTCAAGCTGGAGATAGATTTGTTGTTATGCCAAGTGAAAGAGAAGCAAAACAGCTTGCAGAGCAAAGAAAACAAAAATATGAAGAAGAACTTCTTGCTAAAAAGGCAAGACTTAAACTTGAATCTTTAAGCGGGGCTAAAGAGGTTAATATTATTTTAAAAGCTGATGTTCAAGGTTCACTTGAGGCTATAATTAAAACGCTTGAAGATCTTTCCGAGAAATTTGAAGATGTATCTATAAATATAATTCACTCTGGAATTGGAAGAATTACTGAAGGTGATGTTGTCCTTGCTTCCGCTTCAAATGCTATAATAATTGGTTTTAATGTTAGACCTGACAGCGTAGCAAGAAAACTTGCTGAAGAAGAAGGAGTTGAAATTAAAACCTATAACATTATTTACGATATTGTTGATGATCTTGAAAAAGCACTTAAAGGGTTACTTGAGCCAACAGTTAGAGAAGAACTTTTAGGAACATGTGAAGTTAAGGCTATTTTCAGAGTTAAAGGTGTAGGTACGGTAGCAGGTTGTTATGTTACTGACGGCGTTATTAGAAGAAATGCAAAAGCTAGACTTGTTAGAGACGGTATTGTTATTTATGATGGAGAAATTATCTCCCTAAAAAGATTTAAAGATGATGTTAAAGAAGTTGCTAAAGGCTTTGAATGTGGTCTTATGCTGAAAGATTTTAATGATATAAAACCTGGAGATATTATTGAAGCATATGAACTAGTAGAGGAAAAAATAGAATAATTTAATCTCTAAAAAGGGATATCTTTTTTAAGATATCCTTTTGTTTTGCAAGAATATATTTAAATATTTTATCTTCTAAAACAGGAGAGGCTTTTACAAATTTGATTCCAACTTTTACACTTTTTCTGCCGACTTCTTTAATATATACAACCTCACCTTTTACTAAAAACTCCTTACCTTCAATTTTTATTTTTAAATCATAGGATTTACCTATTTCTATATCACCAATATTATCTAAAATTAGTCCAACGCCTTTTTCAGATATATCCCAGGCTAAAGCTGAAATTCCATCAAACTCAACATATATAGGATGTTGCTGATCTACTTTTACCCTTATATATTTTCTTTTTAATTTAGGTTCAACAGCAACTGATGGGTATGTAGTTATCATTTCTTCTTTATTATACATTATTACATGTAATACATATATTGTTCTTTCATATTCAAAATAAAGCTCTTTTGAATGACTTAAAGCAAATTCTAGCTTTTTATCAATCGTCCATGCAATTTGTTCTTTTTCATAGTCTATCTCAATAAGTTTTATTTTATCTTTTATAGGTACTTCTTCATAAAAAACATATATCTCAAGCTCTTTTTTTTCTGCTATCCAGTCTATTACTGAAGCCATTTAAAAATTCCTTTATAATAAAAATTATGAATATAATTATAAAATATTTACAGCTTTATTTCACAAAAGGTATAGGAAATAAAACTTTAAAACTACTTTTAGACTGTTTCGGAAGTATTGAAGGAATCTATAATGCTTCTTTTTACGAAATTGAAAATATAACTTCAAAAAATACAGCAAACTTAGTTTTAAAGGAAAGTCTAAATAATAAAAAGCTTGCAGAAAGAGAACTTTTAAAGGCAGAAAAAATTGGTGCAGATATAATATGTTATGAAGATAAAAACTATCCTGAAAATCTAAGAAATATTCCTGACCCTCCAGTTGTTCTTTATATAAAAGGAAATTTTCCTGATGAAAATCTAATTTCTGTTGTTGGAACAAGGAAACCTACAAACTATGGAAAGAAGATATCAAAAGTACTAGTAAAAGAACTTGTCAACAACAACCTATGTATTGTTTCTGGAGGTGCTTACGGCATTGATTTTTTAGCCCATAAAACTGCTATAGAAAATAACGGGAAAACTGTTGCAGTTTTAGGTACAGGTATAGATATATCCTATCCAGCCTCTAATAGGAGTTTATTTGAAAGAATAACAGAAAATGGGGCATTGGTTTCAGAGTTTCCAATAGGTACAAAACCTTCAAAATTTAATTTTCCTCTGAGAAATCGTATAGTTGCAGGTATATCGCAGGCTACAGTCGTTATTGAAGCTCCTGAAAAATCTGGTTCTTTGATAACGGCTAAGCTTGCAAATGATTATGGACGTGTTGTTTTTGCTGTTCCTTCAAATATAGATAATCCTCAAGGTAAAGGTTGTAACATTCTTATTAAAGATGGAGCTATCCCTATAATAAATGAAAAAACTATTTTTGAAGAAATTCCGTATTTAAGTGGAAAAGAGGAAAATATACTGCCGGATTTAGATGAAATTGAGAAACTAATTCTTGATAATATTGAAAGTAGTTCTCATTTTGACAATCTATTAGAAAAATTATCAATTCCTGCAGATGAATTGATAACAGCTTTATTTAAGCTTGAATTAAAAAATTTAATAAAAAATGAAAACGGGTTAATTACAAAATTAACCCTTTAAAACCACTATCCTTCAAAAACATCTTTATTTTTGGCTTCATCTGTTTCTTTTACATCTTTTAAAGAAACTTTTACCCTTCCTTGTTCGTCTATGTCTATAACTTTAACTTTTAACACATCTCCAACTTTTATAACATCTTTTGCTGATCTTAATCTTTCTCCTGATATTTGAGATACATGTAAAAGGCTGAGCCTTCCAGGCATTAGCTCAACAAATGCGCCATAATCTTCAACTCTTGTGACCTTTCCAAGGAAAATATCTCCTTTTTCTATATCCATTACAAGTTCATCTATCATTTTTACTGCTTTGTCTGCAGCTTCCTTATTTACAGCATATATTTTTACAAGACCATCTGGTTCTATATCTATTTTTACACCTGTTTCATCTATTATCTTCTTAATATTTTTACCTGAAGGTCCAATAATTAAAGGTATCTTATCCGGTAGTACTCTAATTTTAACTACAGATGGAGCATATTTTGAAACTTCAGGTCTTGGCTGTGGAATTGATTCGTACATTAAATCAAGAATGTGAAATCTTGCTTTTCTTGCTTGCTTAAGAGCTTCTTCTAATATCTCTTTTGTAAGCCCTTTTATTTTAATATCCATCTGTATTGCAGTCACACCATCTCTTGTTCCAGCAACTTTAAAATCCATATCTCCAAGATGGTCTTCGTCTCCAAGTATATCAGTGAGGATTATATATTCATCTTCCTCTTTTAAAAGTCCCATTGCAATACCTGCAACATGTTTTTTCATCGGAACTCCTGCATCAAATAAGGATAAAGAACCTGCACATACAGTGGCCATAGAAGTTGATCCATTTGACTCTAGTATTTCAGAAACAACCCTTATAACGTATGGAAAATCTTCTTCAGGTGGAATTAAAGGTTCTAAAGCCCTTTCAGCCAATGCCCCATGACCAATTTCTCTTCTTGAAGGAGGTCTTGGAGGTCTGGCTTCTCCTACACTAAATGGAGGAAAGTTATAATGAAGCATAAATCTTTTCTTTTCTTCGCCTTCTTCTATACTTTCTTCAATCTGCTCCTCTCCAGGCGCACCAAGCGTTACTACACCAAGTGCCTGAGTTTGCCCTCTTGTAAATAAAGCAGATCCATGAACCCTTGGAAGAAATCCAACTTTCATCCATATAGGTCTGATTTCGTCAGGTTTTCTGCCGTCAATTCTTGTTTTATCTCTAAATACTTTTTCTCTCATTAACTGTGATACAAATTCTTTGTATATTATTTTTGCTTTTGTTAATAACTCTTCTTGAATTTCTAGCTCTTCTACTGCTTTTTCAAAAATAGAATCTATAGTTTTATTTCTTTCTTTTTTATCCTGTATTTTAAAAGCTTCAAATATTTCATCTCTATATTTTTCTAAATCTTTTTTAAGTTTTTCTTCAATTTCATCTGTTTCAACAACTATTTTTTCTTTTCCAACTTTTTCCTGAAGCTCAATTTGAAAATCTATTAACTGCTTTATATGTTCATGTCCAAACATTATTGCTTCTAATATTTCTTCTTCAGGAACTTCTTCAGATCCACCTTCAACCATAACTATTGCATCTTTAGTTCCTGCAACAACTATATCCATATCAGACTTATCTCTTTCTTCATATGTAGGATTTGCAATAAATTTGCCGTCAACCCTTGCAACTCTAACTCCAGCAATAGGGCCTTCAAAAGGTGCTTCAGATATCATTAATGCAGCAGATGCCCCTGTAATTGCAAGAACATCCGGATCATTTTTATCGTCAGCAGATAATGTCATAGCAGTTATAATTACATCATTATGAAAACCTTTTGGGAATAAAGGTCTTATAGGTCTATCTATTAATCTTGAAACAAGTATTTCTCTATTTGAAGGTTTTCCTTCTCTTTTTACAAATCCTCCTGGGATTTTCCCGTAAGCATATGTTTTTTCTCTGTATTCAACTGTTAGAGGAAGAAAATCTATATCAGGCTGTGCTTCAGAAGATACTACAGCAGCTACAAAAACTTCTGTTTCACCTGATTTTATTATTACAGCCCCGCTTGCCTGTTTCGCAAAATATCCAGTTTCAATAGATATTTCCTTCCCATCAATAATTGCACTTACTTTTTCTACAGTAATTTGAGTATTGTCCATTTTGTATGTTTCTCCCTTTTTATGGTTTTAGTGATAAATTGAATTATATCATAAAAGTTGAGTGTTAATTTTTGATGCTGATAGTCGTTAAATTTAAGAAAGCACCGCATAAAGCGATGCCCATTTGATAAAGAATTACTGCTCGGATTTTGATTGTCTAATTCCAAGTTCTTCTACGATTTTTTTGTATCTTTCAACATCAACTCTTTTAAGATAGTTTAAAAGTTTTCTTCTTTTATTAACCATTCCAATAAGACCTCTTCTTGAGTGAAGGTCTTTTTTATTTTGTTTTATATGTTCTGTTAAATTTTTAATTCTTTCAGTTAAAATTGCAATTTGAACTTCTGGAGAGCCAGTATCACCTTCGTGTCTTGCGTATTTCTTAATTATTTCTGCTTTTTTATCTGCAGTTATGGACATGAAAACCTCCTAACATTGTTAAATTTTTTCAAGAAATATATTATATCATATTATAAAAATTTGTTAGTGGTAGTAGCAATATGGAAAAGGTTAATTTAAAAGATTTTAACTTTAAAGAACTTGAAAACTGGGTAAAAGATAAAAACTGGCCTAAATTTAGGGCAAAGCAGATATCAAAGTGGCTTTATAATAAAAAAGTTTCTTCTTATGATGAAATGACAGACTTATCAAAAGAAATAAGGAATTACCTTAAAGAAAATACAGAGTTTGACAGTTTAAAACTTGTCTCTTATGAAAAATCACAGCTTGATGGAAGTATAAAATTTTTATGGAGATTGAAAGACGGAAACACAATTGAATCTGTTTTTATCTCTGAAAGGGATCACAATACAATATGTGTTTCTACTCAGGTTGGATGTGCAGTTGGATGCACGTTTTGTTATACAACGAAAGATGGACTTATAAGAAATTTAACTACATCAGAAATTATAGACCAGTATTTACAGGTTCAAAGATTTGTTGGAAATGAAAATAGAATTTCAAATGTTGTTTTTATGGGAATGGGAGAGCCTCTTGCAAATTATGATAATGTAAGAAAAGCAGTCCAGATAATGACAGATAAAAATATGCTTGATTTATCAAATAGAAAAATAACAATTTCATCTTCTGGAATAATAGCTCAAATATTAAAAATGTACAATGACCCTGAATTTCCGCAGGTAAGACTTGCAGTTTCATTAAATGCTTCAGATCAAAAAATAAGAGAAAACATAATGCCTATTTCAAAAACAAACACACTTGAAGATCTGATGAAAACTTTAAACTCTCTTCCATTTAAAACAGGATATAGAATAATGCTTGAATATGTTTTAATTAAAGATGTCAATGATACAGAAGAAGATGCAAGAAAGCTTGTAAAACTTATTGGAAAGAATAAAAAAAGGTATAAGGTTAATCTTATTCCTTTTAATCCATTTGAAGAAAGCGACTATAAAAGACCTGATGAAGAAAGGGTTGAAAGATTTCAAAAAATTTTATGGGATCACAACATTTCTGCATTTGTTAGATGGAGTAAAGGAAGGGATATATCAGCAGCTTGTGGACAACTTAGAAAAAAAGAATTAAATAATTTTATAAAAATAAACTGATGAAGGAAAAATTAAATGGTTAGAAATGAGCTGTTTCCTGTTGATATAATTGATAATATAGATTTTTATTATGTTATTATGGATATTCCAGGGATAAATCCGCAGGATTTGGAGATTAAAGGTGGAGAGAATTACTTAATAATTAAAGGAAGAAAAATAAAAGAAAAATTTAAGAACTATATACTTATGGAAAGGTTTTCAGGAAAGTTTTTAAGAAAAGTAAATTTTCCAGAAAGCATTAATATTGAAAAAGCTCAGGCAGAATATCAAAATGGAGTTCTTTACATAAAAGTTCCTAAATTAAAAAATGAGATATTTGTTGATACATCAATAAAACTAAATATAATTTTCAGGAGGTAGTGAATGCTGTCACCCCAATTTGAAGATGAAAATAATGAGATAAATCTTCCAGAAGAATACCCACTTCTTCCAATAAGAGATTTAGTAATATTTCCTTATATGGTTTTTCCTATTTTCGTAGGAAGGGAGTTTTCCATAAATGCAATAGAAGAAGCGATAGAGAATAACGACAGATATATATTTTTAGCACTTCAAAAAGATAAAGATATAGATGAACCAGGAAAAGATGACATTTATGAAATTGGTACTGTGGCAACAATTTTAAGAATGATGAAGCTTGAAGATAATAGGGTAAAAATACTAGTTCAGGGAGTAGCAAGAGGTAAGATAAAGGATTTTGTAAAAGAAGGAAATTTATACAAAGTAAAAGTAGACGTTATAGAAACTGATGAAGAATTTGAAGAAAGTATTGAAGTAGAGGCTTTAATTCACTCAGTTAAAGATTTAATAGATAAAGCTGTTGCTTACGGCAAGCAGATAGTCCCAGACCTTGTTGGAATAATTAAGTCTGTAGATGAACCAGGAAGACTTGCAGATCTAGTTGCATCTATACTTGATATTTCTTCAAAAGAAGCTCAGGAAATACTTGAAATAATAGATCCTGTAGAAAGACTTAGAAAAGTTCACGATCTTTTATTAAAAGAAGTTGGGCTGTTAGAAATACAGCAAAAGATTAGAAACTCTGCCAGAGAGCAGATGGAAAAAGACCAGAGAGAGTATTTTCTCCGCCAGCAGATAAAAGCTATACAGGAAGAACTTGGTGAAAGAGATGAAAGACAGGAAGAAATAGAAGAATATAAAAAGAAAATAGAAGAAGCTGGTATGCCTGAGGAGGTTAAAGAAGAAGCTGAAAAGCAGCTAAAAAGACTTGAAAAAATGCACCCTGATTCTGCTGAAGCTTCTGTAATTAGAACATATCTTGACTGGCTTGTTGAACTTCCTTGGAGTAAAAAGACAAAAGATAAACTTGATTTGAAAAGAGCAAAGAAAATACTTGATGAAGATCATTACGACCTTGAAAAAGTGAAAGAAAGAATAATTGAGTATCTAGCAGTACAAAAGTTAAAAAAAGGCAAAGGTATTAAAGGACCTATACTTTGCTTTGTTGGGCCTCCCGGAGTTGGTAAAACTTCCCTTGGAAGAAGTATTGCAAGGGCACTTGGAAGAAAGTTTACGAGAATTGCTCTTGGCGGAGTTAGAGACGAGGCTGAGATTAGAGGACATAGAAGAACTTACGTTGGAGCAATGCCTGGTAGAATAATTCAGGCTTTAAAACAGGTTGGCACGAAAAACCCTGTAATTATGCTTGATGAAGTTGATAAACTTGCATCTGATTTTAGAGGAGACCCAGCGTCTGCACTTCTTGAGGTTTTAGACCCAGAGCAAAATAAAGAGTTTGTAGATTTATATCTTGGAGTTCCTTTTGATTTGTCTGAAGTTATGTTTATATGTACAGCAAATAGAATTGATACTATTCCAAGACCGCTACTTGATAGAATGGAAGTTATAAGAATACCTGGATACTCAGAAGAGGAAAAACTTCATATTGCTAAAAAATATTTAATTCCAAAGCAGATAAAAGAAACAGGTTTAAATCTAAAATATGTTGAGTTTACAGATTCAGGACTTCAGTTTTTGATAAGAGGTTATACAAGGGAAGCTGGGGTTAGGAGTTTAGAGAGAAGAATAAACGAAGTTCTAAGAAAAATAGCAAAAGAAATTGCATTAACTGGTAAAAAGAAAAAATACAAAGTAACAAAAACACTTGTTAAAAAATTTCTTGGGGCGCCTTTATACACTCCTGAAAAAGAGAAAAAAGATGAGATTGGAGTTGTTCAGGGACTTGCATGGACAGAAGTTGGAGGAGAAGTTTTAAAAATAGAAGCAACAAGAATGCCGGGAAAAGGACAGCTTATACTTACAGGTTCCCTTGGAGACGTAATGAAAGAATCAGCTATGACTGCTCTTTCTTTTGTGAAATCAAAATCTGAAGAATACTGTATTGATCCAGAAGATTTTAAAAAATACGATGTTCACGTGCATGTTCCTGCAGGGGCAATTCCTAAAGATGGTCCATCTGCAGGTGTTGCAATCACAACAGCTTTATTTTCCTTGTTTACACAAAAACCTGTAAGCTCAGATGTTGCAATGACTGGAGAAATAACGTTAAGAGGACACGTACTTCCAGTTGGAGGACTGAAGGAAAAAATCTTAGCAGCTAAAAGGGCCGGTATAAAAAATGTTATCCTTCCTAAAGGAAATAAAGATGAGGTTTTAGAGGATCTTCCTCCTTTTGTTAGAAAAAATCTAAATCTTATATTTGTGGAAAATATTGAAGAAGTTTTCCCTATTGCCATTAAAGATTTCGATAAAATATGTGAAGGAAAAAAGGTAAGTGAAAAATCTCAGGAAAGCTAAAGTATCTGACGCAAGATCAATTTTTCAAATCTTACAGCAGTTTGCGGTGGAAGGTATCTTACTTCCCCGCAGTTTAAACTCAATTTATGAAAATATAAGGGATTTTTGGGTATATGAGGAAAACGGCAACATTTTAGGCGTAGGTTCACTTCATGTTTACTGGGAAGATTTAGCAGAAATAAAATCTTTAGCTGTTTTAAAAGAACATCAACATAAAGGCATTGGTAAAAAAATAGTTGAAAAATGTATAGATGAAGCTAAGCAGCTTGGAATAAAAAGGGTTTTTGCATTAACATATGTTCCCCAGTTTTTTGAAAAATTAGGTTTTAAAGTTGTTGATAAATCTCAGTTTCCCCAAAAAGTGTGGACAGAATGTATACACTGCGTAAAATTTAATGACTGTCATGAAGTACCGGTATCATTTAACTTAGAGGAAAAAATTGCTTAAGAATCTATATTTGTGTAGACACGGAGAAAGCGAATATAACGCTAAAAAAATTATTCAGGGGCATATTGATACATTTTTGACTCCAAAAGGAATTTTTCAGGCAAGACTTGCAGGGGAGCAGTTAAAAAAATACAGTATTCAAAAAATATACACTTCGGATTTAAGAAGAGCATATCAGACAGCTACTGTTATTGGAGATATTCTTGGTATAGAGCCTGTGGTTGATGAAAGAATTAGAGAGATGCATTTTGGAAAATGGGAAGGTCTTGCTTACGAAATTATATATAAAGACCATACTCGGCTCTGGAACAACTGGCTGAAAAATCCAGTTGCCTGTCCTCTGCCGTCTCAGGAAGAATTTAAAGATTTAGAAAAGAGATTGAAAGATTTTTTAGATGAGATAAAATCTAAAGATGAGGAAAATATTCTTGTTGTAGGGCACGGTGGGTCTATTCAGGGGATAATATGTATGGAAATGGATTTTGGTTTTGAAAATATATGGGCTTTAAGACACGCAAACACAGGTATATCCTGCATAAACTATGAAAATGGTTTACCATTTTTGAAATTTTTAAACAGCTGTGAACATTTAGAAGAAGCTACAGGTGTTAAAACTCTTTGACAAACATAAAAATATATGTTTTATATATTAGGTATGTAAAAACTAACCGGAGGAATTACAATGGAGCAGGTTATAACATATAAGGAAAAAAGTTCCTTATCTGCAGGAATAGTATTTGCAGTAATTTCTGTTGCTTTTATATTAGGACTGTCTGCAGCAGCAGTTGTAACTGGAAAAATAAATAACGTTTTATTATTTCAAATAAGCGGAGTTGTTTATTTAGCAGCTGCTGTTTTTTATATTATTGGCGTGTTTTTAAAAGGTGAAAAACTTTCTAAAATAGCAACCTTAACTGCTTTTACTGCGTGGGCTGTTCAGTCTGCAGGTCTTTTTGTCAGAGGAATTGAAGCGTATCAGCTTGGTATTTTCCATCCACCCTGGACAAACCTTTACGAATCTTTAATGTTTTTCCCTTGGCTTGCAACTACTTTATATCTTTATATTGAAAGACAGTATAAAATAAAAGCAATAGGTGCATTTTTCTTTCCAATAGTTGCGTTTTTAATAATCTGGGCACATCAGTTTAATACTGATATAAACCCACTTGTTCCAGCTCTCAGAAGTTACTGGCTTTACATACATGTTCTTGCTTCTTTTGCAGGATATGCTGGATTTACAGTTGCTTTCGGGGCTTCTGTTGCATTTTTAATTAAAAATAATTTTGAGAAAAACACACCAGTTGATGTTAAACATATAATTGGTTTCATTGCTTCTTTACTTCTTTTAATTCCTTTTGGATACTGGACTTTAACAGGAGCTAAAGATTTAAAAACAATGGTAATGGGAATAATATTTATTTCTCTTTTAATTGTATTTATCTATTTTGCAACTTATGTATTAAAGCCTATGGGTAAATTTTTACCTTCAAAAAGTGTTTTATCAGAGGTAGCTTTAAAAGCAGTAGCCCTTTCTTTTCCTATATGGACAGCTTCTATTATTCTTGGCGGTGCATGGGCAAACGAAGCATGGGGAAGTTACTGGAGCTGGGACCCTAAAGAAAACTGGGCTTTAATTGTGTGGCTTTTCTTTGCAGCATACATTCACGGAAGAACTATTGGGAAATGGAAAGATACAACTGCCAGCTGGATAGTAGTAGCAGGATTTGTAATGCTCTTAATATGCTACTTTGGAGTTAACCTGTATTTCCCTGGACTTCATAGCTACGCAACTGAGTGATTAAAAAGGGGCTTTTGGCTTTTGCCCCTTACCTGCTAAACAATTTGCAAGTATTAAATCTTCTTTAGTAGTAATCTTAAAGTTTAAAATAGAGCCTCTATTTACAGTTACATTTCCACCTATTCTTTCAACTAATGATGCATCGTCTGTTCCTATAAAATTATCTTTTTTTGCTTTTTCATGAGCCTTTTTTAAAATTTCAAATTTAAAAGTTTGAGGAGTCTGGACTATGTAAAGCTCATTTCTATTTAATGTTTCTATTACTTTACTATCTTTTACTTTTTTTATAGTATCCCTTGCATTAATTGCAGTTATACTACCGTCAAATCCTTTTTTAATATTTTTTATTCCATCTAAAAACATATTTTCAGTTGCAAAAGGTCTTGCAGTGTCGTGAATTATAACGATATCTGCATTATCTATTTCCTTTAACGCATTGTAAACACTTTCCTGCCTTTCCTTACCGCCGGCTACTTTTTTAATATTTTTAAAAGAAAATATTTTTATCCTTTCTAAATCCTCTTTTGGCAGAACTAAAACAATATCAGTAATTTCATCAATTTTATTTACAGTATTTATAGAATATTGAAAAATAGGTTCTCCCTTTAGTTTTATAAACTGCTTTTTTTCTCCAAATCTTTTTCCTTCACCTGCGGCAAGTAAAACAGCTACTATTTTCATTTGCCATTCTCCATTTTGAAAATAAAATTTATATTATTTTAAAACAGGCGAAAAATAAATTATGCATGTACTGCTTATAGAAGATGACTTATTGCTTGGGGAAAGTTTAAAAGAGTATTTAGAAGATAATGGTATAACTGTTGACTGGATTTATGATGATAGAAAAGTAGAAGAAATTTATTCTTTTGATAAATATGATGTTATTGTTTTAGATTTAATGCTTAGATATGAAAAAGGTGAAAATATTTTAAAAAATTTAAGGCTAAAAGGAATTAAAACTCCTATTTTAATTCTTACTGCAAAAAACAGTATTCAAGACAAGGAGATATGTTTTAATTTAGGTGCTGATGATTATCTTACAAAACCTTTTAACCCTAAAGAACTTCTTCTTAGAATTAAAGCCCTTTCAAAAAGAAAACATATGGATAATATTGTAAAACTTGGGAATTTAGAGATTAATCTTGATTCTAAAACGGTTTATAAAAATGGAAAAGAGATAAAACTTTCAAAAACAGCGTGGGAGGTTTTATATCTACTTTTAAAACATAAAGGTGAAATAGTTGAAACCCAAAGGATATTAAATTACGTTTGGGCTGACAAACCTGTAGGAGATGAAATTGTAAGGACATATATAAAAGAGCTAAGAAAAATACTTCCAGAAAATAGTATAAAAACTTACAAAGGAAGAGGTTATAAGCTGGAGTGAAATTAAATTTTGAAACCAAAGTACTTCTTATCTTCGTTGCTGTTTTAACTTTTGGACTTTCGATGATAAATGTTGTTAGCTTTTTATTTTATAAACTTTCTTTACAGCAAAATATCCAGGAAAAGGCTCAGCTTGTATATCTGCTTTCAAAAAGCAATAAAGGTTATAAAATACCTAAATATTTTTTAATTACAGATAAACTTACATTTAATAACAAATATGAACTTGTGTATTTTAACCAATTAGACAACAAATATGTCTTTCTTTCTAGATCCTATCTTAATAAAAAATTAATTAATTTTGCTCAGCTTCTTATTTTATGGGATTTTGTTTTAATTGTTTCATTAATGAGCATTTTATATTTCACTATCGGAAGGTATTTAAAAAAAGAAATGGAAGTAAAAAAATATCTTGAAACTGTTTTGCTTGCAGTTAGCCACAAACTCGGGAATTTCCTATCCATTCAAAAAGTTAATTTGGAAATAATAGAAAATAAATGCAATATTCCTGCATTAAAAAGATTAATGTCGGCATTTGATGTAATTGAAAAAGATTTTAAATTTACAACTGATATTTTAAAAAAAATAAATGCATATAAAGAAGATAAAGTAGAAGTGAGAATTGATAAAATTATTGAAGAGATAATTAACAATTTTTCAACTATTTTAAAAACCAAAATCCTTATATTAAGGCTAAAACCTTCTGTTTTAAGAACAAACTATGATGACTTGAAAAATTTACTTTATATACTTATTGAAAATGCGGTTTTACATTCAGATAAGAAAATATATATTAAAATGTGCGGAGATAAGAAATTTATTTATATTTTTATCAAAAATGATATAAATACTGATTTTAAAGGAGGGTCTGGAATAGGGCTTGAAATAGCTAAGTTTTTGGCAGATAGAAATAATATTAAACTCATTACAAGAGCAAAAAACAATTTTTTAGTAGTTTTGAAAATAAAAAAATAAATTTTCACGATTTTTTTATGATTAGAATATAAATTTAAAGTAAGATAAAGTGGGGGTTAATAATTATGAGATTTATTAGTTCTATAGTTTTGTTTATATTTATAATAGCAGAATTTGGTTTTAGTAAAGAACTTTATGATAATTTAGTGTTAAGAGGGATAGTGATAGATATTAAAGATAATAAAGCTATAGTTGATGTTAAGTCTTTATCATGTAAAGGAAAAAGAGAGTTTAAAATTGATAATATTTCGACGCTTGAGAAAGGAGAAAATATTAAATTTATTATAAATTCTTCAAAATGTGAAAAAGATAAAGTTTATGACATAATAGAGGTTTTGAAAAATGAAATTATTAAATAGTTTATTAATAACATTGATATTAAATCTTTTAATTTTCAATTTTTCTTTTTCTTACAGTATGACAAATTATTGTCAAGTTCCTCCTTTTTTAAATACTGCTGTATCTCCTAATGTTCTTTTAATAGTTGACAAAAGTGGAAGTATGAGCGGAAATGCTTATAGTGGTACTTATAATGGAGATGAGGAAGGATATTTTATTCCTGATAAGGTTTATCAATATGTATGTAGTAGCTATAATAGGAGAGGAAGATGTATAGAATGGATTTGGGAAGAAACCACGTCACCTCCTGAAAATTGTTCAGAATCAACAACTTTATATAGAAATACACCTTATAAAGGTAGTTGTTTGAATTATCATTTAATGGCGAGGATAGACCTTCTTAGATGGGCATTAACAGGAGGTAGGCCAGAAGGATGTAGCAGTTTTACAGATATAAATTGCGATCCAGATTTGGCATGTACTAGCGATACATGTATCCTAATAACAGATGCTGGATATAGAATTTCGGTTCCTAAAGAAAGAATAAAAGGAGTACTACAAGAATTTGAAAATGAAAAAAATCGTCCAAGATTTGGAGTTTTATTTTACGATACATTTATATATCCAGATAAAGTATATATAGGAGATTATCCTAATGGTAATAATGCAGATCCTGATCACCCTTACACTTATGTAAAAAGAGCTATAAATTATGTATCCCCTGGCGGTGCAACAGGTACAGCACCTGCAATGTGGGAAGCTTATGATTACTTTAAACAATCTAATGATCATAGTTATAGTAATGGATTCACTATAGATCCTGGAACAGCAGCAGATCCAAATTACTTTTGTGATTATCAAAGGCAAAATTGCAAGCCTGTTCCTTGTGCTAAAAATTTTGTAATACTTGCTTCAGATGGACAGTGGAATGTTGGAGGAAACTTATATCTGACCTGTAATATTGAAACAGGATATGAGAATTATTCTGCAGATCCAGTTGTTCCAGCTTATTGGATGCATAAGCTTTTAAACAGAATATTGTCCAGTTTAAGTGGTAATGAATTTACAATTAACGTGGAAGCTATTTATTCTTTAGGGCTATTTTTAGGTGGCACTGGAGAGCAATCCCTTAAAAATGTAGCTGTTTATGGTTCTTTTGATATTTCCCAATATACATGGCCGTATGGTACAGATGATACTGCTCACTGGAATGGAAATGGTGGACAATATCCATGGGATACATGTGAAATGGATGATTGTGGAAGTGGAAGAGGAAGTGCCTGTACACCGCTTCCTCCATCATCTCCTGATTGGGATTCTAATGGGGATGGAGTCCCTGATAATTTTTTAAGCGCCCAAAATGCTATAGAAATAAAAAATTCCCTTCTAAAATTTTTGAGAAATATATTACAAAGGACTGCTTCAGGTACATCTGTATCTGTTTTATCAGAAAAAGATTCAAAAGGTGCATTAGTAACTCAAGCTGTATTTTATCCCCAAAAAACTTTTGGTAATTATAAAGTAAACTGGATAGGTCAGTTATTTACATATTGGTTTTTAAATACAAAAGATGCTCAGAATATAAGAGAAGATACAAATCAGGATAATAAACTAAGCATAAAAGATGATAATATTTTAGAATTTGTTTTGGATAGTTATGGAAATCTTAAAATTCACCGTTTTTCTTCAAATCCTGATGGTACAAAAGGAACTGAAATTACACCAGCATATACATCTCTAGATGAAGTAAAATATCTTTGGGAAGCAGGAGAACAGCTTAAAAATAGACAATCTTCTGATAGAGTAATATATACAGTTGGGAATAATAATTCTTTAATAGAATTTATAGATACTAATTTACAAAGTTTTAAAAACAATTTAGGTAATGATATAAATGAATTTCCAAATTGTTTAATTGATAATACAAGTAATTCTATTAACTATAAAAATTTAGTCAACTATATAAGAGGTGATGATATTCCTGGATGTAGAAGTAGAAAAACTAATGATGCAGGAGATATTTGGAAATTAGCAGATATTATTTACTCATCTCCTAAAATAGCTTATTATAAAGATAAAAATGGAAATTTAAAACATGGTGTAATATTTACTGCTTCCAATGATGGTATGCTACACGCTTTTGAAGCAGGTAAAGTTCAAGATTTAAATGGAAATTACATTGCTAAGCTAACAGGAACGGACTTAGGAAAGGAACTTTGGGCATTTATCCCGAAACATGCTTTACCTTATTTAAGGTATTTAGCAGATCCGGACTATTGTCATTTGTATATACACGACTTAGCTCCTTATTTAATAAATATAGATTATAATAACGATGGTAAGGATGAAATAGTTTTAGTTGGAGGACTTAGGCTTGGTGGCGGTTGTAACTGCAGTGGAACAAACTGTGTTATACCACCGTCCGATACCTGTCCTGATCTCTCGTCTGGTACTTGTGTTGGGCTATCAGAATATTATGCCCTTGATGTAACAGATATAAACAGCCCTAAACTTCTTTGGGAATTCACTAATCCTAATCTTGGATTTACTTATTCAGGTCCGGCTTATGTTAAAAGAAAAGATGGAAATGGAAATTGGAAACATTTTGTAATATTTGCATCTGGACCCACATCATATGAAGGATATACAAACCAAAATTTGCATATATTTGTTTTAGATTTAGCAACGGGAAGTTTATTACTTGATAAAGATTTAGGTCAAAATTTCTCTAACTCTTTTGGAGGAAGGCTCTTTAATAATGGACTTGATGTAAATGAAGATGGTCAAACTGATTATGTATTTTTAGGATATTCTAGAAAAGTTGGAAAGTCAACAGCTAAAGGTGGTGTATTAAAAATTTGGACTGGAAGTGCAAATCCTAATCAATGGGATTTTGATGAGACATTACTTAACTTTGCAAATAATCCTGTTACTGCTCCTGTAATAGCAAGCAAATGTTTTGATAAATGGTTCCTTTATTTTGGAACAGGTAGATATTTCTATAAAACAGATGATGACCAAAGTCAAAATGCTCTTTATGGAGTTCCTTTCTTGTGTGATGAGAATAATAATTGTCCAACAGGAACTATCAATCCAGTTCATTCTGCAACAACGGAACTTGCATGTGAAAATATTGCAGATAAGACTCAAGGAGCATGGATGATAGATCTTGATCTTGGAGATAATGTGTATTTAAAAGAAAGAAATATCTCAGACCCATCAATATCTAACAATATTGTATTTTTTACAACTACTCAGCCTACAGCTGATTTATGTGGATTTGGTGGAAGATCAAGGGCATGGGCTATGAACTGTGCGACAGGAGATCCAGCATTCAGTCAGAGATGTCCAGGTTATACTGTAACTAATACTATATTAATGTATTTGGTACAATTATCTGGTGGTAATATAGAACAATTCAAAGCTGAATCTTTTTCAAATAAGGGAGGAAGAGCTACAGAATTTAAGCGAGGAGTAGCATCTGAGCAAGGTGGTATACCTGTATTACCTGGATCATTAGAAGGAGAAATAATACTTTGGCTAGAAAAATAAAAGGTTTTAGTTTAATAGAGCTTTTAGTTGTTATTGCTGTTACGGCTATAATTTTATCTATTGCTATACCACAGTTTTTTAAATGGATAAAAAAGTACAATATAGAAAGTGATACAAAAGCAATTTACGCATTTTTGCAAGATGCACGGGCAAAAGCATTTGCTGAAAAAATAAAACTTGATGTAGTTGTAAATGGAAATGAAGTTTGTATGAAATGTGATACTGGTGATAATGACTGTATATCTTTATATGGAACAGGAAATATAAAGTGTATTCAACTTAAAAATAGTTTTACTGGAAATACTGTGAATATAAGTAAAAGAGGTACATTTTTAGGGGGACCAATTTATTATCCACATGGTAATGAAGCACAGTATGACTGCATTAGAGTAAGTGATATAAGAGTAAAAATGGAGAAATGTAATAATGTTAATCAGAATCCATAGGAATTATAAAGGTTTTACAATAGTAGAGGCTTTGGTAGCTTTAGTCATTCTTGCTATACTGCTCCTTGGTCTTTTATCTGCTTTAATAACAGCGTATGAAATATCTACAAGAAATCTGATTAGAGATGAAGCTGTAAAAATTGCTAATGAATACGCAGAAAAATATAGAAATTTTGGATTAAGTAATATTCCAACAAATGATACATTTGAAATTAATAGGAAAATTAGAAATGCAGATATTACCTATAATATAAATGTGACTTCATCAGAAATAGTTGCAGGAAAAATTAAACAAGTAAAAATAACTGTAACTTGGACATATAAAGGTAAAACTTATTCACACACCATAGAAACTTTAGTGGGGTCTTCATGAATAAAAAAGGTTTCACAATTACAGAGCTTTTAGTTACGCTTTTTATCGTAGGAGTTGTACTTTCGGCTGCGTATCTTACATATATAAAGCTATTAAAAGGTTTTAAATCAGAGAGTGAAAAAATTTCAACCCAGATAGAAAGTTTGATAGGTCTTGATATTTTAAGATTAGACTTAGAACATGTAGGATATGGAATACCTGAAGATGAAACTGCACAAATAATTTATTGGGATAGTACTAATAAAGAACTTATCTTAAGAACTACACTAAATAATACAAATTCAAAAACAAGAGGATATATTCTTGCAAAATGTAATGGAGGTACTTTGGAGATAACCTATGATGGAAGAGAAGATAAGACTAATAATCCTTATGTTGTTGTAATTGATACAGAAAATAAGAAATTTTTTGATAAAGGAGAAATAGAATCTACAGCTCCAGATACAATTACGTTAATAAGTAAAACATGTATAAATAAAAAAATATACATTGCTTTTCCTGTAAGAGATGTTGTATATAATGGGGCAGCAAATGGATGCTCAGACTCTTACTGTGAACAAATAACATACTATCTTTCAAATTCAAATTTAATAGATAGATGCAATCCTAATATTTATAATCTTAAAAGAAAAGTAGGGACATCATCACCTGGAGAACCTATATTAAACTGTGTTGCTGATTGGACTGTTACTTTTGATATTGATTTAGATGGAAATGGAGTAATAGATTCAGGGGAAGAAAATCAAACTACTTTACCTGCAACAAATGGTGATATTAGAAGTAAACTAAAAGCTATAAATGTATATATTTTAGTTCAAGAAGGAAGATATGATTTAAATTATACATTTGCTCAAGCATCAGATTGTGGTTCTAATAAGTGCGTTATCGTGAATGGTGAACTTTTAAAACTCCCTGCTGATTATATACACTACAGATGGAAGCCTTTAATAATAAAAGTTAAACCAATGGATTTATAAGGTGATAGTATGAAAAATAATCAGAAAGGAATAGCTTTAGTAACAACACTAGTATTAGGATTAATAGCTTTGGCATTTATTGGAGCTCTTTTATATTTTTTAACTAGTGGAACTAAGATTTCAGGGGTTGAAAAAAGATATTATACTGCTTTAGAAGCAGCAAAAGGTGGAGCAAACCTTGTAATTAGCAATATCCTCTCCGGAGATTTAAAATGTAATGGTAGTTCCTGTACACCTTGTCCAACAAGTATTTCAAATACATGCAAAATAGATTTAATTCAATCAAATTTTGGGAATTATAGTGTAGAAGCATATTTACTTGGAAAAGAATCTTTTGTAGATATTAATGGTAATCAGATAAAAGTTTATACAGTAAGAGTTGTAGCTAAAAACTCTAATAAACCAAACGAAAAGGCAGAAATAGAGTTTGTATATAAGGTTAAATAATAGTTTGTATTTGTTTAGTTACATTCAACTATCCCTCCTTCTTCAAGTGTACATGTTACAGACCCTGCAAATCCTTCTACAGTACATGTGCAAGATGTAAAATCATTATTTATTTGGCAATTTTGCGGTACATTAGGAGTTTCATTTTCTAATAAAGCTGCATGTACAATAGTTAAACAATTTCTTGCATTGCTCATTGCTGTTGCCCTGTAAGAATTTTTTAGATATTTTGAAATAGATATAAATCCTATAGACGTTAATAGAGTAATTATAAAAATTACAACAAGTAATTCTATAATAGAAAAGCCTTTTGAATTCATCTTTCCACCTTGTAAACGATGATATAAGGAAAATCTGAATAAATTAATTTAAAATGTTTGAAATTACTTTCTAATGCAAACATCTTATTTAAAATAGAATTAATAAAAATCTTATTAGCTACTATTATATACACATCCTTTTTTGTTTCGATAATTTCAATTGTTTTAGTACCATTTTCATTGAAAATCTTCTTTTGAATAAGTTTTGGAAAAACATTTTTTCTTATGATTAAAATATCTTTAAGATATTGATTTTTAAATTTTTTATTTTTAAATTTTATATATCCTGAAAAAGAGTTATATTCTATTACTCCGCAGTCAAATATATTTTCTAATTTAGGTAAACATTTAAAGAATAAATCCACTCCTGATTTTTGATTATTTTTTACTGAATAAGTTCCATAAGTATATATAACTTTATTTGTTAACATTCCGGGGAATAGAAATAAATAAACATTATTTTTAGGTGGTTTACTGTATTTTAAGGAGGCATTTAAAAAATCTTCAGGTGTTTTAATATAACTTTGATAAAATATTTTTTTGTTATTTGTTAAAAAAGAAATAATATTCAATGCATCTCTTTCATTATTTGACATTAAAATATTTGCAATAGCAAATAATTTTATTGAATCCATAGAAGAATTGCTTACATATGTTCCTCTTTCAAAAAAGTAAGTTAATAATCCCCCATAAGACCACCATGACATTATAAATGAATCTAGAGGCATTTTTTCTATCTTAGAAATAGTTTCTAAATCTTCATAGATGTTTTCTCTAAATATTGGTTTAATATTGGCTTTTACAGTATTTGGAGGTATTGAAAAAAATACCAAAGAAATAATTAAAATAGAGTAAATAAATTTAACTAAAAGATTTGAAGTTAATTTTTTATTTGCAAAGTTGTATATTTGATAAGTAATATAACCCAATCCCATACCAATAAATGGAGAAATATATATTAAAAATCTATTTCCTCCAAAAAATGACAAAAGTCCAATTACTATAAATGGTAAAGATAGATATATATTTTTATTGGTTTTGAATAATAAAAATATTCCAGTTATTGCTAAAATTAATATAATTATATTATTGGTAGTAAAATCTATAAATTCAGCTAATGAAATACCCGTTAATTCTGTTATTTCTTTACTTACAGTAATTGGTAATATGAAAGAATTTTCTGATATTTTTAATATATAAGTTTTTATATAGTGAAATATCGATGGCAATAGTGAACTAAAAAAATAAACTGGATTGGTAAGTAAAATAAACAATAAAATCTTATAAACTATTTCTTTTCTGTTTTTCCTATATATAATTAAACCTATAAAT
>WIAL01000019.1 GCA_015519975.1 Hydrogenothermaceae bacterium | reverse complement strand
TAGTTTTCAAAATCACAGTGATATACAATATGAGGAAGCATACCGTTTTTCCACTGACCTTTAAACAGGTTTATTATCTCATTTTGCGCTTTTTCCTGGTCGTAATAGGAGTATCCTATCGCTATAAATCCGCTATCCCAGGACCATTGGTGAGGATAGAGATACTTAGAAGGTGCCGTGTACTTTATCATCCAGTTTTTATATAAAACCTCTTTTGCTTTCTGATAAATAAGACTACAGTTAATCATGATTAATTCCTTAAAAATATCTCGTATTTTTAATTTTAATGTATGAATAAAAACTGTCTGTAATACAGCTCACAAAATTACTCAGCACAGCAGGACAGTTTTGAGACATCTTTTGTGAATGTCTGTGCACACAGTTTTATTGATTCAGAAAGAGTAGGATAAACATCTATTGTTTTTACAACGTCTTCAACTGTCAGTCCGTATTTAACCAATAAAACTGCTTTATGGATTATGTCAGAAGCTTCAAGGCTGCATATATGTATACCTAATATTTTTCCTGTTTGTTTTTCTACTATCATTTTTACTATGCCATTGGTTTTCTTCATAGCCTGAGCCCTTGGAACTTTATCAAAAGTTAAAACTCTAAAATCTATATCTATTCCTTTTTCTTTTGCCTGTGCTTCCGTCAGTCCAACTCCTGCAATTTCTGGCTGGGTGAATATCGCGTGGGGAACTGCAGAGTAATCCATTATTCTTTTATTTCCAAGAAGTGCATTTTCTCCTGCAATGCTACCCTCAGCTGCAGCAACTGTAACAAGCATCATTTTTCCAACACAGTCTCCTGCAGAGTAAATATCAGGATTTGTTGTTTGCATAAACTCGTCAGTTTTTATAAATCCTCTTTCGTTTGTCTCAACTCCAACGTTTTCAAGCCCAATATTTTCCGTATTTGGAATTCTTCCAGTTGCTATTAGTAAATCTGTTCCTGTTATTGTCTTTATTTCTCCATTAACTTCAATAACGACAGATTTTTCTTTTCCATTTTGATAGATTTCTTTAACTCTTATGCCTGTCAAAATCTCCATACCTTCTTTTTCAAGTGCATTTCTTAAAACCTGTCTTGCTTCTGGTTCTTCTCTAAACGCTATATCAGGCAGAGCTTCAAGAACTGTTACTTTTGAACCAAACCTTAAAAATATCTGACCAATTTCAAGCCCAACGGCACTTCCACCTACTACAATTAAATGCTGTGGAAGATATGTAATGTTTAAAATTTCTCTGTTCGTCATAAAGTCTACACTTTCCAAACCTTTTATCGGTGGGACGGAAGGTCTTGAACCTGTTGTTATAACTGCTTTGTAGTATCTAAACTCTTCTCCATTAACTTTTATAACCCCATTTTTAACAAACTCACCTTTTCCTTCTTTATACTCAATAGAAGGATAAGCTTCTAAAACATTCCAGTATTTTTCTTTTCTAAGCTCATCTAAGAGTCTATTCTTTTCTTCAATTACTGTTTTAATATCAATTTTTCCCTGAGTCAGCTCAATACCTTTAAACGGATTTGATTTTGGAGTGTAGTAGGTTTTAGCAACATCTATTAGATGTTTAGTTGGAACACAGCCTCTATTTAAACAAGTTCCGCCTATAACATTATTTTCAATAACAAGAACCTTTGCCCCTAAATCTGAAGCTTTTATCGCAGCTGCAAATCCAGCTGAACCTCCACCTAAAACAACAAGGTCATAGATATATCCTTTTGAGATGTAAACATTCTTTTCTTCTTCAATTAACGAAGCTCCGTATCCTGCATTTTCCACAGCTTTTATTATCTGGTTCAAATCTATATTTCCTTCTACTTCTGCATATCCTTGAGGAAAATAAACTTCAGCTTTTTCAACTCCCTCTACACTCTCTATTGCTTTTTTAACAGTTATAGCACAATGTTCACACGTCATCCCTGTAATTTTTAGTTTTATCATGACTAAATCACCTCACTTTTAATAACCTCTCTGATATCAGACAGACAACATCTACCAGAAGGGTTTTTTATCTCACACTCACAGCCAAGACTTTTTATCTTTTTATTAATCTCATCTAAAACCTTTTCTCCATGTTCTTTTGTCTGCTCAATGGTGTATCCAAAGCAGTAGCAAATCAGACCTGAGCCTTCTTTTATTCCTACTTTTGTGTTTATATCTTCTTTTTTCAGATAGATATATTTTTCATTGTTGAAATAAACAACATCACAATCAGGATTTTTGCAGAAATAAAATCCTTTATATTGGCTCAAAGGTCTTTTTAAAAACTGCTTCACAGTTATTTCCTTTACACTGTGTCCTTTTTGACCACATACTTTGCATATGTCTTCTTTCACTTTAGAACTACAACAACTATCACTGCAAGAAACCTTTAGATTAAACATCATTTTTTCTCCACTTCTAAAATTGTTCCTTTGTACAAACCTGCCCTTTGTATAGCCTTTAAAATTTGCTCAGGTTTAACATTATCATCTGTTTCTATAACTGCTGACCTCTTTTTCAAAGATATATCTGCTTTTTTAACACCTTTTACACTTTTTAAACTCTTTTTAATTGCAAGGACACACATCTTGCAGGTCATGCCTTCTATTTTTACTTTAAATATCTGGTCTGCAAGGGAAAATGTAAATACTGCTAATACTGCTGATAAAGTTAGTAAAACTTTTTTCATATCTTTAAACCTCCAAAATTATTGGTAATATGTATGGATAAACTGTTGCTACAATCAGTAAAACAAGTGAAATCCAGGTTAAAACTTTTGAAACCTTGTTTAATGTACCTTCTTCACAGGCACATTCTATTGCAGGTTTTTTTAGAATTTTTTCTTTAACCCAGTTTTTAAGATAAAGACTGTAAATAGAATAACCAACTGCAATATAACCAACTGCTAAAAAATACCATCTATAAGGTTCTAAAGCAGATAATGTTCCTCCAAAACTTCCAAGGGAAACACCAAAAATCACAAAAAGCGTTGGAGCAATACAGCATGAAGCCCCAAGAAGAGCTGCAATTGTTCCTAAAGCTCCTGAAAATGTTTCTTTATTAAGTGTCATTTTTAACACCTCCTTTTTCTCAATATTACTAATATAAGCCCTGTAGCATAGTCCAAGGTCAAGGGCAATTTACAATAATAATCCTTTTTGGATGAAATAAACGGCTAAAACTATAAAAATAAATCCTGTAAATTTCTTTGCTAAAGAGTAGTTTTTCACTATAAACTGCTGTACAGACTGAACATTAAATAAAAATCCAAGTATGAATATTATTAAGCTTCTTCCAAGAGCATATATAACCATAGTTAAAATGGCTAAAATCAGATTTTCTGTTGCAACGGCGAGAGCAACTGCTCCAAGTAAAAAGCCTGTGCAAGAAGGGCAAATGCTGAATGTATAAACAAGACCAAGTATAAAACTGCCAAAGAAACCTTTTTCCTGCGTAAATTTAAATTTAGGCAAATTTATTGATAAATTTAAAAATCCTAAAAAATTAATTCCTAAAGCTAAAAGTATTATTCCAAGAACAATATTAAAAAGCTGAACATTAAAAAGCTCATTAATTATCATAAATCCATAATAAGAAACAATAGCAACTAAAATATGAGATAGTACAAATGCAGTTGTAAAAGCAAAAACATTTTTAAAAATTTCTAATTTTGAGTGCACATTAGATACCAACATTCCAGCAACAACAGGGATAAATGGGAGTGTTGCAGGTCCTGTACTTGTTAAAGCTCCAAGGATAAATGAGACAATAATTGTTATATAAATGGCATGTTTTTCATGGACAAAATCAAAAAGTGAAAATGTAACGAAAATATTTTGATTTAAAAGATAAAAACCAGTTAGTAATACTATAAAACCAGCTAAATACGGAATTACAGGTATAAACTCATTGATTTTTTTAAAAGTTTCCTTACTTAATAAAAATGATAAAAATACAGGAATTCCGCTAACTACTGCAAAAACAACTGAAAATATTAAAGGATAAAATCCTCCAAGATAAAGTCCATAACTTTCTACAAGTATAAAAAACGGAAAACTACAGTAAGGAAAGTTTAGACCTATAGCAATACCTGCAGGAATTCTTATGTTTGGAAATAATGCCTGTGCAGATAAATCAAAAGGTGCAATTTTAAATTTCTTCATTAATGGACTTCCAAAGAAAAATATGCCGGTAATAACAAAATGAATAATAATAAGAGTATTCAGGCTTATCTTCAGCCAAAAACCAAGTATATAAACTAAAAATCCTAAAACAGTAAAAAGAAGCGTTCTAAAAAATAGAAAATAAAATAAATGTATTTTTCCTTTTTCTTTTACATTTGCCATTAAAATAGCATTTAAATTCCAAGTACATGGAGATAGAAACCCAACAAGCCCAAATAATACAACCAGCGCTAAAAATAAGTTTTCCATTTTTACTCTCCCAATTTTTCAAGAATTAGATTTTTTAATTCTTCTTTTGAAGGGATAGTTCCAAGAAAGTAAAGCTTTCCATTTATTACAAGTGCAGGAGAAGTATAAAGTCCAAGCTCAACAATTCTGTTTTGGTCTTCAAAAAGGTCTAATTTCTTTACCTCAATGTCTTTGCTATCTAATTCCTCTAAAACCTCATTTACTCTTTCTTTTAGACCGAAACATTTAGCACAGCTTTCACTATCAAGTATTTCTAAAACTACCTTAGCCATATTTAAAACCTCAAATTTTATTAACTAATTACATTATAGGGTCTGTAGTATAGTCCAAGGTCAAGGGGATGAGATTCTAAGTATGAAAATAAAACCAAATAAATTACATAATATTTGAATTTGAAAATAAAAAATAATTCTATTTTTTGTTAAAATTGTTTAGTATTCTTATGCCTTGGGGGATTTGACTAGGCTAAATTAACAATTTCAATTCTTTATCGAAAAATAAATTTAGCATTATAAAAGAACAGAGAATCAATGGAGGTTAGGAGGCATGTATCTATCTAGACTCATAATTTCTAATTACAGAAGTATAAAGTTTTTGGATTTAGAATTTTCTCCAACAAAAAATGTAATTATAGGACATAACAATGCTGGAAAGAGTAACATAATAAAGGCTCTCAATATTATTCTTGGAGAACAAACACCCGATTATAAAAAATATGAAAATATTTCAGAGAGAGATTTTTTTAATGGACAAGAAGATGAACTATTTATAATTGGAGAAATTTCAAAGAAGGATACTTCCTGTATAGATTTTAATAATTTAGAAATAAATTTAGCTGGAACTTATATAACATTGCAAAATGACTTGGAGTTCTACTATGAAAGTAGTCAGTTTTATGACTTTGTAACGAAAGTTTTTGATGTGAATTTTGATTCTTTAAGAAGAGTATATGATACTAAAGATTTAGATGAAGGAAGTAAAAAATATATTATTTTTAATAATTTAAGTATGGTAGAACGAGATAAAATAAATGATGCTATTAACTCAATTTCTAAATTTATTTATGTTTTTAGAGCTGAAAAAGATGAAGGCAATATAGTGGAAAAAGATTTTAGGTTGGTTTTTGTAAAAGATAACCAATGGTATATATCTCAAAGAATCTTTATGAGAAATGAACTGTTAATTAGTGCAATAATTCCACCATTTAGAGACCCTGAATATCAATTAAAGCCAACTAATTGGAATTGGTTTGGAAAAATGATGAAAAGCTTTGTAAAAGAAAAGGAAAGAAAGTTTCAAGAATCTAAACAAGAATCTGAAAGTCCTTTTGATGAATTAGAAAGAGCAAGGTGTATTATAAAGGAAAGTGCAAATAAAATTTTTAATGACCTAAAAGATGAAATAGAAAGAACATCTTTAATTTCTGGATTTGATGGGGCGAAATTAATTTTTTCTTTTATGGATGATGAAATTGATATCAGTAAAAACGTAAAAATATATATTGATGATGGATTTACTGCCCCTATAAACGAAAAAGGAGCAGGTATTCAAAGTGCGATAGTAATAAGCTTATTTACATATTTTGTAAGAAAAAATGCAGTTTCAAATTCTTTGCTGTGCTTAGAAGAACCTGAGATTTATCTTCATCCCCATGCCTGTAGAGTGATAAACAAAAAAATAAATCATTTTATAAATGACAATGAAAACAATGTTGAACATCAGGTTATATTGACAACTCATAACCCTATCTTTGTTAAAGACGAAAATATTCACAATCCGAGAATTTTTAGGGTATGGAAAAATAAAGAGAATGGAACTATAGCAAGATATGTGGAAATAAATGAAGATTTTAAAAATTTATTTATAAGAGAAGAAAACTCCGAATTATTTTTTGCTAAGAAAGTAATCATAACAGAGGGATTTGATAAATATATATTAAAATTTTATGATTCTTTAGAAAATAACTCACAATTAGATGAAAAGAACATAAGTATTGTATCTGCTGAAGGTAAAAATGATTTTATCAACTTTATAAAAATTTGTGAAAATTTAGGAATAGATTTCTTTATTTGGGCTGATTTTGATTATTTGTTAAGGGGGATTTTGAGCAATTATGAATTAAAAGAATATTTGAAAGAGAAGTTAGGAACTACATTTTATAGAAAATTAGAAAAACTTATAAATCATTATCTCTCTGAAGAGCCTTACAGAAGTTTCAGAAACAAAGGTAAAAAAATTGAGGAGTTAGATGATATTACAGAGGAATCAAAGGAAAAAATCAAGGATTATATTTTGCAGGGAATAAAGGAATTAAAAGAAAAAGCAAATATTTTTATCTTAACAGGCGAAATTGAAGATATGTTTAAAAAAGATTATAAAGAAGATATTCTTGAAAATGAAAAATTTACCTTTGAATCGGTTATCAAATTAAGAAAATATTTGATAGAAGATAATAAAAACTTCTCAGATATATTTGAAGAAGAATTTTTAGAAACATTAAAGGTGTTGTTTGAAAAAGTATAATAGTTTAACTTGCCATTGCGCAAAAATTAATTTACAATAAATTTAACTTATAGGTTGAATAATGAGTAAAATTTTACTTATTACTGATGAAAAAGTTTTCAGACTGTATATTTTGGATACTGTGAAAAAAGATATTGATAAATTAAAGGATAAAAAGGCAGTTAAACGTATTAAAACTGGTATTGGAAGGTTGGCTGAAAGAATACCTAACAAACCAGAGCTTTGGGAAAGCATAAAAGGATGTGAGAATTTATTTGAGTTAAAGATAAAACCTTATAGATTAGCTTGCTATAAGCATGGAAATAATATATTAATTCTCTATTTTTGGAGAGTTCAGAAGAATATGTCAAAACAAAAGCGAGCTGATATTGAAAGAGCTTGCAAAATAGCACAGGAGGTCAAAGATGAGTTTGAAAGATTGGTTAGAAGAATATAAATACGATGAAGAATACATATACTACGGTTTAATGCTTGATTTATCCTATTACCTTAAACAGTTTATGCTTGAAAAAGGACTTAATAAGAAACAGCTTGCAGAAAGAATGGGAGTATCACCTGCATACATTACTAAAATTTTTAGTGGAAAAAATATTTCCCTAAAAACAGTAGCTAAAATATTGTCAGCACTAGAAGTTGATGCAGGTATAAAAATAATCGATAGAGAAAAAGTAGAGTATAAAACTGCACCAAACAGAGAACTTTTAAACCTCATGAAAGAAGGAAAAGAAGATGAAGGCAAAACTTTCTCCATTGCAGCTTAAAGACATACAGATAATAAAATTTAGTGTAGAAGAAAATCTAAAAGGTGAAAAAAAATTTAATATAGACATAGATTTTGAACCTGTTAAAGTTAATATTGATGAGAAAGAGTATGATGGTCTAGTTGTTTTCTTAAAAGTAAATGACAGGAATAGAAAAGCTAAATTAAAAGTAAAAACAGAAGTTCTAGTGGTTTTCGAATTTGAGGAAGATTTATCAAAAGAAAAAAAAGCCCAACTTTTACTATATAATGGATTATCCATCATTTATGGATTTTTAAGAGGTCTGATTTTCCAAAAGTGTTCTTATATCAAACCAACTGATAGACTTCTTCCAAGTATTAATTTATTGGATGTCATTGAAAGAAAAATAAAAAATAAAGATAAAAATTAACTAAGTTCAGAACAATAAAATATCTAAGAACAACTATTTTTCTATAGAAGTTATAATAGGACAGTGTAAAACTGAACCTTCATTTGGACATTGATTAACTAAATCTTGCAGGATTTTTTTAATTTTTTCTAAATCTTGAATTTTCTTTTCGACATCTTTAAGTTTTTCTTCAGCAAGTTTTCTAACTTCTTTACAATCTCCCTGGGTCTCAAATCTAAGTTCTAAAAGTTCCTTTATTTCTTTTAAAGTAAATCCAAGCTCCTTTGCTCTTTTTATAAACTTAATTCTTTTGATATCTTCTTCAGAAAAAAGCCTATATCCTGACTCTGTTCTTGGAGGTTTAGGGAGCAAACCCATTTTTTCATAGTATCTTATAGTTTCAGGGTTTACTCCTGCTTTTTTTGCAAGCTGTCCGCGGGTTAAATTTTTCATAAAATTTTAATTTACAGTTAATGATGTAGAGTCAATTATATATCCACTGTTATCTTCCTGTAAATACAATCTTTCAAATAAAGAAACATACTGGCTATTTTCCTTGTTTTTAAGTAAATCCTGAAAAAATCTATAAGAAATAGATTGGTATTTAAGCTCAACAAAAACAGTGTAAGGACCTTGAGATGTTCCTGTGTCTACTTTATAAATTATAGTATCCTATCCTCCTATAAAATCAGTGTCATTATAAGCATTTCCTACTACTGCTATATCCTTACTTGCAGTAGTTTTATCAAAACCTTTTGGTAGTAATCTATTGTCTTTTATATACTCGGAAGCTCTCATAAGGGTATAAGTAACGTTTCCTGAATATCCTTTCATTACAGGTTCGTAAATCTGAACCTGATCTTGTGAAGTTACTACACTATAATGTGGTTCGTATGTTAACTCGTTTTCGTCTGCGTCATTTCCTATTATTTTCCCATCTTTTTTTGCTTTTCCACTTTCAAAAATAATATTACCGTTTGAATCTTTTACAACTAAATGCAGCCACACCCTTCTTGAAGGATATCCTGAAGGAAGTTTATGACCGGTTTCATTAATTATAGTTACGGGTATCTCTAAAATTCCTCCATTATTTTGAACATTTCCTATCTGAATCTTTGCAGAATTTTTTAACATATCCTGTGTTCTAAGTATAGTTGCATTAAAATGTTCTGTATTAGCTGTTAAACCTAAAGTAGGAATATTATTTTTAAGAACATTTAGCATAAATACATTTCCACCTACAAAATAATGTTTAGCAAAATTTGGTCTTGCAGTTATCATATTTTGAGGTCTATTTGAGATTTTTACTGACCCCTGTGCTTCTGGCATGTGGCAGGTTTGACAGGATTTATCATCACTACCCTGTCCATCACCATATATACTGTGTTTCCATTCTAAATAGGGAGTTTGTTCAGGAAATTCTATTTTATTATTGTTGCTGTCCAGTACAGCATTTCCATTTTCATCATAAGGATTTGTATATAAAGTGTGACAAGTTGCACAAAGTTCTGATTTTTCAACCTGAGATCCATATACAGGGGTATACCGTGCATTTTCATTCATTATCATTGGTCTTTGGAAAGGATTTGGATAAGGACCATATATTTTTCTATCTGGTTTTGCAGTAACTAAATCAATCTTAAACCCTCCTGTAAAACTCTCCTTTGTGCCAAGATAATTACCACCCTCTATTTGATGACATACTGTACAGGACACGCCATCCATTGCCATAGTATGATATTTATTGTTAACATTTAAAAAACCATTATCAAAAATCTCTACTATATCCTGTTCATGATTTGCCTCCACGTTAGCCATAGGCATATGACAACGTGAACATTTTTGCTGTACAGTATTGCTAATAGAAGGGGTTCTTAAAATTTCTGAATGAACCTTTGCCTGCCATAAAGGATCTTTTGCAGAGTTTGCCATCATTGTTGAACGCCAGTCTTTATCTATAGAAATATCCTCTCCTTTATCCGATACAAGATTAGAATGACATGTTGCACAATTTCCAGATCCAGCAAAAAGATGATTATCAAATTTTACAAGCTCTGAGGAGGATAAAATATTAATAGAACTATTATTTGAGCCAGAATCTGAACAGCCAGTTAGTAAGAAACTTCCTGTAAAAACAGCTGTTAATATAATATTTAACTTTCTCATTATCCTGCTCCTTATTTAATATTCGTTAATTGTAATCTATAATACGAATGTTACCTGTATGTTACTTAAACCTTAATTGCTTATATATTTAATTGCTTATATAATAATTTTTTTAATATTAAAATTAAATTAGGAGGTTCGGATGAAAAAACTAACATCATTTCTTCTGTCAACTGCAGTACTTGCGTTTACTTCATTCTCAACTGCAAGTGAAGAACATTCTGAAGGAAAAATTAATTACAAGGAAAAAGGTTTTGAATTCTCAGTTGATTACTGGATAGCTTTACCTGATGGAAATTTTAGTGTAGATGGAAATAAATATGAATTAAAAGAAATAGGTTATGAAAAGGCTAAAGATTTTGGTGCAAAATTTATGTATAAAGGTCTTTTTCATGGAGATTTGAACCTAGTGTTTTACTATACTCCTATAAAATTTAATGCTTCAAAAGAAGCAGATAAAGCTTTCTCTTTTAGGGATTTTTCTGTAAATGCTGGGGATAAATATGAGTCAACCTATGATTTTAACAATTATGATCTGGGTTTATTATTTGATATTGGACACTTAAAAGAAAAAACAGAAGATAGATTGGATGTAAGAGCCGGCATAAGCGTAAGATATTTAGACGGTAGTGTAGAATTTAAATCTGAAAATGGTTCAGAATATAAAAAAAATTACTCAAGCTTTAAACCTATGATAGATTTAGAAACAGAAGTTGAAGTTTTACCTGTAAACCAAGAATTAACAGCAGAAATAATTTTAGAACTTCAATCTTACATATGGGAAGATGAATATCTTCATGATTTCATAGATTCATTGAGGATTAATTACAAACACTTCTTTGTAGAAGCAGGATACAGAGTGATGAAATATAAACTAAAAGATGATGGAATTAAAAGTAAAACATCTGCAGAAGGTGGATTCTTAAGTTTAGGAACAATGTTCTAAATATATCACTAAAGGCCTATATGGCCTTTTCTATTTTTATTATTTTATCCTCATTCTACTTGACACTATAAATAAAAGTTTCCATTATTAAAACTGATTACAAATTTTATTATTTTATACTTGACAAATTTTAGTGTATTATTATAATATTTTATGTAAATAATTTTATAAAGGAGGGAAGTAAAATGGACAGAAGAAATTTACCAGCATTTGGAGGATGGAATCCATTTAAGGAACTTGCAAGAATAGAAAATGAACTAAATAGATTATTTGGTGATGTAGTACCTGCCGGTAAAGAAATAGCAGAAGTACAAGTTTGGGCACCAAGAGTAGATGTTTATGAAAAAGATGATAAAATCATAGTTGAGGCTGAAATTCCGGGAGCTAAAAAAGAGGATATAGAAGTTAAAATTAAAGATAACAATGTAATTATAAGAGGAGAAGTTAAAAAAGACGAAGAGAAAAAAGAAGACAATTTCTACAGAAGAGAAAGATTTTATGGAAAATTTGAAAGAGTAATTCCTCTTCCAGTGGAAGTTAAAGCAGAGGAAGCTAAAGCTAAGATAGAAGATGGAATCTTAAAACTTGAAATTCCAAAAGTTCAAGCAGAAAAAGAAGTAAAAGTAGAACTTCAATAATGATAAAATGAAGGGGGGTGAAAAGTCCCCTTTTTTCATATAAAATTTTTATATGCTGAAAATATATCATTATGATGAAGATAAATTTCATCTAATCTTTAGGGTAGAGGGCGAGGAAGGAATATCAATTATTTCCAAAATTTTATCCAATATAAAAGACTCTTTTTATGTAGACTGGCAGTACATTTTAGAAGAAATAAATGAGAAAAACTCTATAATAAACAAAAGAATTGAAATAAAACTTTACAGAGCCGGAATGAAAAAATTTTTATTAATATCTCCTATTGCTAAAGATGTAGAAATTCTCGCCGTAGTTCCTGTATAATTTGTAAAAAACCTTGGAAGGAAGAAATGTCAATAAATCTTTCGCTTGAAGATTTTAAAAAACTATCAAAAGATCACAATGTCATTCCTGTTTGCAAAGATATTATTTCTGATATAGATACTCCTTTATCTGTTTTTTTAAAGGTTTCATCGAAAGATAGATTTAATTTTTTATTTGAAAGTGTTGAACAGGGAGAAAATATAGGTAGATATTCGTTTATAGGCTCATCAAAACCTGTTTATATACGTTCAAAAGGAAATTTCATAGAAAATTATAATCAAGGAAAATTAAAAATAAAAAATACAGATGATCCTTTAGAAGAAATTAAAAATTTAGTCAAAAAGTTTAAACCTTATAATTATGAAAATCTTCCTCCTTTTTGGGGTGGACTTGTCGGGTATGTAGGATACGATATAATTCATTTTTATGAGCCTATTGAAAATATAAAGCCTGATACTTTAAAGCTTCCTGATATCTATTTTTTCTTAAGTGATGAAGTTATAGCTTTTGATAATGTAAACAAAACTATAAAAATAATTGTATCTGCCGTTTTAGATGAAAATGACAATGTTGAAGAAATATATAAAAAAACTATCGAAAGAATAAACAAAATAGAGGATTTAATTCAAAAAGAGAAAAGAGTAAAAAGAATTGAAATTAATAAACTACAAGAAGTAAAAATAGATAACTGGAAATCAAACTTTAAAAAAGAAGATTTTCTAAAAGCTGTAAAAGTTGCAAAAAAATATATAGAAGAAGGAGATATAATACAGGTTGTTATTTCTCAAAGATTTTCCAAAAAGTTAAAAGCAAATCCTTTAGATATTTATAGAGCCGTAAGAGTTATAAATCCATCTCCTTATCTTTTCTATCTTGACCTTCAGGACATGAAACTTATTGGTTCTTCTCCTGAAATACTAGTTTCTGTTAAAGACGGAAAAATTCTTACAAAGCCAATAGCAGGAACCAGACCAAGAGGAAAAACAGAAGAAGAAGACAAAGCCTTAATGGAAGATTTACTTTCAGATGAAAAAGAAAAAGCAGAACATTTAATGCTTGTAGATTTAGCAAGAAATGATGTTGGGAAAGTAGCAGAGCCACAAAGTGTAAATGTGGACAAGTTTATGTATATAGAAAAATACTCTCACGTAATGCATATAGTATCTGATGTATCGGGAAAACTGAGAAAAGATCTGCATCCTGTAGATGTTTTAAAGTCTGTATTTCCTGTTGGAACTGTAAGCGGGGCTCCAAAAGTTAGGGCTATGCAAATTATAGAAGAGCTTGAGCCAGACAAAAGAGGTCCTTATGCAGGGGCTGTAGGATATATATCTTTCGACGGTAATTTAGATACTGCAATAGCAATTAGAACTGCTGTAATTGAAGGGGAAAATATACACATTCAGGCTGGAGCTGGAATAGTTGCAGATTCTGTTCCTGAAAAAGAGTATGAGGAAACAGTGAATAAGGCAAAAGCTATGATAAAGGCTGTTGAAATTGCCGAAAAATCCGCAGAAAAATGAAAAATTTACCACTTATTTTAATTTTGCTATTTGGATTTTCTTTAGCACAGGAAAGAGTCATAATAGAAAACAACAACGGCATTTACAATATAAAAGTACAAAATTTACCAAAATCCCATCAAAAACATAAACACAGCAAAAAATACTATAAACATAAGAAAATCTACAAAAAACATTCTTTACATAAGCAAAAATACTATATTGCTTCAAAAAATGGAAAAGTCTTTCATAAACCAGATTGTAAATTCGCAAAAAGGATAAAAAAGAAGATAAAATTTAAATTTAGAAAGGAAGCCACAGCACATGGTTTAAGACCGTGCAAATACTGTAAACCTTAGGCTACAAGTATAATAATTAATAAATATTTTCAAAGGAGAAGTTGTTTATGGATATAAAAATGGGAATTGCTAAGGCAGGAATAAAACCCTCAGGCGATTACGATATTTTAGTTTTAAAATTTAAACCTTCAGTTTACTCTGTTGTTTTAACTCAAAATTCACTGGCTGCAGCTCCCGTAATTTACGATAGAATGATTGCTTCAATGCAAGAAGAAATTTCTGCCGTAGTAGTAAACAGCGGAAATGCAAATGCAGCTACAGGAGAAGCTGGGCTTGAGAATGCTGAAGAAATGGCAGAAATAACTGCAGATGAGGTAGATGTAGACCCACAAGAAGTTATGGTCTTTTCAACAGGTATTATAGGTGTTCAGCTTCCAATGGATAAAGTTGAAAAAGGTATAAAAGAAGCCTGCAAAAATATGGAAGATTTAGACCTTGAAAAAGCTGCCAGAGCAATTATGACTACAGATAGTTTCCCCAAATACTACGAAATTGAGGATGAAATTGACGGCAAAAAATTTGTAATAAAGGGCATTGCAAAAGGTGCAGGAATGATACATCCAAATATGGCAACAATGCTTGCATATATATTTACAGATGTTAAGATTGAAAAAGGTCTTTTAGATAGAATGACAAAAATAATAACTGAAAGAAGTTTTAACTCTATAGATGTTGACGGATGTGAAAGTACAAATGACAGCTTTTTGGTAGTTGCTACAGGAGAAGGAGAGCTTGAAATAAATGAAAACAATAGAACAGCTTTTGCAAAAAAGCTGCTTGAAGTTGCTACAGAACTTGCAAAAATGATAGTAAAAGATGGAGAAGGAGCAACAAAGCTTATTCAAATAAACGTCCATGAAGCAACAGATAATGAAGAAGCAAAAAAGATAGCAGAGGCTATTGCACTTTCTAATCTCTTTAAAACTGCAATGTTTGGAAATGATCCAAACTGGGGAAGAATATTATCTGCCGTAGGACAGCTTCACCTTGATATAGATTTTAATAAGGTAAAGCTTTATCTTGGTGATTTTCTATTATATGCCGGAGAACCTAAAAATTTTGATAGAAAAGCGGCAAGCCAGTATTTAAAAGATAATAAAGAAGTTAACATTGATCTTTATTTAGGAAGAGGCACAGGTGAGTGGACGTACTACACCTGCGACCTTACATATAAATATGTAGAAATAAATGCAGAATACACTACCTAAAAGATTCAACAAGCTCAGGGCTCAAAGTTCCTGAGCAAATCTCCTGAACTTCCCCTGTCATTTTTATATTAAAATCATCATCTATACTAATTTTTAAAACTCCACCAGGCATTATTATGTTTACATCTTTATCTGTTAAACCTTTTTTAACCATTACAGCAGCCACTGCTGATGATGAACTTCCGGAAGCTAGAGTATAACCTGCTCCCCTTTCCCATATTCTTATTTCTACATTATTCTTATCAATAGGTTTTACAAATTGAACGTTTGTTCTGTTTGGAAAAAGAGTGAGATTTTCTATTATTTTTCCGTATTTTTTAACCTCTTCTTCATCTAACTCATCCACGATTATTACACAGTGAGGGTTCCCAACTGATACGCAGTTTATCTTAAACTCTTTATCTTCTACTTTGAGAGGATAATCTAAACATTCTTTTTCTTCTACATTCACAGGTATTTTAGAAGTGTCAAATGTAGCTTTACCCATATCTATTGTTATAACTTTTGCCCTGCCGTTTTTTTCCTCTTCAATCTTAGCCTTTACAATTCCCCCTTTTGTTTCAACTGTAAACTCTTTGTCTTTTGCAAATCCATAATCGTATAAAAATTTACAGAATATTCTAAGTCCATTTCCGCTTTTTTCTGCCTGCGAGCCGTCAGGATTATAAATTTCAAGTCCAAAATCAGCCTTTTCAGAAGGAACTTTTAAAAGGATTCCATCACTTCCAATACCGTAATGCACATCACAGATTGTTTTTATTGCTTCCTCATTTAACTCAAAAGTTATGTTTTCTTTGTCTAAAACTATATAATCGTTTCCAAGACCGTGGGATTTTACAAAAAAGTTTTTTTCCATATCCTGCTCCTTAGTTTAATCATTTAATGACCAGTCAAAATAAAAATAATTTATTTGCGGATTATTTTCTTTATTTTCAAGATATATTTTTTTGTCAATATCATTTACATATTTACTTATAAAATCAAGCTTTTTTCTATCATTTCCAAAATCATCTTCATGCCACTGGAAAAGTTTAGATAAATAAACTATATCTTTTTCTGGAAGTATTAAAACTTCAGAACCTCTTACGAAAATTTCCGTTTTTCTATCCAGCTGTTTATCAACTTCATCTGGTGAGTAAAACATAATTATTGGTGAACTTCTAGCCCCTTGATTTAATGCAAAAATTATTCTGCTGTCTTTTTCTTTTAACATAAAGTCTCTATCTTTCATAAATTGCTTTTTACCAGTAAAAGGATTTATGCTGTTTGATTTTAGTATTCCGTAAAAGATGTCATCTAAAGAAAGTTCCATTCCACCAATACTGTATTTTAAGTTTTCAAAAAACCCCTTAACTTCCATTACCGATTCTTTTATCTTCAAATGAATAATAAAGTCTATTACCATAAAGTTATAAAGATTTATCCAGAAGGCCTTTTTTTCTTCTTCTGTTTTTAAAACATTTAAATCAAAATATGGAAGGTTTTTAGTAGTTTCTTTTAGTATTTTGTATTCAGGAGAAATTTTAATATTTTTATAATTTACTATTCCTCTATCTACATATTTTGAAACAAGATTTTTATAAAATTTGCTAAATTTTTCCGTTATTTCTTTAGAAGAAAGTTTAGTCTTTTTGTAAGGCGTATTTATTGCAGTTTTTTCATTTAATGTTTTTAGATATCTTTTTTTACCTTTTCGTGCATTATAGCTGTATAAAAGATCTATAAATAATGAAGCTGTCCATGAAAAATCTTTCGTTCCGTATCCTACTCCTGTTTTTGAATCAAAATACTCATAAAATCCAAATCTTATAGGAAGCTCTATCATGGTTTTTTCTAAATGGTAAGCCTTTTCCTCAAAACCGTAACTTTTTAACCCTTTGTAAAGAAGATAATTAATATTTATCCATACCGGACCTCTCCAATAATTTTTACTACTAAAATCCTCTTTTGTAGTATCGTAATTTGGAACCGCAAAACAGTTACCTTGGTGAAGCTGGCAAAAGCTTTTAGAGTTTAAATATTCGTATATAAGCCTTGCCTGATAGTCTGATGCTATTCTTCCAAAAAGTGGCATAAATCCAGCTGCTGTCTCAACTTTAATAAGTTTTTTTTCTACAAAATCATAAGGGAAAAATATTTTCTTTTCTCTACAAAACAGCAAATCCCTAACAGCCCTTTCCGTATGATCGTCCCAGTTCTCTATTTCTTTGTGATTTTCTTTGATTATATCTGCAAGTTTTATAAGTGCTTTATTTGAAGCTGAAAGTATAGAATTAAATAAAACGTCTGCTACTAAAAACGGACTTTCTTTGTAAATTTTTTCATCATCATAATCTAAGTTTTTGAAAAGTTCTACCAAATATATGTATCTTTTGTAGTCTTCATCTTTTGGTCGCTGAGAAGGGTCTATTATTTTATCGTCCTTTCTTTTAAATGGAGGGACTTTTACTTTTGTTAAGTCTATCCTGTCAAGAACAACATCCCACATTGGGGAGTTATCCATTCCACTTTCCCACGGATGAATTATGTATATTAACCCATCATCATTGGGGTTTCTCTCAAGGTAAAAATATCTGTGCATTTTAAAAAGCTTTGGAAATATCCATTTTATAAATTCTTTAACTTTTTCTTTATCTTTAGCATTTTCATATATTTTTAAAACTGCCCATGCATGTATTGGAGGCTGCGTTATTCCCGATGTTAACTTATTGTCTGGAGCATGTTTTGATCTGTTTGTCTGCCAGAAATCAGGTTCAGGAAAATATTTTCCTAGATTTTTCTCATTGAATACTATATGAGGGAGCATTCCATTTTTCCACTGCCCCTCAAATAAAGATTTTAGCTCAAGAAGTGCTTTATCAAGGTCATATCTTGAGTATCCAATTGCTATAAATGCACTATCCCAGTTCCACTGGTGAGGATAAAGATGAACAGATGGAACTGTGTAATTTCCTGTCCAGTTTTTATTTAAAACTTCTTTTGCTTTTTTTAGATATTCTTCGTGTATCATTTATATTATCTGGACAGACTTCTCACCTTTTCTTAAGTAGCCTATAATATATGGCTTTTCTCCCATTTCCTCCAGTATTTTTAATGCTTTCTCTTTATCTTTTTCTGGAAGAGCAATTATCATTCCAAGACCCATATTAAATGTTTTATACATTTCCTCTCTTGGTACTTTTCCTTCTTTTTCTATCCATTTAAATACAGGCAGAACTTCCCAGCTTCCTTCTTCTATAACTGCCGTTAAATCATTATTTAAAACTCTGATTAGATTTCCAGGTATTCCTCCACCTGTTATGTGAGCAATTGCATGAAGTTCTACTTCTTCAGAAAGCTTCAAAATAGATCTAACATAAATTTTCGTAGGAGTTAAAAGCTCTTCTCCTATAGTTTTCCCAAACTCTTCTATATAGTCTGTGTATTTATAACCTTTAACTTCAATTAATTTTCTTACTAAGGAATATCCGTTACTGTGAACTCCTGAAGAAGCTATCCCTATTAAAATATCTCCTTCGCGTGTTTTTGATCCATCAAGCATTTTTTCTTTTTCTACAACGCCTACAGAAAATCCTGCAAGATCATACTCACCTTCTTTATACATTCCCGGCATTTCTGCAGTTTCACCGCCGATTAATGCACACTGGGCTTGTTTACATCCTTCTGCTATGCCTTTTACAACATCTACAGCCACATTAGGCTCAAGCTTTCCTGTCGCAAAATAATCAAGGAAAAATAAAGGTCTAGAAGTTGTAGTAACAAGGTCATTTACACACATTGCAACAAGGTCTATTCCGATTGTATCGTGCTTATCAAGTATTTGGGCTATTTTTAACTTTGTTCCAACCCCATCTGTAGATGAAGTTATTACAGGCTCTTTATATTTTGCTATTTCAAGAAGATAAGCCCCTGCAAATCCTCCTATTGGAGTTATAACATTTTTATTGAAAGTTCCTTTTACAAATCCTTTAATCTGCTCTACAAATTTATCTGCTTTTTCTATATCAACACCTGCATCTTTATAAGTTATCATGTCTCTACCTCTTTTTAAATCTTAAAAAAATGTATTAAAATTTGCATTATTATAAGTACATAAATCCCTGCAATAATATCATCTGCCATTATACCAAGACCTGAAGGAAGATTCTCAAACCATTTTATAGGTGGAGGTTTGAATATATCATATATTCTAAAAAGCACAAATGCTATTGCAAGATACAAAGGTTCAAAGGGAACCCCAAGCATTGCAACCATATATCCGGCTATCTCGTCAATAACAACAAAATCTGGATCTATTTTACTTTTTTCTCCGCCAGATGTGTCTCCAACAATAACAGTAGACGCCCAAAGTCCTATAAAAAATACAGCTAAAGTTATTAAAAGCTGGGCTCCAATTCCTTTATTCCAGTAAACGAACATAATAGGAATAGCAACAAGAGTTCCAATTGTTCCAGGAGCAAGAGGAATTTTCCCTACATAAAAACCTGATGCTAAAAAGTCAGCAATTTTTTGTTTTAAATTCATTAAATTCTCCAAGTTATGCTAAAATTTTTTTATGGAAAACAATATTTTACAGCAAATAAATAGCTTTTTACAGCAGATTATATTGGGGGTTCCTTTATATAGGTGGACTCTTGCTCTAATAGTATTCTTTTTATTTATATTTTTCAGAAAGCTTTTTACGGCAGTAGTATTAAAAGCATTTAAACTTACAGTTTCTAAAACAAAAACACAAATAGATGATAAACTTCTTAAAGCTATAGAAGCTCCTTTAAAATTTTTATTTATCATATTTGGTCTATGGTTTGCTTTAGACATTCTCAACATTGAAACAGAAATCACAAAGCACGTTATCAGATCTTTATTTATTTATGATATATTCTGGATAGCATATAACTCTATAAATGTTTTTACACCTGAGATACATAAATTTACTCAAAAATTTGGGAAAGACCTTTATAAAGAGTTTGCAACTCTATTTATAAAATCAGCAAAAGCCTTTGTTTTTATCCTGGGAATCGTTGCTGTACTTCAAGAATGGGGAATAAATGTTACTGCTTTAATTGCTTCACTTGGACTTGGTGGTCTTGCATTTGCACTTGCAGCAAAAGATACAGTTGCAAACTTTTTTGGTGGACTAACAATACTTGCTGACAGGTCTATGAAAATAGGAGAATGGGTAAAAACAGGATCTATCGAAGGGATTGTTGAGGATATAGGAATAAGAACAACTAAAATAAGAACTTTTGAAAAAGGGTTAATAACAGTTCCAAACAGTTATATAGCTAATAATCCACTTGAGAACTTTTCAAGAAGAAATGTTAGAAGAATTTTAGCTAAAATTGGTCTTGTTTATTCAACAAAAAAAGAACAAATTGATAATATAATTAAAGATATAAGGAATTTACTTGAAAATCATCCTAAAATAGCCACAGATCAAACTATAGCAGTTTATTTTGATGAGTTTGCAGATAGTTCTTTAAATATATTAATAGTTTGTTACACAGATACTTCAAATTGGCTTGAATGGCTGGATATAAAACAGGATATTTATTATAAAATAATGGAAATAGTAGAAAAAAACGGCTCATCTTTTGCATTCCCAAGCAGGTCAATATATGTTGAAAACATACCTGAAATAAAAGTAAAGGAAGGATAAGATGAGAATACACTATTTCCAACACGTTCCTTTCGAATCTCCTGCAAATATATTAAGCTGGGCAAAAGAAAGAGGGCATACAATCAAGGGAACTCACCTTTATAAAAATCAGCCTTTTCCTGATTTTTCATCTTTTGATATGCTTGTTGTAATGGGTGGTCCTATGGGTGTTTATGATGAGGATAAATATCCATTTTTAAAAAGGGAAAAGGTTTTTATTGAAAATGCTATTATGCTTGGTAAAAAAGTATTAGGAATATGTCTTGGAGCACAGTTAATAGCAGATGTTTTAGGTGCAAAGGTTTACAAAAATAAATACAAAGAGATAGGATGGTTTCCTGTAAATCTTACAGAAGAAGGTAAAAAATCTCTTATTTTTAGAGACTTCCCGCATGAATTTACACCCTTCCACTGGCACGGCGACACATTTGACCTTCCAAAAGGAGCAAAAAAAATAGCCTTCAATGAAGCAACAGAGAATCAGGCTTTTGAGATAGAAGGTAGAATAGTTGGCCTTCAGTTCCATCTGGAAACCACAAAAGAAAGTGCACAGGCTTTAATTGAAAATTCACAGGAAGAACTTAAAGAGAAAGGAAAATACATACAAACCCCTAAAGAAATGCTTTCAAAAGATGATTACTTTATAGTTATAAAGCACCAGCTTTACAGTATGCTTGATAATCTGGAAAAGGTTTAAAGATGGCTTTATTTCCTTTATTTATAAATATAGAAGGAAAAAATGTGTTAATTGTCGGTGCTGGAGAAGTGGCACTCAGAAAAATTGAAAAACTCCTTCCCTTTAAACCGAAAATAACAGTAGTTGCAAAAGAAATAAAAAGAGATGAAATAAAAAAACTTGCCGAAGAAGGAAAAATAAATTTAATAAACAGAGGATTTTTATTTACAGATATTGATAGAAAAGAACTTGTAATTGTTGCAGTAGATGATATAAATCTTCAAAGGGAAATCTACAATTACTGTGTAAGAAAAAAAATACCTGTAAATAGTGTTGACAGTCCTGATTACTGCACGTTTATATTCCCTGCATATGTAAAAAAAGATGATATAGTTATAGGAATTACTACATCAGGAAACCTCCCTGGATTATCAGCAAAATTAAGAAAACATATAGAAAAAAATATACCGGAAAATTTGGAGGACATATTCCAGAAGATAAAAAATGTACGGGAAGAACTGCCAAAAGGAAAAGATAGACAGAAAAAAATTCTCCAGCTAATTGATGAACTTTTTGAGGAAGAATAAGCTTGCACAAATTATCAAAAAAATGAAAAAACCGGAAACAAATAAGATTTAAAAATCCAAAATTAGAAAGGGTGTTTGAAAATGATTGATTTTAAAAGGATAAAAGGCTTTTTATTGGATTTAGACGGTGTTCTATATATTATTGATAAACCAATAGAAGGTGCACAGGAAACATTAAAAAAGCTAAAAGAAAAATACCCAGTCAGATTTATAACAAATACTACCACGAAATCCCGTAAAGCCGTGTACCAGAAATTAATTAAAATGGGATTCAATGTTAAAGAAGAAGAAATATTTTCTGCCCTCGAAGCTACAAAGCAATTTTTAAGAGAAAAAAACGCAGGTGCTTTTTTTCTACTTACAGACCTTGCTCTTGAGGATATGAAGGATATTAAAAAAGAACCTATTGATTATGTAGTTGTTGGTGACGCTCGAGATAACTTCACCTATGAGAACATGAATAAAGCCTTCAGATACTTGATGGGAGGAGCTGATTTATTAGCAGCTGCTAAAAATAAATATTTTAGAGATAAAGATGGTAAATTATCTTTAGACTGCGGAGCATATATTGTAGGACTTGAATTTGCAACAGGAAAAAAGGCTAAACTTATAGGGAAACCTAATAAAGATTTCTTTTTGCTTTCTGTAAAGTCTATGGGATTAAGACCAGAAGAAGTGGCAGTGATAGGAGATGACATAGAATCTGATGTAAAAGGAGCAATGGACGCAGGTCTGAAAGGAATTCTTGTAAAAACAGGAAAATTCACTCCTAATGATTTAGAAAAAGGTATAAAACCAGACTTAATAATAGAAAACATAAATCAAATTTTAGAATATATTGATTAGAAAAAATTAAATTTAAAGACAAAATAGCAGTTAGAAAAATAGCTAAAAGAGTATATAATATTAAAAATTACAAAATTGTAACTAAAGAAAAATTGGAAGAAAAACAACAGCTAACAGCTATATACGAAATATCCAAAGCATTAGTTTCATCTACGGATTATGAAGAGAATTTAAGATATATATCAAACCTTTTGAAGTCTATAACAGATTTTGAGAATGTATTAATTGCATTAAAAGAAACAGGATCAGATGAGCTGAAACTTTTTGGTAATAAAGAAAATATAAGCTACAAACCAGGAGAGGGTGTAATAGGAAAGGTATGGAAATTAGGTACACCTATAGTTATTCCTGATATTACAAAAGAAAAAACTTTCTTGAACAAAACAAAAAGAGATTTAAAAAAATATAAAAATAAAAAACTTGCATTTATTGCAGTTCCAATAAAAGTTGGAGACAAGACATTGGGAGTTCTGGCTGTAGACAAAACTTATACAGGTAAGGAATCTTTAGACAATTACACCAAGTTTTTAACTCTAATCAGTAATATTTTAGGAAACTCAATTAAACTTTTCCTGCAGATAAAGGAAGAAAAGAAAAAATTAGAAGAAGAAAAAAATTATCTGCAAAATCAGATAAAGCTAATAATGTCAAAAACAGGAATTGAGGGGGTAGTAGGAAAAAGTAAGCAAATTTTAGATATTGTGGAAATTATAAAAAATGTAGCAAACACACCTGCCACTGTTCTTTTAACAGGAGAAAGCGGTGTTGGAAAAGAAGTTTTTGCAAAATCAATACATCAGCTTTCAAACAGAGTAGACAAGCCTTTCATAAAAATAAACTGTGCTGCAATTCCTGAAGATTTACTTGAAAGCGAACTTTTTGGATATGAAAAAGGAGCATTTACAGGAGCAAATACAACAAAAAAAGGTAAATTTGAACTTGCTAATGGAGGAACAATATTTTTAGATGAAATTGGAGATATGCCACTTCTTCTTCAATCTAAGATTTTAAGAGTATTACAGGAAAAAGAAGTTGAAAGGCTTGGAGGATCCAAACCTATAAAAGTAGATGTGAGAATAATTGCAGCTACGAATAAAAATCTTGAAAAAATGGTTTATGAAGGAACTTTTAGAGAAGATCTTTATTATAGACTAAATGTGATTTCAGTACATATTCCGCCTTTAAAAGAAAGAAAAGAGGACATCCCTCTTTTAATTTACTTTTTCCTTGATAAGTTTAACAAGATGTACGGGAAAAATCTAACTATTTCTAAAGAACTTGTAAACTTACTTACTGAATATGATTGGCCAGGAAACGTTAGACAGCTTCAAAATACAATGGAAAGGATGGTCATTTTGGCAAAATCCAATCAGCTTTCTTTTGAAGATTTACCTGTAGATATAAAAAATAAAATTAAAAATATGAAAAAATCTGAAGAAACAAAAGATATTCAAATAAAGTCAGATAATTTAGTTTTACAAAAATCCCAATTACCAAAGACAGTTCAGGAACTTGAAAAACAAGCTATAGAAGATGCACTGCAAAAATCAGGTTATGTAATAAAAAAAGCAGCGAAATTACTTGGTATGACCCCCCGTCAGGTAAGATATAGAATGGAAAAATATAATATTCCTTTTAAAAAGTAACTTTTTTATTTACGGTTAAAGACTTGTAAACCTCAAAACATTCCAGAGCTGCACCTGAATTTAAACTTTCTTCTGCCAATAATACAGCATTTTTAATATCATCCTCAATACCATAAGCTGTAATAATTAAACTTGCTGTAAGAAGAGCCCATTCTGTGAATGGATTATCTTCATTTTTTAAAACTGAAAGACATATGTCTGCATTTTCTTTTAAGGAAATATTTTGCGTAAATTTTATATCTTCATTTAATCTTTTAGGAATTATTGATAAAGAAAACACTTTATTTGTATTAACTTTAGTCTCTTTATTTGGGAAAGGCTCTATTCCTCCTTCAAGTCCTTTAATTACAAAAATGTCTTTGAATCCTACATGATGAGCTATTTGGATATATTTTTCTATAAACTGTGTATGTGCTACGCCAACAAGAACTTTGGTTGTTCTAAAAGGATTAAGCATTTTTTCTATTGTATTTAAAAAATTTCTTAGCCCAAACTCTCTTCTTTTTGGTAAAAGTGAAGCAAGTTTTGGATTTAAATATTTTTGATGATAAAAGCTAAAACCTGAAAGTTCTAAAGCCTTTAAAATATCATCTGAGTTAGTAAGGATAAAGCATCCCATTGCGTTAAGTACTTCTTGATAAGTGATTCCAAACTTTGAAGGAACTTTTTCATTACCATGTCCTACTATTTTAGCTCCAGCTCCGGCTGCTATAAAAATAGATGCAGGCAAAATATGAATAGATTTATTCTTTCCGTCATATCCAACTGCAAGATCAACAGGGTTTAATTCATAGCTGTCAATATAATTAGTTTCTTCTCTAAGAGCATCAATAAAACCTTTTAATTCTTCAATAGTAGCATATTTAACTCTCATAGCAGACCAAAAAGCACCTATCTGTATGTCTGTAGCTTTCCTGTCTAAAATATCTTTATTTGCCTGAAATGCTTCTCCATAGGTTAAATCTTTAGCTCTTTCTTTGCCTGCAGCAACTTTTTTTAAATATGTGATCATTTCAACTTTCTCCCAAAGTTTTAATTAAAACTTAAGCAAAAAATATACCAGTTTATTTTAATAAATCTAATCCTACATTATATTAGTTTGTTATTAGAAGTTAATCTTTGAACTTATACAAAATGACAAAAATGTAATTACAAATTTGTAACTATCTCAGTTTTAACAAAGGGATCTAATTATATAAAATTAAAAAAATCAACTATTTTCAATAACTTATCAATTTTGGCATGTTATTTGCTTAAAAATTAGTAAGGAAAAATAAATTGGTGAATGAAAATGAAAGGTAAAGTTTATTTAATAGGCTGTGGAACTGGAGACCCAGAGCTTCTAACAGTAAAAGCCTTAAAAATTTTTGACAAATTAGATATAGCTCTTATAGATCATCTAATTACGGAAGAAATTATTAATCTTTTGCCGTCAAAAACAAAATTAATATATGTTGGAAAACAACAAGGCAAATTATCTATAAAACAAGAAGAAATAAACAAGCTTTTACTTGAATTTTCACAAGCTGGTCTAACAGTAGGGAGATTAAAAAGCGGGGATCCTTACATATTTGGGAGAGGAGGGGAGGAGGCTCTTTTTTTAATCGAAAATGGAATAGAAGTTGAAATTATTCCTGGAGTTTCTTCGGCTACAACAGCTCCTCTTTACTCTGGTATTCCTGTAGTAATGAGAGGCTACTCAACTGGTTTTTCTGTAGTTTCGGCACATCTAGCAGGAAATAGGTTTAATAAAGACTGGATTTCCCTTTTAAAACTAAAAAATCATACTGTGGTTGTTTTAATGGGGTTAAGCAGAGCTAAAGATATTTTAGAAGAGGCAAAAAGACAAAACATAGACTTGAATATACCTGCAGCAATAATAAGTAATGCATCTAGAGAAAATCAAAAAGTTATAACTGGCACATTAAAAGAAATAGTAGAAATTTCTAAAAAAGCAGAAAAGCCTGCAGTAATAGTTTTCGGAGAAGTTGTTAAACTTCACTATAAACTTCCAAATTACAAAAATATAACAAATAAATCAAGCGAAGGAGAGGCAGTATGGAAAAACTCTTAAAAGTTTCTCAAGAAAGAAATAAAAAACTAAATAAAATAGAAAAACTTAAACAAGAACATACTCCTCAAGAAGCCTGGGAAAAATTAGAATACTATGCACAAAATGGATTTTCATCTATACCTCAGCACGATTTAGATTATTTCTTTAAATGTTTCGGAGTTTTTTACCGCCCTGCAACACCAGAAAAATTTATGATTAGGGTTAGAATCCCTGGTGGAAAGTTAACCTATGAACAGGCAAAAAAGTTAGGTGAAGTGGCTCAAAAGTATGGAAATGATTACATAGACTTAACAACGAGAATGCAAGTAGAACTAAGATTTATAACTATTGAAAACCTGCCAACAGTTTTAAAAGAGCTTGAAAGTGTTGGAATTACTACTTTTCAAACCGGTGTAGATAACTTTAGGAATATAGTTCAAGACCCTCTAGATGGGCTTGCTTTTGATAATGTGATTGAGACATGGGATATTCTTCTTAAAATTCAAGAGATTTTCTTAAAGAAAGAAGAATGGATATGCAAACTTCCAAGGAAGTTTAATATTGGGATAAATGGTTCATATTCAAACAGATGTAATATTTATGGGCACGATGCTTGTTTTGTATTAGCAGAAAAGGATGGAGAGTTTGGGTTTAATGTTTACCTTGGAGGAAAAGTTGGAGCAATAGCCAAACCTGCGAATGTATTTTTACTTCCTGAAGAAGTTCCACAGTTTTTTGAAGCAACGGCAAAAATGTTTAAAAAGTATGGATTTAAAGATAGTAGAAATAAAAATAGGCTCAAATATATGATTGATGCTGTTGGAATGGAAGAAATTGTAGATGCAATAAAGCATGAAGCAGGAAGGAATTTCGAAGAAGCAGGTAGAACCTTAACAGAGCTGGAAGGTGGAGAAAAAATAGGAAGGGTAAAACTAAAAGATGGTAGCTACGCTATGCATATGGTAGTTCCTTCAGGAATATTTTCTGGAACTGCAATGATAGAAGCAGCAGAAGCTTCTAAAGAGTTTGGAAATGGACAAATCAGACTTACAGTAACTCAAAACTTATACATAGTAGGAGTAAAAGAAGAAAACATAGAAAAACTTTTATCTTTACCTATTTATCAAAAATACAAAAATGTAAACTCACCATACTTTAACGATTTAGTTGCATGTGCAGGAACAGACCACTGTCCTTTTGGAGTAATACCAAATAAACCTGATGCTATAAATGTAGCTAACTATTTAACAGAAAAGTATCCATTAGACTATAAAGATGCAAAAGTTAGGATGTATTGGTCTGCATGTCAAAAAGGATGTGGAATACACGGTAATGGAGATATAGGATTTGTAGGGGTCAAGTTTAAGAAAGACGGTGAAACAGTTTTAGGCACAGATATATATTACGGAGGGACACTTACAGGAGAAAGTGAAGAAGGAAGATTATTAATACAGAAAGTACCTCTTGATGAAACCCAGTTCTATGTTGAGGAACTTATAAAAGAATACATAAGATTAAAGAAACCAAAAGAAAGCTTTGAAAAATTTTATTTTAGAGTTCTATCCAAGATATCAAAACATGCTTTAAGATTTCTAATTAAGTTTAATAATATGGTTAAGAAAAATTATCCACAACTTCGCCTTGAGATAACTGACTATCTTATGGGCAATAAACCAGAAGAAGAAGAGATATTTTTATTTGGATATCAGCTTTATAAAAAAGCCACAGGAAAAAGCCCGTACCCACGACCTAACATACTTGAAGTATATGATGAACCTCTACCGGAAAAGCCATCAAAATTAAATCCTGATATTCCTAAATTTTTAGATGACATTATTTTAAAAATGATTCACAACAAACCGGAAAAAAGATATAAAGTATTCACGGAAGTTGAAGCCGATCTGGAAGGACAAAATTTTTAATATTTTTGGAGGGGTAATATTATGAAACGAAAGGTTTCCTACCTGCTCAAAAAGTTCACTTCATTTGCCCCAAAAGAAACATACTCAGGGGGGCACTCTGCATTAACAGAGCAAGACAGAACATGGGAGGACTTTTACAGGCGAAGGTGGCAACACGATAAGAGGGTTAGAACTACTCATGGTGTAAACTGTACAGGTTCATGTAGCTGGTGGGTTTATGTAAAAAATGGACTCATCACTTGGGAAACTCAAGCTCTTGACTATCCTACCACTGGTCCTGACTTCCCAGAATACGAACCAAGGGGATGTCAAAGAGGTGCTTCATTTTCGTGGTATATTTACAGTCCTTTAAGAGTTAAATATCCATATGTTCGCGATGTCTTACTTGATGCATGGAGAAAAGCAAAAGAGAAAAACCACGGGGACCCAGTAAAAGCCTGGGATGAAATTTTAAGCGACCCAATAAAAACAAAAGAATATAAATCAGCAAGGGGCAGAGGTGGCTTTGTAAGGGTTAGCTGGGATGAAGTAAAAGAACTAATAGCATCTCAGCTTATACACACAATCAAAAAATACGGACCAGATAGAATTGCAGGTTTTACACCTATTCCTGCTATGTCAATGCTTAGTTATGCTTCTGGGGCTAGATTTTTATCTTTAATTGGCGGAACTATGCTTAGTTTCTATGACTGGTATGCAGACTTACCACCTGCATCACCACAGGTATGGGGAGAACAAACAGATGTTCCAGAAAGTGGAGACTGGTACAACTCAACTTACATAATGGTCTGGGGCTCTAATATCCCAATGACAAGGACGCCTGATGCTCACTTCTTCTCTGAAGTTAGATATAGAGGAGCTAAAGTTGTTTCTGTAAGTCCAGATTATGCTGAATATGTCAAATTTGCAGATGAATGGATGCAACTTAACCCTGGAACTGATGCAGCACTTGCACAAGCAATGACCCATGTAATTTTAAAAGAATTTTATGTGGAAAACCCTGAAGAATACTTTATCGATTATGCTAAGCAGTTTACAGATTTGCCATTTTTAGTAATGTTAAACAAAGATGAAGATGGATTTACAGTTGACAGATTTTTAAGGGCTTCTGATATTAGTAAAAATGTGTCAAATGCAGAATGGAAACTTGTTGTATTAGATGAAGACAAAAATGAACTTGTAATACCAAATGGAAGTATAGGCTACAGATGGGAAGATACAGGAAAATGGAACTTAAAACTTGAAGATGAAAATGGAAATAAAATAAATCCTGCTTTAACAATTCTTGGAAAAGAAGATGAAAAGGGATTTGTTAAACTACCTTACTTCGAAGATGATAAAAAAGGAATATTAAAAAGAGAAATTCCTGTTAAAAAAGTTGAAATAGATGGAAAAGAGTATTACCTGACAACTGTATTTGATTTATTCCTTGCGAACTATGGAGTTAAAAGAGAAGGTCTTGAAGGTTATCCTTCTTCTTATGATGAAGATGTGCCATATACACCTAAATGGCAGGAAAAAATTACAGGAACACCAGCTAAACAGGTAGAAAGAATAGCAAGAGAATTCGCAAAAAATGCAGCAGAATCTAAAGGTCGTTCTATGATAATAATGGGAGCTGGTATAAACCACTGGTATAATGCAGACTTAATTTATCGTTCAATTTTAAATTTAGTAATATTAACAGGTTCCCAAGGAAAAAATGGTGGTGGATGGGCTCACTATGTAGGTCAGGAAAAAGTAAGACCTTTTGAAGGCTGGGCGACCTTAGCTTTTGCAAGAGACTGGCAGGCACCACCAAGACTTCAAAATGCAACATCTTTCTGGTATTTCACAACAGAGCAATTTAGATACGAAGACAATAACATAGAAAAACTTGCTTCACCAATAAAAGGAAAAACAAAATACAAACATCCAGCAGATTATATACTTTTAGCTGTTAGGCTTGGATGGCTTCCATTTTACCCACAATTTAATAAAAGTAGCTTAGAACTTGCAGAAGAGGCTAAAAGGGCAGGGAAGAACCCAAAAGAATATATAGTAGAAAAACTCAAAAATGGAGAACTTGAATTTTCTATTCAAGACCCAGAAAATCCTGTGAACTTCCCAAGAAGCTTATTTGTATGGAGGTCAAACCTTATTTCAAGTTCTGCAAAAGGACATGAATATTTCCTAAAGCATATGCTTGGAGTGGAAAATACAGGAGTAATGGCAGAGTATTCACCTTTAAAACCTGAAGAAGTAAAACTTAGGGAAGATGCACCAGTTGGAAAATTAGACCTGTTTGTAGTTTTAGATTTTAGAATGACTGGCTCTGCCTTGTATGCAGATGTTGTTTTACCTACTGCAACCTGGTATGAAAAAACAGACTTAAACTCAACAGATATGCACCCATTTATACACCCATTAAACAAAGCCGTAGAACCTCTATGGGAATCAAAATCAGACTGGCAAATATATAAAGAGATAGCTCAAACGTTTTCCAAACTTGCAGAAAAACATTTACAGGGAGAATATGAAGATATAGTAACCGCACCATTAATGCACGACTCACCTGCAGAAATATCCCAGCCTTATGGAAAGGTTTTAGACTGGTCAAAAGGTGAAACAGAACCTATTCCAGGAAAAACAATGCCAAACATAGCAGTAGTAAAAAGAGACTACACAAAAATTTACGATAAATACATAGCCCTTGGACCAAATGTTTATGAAAAACCTGTTGGTGCCCACGGATGGAGTTTTGATGCAAAAGAAGAGTATGAATTTTTAAAAACTATGATTGGAACCCATAAAGATGGCATTAATAAAGGAATGCCTAATATTGAAGAAGATGAAAAAGCAGTAGAAGCAATATTAACCCTTTCTACATGCACAAATGGAAAACCTGCAAATAAAGCCTGGAAATTTGCAGCGAAAAAAACAGGTTTACCGGAAGTTGCAGATATAGCAAAAGACAGAGAAAGTGAACACTTTACATTAAAAGAAATAACTGCTCAACCAAGAGTATCTATATCAACACCAATATTCACAGGAACTACACACTTTGATAGAAGATTTACAGCATTTTCAAACTCAATTGAGTATAAAATTCCATTTAGAACATTATCTGGAAGACAGGAACTATTTATAGACCACGAACTCTTTACAGAAGTAGGAGAAAATTTACCTGTTTATAAACCACCTTTAGTAATTAATCCATTTGAAGACTGGGAAAACCCACCTGAAGTTGATGAAAAAACTATAAAAGCAAGATGGATTACACCTCACGGAAAATGGCAAATACACTCAACATACTACGACAACCTTATAATGCTAACACTATTTAGAGGTGGGCAGGTTGTATGGATAAGTGATGAGGATGCAAAAGAAGCAGGAATTAAGGATAATGACTGGGTAGAGGTCTATAACAGAAATGGTGTAGTAGTTGCAAGGGCTGCAGTAAGTCATAGGGTTCAGAAAGGAATGGCTCTTATGTATCATGTTCAGGACAGGACTATCCATGTTCCTATTTCTGAAATCACAAACGAAACAGGTGGTAGCCATAATGCAACAACAAGAATTCATATAAAACCTACTTACGCAGTAGGAGGATACGCACAGCTTAGCTACTCATTTAACTATTATGGCCCTACAGGAACTCAGAGTGATTCAGTCGTTTTAATTAAGAAGAAGAAAAAAGTTGAGTGGTCTAATTAAACAAGGAGGGGTTTAAAATGAGAGTTAAAGCACAGATAACAATGGTTTTAAATTTAGATAAATGTATAGGTTGTCATACCTGTAGTGTAACCTGTAAAAATACATGGACAAAAAGAGATGGTGTTGAGTATGTTTGGTTTAACAATGTAGAAACAAAACCAGGAGTAGGTTATCCAATCCAATGGGAAAACCAAGAAAAATGGAAAGGTGGCTGGCAGTTAAAAGAAAATGGAAAACTGCAATTAAAACAAGGTGGAAAGCTTTTTGAATTTTTAAATATATTCCACAATCCAAATCTACCTACAATAGATGATTACTATGAACCATGGACTTATGATTACGAACATTTATTTAACGCTCCAAAACAAAAACATCAGCCTGTTGCAAGGGCAAAATCTTTAATATCTGGTGAAAAGATAGATATAAAATGGGGACCAAACTGGGAAGATGACCTTGCAGGTGCACCGGAGCACGCAGTTAACGACCCAAACATCCAAAAAATGGCTCAAGAAGTTAGAATGAAATTTGAAGAAACATTTTTCTTTTATCTTCCAAGACTTTGCGAACACTGCCTGAATCCTGCTTGTGTAGCAGCGTGTCCTTCTGGAGCTTTATACAAAAGAAATGAAGATGGAATAGTTTTAGTAGACCAGGATAATTGTAGAGGCTGGAGATATTGTATTTCTGCATGTCCTTACAAGAAAGTTTATTTTAACTGGGCTACACAAAAAGCAGAAAAATGCACATTTTGCTTCCCAAGAATAGAAGCAGGACTTCCAACAATATGTTCTGAAACCTGTGTAGGAAAAATTAGATATATTGGAGTAATTTTATACGACCCAGATAAACTAACAGAGCTTTTAAATGAAAAAGATGATAAAAAACTATACGAAAAACAACTTGAAATTTTCTTAGACCCACATGACCCTAAAGTAATTGAGCAAGCAAAAAAAGATGGTGTTCTAGATAATTACATAGAGTTTGCTCAAAAATCTCCAGTTTACAAACTTATGGTTAAATACAAAGTTGCATTATCTTTACATCCAGAATTTAGAACATTCCCAATGGTTTGGTATGTTCCACCTATTAGTCCTGTTCTTCAGCTTTTTGAAGACAAAAGCTACGATGAACTATTTTCATCAATAGATGAAATGAGAATTCCCCTTGAATACCTTGCAAATCTATTAACAGGTGGAAATGTAGAGGCAATCAAAGGAGCAATAAACAGGCTTGTTGCTGTTAGATACTACATGAGAGCAAAAGAGCTTGGAAAAGAAATAGACACTAAAAAGCTTGAAGAAGTTGGTTTAACACCAGAAGGAGCAGAGGAACTTTATAGAATGCTTGCTATTGCCAAATTTGAAGAAAGATTTGTAATTCCAACAACAAGAAAAGAGTTTGACAGAGATGTTTATAAAGAGCAAGGAATGACAGGCTTTGATTACACACCAGATTGCGATTTTTGCCTACCGTAGGAGAGTTAGCTATGGTTTTAAGTGAGAAATTTGAGCTTGTATCATTACTGCTTAGATATCCAGATGAGGATATAAAACAAGCGGTCAAAGAGATAGATTTAGCAGAGATAGACGATGAAAATATTGCGAAGGTTATTAACTATTACAAAGAAACAGACCTTTTTGAAATTCAACAAGAATATGTAAAAAGTTTTGATTTAAACGAAAAAGCAAGCCTGTATCTTACCTACCACAAGTTTAGGGACGACCCTAAAAGAGGAAATTACCTTGCAAGACTTGTTGAATATTACAGGGAAAAAGGGTTTGAGTTTATTGATAATGAACTGCCAGATTTTCTACCTGTAGTTTTGGAATTTGTATCCTACATTGATGAAGAAACAGGAATAAAAGTTCTACAAGCTTTTTCAAAAGAGTTAAACCATATATACGAAGGACTTATAAAAACTGAATCAAAATTTACCCCTTTAATTGAGTTTATCCTTGAAACTATACAGGAAAGGGAGGTTAAACAATCATGATTGATTTAGCAAAATATGGATATGATGCTGTAAATTTATTTTTCTGGGTAGTTTTTCCATATATAGCAATAACGATATTTTTTATAGGCAATGCATATAGATTTTTAGCTTATCCATATACATGGACTTCAAAATCAAGTGAAATTTTAGAGAAAAAGACACTTAGACCTGCAAGTATATTATTCCACTATGGAATAATTTTAGTTTTCATCGGACACATAATAGGAATAGTTATTCCAAAAAGCTGGACAGAGGAACTTGGATTGACAGAACATATGTATAGAATGATAGCTTTATATGCTGGAACCGCTGCTGGATTAATGGTTATAGCAGGGCTTGTTTTATTTATTTATAGAAGATGGACTAACCCAAGACTAAAGGCAATTACATCAACTATGGACTGGATTACTCTCTGGCTTTTACTTGCGATAGTAGTTTTAGGAAACATAAACACAATTGTTTTACAGCACGATTATAGAGAAACTGTAGCACCATGGTTTAGAGGTCTTTGGGTATTTACACCAAACTACACTTTAATGGCAGAAGTTCCATTTTTATTAAAACTTCACATCTTCCTTGTTTTTGTTTTAACTGCGATTTTCCCATTTACAAGACTGGTTCATATTTTAAGTATTCCACTAAGCTATATATTCAGAAGACCAATAATTTATAGAGAAAGATGTCCATAAAATAAAAAAAACATAGGAAATGGAGGTTAAAATGCACAAAAAAATTGAGTATGAAGGCAAGGTTATTGAAATTACAGGAAGCCCACAAATTGGGCTAATAATGGCAACATTTGGGTTTTTCATTGGATTTGCAGCAGTTTCTTTATATGGACCAGTTGCAAAAAATCTTAAAGAAATACTGGGACTGTCAGGATTTTTAATGGGATTACTTGTTGCAGCACCAAATTTGACAGGTTCACTTCTTAGAATACCTTTTGCAGCATGGGTTGACAAAGTAGGGGGAAAAATCCCCCTTGCAACCCTTTTAATACTTGCTGTTATTGGAATGGGAGGACTTTCCACACTTTTATACCTTTACTATCCAAATCTTGAGCCGTGGATGTATTGGTTAATTCTGTTTTTTGGATTTTTAAGTGGTTGCGGAATTGCTACTTTCTCTGTTGGAATTGCTCAAACTGCTTACTGGTTTCCTGAAAAAAAACAAGGGTCTGCCTTAGGAATATATGCAGGAGTTGGTAATTTAGCACCGGGACTATTTGGAATGATACTGCCTTTTGCATTAAAAGCAATAGGATTAACTTGGTCTTATATTGCCTGGTTTGGATTTTTATTAGTTGGAACAGTTATTTATATACTATTTGCAAAAGATGCACCATATTTTCAGCTTGTAAAAGCAGGTGTTCCTCACGATAAAGCAGTAGAACTTGCAAAACAACTTGGACAGGAACTTATTCCAACAGGCGGATTAATCAGTTCATTAAAAAATTCTGCTAAACATATACAAACCTGGGCATTAGTAGCCTTATATTTCGTTTCTTTTGGAGGATTTTTAGCATTAACAGGTTGGTTTATTGTTTTTTGGGTTCAAAGCTACAATGTAGAGCTCAGACACGCAGGTCTTTTAATGGCTTTTGGGTTCTCATTACTTGCTTCGGTTATAAGAATTTTTGGTGGATGGCTGTCTGACAAAATTGGAGGGGAACTAGTTGCAATAATTGCCTATACATTAACTTTAATTGGGGCTATAGTTGTTGTTATGGCAGTAAATCATAATTTTATGCTTTCATTAACAGGTGAGGTTTTAATGGGAGCAGGAATGGGAATAGCAAACGGAGCTGTATTTAAGCTTGTTCCTAAATATGTTCCACATGCAACTGGCGGTGCTGCTGGATGGGTAGGTGGACTTGGAGCATTTGGAGGTTTCGTTGTTCCACCAATTCTTGGAATATTTGTTCAAAACTATGGACTGGTGGGATACTCTAAAGGTTTTATCGTTTACATAATCCTTGCATCAGCTGCTATTTTAATATCTTTCTTACTGTGGAAAGCTTACGGAAAAGAAATTAATAAGCCTATAGAAGATTAGGAGGACATGTTAATGAAAAAAAATAAAATATTTTCAGCAGGTTTACTGGCAGCAGGATTATTATTAAATAATGGTATTTACAATCCATCAAAAGCAGAAGAAATAAGTTTTATAGATAATGTTAAACCTTATTTAGAATTTAGACCAAGATATGAGTTTGTAGATGTAAAAAACAGCCTCAATAAAAATGCCAATGCTTTAACAGTTAGAACAGTTATTGGGACAAAAATAAATAAAATTTTAAATATAAAAGGATTATCTGCCCAGCTTGAAGCCACAGATGTTTCAGCTGTAATCGATAATTACTCTCCTCAAAAATCAGATTATGATACAGTTCCTGATCCTGATAACACTAGAATTAGTCAAGCATTTGTTTCGTACTCTTATGGAAACTACACATTTATAGGTGGTAGAAAATATGTAATTATAGATGACCATAGATTTATAGGAAATGTAGGCTGGAGGCAGATGCCCCAGTCTTTTGGAATTTTAGCAGTTACAGGAAAACCAACTAAAAATTTAGATTTCCTGCTTGCAGGTGTTTATGAAAGAAAAGGTATAGTTGACGACTTTAATACAGACTGGAAGCTTGATAAAATGCCAATAGTCCTAGACGTTAACTATAAAGTTATTCCAGTACTAAAAATAAAAGGTTTTGCTTATCTTTTAACAGATATACATAACACTTATGGTGTAAAAGCCTCCGGTGATTATTCTATCTCCGAAAATACAAAAATCTCATATTTAGGTGAATATGCAAAACAGACGGATCCTTATACAAAAGATAATGCTACAACAAAACCTGATGTTGACACTTCTTATTATAGGCTGAAGATTGGTGCTTCTGTAAAAGGCATATTTGGGAACATAATGTATACACACTTTGGAGACAAAAATGGAAAAACTGCTGGATTTTCAACCCCACTTGCCACACTTCATAAATTTGATGGTTGGTCTGATGTACTTCTTAAAGGAGCAGCAAACGGATTTGATTATGGTCTGAATGAAATCTGTTTATCTGCCGGATATAAAGATAAAAACATAGGAAAAGTAATGGTCGCATACTTGCTTTTTAAAGCAGATAAAAATCAAACTCAAACAGGAAGTAAAAATATAGGTTCGGAAATAGATGCATTATATGCAAAAAAACTTACTAAAAGATTATCATTTTTAACAAAAATAGCCCTTTACAATGCAGATAAAGGATATGTAACTGGAGGAGAGGTGAATGGAACAAAGGATGTAACAAAACTCTGGATACAACTTGATTATAAATATTAAAGGAGTAGATGTACATGGAAAAAGTAACAGCACAATGTCCATACTGCGGTGTTGGATGTGGTCTTGAAATAGTAAAAGATAAGAAGGGGAGATTTAAGGTAAAAGGGGATAAAGAACATATTGCAACAAAAGGAGATTTGTGCCTAAAACCTGTGCCTCTTCCAAAAGTTATGGACATTGGACGTGTTCCATCTCCTTTATACAGGGAAGATAAAAAGGATGAATTTAGGGAAATAAGCTGGGAAGAAGCTTTAAATATAATCGTTGAGAAACTAAAACAAAACAAACCAGACGAAAACTATTTCTACATCTCTGGGCAGCTTACAACAGAAGACAGTTATGTAATTAACAAATTTGTAAAAGGGTTTGTTAGAACAAATAATATTGATGCAAACTCAAGACTCTGTATGGCATCTGCTGTTATGGGATATAAAATGGCTTTTGGTTCTGACGGCCCTCCTGGAAGCTATAAAGACATAGATGATGCAGATGCATTTATATTTGCAGGTTCAAATGCAGCATGGGCTCACCCTGTTTTGTTCAAAAGAGTTTTAAAAAGAAAAAGAGAAAATCCTGAAAGTATAATCATCACTATAGACCCTGTAAAAACCGAAACAGCTGAAAAATCCGATATCTGGATACCTATAAAACCGGGAACAGATACAGTTTTATTTAACAGCGTGCTTTACCTTCTAAACAAATACAAATGGCTGGATTACGATTTTATTTTAAATCATACAGAAAACTTTGAAGAGGCATTAAAAGAAGCTGAAAAATATCCTCCAGAAAAGGCTGCTGAGATTTGTGATATTGATGAAAAATATATTTACAAACTGGCAGAAATCTTCGGTCACAGTAAAAAAGTGATATCTTTCTGGACTATGGGACTGAATCAGTCTGTAAATGGAACAATGAAAAACCTATCTCTAATAAACCTTCATCTAGCAACAGGAAGGATAAATGAAAAGGGTTGTCCATTTTCTCTAACAGGTCAGCCAAATGCAATGGGAGGAAGAGAGGTTGGATATTTAGTAAATGGGCTCCCAGGATACAGAGATGTAAGAAATGAAGAAGATAGGAAATTTATGGAACAGTTTTGGAACATTCCTGAAGGCAATATAAAACCTCAGCCGGGACCAACAATAACAGAAGCAGTTGATAAAGTATTAAATGAAGAAATAAAGCTTTTATGGATAGTATGTACTAATCCTGCTGTTACAATGCCAAATTTAAATAAATTCTGGAAAGCTTTAGAAAACACATTTGTAATAGTTCAGGATGCATACCTTACAGATACTATGGATTTTGCCAATCTTGTCTTACCTGCTTCCCAGTGGGGAGAAAAAGAAGGAGTAATGACAGGTTCAGATAGAACAATTACACATAACAAACCATTTAAAGAACCGCCACCCCAATGCAAGCACGACTGGCAGATATTCTGTGAAATAGCAGAAAAAATGGGATGGAAAAATTACTTTTCTTACAAAAACAGCCGTGAGATATTTGACGAGTACAAACAAACAACAAAAGGAAGACTGTGCGACATATCAAACTGGACCTATGAAGACCTTCCTAAACAGTGGGGAGGAAAATGGATTTACAAAGACAAAAAGTTTCCAACCCCTTCTGGAAAAGCACAGTTTAACCCAGCAGTTTTTGAACCTCCGGCAGATAAAATGGAGTATCCATTTAACTTCATCCTTACAACAGGCAGAACTAAAAAGCAGTGGCATACAATGACAAGAACAGGAAAATCTCTGGAACTTGTCAGAGGAGAAGAAGAACCTTTCATACTACTAAACGAAGATGATGCCTATGAACTTGGAATAATAGATGGAGATTACATAACAGTACAATCTAAAAGGGGTAAAGTTTACATAAAAGCAAAAACAGGCAATATAAAGAAAGGAGTTACTTTTTCACCTTTTGGATATGGTTTAATTTACCACTTCCCTACTAATCTTCTTGTATCTGATGCTGTTGATCCAATATCTAAAGAACCGGCTTTAAAATTTACTGCAGTTCATATAAAAGCAAAAAGAAAACCAATTGCCAAGCTTTCATCTGAAAGCTTATATCTTGTAAATTCATTTATAGCAAGTTTAAAAACAGATGAGTTTAAAGAAATATTAAAAAGTTTTTACGAAAAAGTTTCCAAAGAGTATGAAAAATTTGCAAACCTTGCATCCTCTGAAATGGTAGAAAAACTTATAAAAAGCGACATTGAACTTTTCAAAAATATATCAAATTTAGAAAGCGTAGATCATATTCTTACAGAGAAAGCAAAGATATTTTATGAAATCAGAACACAGCCACACGATTACAAAAATTATGTGGATATTTTCCTTAGAACTTTAAAAGAGCATAAAAATTTAGGATACGCAGATTATGAATCGTGGAGGGATGTGCTAAATTACATAATGAATTTGATAAAAGTAAAAACAGATAAACTTTATGAAAAAGAATTAAAGTGAGACAGGAAACTATGAAAAAGGTGATTTTTATTACAGGCACAGATACAGGTGTAGGAAAAACTTATTTCTCAAAACTTCTTGTAGAGTATTTTAAGAATAAAGGATTTAAAACTGGCTATTTTAAACCTGTAGAAACTGGATGCAATCCTGAGTGTGAAGATGCTAAAAAACTTTCAGAGATTACAGGCCAAAGCATAGATGAAGTTGTTTTATATAAGTTTAGGAATCCTGCAGCCCCTTTAGTAGCTGAAAGGGAAGAAGGAATAAAGATAAATATAGAAAAAATAAAAGAGTATTTAGAAAGACTTAAAAAGAAATATGACGTTCTTATAGTGGAAGGGGCAGGGGGGATAATGGTTCCTATTACTCAAATAAACGGGGGAATTTATACTTATCTTGATTTTGTAAAGGAAACAAAACTACCTGTTATTATAGTTTCAAGAGCAAACCTCGGAACCATAAATCACACAGTTTTAACGGTTAATGCTCTAAAAAATATAAATGCTGAAATAGAAGCTGTGATATTAAATCAGGCTTCAAAAAATCCAGATTTAGCAGAAAAAACAAATCCTCAAATAATAAAAGAAATGACAGGAATTGAAAAAATTATAAAAATTTTTAAAAACCAAAAAAACTTAGAAAATTTCTAACAACTTGCTAAAATAAAAAATAAAAGTTAATATTATTTTCATTATGAAAAAATTTAAAAGTATTTTATTAACAGTTATAAGCTTTTATAGCCTATCGGCAGCAAATGACAATTTAAGCATAGACGACGTACCTTTATTTGTTAAGCTTTCATTAGATGGTTCTAAGGTTTTTAACCAGTTTAATGACGAAAAAAAATTAAATTTAAAACTTACTTTTACTGAAGAAATTCAAACAAAGCAAAACATAAAAATATTTAAAAGGAATAGGTATGTTATTGAAAGATATCTAAACAGAGGAAAAGAATATATTCCTATAATTAAGCAGATATTTCAAAAAGAAGGTCTTCCAGATGATCTTGTGTTTTTACCTATTATAGAAAGTCATTTTAATATAAAGGCTAAATCACCGGCAGGAGCCGCAGGACTTTGGCAGTTTATGCCTCAAACAGGTAGGATGTACGGTCTTGAAATAAATAAATGGATAGATGAAAGATATGACATTATAAAATCAACACAGGCAGCAGCCTACTATCTAAAAGACCTTTACAGTATTTTTGACGATTGGGGACTTGCACTTGCAAGCTATAACACAGGGGAAGGAATAGTTATTAGGAAAATAAATAAATACGGCGGAGTAAATTTCTGGGATATTGAAAGTTATTTATCTCCGGAAACTAGAAATTATGTTCCTAAATTTTTAGCAGTTCTAACAGTTGTAAAAGACATTCTAAAATACGATAAAGTTCCAAACCCCGATTTCGATGTGATACAGGTTGATAAACCTGTCTCCCTAGATTTGATTTCAACACTCTTAAAAATACCCTATGAAAAATTAGAAAAACTTAATCCCCATCTTTTAAAAGGAAAAACTCCTCCTATAGAAGGTACATATAACATTTATCTCCCAAAAGGATATGCAGAAACATTAAAAGCCGTTTTATCTGACATGAGCTTAGAAAAATTTAAAGCATATAAAGAATATAAAGTTAAAAAAGGAGACAGTTTAATAAAAATAGCTAAAAAATTTAATACATCAGTTAATGTTTTAAGAAAAATAAATAATCTTGATAAAGGCTACATACTTGCAAACACGTATATAAAAGTACCTTCTGTTATAGAAGCTTATCCTTTATACAGTTATGATATAGTTGATCTAACTGAAGATATTCAATATACACAAAGAGGAATAATATATAAAGTTAAAAAAGGAGATACTTTAGGAAAAATTGCAAGAAAATTTAGAACAACTGTTAGAAATTTAAAAAGATGGAATAATATAAAAGATTATATTCTTCCAAATCAAAAAATTATTATTTATAAAAGGGTTTTAAATAAAAATTTAGCCAGAAAAGCTATGCAGCATAGGGTAAATTACATTAAAAAGAAAGTTCATAAAAGAAAACCAAAGTTCAGATATATTTTCTACCGAGTGAAAAAAGGTGATTCATTAATAAAAATTGCTAAAAAATTTGGTGTAACAGTACATCAGATAAAAAAATGGAACAATTTAAAATCTAACATAATAGTAGTAAACGACAAGATAACAATAATAAAAAGGGTAGTAAATAAATGAGGAAAAAGTGGCAGAAACTTGTCAGTCCTCACAATGTACATAAAACCCTGGGAGATACTTTAGAGTTTTTTGAAGATTTGATTATACTTGCATTAACCGGTGTTATATTTTACATAAGTATAATCGCAATCTTTGATATTATTAGCCTTGTACTGTATAAAGAAGCAAAGGCTTTAGAAGTAATTCCCAAGTTCTTATATTTATTTATTCTTATAGAGCTTTTTAGACTTCTAATTTATTACCTGAAAGAAAGAGAACTTGATACATCATTAATCGTAAAAACTACTCTCATTGCCGTGTTAAGGGAAGTAATAATTAAAGCCCCTCACTTTAAATTTGAAGATTATATAGGAGCATCAGTATTGATATTGGTAATTGGTGCATTATATTATGTTCCTAAATATATTTTTAGAAAAGAATTTTACCGTATGAAAAAAACAAAGGTTAAATCACTTAGAAAGGAAATTGAAAAACCAGATAATATATAAAGGCTCTATCCTTCCTTATCCAGAATACAAAGTAGCCAAAGATTGTAACAAAGGTATTATATTAGCACCTAATGAAAAACGTGTATTTGAAGTAGAAAAAAATTTAAAAGCTTTTTTAAAGCACTTTAATAAACCTTACCCTGTTATAGATATTCCAAAAGATGTAGAAATTCATAATACCTTGTCCCAATTTAAAAGAAATTATGCCATTTATAAAATATTAAAAAATGAAAACGGGTTTTTTACTGCACATCCAGATGTTCTAGATATAGATGTTTCTTTAGAAAGAAAAACAGTTTTACTTGAGGTAGGGAAGGAAGTTTCATTAGATAATCTTTTTCAAACTTTACTTGAGTTTGGATATGTTAAAGAAGAATTTGTTGAAAATGAAGGAGAATTTTCTTTTAAAGGTTCAAGACTAACTATAAACATACCATTTGAAGGATTATTTTATATAGATTTTTTTGGTGATGAGATTGAAAACATTTACAAAGTTTCTAAGCTTTTAACAAAAAAACCAATAGAAAGTGTAGAAATTTTCCAGCTTTATGATTTTTTAATTGAGTATGATGAAAATTTAGATATTGAATTCAAAAATCAAAAAAGTACAAAACTTAAAAATATATTAAAAGATTATCCTGTTTTTAGCATAGATCTAAATGTAAAAGATGCAAGTTTAATCTTTGAAACAGAAGGTAAAAATGAAGAAATATCAAAAACTCCGTTAGAAAATTTTAAAACTATAAAACTTCCTATAACAAAACCACTCCACCTAATTAAAGAAAAAATCTCTTTTATACCTGAAAATATATCAAAGCCAGAAGTTGAGCTGAAGCCTATAAACATTGGAGATTATGTTATACACGAGGATTTTGGAATCGGAATATTTAGAGGAATGGAAACAAAAAATATACAGGGAAAAGATTATGACTTTATGGTACTTGAGTATGCAGATGGAGAAAAAATAAATGTTTCCTATCTTCACTTTGACAAGATCTTCAGATATGACGCAAAAGAAAATATAAAACTTGATAAACTTGGAGGAATTTCCTGGAGAAATCTTAAGAAAAAAGTTAGAAAATCCTTAGAAAATATAGCAAAGCAGATGATAAAACTATATGCAGAAAGAGAAAAAGTTGCCAGAAAACCTTATAAAATAGACGATGATTTGATAAAAAAGTTTGAAGAAAGTTTTGAGTTCTTAGAAACTCCTGACCAGCTGAAAGCCATAGAAGATGTAAAAAAAGATATGTCAACTGAAAAGCCAATGGATAGGCTTATTTGCGGGGATGTTGGTTTTGGAAAAACTGAAATTGCAGTTAGAGCATCTTTCATATCAGCACTAAACGGAAAACAAACTCTTATCTTAGTACCTACCACCGTACTTTCCTACCAGCATTACAAAAAATTTAAAGAAAGACTTGAACCTTTTGGAATAATTGTTGAAAATTTATCCCGCTTAAAATCAAAAAAACAAACAGATGAAATATTAAAAAAACTTGAAGAAGGTAAAATTGATGTAATTGTAGGAACACATAAAGCACTTTCAAAAAATGTAAAGTTTAAAAACCTTGGACTATTGATAATAGACGAGGAACATAGGTTTGGCGTGAGAGCAAAAGAAAAAATAAAAGAGCTAAAAAAAGATGTAGACACACTTTATCTTACAGCAACCCCAATACCAAGAACTTTAAACATGGCAATTTCAGGGTTTAAAAAACTATCTATAATTAACACTCCGCCTGAAGGAAGAGTGGAAACTAAAACCTTTGTATCAAAATACAGTCCTGAAATTGTAAAAAAAGCCGTTGAAAATGAAATAAAAAGAGGTGGACAGGTATTTTACCTTTATAACCGAATAGAAACAATTGAAGAGAAAGCCAAACAGTTAAAAGAGATGTTTCCCCAGTTAAACATCTCATATATTCACGGCAGAATGAAACCATCTCAGGTTGAAAAAGAAATCTTAAAGTTTATAAATAAACAGACTGACATTTTAGTGGCAACTTCTATAATAGAAACAGGAATAGACATACCAACAGCAAATACACTTATAGTTGAAAGAGCAGACCTTTTTGGTCTTGCACAGCTTTATCATTTAAGGGGTAGAGTAGGCAGGGGAAATATTCAGGCTTTTTGTTATTTACTTTTACCGGATGACCGGCAGATCACTGAAAATGCAGAGAAAAGGATATCGACAATAATGAAATTAACAAGACCTGGGTCTGGTTTAAAAGTTGCCCTTGAAGATATGAAAATTAGAGGAGCCGGAAATATCTTAGGAGTAGAACAAAGTGGATACATTAAGGCAGTTGGCTTTGATTTTTACGTAAAACTTCTAAAAAATGCTCTTCAGGAAAATTCAGATAACAGTAACGTTGAAACAAAAATAGAAACAGATTTAAATGCATACATTCCTTCAAACTTTATAAATGATAAGCAAGATAGAATGAATATTTACCTTTCAATTTCAAAGGCTGTAGATGAAAATGAAATAGAAGAAATACAGGAGCATTTAAGTGAGTTCTATTCACAGCTTCCAAACAGCTTTAAAGTTTATTTACAGCTTGAAAAAATAAAAAAAGTTGCCTCACAGCTAGGAATAGAAAAAATAAAAATAACAAACAGCAGATGCAAAATATATTTTGGAAATTTAAAAGAGGAAAAACTAATGAAATTAATGGAGAAACTGAAACCAGAGTATATTTATTCAGACAGTTTTGAATTAAAAATAAAGGAAAACTTTTTAGATAAGCTTTATATTTCTTTGAAGGAAATTTTATAAAAAAGAAGACCTATTAAAGGAAATAGTACCATTAAAAAAGCAGATAGTTTAAAATTATCACCTGTAATTAAAAGAAGTAAACTCCATATAATTAATCCTGTAGTTGATGCAATTCTTTCTGTTAAAGATAAAAAAGACATTCTTGTAGATACTTGCTCAGGAGGAAATTTTTCAATTATTAGAATCCTTGATACTGTCCATATATGAGAAAGTGAAAAGCCAGCTAAAAAGCCGATGAAAAAAACAAATTTTGAAGAAATAAATGGAAGTAAAACTAAAAAGGTTACCCATAATAAAAATCCAAATAAAAATATTTTTTCAATTTTAAATTTATCAGCTAAATATCCCCAGAAAACACCGCCTACTATTCCCCCAAATGCCGAAATACCAATAATTTTATAAATCTGTACATCTTCAAATCCATAAACTTTTTTCAGGTAAATCCCCATAACTGCTATGAGAGTGTTTGCAACTTCTGTAAGAGAAAGAACAGCAAAAATTGTAAAAATAAACTTTTTTTCTTTCAGTATACTCTTAATTGAAACTTTTGATACGTGGGAAGGATTTTTAAGAATTATTAAAGACGGCAGAGCAAAAATTAAAAATATAAATGCTGTAATTAAAAATACAGAAGGAATATTTAAAAACTTAGCCAAAAATATTAAAGAAACAGCAGAACCTACATAACCAAAAGCAACTCCAAGTCCGGAAGTAAAACCTTTTTCTTTAAAATTGAGTAGTATAGAATTATAAAAAACAAGAGCCTGCTGATGAAAAATAGCCATTAAAATGAACAACAATAAGGCTGTATAGGGAGTTTTATGAAATATATATAATCCTATTGCACATAACGCTGTAAGTATGACAAACAAAAAGAAGAAATTTTTTCTCAATCCTTTTTCATCTGCTAATTTCCCTAAAAATAAAGCCAAAATAAAAGAAATTCCAAAGGAAAGCCCGTACAAAAATGTATAAATTTTTGTATCTAAATAACTTGTTATGTAAAGAGGGAAAAAAGTGGAGAAAACAAGAGCTCCTAAAATTGTTTCTCCGCTGTCAAATAAGGCAAAAGATAATTTTTTTAACATTAATTTAAAAAATTACTTTATTTCTACCAGTTTTTTTAGCTTTGTATAATTTTTTATCTGCCCTTAAAATAACATCAAATATGCTGTTGTCTTCATTTTTTAGTTCTTCCACGCCGGCACTTATAGTGTACTTAATTTTTTTGCCGTCAATGTTTAGCTCTTTTTCTTCAATAGTTTTTCTGATATTTTCTGCTATCTCAATTGATTTCTTTTTATCCGCACCTGGAAGTATGATTAAAAACTCTTCGCCACCAAGTCTTACTAAAATATCTCTTCTACTAATAATATTTTTTACTGTTTTTACAAAATCTTTTAAAACTATATCTCCAACGTCATGGCCGTAAGTATCATTTATTTTCTTAAAGAAATCTATATCTATTAAAATAACTGATAAAGGTATATTTTTTATTTTTGCATTTTCTACAGTGTTTTCTCCAACTTTTATTAATGCTCTTCTATTTAATGCGCCTGTTAGTGGGTCTACAAAGGCATCTTTTGCATATTTTTTTACTTTATCACTCATTTCTTTTAAATGCTCTTCAAGCTCTATTCCAAGCCTTATCAAATTAAACTTTAAAATATCAACATCATCTATATCTTTAATGTTACATGCATAACCATCTATTTCTTTTTCATATTCTTTAATAATAGAAAAATCTTTTTCTGTAAGTTTATATAAAATTTCCTTTATTTCATCAAATTTCTTCTCAAGTTTAAATTTAGATTTATTTATAATTAAAAGAATAGTAAGTAAAAGCACTAAATAAATTAAAATAGAAATAGCTATGTTTAAATAAAAATCAGAAATTATATCATTAACATCTGAAATTAAAACAGTTTTTCCAATTTCTTTGCCGTTAAAATCTAAAATATTGTATACAGAAAATAGATAATTTGTTCCTTCTACATTTTCTATGAATTTTGTTTTTATTTTATCTTCTTCTATAAGAGTATCTAAAAATACAGGTTCAACATTACCAAACGCCACATAATCTTTTAAATTTGTAAATTTTGAAATAATTATTCTATATGCATCTGATTTTAAACAACTTTTAAGAGGACCTTTTTTTATTAAAACTAAAATTTCTTTATCAATAGAATTTTTTTCTTTACTGAAAAGCCTTAATAAAGACTCCCCGAGGGATACTGCACCAATAATATTATCATTTTCATCTTTAATAGGTATAATAGCTCTTATTCCAACAAAATATCTGCAGATAAAAATCGTTTTTACTGGCTGTTTTTTTAAGATTGCTTTTTTAACATCTTTTCTAAAATTAAAAACATTATATTTCCCAGTATCTTTATGTTCTCCGTAATCGTAATCTACAAGATTTATAAAAGAGTTTCCATTATTATCAATAATATGAACTTCATTTAATCTTAAATTCCTATCAAAAAAATCCCATCTTTCGTTTAAATATTTAAACAGCTGATCTCTTTTCTTTTTTTTTAAATATTTTTGGAGTTTTTCATCAGAAGCCAGAATGTAACCTAAAGATATTAATCTGTTTTTCTCATCTTCAAGAATCGTGTTTATTAGTTTTAGGTCTGAGTTATAAATAATATCTAATTTTTCTTCTTTTTCATCATTTTGAATATATACCTGTAAAGCAAATGTAAATAAAAATGCAACAGTAACAGAAATTATTATTTTCTTTGAAAGTTTGTCTATAATTTTGGTATACATATCAAAATGGCAATTTTTTTGTGTTTATATAAAATTACCCCTCAATAAAACTTTTAAATATTTTAAAATTGTTAATTACATTATCTATCCTAACATATTCATTTTTTTTATGCGCTTGCTCAGGATTGCCGGGGCCAAAGTTAACAGCATCTATCCCATAAAGGGAAAGCCTTGCAACATCTGTCCAGGCTTGTTTTGCTTCAACCTCTAAGTTAAACCTATTAATCATTTCAGATAAAACAGGATTGTGAAGACATACTGCTCCTGAAGGGCAAAGGTCAGTAAACTCTACTTTAGCCTCTCCGTTAACAAGATTTAGAATATCTTGTTTTGCTTCTTCAATGCTTTTTCCAGGAGAAAATCTATAGTTTACATTTATAACAAACTTGTCAGGAATAATATTCCTTCCTCCGGAAAATTCAACCATTGTTGCGTTCATAACTTCAACAAATTTCATCCCGTGAAATTCATATTCCCTATAACCAAAATCTGCAAGTCTTTTTAAAAAGTCTGCAGCTTTATGAATTGCATTTTCTCCCTGCCAGGGACGGGCAGAATGGGCTCTTTTACCTTCAAATATTATAGACGCATGCATCGTACCAAGACATCCGACCTGCACCTTGTTATCTGTAGGTTCTAAAGCAAAAGCAAGATCTGCTTTTTGAATAATATCATACTCATCTAAAAGAGGCTGAAGTCCATTATCAACATAAGGACCTTCCTCTTTTTCATAAAATACATAAATCATATTGTATTTTTTATCTTTATTTGAAAAGTACTCAATCAATCCCATCATAACTGCAAGTCCAGCTTTCATGTCACTTGCACCAAGACCGTACAGCTTGTTATCTATTATCTGTCCAGTAAAATCATTTTTTCCAGGTACTGTATCAAGATGACCAACTAAAGCTAATGTTTTTTTTAATGGATCTAAATTATCAAAAGCTATAAGTGAATTATTGTGTCTGATTATTTTATCTTCAGGATAATGCTTTTTTAAAAAGTTTTCAGTATAATCTGCTATTTCTTTTTCTTGACCTATAACTGAAGGGATTTTTACAAGGTCAGTTAGACGTTCTAAAACTCTACTTTCCATTCTTCGCTATAACCTAAGCTTTCTGAAAGTTCTTTTGATTTTTCTAAAAAAATATCTTTTATATCAAGAAGTTTTTCATGGGTGACCCTAAATGATGGGCCAGATAAAGTTATAGCAGCTGCGACTTCTCCTTTATAGTCAAACACAGGAACAGATAAACATCTAACTTCATTTTCCCATTCTTCGTCATCTATAGCATATCCTTTTTCTCTAACTTCTTTTAAATGCTCTCTTAAAAGATTTTCATCTGTAATAGTTTTTTCTGTATATGGTATTAAATTTACATTTCTAAAAAACTCTTCAAGTTCGCTTTCTTCCATATAGGCAAGATGAACTTTACCGGAGGCTGATGCGTACATCGGAAGAAGCTTACCTACCCGCGATTTTACAACAACAGGCCTATCAACTTCATAAGCATCAATATAAACTATTTCCCATCCGCTTCTTACTGCAAGATAAACATTTTCCTGTATCGTTTCACCTAAGTACTGAAGATATGGTTTTGCAATTTTTCTTATTTCAACATGAGAAAGATAGGAAAATCCAATTTCAAAATTTTTGATTCCAAGAGAATAAAGACCCTTTTTTTTATCAACTTCAACATATCCTCTTTTTATGAGAACGTCTAAAATTTTCTCAAGCTGATAAGAAGAAATATTTGTTGCTAAAAGGATATTTTCTATTTTTGATTTTGGATTTTTTGCCAGGAAAAATAGGATATCAAAGGCTACTTCAACATTGTGAACTATATATTCTTTTTTTGTTCTTTTTCTTTGCATTAGTTTACCTATTTGATTTAATGGCGGAGCCGACGGGATTCGAACCCGCGACCTCTGGCGTGACAGGCCAGCGTTCTAGGCCGGCTGAACTACGGCTCCGTTTTTAGTGGGCGGTAGAGGATTCGAACCTCTGACCCCCTCCTTGTAAGGGAGGTGCTCTAGCCAGCTGAGCTAACCGCCCAATGGAGTAAATATATTATACTAACTTTAAGACTTTGTCAATATTTTTTTACTGTTTTGCTTAACTTATCTATAAACTCTTCAAAAGGTAAAGGTTTTGAGAAATAGTATCCTTGAGCATAATCACAGCCAAGCCCTTTAAGTAGTATAGACTGTTCTTTATTTTCAACACCTTCAGCAACAACTTTTAAATTCATTATTTTTGCAATATTTATAATTATTTTAATAAGCTCAAGATCATTTTTATCAGAAAACATATCATTTATAAATGATCTATCTATTTTTATTTCTGAAGCAGGTATAAGTTTCAAATAATTTAAAGATGAATATCCTGTACCAAAGTCATCTATGGATATTTTAAATCCCATTTCCCTTATTGCATTTAACCTAGCTATATTTTTCTCAGGGTTTTTCATTGTTTCAGTTTCTGTTATCTCAACTATTATATTTTCTGCTGGAACTTTATATTTTGCTGCCAGATCCCATAATTTTTCTGGACATTCATCATATCTAAGCTGTTCAAATGACATATTTATAGATATTTTTAAATTCGGATCTATTTTTAAAAGTTCTTGTGCAGCCTTTAATGTTTTTTCAGTAATTATACATCCTGCTTCAAACATTAAATCTGCTTCAACTAAAACAGGTATAAACTTGTCTGGTGGAACCTCCCACCGTGCTAAAGCCTCTGCTCCTATTATTTCCTCTGTTGCTAAATCTATTTTAGGCTGGAAATAAACCTCAAACTCCTGAAATTGAATTGCTTTTTTTAGTTTTGAAACTAAGCTTATTTTGTTTTTAACATTTTCATTTAAATTCTTATTAAAGAAATATATTTCGTTACTTCCCCTCTTTTTCGCATGTTTTAAAGCTATCTCTGCATTTGCTATTAATGATTCTATATCTTGAGCATCATCAGGGTAAACTGTTATCCCAAGGTTATAGTTTAAGTAAATCTCTTTTCCATCAATAACAAAAGGTGTTTGTAAAATATTTTTTAGTATATCTAAAGTTATGTATGAAAAAATATTTGATATTTGAGGATCTTTTATAGCGATAATAAACTCATCAGAACCATATCTTGCTATAATGTCTGCTATATTCAACTGAGTTAATAATCTCTTAGATATTTGTTTAAGTATTTCATCTCCTACCTTCGAACCATAAGTATCATTTATTTCAGTAAAGTTGTATATATCAACTAAAATTACGGCCACTTTCTCTTTTAATTTTTCATTTTCTTTAATCAAATTTTTCAGCTGATGTTTAAATAGCTCTTTATTAGGAAGATTTGTCAAAAGATCATAATTTTCCAGAAAGTAAATTTTTTCTTCAAGCTCTTTTTTTTCTGTAATATCTATGAAGGTTGTTACACCAACATATTCGTTTTTGTATTTTAAAGTGTTTGAGTTTATATAAACCCATTTGATTTCATTATTCTTTGTTCTGATCGGCAGAATATCGCTGTATTTGAAAAATTCACCTTTAAGCCTTCTTTGAATATTTTCTTTTACCTTTTCATTATACGGAGGTTCAACAATATCCCATACATGTAAACTTTTTATATCTTTATCTGTATAACCTGTGATTTCTTTAAAATAGGGATTTGTATAAATAAATTTATCCTTATAAATTACAACACCGAAATTAGACTCATTTGTAATTAAATCTATAAGTTTTTGATGTTCTTTTATCTCTGTTATATCTCTTTTTATACCTACATAATACGTTTTACCGTCAGCTTCTATTTTGTAAGCTGTTAAATAACAGTTTAATTTTTTACCATCTTTTGTAATACATTCTACTTCCCCTGAAAAATAACCTTTCTCATTTAAAGCTTTTAGAACTTTTTCATAATATTTTCCAAGATGAATTTGGGGGGTTTTCCCTTTAAGATCATCAAGTGTATAACCAAGTAGATCTTCGTGAGATTTATTTATTAAAACATATTGACCTTTTTCATCTATTATTCCTATAGAATTTAGAGATTTATAAAATATTTCTTCAAATAAAGATTTATCTAACATTTATTTCACATCCATTTGAAAATTTAAAAACTAACTAAAAAATTGCAAAGTATAATAATATAAAAACTATTAAGGGAGCAAATACTAACCTACAAATTTTTATAACCTGCCATATAATATTATGTGTTTTAAAAATTAATCAAGGAGTAAATTTATTGAAAGCAAAAATAGGCAGTCAAATTCCGTATTTTGAGTTTTTAGATGGGATAAAAGGAAAAACTGTATATGATTTAAGAAATAGATGGCATTTTATAATATATAAATCAGATAAAATTGACCTTTCTGAGTATGAAGATCAGCTTGAAAAAGCTGGAGTTAAAGTTATAGATTATATCCAATTACTAACAAAAGATTTTTTAGAAAAAGTTGATATAAAAAATAAAGATGAATTTTTAATACTTGTTGATAGATACGGTATTATTCAATTAATTGCAGAAGATCAAAATATACCAAACTTCAAAGAAATAATGGAAACAATCCAGTTTATAGAAGATGAGGGCTGCTGTGCTCTTTGAGAAAATCGAAGAAGCTCCTGATAAACCTGGCGTTTATATATTTAAAAATAAAAACAAATATATATATATAGGAAAAGCTAAAAATTTAAGAAACAGGTTAAAGGGGCACCAGCAGGCTTTAAAGTACGACTATAAAGAGCAAAAAATATTCGAAGAATCTACAGAGCTTGAATGGATAATTACTTCCTCAGATTATGAAGCATTTGTACTTGAAAATGAACTTATAAAGCAGTATAAACCAAAGTACAATGTAATGCTTAAATCTGGCTCTGGATATCCTATGCTTGTTATTACAAATGATGAATATCCTACAGTAAAGATAAGCAGAAAGTACGGAGAAATAGACGGGGATTATTTTGGCCCTTTTATACCTGCAAAAACTGCGCGGGCTATGAAACAGCTTATACATAAAATATTTAAGCTAAGAACTTGTGACCCTTTACCTAAAAGAAATTTGGTATGTTTTGATTATCATCTTGGACTTTGCTCTGCTCCCTGTGCTAATAAAATATCAAAAAAAGACTATAATCTGGACGTAAAATCTGCAAAAGCATTTTTATCTGGAGATGCAGGGAAGGTTATATATCAACTTTATGACAGAATTGAAGAGTATATGCAAAAAATGCTTTTTGAAAAAGCAGCTGTTGTAAGAGATCAGATATCTGCCCTTGAGAATTTAATAAAAAAACAAAAAATCATAGGTATTCCAGAAAAAGAAGCTGATATATTTTATATAAGTAAACCTGAAATTTATCTTATTATAGTTCGAACAAATAGAATAATTGGAATTGACAAATTAAAAACATCAGGTATAGATGATGAAGAAAGTATTGTTTCATTAGTAATGAGCTACTATAAACAAGGAAACTTCATACCTGAAAAAGTAATTATAAATAGAGAGTTAGAAGACCTTAAAAATTTACAAAAATGGTTATCTGAGGTTGCAAAAAAAGAAATTAAAGTGCAAATAGACATAATTCCTGAAATAATTTCTTTTATAAAGCAGAATATAAAACATTCTTCTATTGATTTAAAAGCATTAGAAAGCGAGCTTGAAAAAGTGTTTAGTTTTAAACTTCCAGAAAGGATAGAAGGGTTTGATATATCTACACTTCAAGGTGAGTTTAATGTTGGCTCCTGCGTGGTCTGGGAAAAAGGGAAAATGAACAAAAAAGAGTATAGAAGATTTAAAATAAAAACGGTAAAAGGTATAGATGATTATTCATCTATGAGAGAAATGCTTTTTAGAAGGTTTAAAAAATATTTAGAAATGGAAAATCCTCCCCAGCTTGTTTTGATAGATGGAGGTAAAGGACATTTAAAACAGGGATTAATTGTAAAAGATGCTTTAGGTCTTAAAAATTTAAGAATCTTTTCTATAGCAAAAAAAGAAGAAATCATATATACAGATGATGGAAAAGAAGTAAAACTTTATGATTATCCGATACTTTTAAAACTTTTCACAACTATAAGAGACGAAGCCCACAGATTTGCAATTTCTTATAATAGAAAACTTAGAGAAAAAGAAGGATTAAAATCTGTTTTAGATCAAATCGAAGGAATAGGTAAAAAAAGAAAGGAAATACTTTACAGAACTTACAAAACAATAGATAATATTGCAAATGCTAATGAATCGGAGCTAGTAAGGCTTGGAATACCTAAAAAGGTTGCACAAAACATAAAAAAGTATTTAAATAAATAGTATATTATGTAAGGAGGTTTGGGAAATGGAAGCATGGACGGCTTTTATTATTATGACAATTTTTGCAATTGTAACTGCAATTTTAGCTTTTGCTGCAGGAGCGTTAAAAAAGGGAGAAGAGTGATAATTAGTTGAGCAGCCCAGGAAATATAAGCAATATATTTTTTTTCATCTCTTTATTTTTTTTCTTATTCCTGGGCTACCTTCTTTTTTCGCCCTTTTTCAATGTTATATTTTTATCCCTGTTCATAGTAGTTATACTTTACCCTTTACATGAAAAATTAAAATCTAAAATAAAATCGGAAATTTTATCTTCTTTAATATTAACGTTTTTAATTTTAGTGTTTATTATTATCCCTTCAATTTTGATAATAGCAGTATTTATAAATGAACTTACAAAACTTTATCCAATATTAATTAATAAAATATCTAAAGCTGAAAGTATAGAATCGTTTATATTAAGCATCCCAATAATTTCTTATTTTCATGAAAAATTAGTATCATATTTACAGGCTTTAAATATAAAAATTGATATTCAAGCATTTTTAAAAACTGCAATTTCTTATATAGTAAATTTCTTAATATCAAAAGGAAGAACAATATTTATAGACTTTTCTTTTATTTTGCTCGGAATTGTATTTATGATTATTACGATCTTCTTCTTATTTAAAGACGGCAAAAATTTTTATAACTGGACTTATAAACTTGTCCCAATGGATGAAAAAGAAAAAAATTACATAATTTCTTCATCTTATAATACTATTCAAGGTATAGTACTGGGTTCTTTTTTAACAGCAATAGCTCAAGGTATTTTGTCTTTTTTAGGATATTATTTTGCAGGAATTAATTTTAGCTTATTTTGGGCAATAATCACATTTTTTGCAGCTTTTCTGCCGATTGGAGGGGCCTCTTTAGTTTGGGTTCCAATAGCAATTTATCTTTTTTTCACAAAAGGTATAATAGTTGGCATTTTATTTTCCCTTTATGGAACGTTTATTATTAGTACAGTTGACAACATTATAAAGCCAATTATTATTGGAGAAAAAGCTAATGTTCACCCGCTTATTATGATATTTGCAATATTTGGTGGACTTAATTTATTTGGATTTGTAGGTATTTTTATTGCACCTATTATAGTTGTGATTATTTATAATCTTCTTACTATTTTTCAAGAAAGGTATGTATCTACTTAAAAACTCGGTGGATTAAATCCAAAACCAAACCCAAAACCTTGCTGTTGGTCTTCTATAATACCTTTTTGTTTACCGTAAAATTCTATTTGGGTGATATCCTGTTCAACAGGTATTTCTTTAGGACACATAAATGTGCAGTATTTACAGTGAACACAGCTTGTTATATGATTTTCTCTCGCAAGAACTATTCTTTCATCTCCAAGTGCATCATTTTTATCTTTCCAGAATCTGTAAACTTTAACAAAATTAATAGGCCCTCCAAAATCTTTATCGCTTTGAAAAGCAGGGCACGCACTGTAGCAAATGCCACAAAGTATGCAGTCTGTTTCCTTATCAAATTTTTTTAAATCTTCTGGATAAACAGGTTCAAAAGGTTCTTTTGGTACAAACCATGCTTTTACATCTTTTAATTTTTCAAGATATATCTTTTGATCAACTACTAAATCTTTTATAACCGGAAGATTAGATAAAGGTTCAACAAGTATTTCTCCATTATTTTCTTCAAGTAAATCTTTTATTTTTGTTCTGCATGCAAGTATATGTTTTTCACCAACTTTTACAGCACAAGTTCCACAAATTGCAGACCTGCACTGAACTCTAAAAGAAAGAGAAGGGTCAATATTATCTTTTATATGCATTAACGCTTCAAGTAAAGTTGTTCTATCTGTAACCTCTATTTCAAAATTATCAATTTTCTCATTTTTTCCATCAAATCTTTTTATTTTAAGGTTAGTTATCACTTCCGTTGACCTCTACATATTTTTGTTATATATATTAAACTATCATAACATCCCGAGGTTTCAATTGATGAAATTCATAAAAATTTTAATTATTTTATTATTTTTAATAGTTACTGTTAATGCTAAAGGTTTAAAAGCACCTTATTTTGAACTTAAAGATGAAAATGGAAAAATTGTTAAACTTACAGATTTAAAAGGTAATGTTACTATTTTAATATTTTGGTCTACAACATGTGGAGTTTGTAAAAAAGAACTTCCTGAAATATCATTTTTGCAAGATGAATATGCTAATAAGCCTGTTAAATTTTATGCAGTTGTTATAAACACAGACAACATCAATGAAATAAAAAAAATTAAAGAAGAATGGGAATTTGATATTCCTGTTTTAATAGGTAATTACGAAACTGTAAAAAAATACAGGATAATTGGGACACCTATAATTTACATCATAAGGAAAGACTTAACCGTTGGTAAAATATTTTTCGGAGAGACATCTATTAAAAGGTTAAAAAAATATATAAATAAATTTTTAGGAGAGTAGAATGCTACAAGATATAACACTTTGGACTGCCTTTATCGCTGGGCTTTTAAGCTTTGTTTCTCCTTGCGTACTTCCAATTGTTCCAGCTTATCTTTCATATATTACAGGGGCCAGTGCAAATGTAACTGCAGAGGAACAAAAGTTTAATATAAAAGCTGTAATACCTGTTGTTTTCTTTGTTTTGGGATTTTCAACTGTATTTATATTAATGGGTGCATCTGCATCATTTATAGGTCAGTTTTTTATGGATTATAAGATGTACATTGCAAAAATTGGCGGTGCACTGGTAGTATTTTTCGGACTTCATTTTACAGGTCTGTTTTTAAAACCAAACTTTAAAGAACTTGCTTACGCAGTAGGTTTATTAATAGTAGCTCTATTTACTTTCGGGCTTATCTCACTTGATACATTTTATACCTTTGCTGGAATATGGGCTGTAGTTATGGCTTTATATTTCTTAAAGCTTCACGAGTTTCTATATCGTCAGTTTAAAGTTGAAAAAAGTGGAAAAGCTTCAAGTATAAGCTCTTTTATAGTAGGACTTACCTTTGGAGCAGGTTGGAGCCCGTGTATTGGACCTATACTTGGTTCTATTTTAATGATTGCAATGAATGAAGGAACTGTTTCAAAAGGAATGCTTCTTCTTGCGTTTTATTCTCTTGGTCTTGGTATACCTTTTATTTTAGCAGGAGTACTCTGGACAGGATTTTTAAATATGGTTAAAAAGTTTGGAAGATTTTTTGAAATTGTTGAGATAGTAGGAGGAGTTCTTTTAATTATTTTAGGATTGTTACTTGCTACAGGAAATTTAGAAAAAATATCTTCATCTTTAACATAAAAATGAGGGCTTATTTACGCCCTCTTAAAATTTCAGGAAGTTTATAGAGATAAAATAATACTTTTTTCCATTTAGACCATTCTATAGCGCTAATTCCAGATCCATATACACCTGCTTTATCTATGTTTTTACCGACTCCAGATTTGGCAGTTATTATCACATTATCTGCTATGGTGATATGATCGGCTACTCCAACCTGTCCTGCAAGTATGCAGTTATTACCTACTTTCGAACTTCCTGCTATTCCAACCTGTGAAACAAGGATTGTATTTTCTCCTATTTGGACGTTGTGCCCTATCATTACAAGGTTATCTATTTTTGTTCCTTTTTTAATAATAGTTTCATCAAGCATAGCTCTGTCTATTGTCACGTTTGCCCCAATTTCAACATCATCTTCTATTATCACTTTTCCTATATGCTTTATTTTCCTGTGCTGACCATTTTCCTGATAATAACCAAAACCATCAGATGCTATTACAGTTCCAGAATGTATAATTACTCTATTTCCTATTTTAGTATCTTTGTATATGCTTACCCTTGGATATATAATGCAGTCACTACCTATCTCTGTATTTTTTCCAATAAAAGTAAAAGGATAAATTACTGTATTATTTCCAATTTTTACATTATCTTCTATTACAACGTAATCTCCAATATAAACATTTTCTCCAATATCTACTTTTTTCCCAATTTTTGCAGTTTTGGCTTTTCTTGATTTAAATTTTTCATCAGGATAAAGAATATCAATTAGCTTATAAAAGGCTACTTGCGGGTTATCAACAACTATCTGCACAACATCTGTATCTTCAAAAGGTTCTTTTACAAATACTGCTGCAGCTTTCGTTTTTTTTAGAAGGTCTGAAAGTTTTTTATCAGATAAAAAAGAAATATCCGTTTCTTTTGCATTAAATAAGCTGGCTACACCTGTAATTTCTTTATCTTCTTTAAAGTTATAAAGCTGTCCATCAAAAATCTCAGCAATTTTACTTAACTTCATTTTTTTCTCCATCTAAAAGAGATATTATCTTATCTGTTATATCTATTTTATTATCTGAATATAAAACTGCTCCGTACATTCCGTTTGTGAAAATAATATCAATACCTTCTTTATCTGTATACTCTTTTGCTGCAAGTTTTATTTTCTCTATAAGTTTTTTCTCATATTCCTGTTTCATCTGATTTAGCTGCTGCTGTGCATCTATTGTAAGCTGTTGAAGCTGTCTTTGTAGCTCTCTTATTTTAGCCTGTTTTTCAGATTTTGCTTTATCACTTAAAAGGGGACTTTCAAGCTGTTTTTGTATCTCTTTTATTTCTTTTTCTATTTTTTGAGCCTTTGCTTTAAAAAATTCAAATTTGTCCTCTATCTCTTTTTTTAGTTTCTGACCTGTTTTAGATTCGTTCATTACCTTTATTAAATTTACATAAGCATATTTCTCCTGTGCATTTACTATGGCGGCAAAAAACAAAATTGTCAAAAATAATGTTAATTTTCTCATCTTCATCTCCTTTAATTTTTTTAGAAAAATGTTCCAAGTACAAATCCAAATCTGGAATCACTAACTCCAGGTGGAGCGTTAAAAACCTTACCGTAGTAAAGATCAATAGGTGCCATAGGTGTAACAATCTTTATACCTGCTCCTACTGAGTTATACATTTTTAAAGTTTTGTATTCATTAAATCCGCTTCCACTATCTAAAAATACATACCACCATAAAAATCTTTCAATTAATGGGTGATTTATCTGAAAATTAAATATTAATTCATTTTTTGCACCTAGCGGATTTAAAGCACTATCATAAGGTCCTGCCATACCATAATCAAATCCTCTTACAGTAAAATCCCCACCTACAAAGAAATATTCATCAAGTGGTATTTCTTTTTTTATCTTTTTAACAAAGCCGTATCTTGCTTTAAATGAAAATACAAAGTCTGTCCAGAAAAATTTATCTGGAATAAACGCAGTTCCACTAAACACAGCTTTATAAAAATCCCTTGTTCCCGTACCTGTTTTAAGAGTTAATGTTACGTCAGTTCCTCTTGTCGGAAGTATCGGATTATCTACGCTATTTCTATTAATAAACCAGTATATAGAATAAAGGTCATATTTACCTGCTTGCTGTTGAATATAAATAGGAGCATCTGCTGAAACATTTTTATAATCACCTTTTTCAAGGGTAATTCCTATACCTGTTCTGTAGTATTCTTTAAATTCTATAGATGCAGTAGGAGAAAATCCAATTTTTTGGGAAATAAATGTTCCGTAATCAACATAACTTTCATAAAGGTTAAATCCAAGATCTATAGGTCTATAAAATGCCCATTTATGTATATATGAAATAGAGTTATTCCTGTATTGCGAACCAATTGTTAAAGAAAGCCCTAATGTATCACCTGTTCCCATAAAGTTTCCTTTCTTGATAGAAGCAAACAGAGAAAGCCCCGTTAACTGGCTGTATCCAGCTCCCACAGATATTTGTCCTGTAAATCTTTCCTGAACCCGCGTATCAACATCTAATTTATTCTCGCTGACAAATTTAGGATTAAACCCAACCATATCGTAAAATCCAAGTCCGTAAAGTCTCGACTGCGAACGAATTAAATCTTTTCTTTTAAATAAATCTCCTGGTGCAAATCTAAGTTCTCTTCTTATTACATAATCTCTAGACTCGTAATTTCCAAAAATATTTATCTTATTTACGTAGAAAATATTTCCTTTATCAATTTTATAAACAACACTTACAAGTTTATCTTTTCTATCCAGTATTTTTTCATCTTCAACATGTGTAAAAAGATAACCAAGTTCCGTATACTTATCAATTATTTCATTTTTTATTTTCTTTATTATTTCCCCATTGTAGTAATCACCTATTTTCAGATCTCTTTTAAATCTTTGAAGTATTTCATCATCGGTGTATAAAGTATTATTTTCAAATTTTATAGAAGAAAGTTTATATCTTGCACCTTCTTTAATAGTTATAAAAATGTAGTATTCTTCTCCATTTTTGAGCTTGATTTTTGGCTCTTTTATTTCAACATCAAAAAATCCTTTATTTAAATAAAGCTGTCTTATTCTTTCTATATCCTCATATAAAACTTCTTTTTGAAGTCGTGGGTGAAATCTAAGTTTCCACCAACATCTTTCCTTTGTTTCCATTACATCCAGTATTTCATCTTCCGGAATCTGTTTATTGCCTATTATTACAATATCTTTAATGTAAGCCCTTTGACCTTCATCAATTTTAAAAACAAGAACATTTCCTTTGAAATAATAAGTTACTTTTGCATTATAAAAACCTTTTTCTTCGTAAAGTTTTAAAATCTTTTTTTTCATTTGTTCTATTTCTTCAATAGAAAAAACCCTTCCAAGACCTTTTTTCAAAGATTGAAGTTTTTCTAAAAGCTCAGGTCCTGCTGACGAAAACCAGGGTATTGTTCCAGTTTCCTGTCTTTCTTCTGTTTGAATTCCTAAAGCTTCTTCTAAATCCTGAGTTGCTATTTCTTCATTTCCTTCAAATTCTATTTTTTGAACTACAGGAAGTTCCTTAAAAACAAAAATCAGATCAATTCCATTTTCAGTATATCTAGTATAAGTTTCTATATCTTTAAAATATCCAAGTTTATAAAGGTCTTTTAAAGTAGATGCAATTTTATCTCTTGTAACAATTGCCCCTTTTCCAAGGGGAATTAAAGGTTTTATGATTTCAGGCTTTAGGTATTTTAAACCTCTGATTTCTATTTTTTCAAGCTTATATACTTTTTCTACCTGTTTTTCGAAAGTTTGATTTTGATTTGTGTTTTGTTCTTGAGAAAAAGATGTGTTAAAAAGAATAAATAAAAATAAAAGGGGCATAAGCCCCATGTATATTAAGTTGTTGCAGGTTCTTTTTTCTTGGTAGTTTTCTTTTTGGCTCTTGGTTTTTTCACTTTTATTCCAACTTGTCCATCTTTCTTTATAACTACTTCTGCTACTGAACCTGGAGGGAGTTGTCCTTTCAATATTTCCTCTGCAAGTAAGTCTTCCACAAGTGTCTGAAGGGCTCTCTTTATGCTTCTTGCTCCATATTCTGGATTGAATTCTTTTTCTATTAAATAGTCTACGAACTCCTTGGAAAGTTTTACAGTTATATCCCATTCACTTAACCTTTTGTTTATTTCTTTAAGCTGTATATCAATTATACCCTTAACAATCTCTTTATCCAATGGTTTAAATACTATTACATCATCAAGTCTGTTTAAAAACTCTGGTGAGAAGTGCTTTCTTACTTGTTGTAAAACGTTTTTCTTCATATTTTCGTAATCTAAAAGTGTGGACTTTTGCTCAAATCCCATCCTGTTGCTTTCAAGTATTAATCTTGCTCCAAGGTTAGAAGTCATGATTATTATTGTGTTACTGAAATCAACAACCCTTCCAAAAGAGTCTGTTAATCTTCCATCATCAAAAATCTGAAGGAATATGTTAAATACATCTGGATGAGCCTTTTCTATTTCATCAAATAAGAGCACAGAATATGGTCTTCTTCTTACTGCTTCTGTTAATTGTCCACCTTCTTCGTATCCAACATATCCTGGAGGTGCACCGACAAGTCTAGAAACAGTGTGTTTTTCCATAAATTCAGACATATCAAATCTTATTAAAGCTTCTTCAGTTCCGAAAAGATACTCAGCTAAGGCTTTCGCAGTCTCTGTTTTACCAACCCCTGTAGGTCCAAGGAACATAAATACACCTATTGGTCTGTGGGTACCTTTTAATCCAACACTATTTCTTCTTATGGCTTTAGCAATTGCTTTTATAGCTTCATCCTGATCAATAACTCTTTTATGAAGTTCTTCTTCAATATGAAGTAATTTTTCAGATTCTGTTTCGGTAAGTCTAGTAACCGGTATACCTGTCCATTTTGCAATTATCATAGCTATATGATCAGCTGTAACCTTAGGAACCTTTTCTGAAAGCTTTTCTTTCCACTCTGATTTCATTGTTTCAAATTTTGCTCTAAGCTTTAGCTCTTCGTCTCTAAGTTTAGCAGCTTTTTCATAGTCTTGCTCTTTTGCTGCTATAGCTTTTTGCTCTTCTATTTCTTTAATTTTATCCTCTATCTTCTTAAGTTTTGGAGGAAGCTCAAGTCCTTTTAATCTTACCCAAGCACCAGCTTCATCAATTAAATCAATAGCTTTATCTGGAAGCTGTCTATCTGCAATATATTTAACTGAGTACTCTACAGCTTTTTCAATTGCCTCTTTTGTGTACTTAACTTTATGAAATTCTTCAAATTTTTGCTTTAATCCCATAAGTATCTTCACTGCATCTTCTGGAGTTGGAGGTTCAACAAGTACAGGCTGGAATCTTCTTTCCAGTGCACCGTCTTTTTCTATGTA
>WIAL01000018.1 GCA_015519975.1 Hydrogenothermaceae bacterium | reverse complement strand
GGATCAGCTCTTGGAGCATTACAAGACGAGGAGAAATGGGTTAAATCAGTAGAAGAACTCTTAAACGCAATGGACGAATACATACCATCACCAGAAAGAGCAACAGACAAACCATTCCTAATGGCAATAGAAGACGTATTTACAATATCAGGAAGAGGAACAGTTGTTACAGGAAGAGTAGAAAGAGGAACACTCAAAGTAGGAGACGAAGTAGAGATAGTAGGAATGACAGACGAGATTAAAAAGACAGTAGTAACAGGAATAGAGATGTTCAGAAAAGTATTAGACGAAGCAGTAGCAGGGGATAACGTAGGGGTACTACTCAGAGGAATAGGAAAAGACGAAGTAGAAAGAGGACAGGTGTTAGCACAACCAGGAACTATAACACCACATAAGAAATTCAAAGCACAAGTATACGTACTTTCAAAAGAGGAAGGAGGAAGACATACACCATTCTTCTTAGGATACAGACCACAGTTTTACATAAGAACAGCAGACGTGACAGGAACAGTAGTAGAACTACCAGAAGGACAAGAGATGGTAATGCCAGGGGACAACGTAGAATTAACAGTAGAATTAATGGTGCCAGTAGCTATAGAAGAGCAAATGAGATTTGCTATAAGAGAAGGTGGTAGAACTGTTGGTGCTGGTGTTGTTACACAAATTATTGAGTAATTAAGGGGTAGTAAAAATGGAACACGAAAAAATTAGAATAAAGTTAAAAGCTTTTGACCACGATGTTTTAGACCAATCTGTAAAACAGATTATAGATACGGTTAAAAGAAGTGGCGGGGTTATAAAAGGCCCTGTTCCACTTCCTACTTCAAGAAAAATGTGGTGTATACTTCGTTCGCCTCATAAGTTTGAGCAATCAAGAGAGCATTTTGAAATGAGAATTCATAAAAGACTTATAGATATAGAAAATGCGACGCCACAAACAATTGAAGCATTAATGGACATAAGCCTTCCTGCCGGGGTTGATGTAGAAATAAAATTAAGCTAAAGGAGTGAGAACAATGCCTACAGGCATAATTGGAAAAAAGATAGGAATGACTAGAGTTTTTAAAAATGGAAAAGCAATACCCGTTACTGTAATACAAGTTGAACCAAACTATATAGTTGGTGTAAGAACTGAAGAAAAAGACGGATATAATGCAGTAATTCTCGGGACAGGTGAAAAGAAAGAGAAAAGAACACCAAAGCCTTTATTAAAGATATTTGAAAAAGCTGGCTTAAAGCCTTTAAGAATTTTAAGAGAGTTTCCTTTAAAAGAAGGAGAACAGCCAGAAATTGGCAAAGAGGTTAAAGTAGAAGAAGTTTTCCAGCCAGGGGATCTTGTTGACGTTACTGGTAAAACAAAAGGTAGAGGATTTACTTCTGCAATGAAAAGATGGGATTTTGGTGGTTTCAGAGATTCTCATGGTTCTAGATATCACAGGGCTGTCGGTTCTGTAGGTGCAGCAACTGAGCCTTCTAGAGTATTTAAAGGAAAAAGAATGGCTGGACATTATGGAAATGAAAGAGTTTCAGTCCTTGGGCTTGAAGTTGTTGATATTATTCCTGAGAAAAATGTAATTTTAGTAAAAGGATCTGTTCCAGGAGCAACTAAATCTTACATCGAATTAAAATATAGCGTAATTGCTAATAGAAGAAAAGGAAAAAGAAAATTAGAAAGAGCGAAAAAATTATACGCTTCTCAAGAATCTTAAAAGGTAAGAGGTGAAAATAAAAATGGAAGCAAATGTAGTTAATAATAAAAATGAAACAGTAGGTACAATAAATCTAAATGAAGATATCTTTAATACTGAAGTAAAAGAGCATACTGTATGGGAAGTTATAAAATGGCAGCTTGCTGCAAAAAGAGCTGGAACTGCTTCTACAAAAACAAGAGCAGAAGTTAAAGGTTCTAGAAGAAAAATACTTCCTCAAAAAGGAACAGGAAATGCCAGACATGGAGATAGAAAAGCTAATCTAATGGTTGGTGGTGGAGTTGCGCACGGACCTCAACCAAGAGATTATTATTATGCACTTCCTAAAAAAGTTAGAAAAAAAGCTTTAAAAGGTGTTTTATCAATCAAATTAAAAGATGGTGAAATAATAATAGTTGAAGATTTTTCATTCGATTCACCAAAAACAAAAAATGCTGTGGAAGTACTTAAAAATATAGGCTTAAAAAATGAAAAAGTTTTAATTGTTTACAATGAAAAAGATGATAACTTTATAAAATCTTTCAGGAACTTACCAAAAGTAAAACTTATACCTGTAGAAGGATTGAATACTTACGATATATTAAATGCTGATAAGGTTTTAATACTAAAATCTGCAGCTGAAAAAATTAACGAGAGGTTAGGATAATGAAAACTCCATACGATATACTTATCCGTCCTGTAATTACAGAAAAGACAGTTAAACTAAATGAAAAACAAAATCAGCTTGTGTTTGAAGTAGCAAAAGATGCTAATAAAATTGAAATAAAAAAAGCAGTGGAAGAAGTACTTGGTGTAAAAGTTGTAGATGTTAGAACTACAATGGTAAGGCCAAAACAAAAAAGAGTTGGTTTTGGAAAGCCAGGATACACAAAATCCTGGAAAAAAGCTTATGTAACTATTGAGTCTGAAAAACCAATAAATATAGCTGAATTAGTGTAGAGGTGAAATAAAAATGGGTGTTAGAAAATTAAAACCAGTAACTAACGGAACAAGACATGCAATTTTATATGATTTTGCAGAGATTACTAAATCTGAGCCAGAAAAATCTTTACTTGCTCCATTAAAGAAAAAGGCAGGTAGAAACAATCAGGGAAGAATTACTGTAAGACACAGAGGCGGCGGTCATAAAAGAAGATATAGAATTATTGATTTTAAAAGGGATAAGTGGGGCGTTCCTGCAAAAGTTGCAGCAATTGAGTATGATCCAAACAGAAGTGCAAGGATTGCTCTTCTTCATTATCTTGATGGTGAGAAAAGATACATAATCTGGCCTGAAGGTTTAAAGGTTGGAGATACAGTTGTTGCAGGACCAGATGCTGAAATAAAAGTAGGAAATGCACTTCCACTTGAAAACATACCTGTAGGTACATTTATTCACAACATCGAACTCACACCTGGAAAAGGTGGCCAACTTGTTAGAGCTGCAGGAATGTCTGCCCAAATTCTTGGTAGACAGGGAGATTACATTCAGGTAAGACTTCCTTCAAATGAAATTAGATTAATCCATAAAAAATGTATGGCTACAGTTGGAACTGTTGGTCTTGCAGAACACGAGCTTGTAAAACTTGGAAAAGCTGGAAGAAAAAGATGGCTCGGGATCAGACCTACAGTTAGAGGTACTGCAATGAACCCTGTTGATCACCCACACGGTGGTGGTGAAGGTAGAACATTTGGTAAACATCCAGTTTCTCCTTGGGGACAACCTACAAAAGGTTATAAAACTAGAAGAGGAGCTAAATACTCTGATAAATTCATAATAAAACGCAGAGGTAAAAAATAATGGGATATAAAGGAAAGTGGAACGAAAGAAATAAAAATCCTTATGTAAATGAGAAAATATTAAAGAAAATTAGAAAAATGAATGAAACTGGAGAAAGAAAAGTAATTAAAGTGTGGGATAGAGCTTGTACTATTACTGAAGAAATGGTTGGTCATACAATAGCTGTTTATAATGGAATGAAATTTATCCCTGTATATATTCAGCCAGAGATGGTAGGACACAAACTTGGAGAGTTTTCTTTAACTAGAACTTTTAGAGGACATCCAGATAAATCAGCAAAAGCTGTTAAGAAAAAATAAGAGGTGAAGTTAGATGGCTACTACAACAAATGAAGCTAAAGCTGTTTTAAGATATGCAAGAACATCTCCTACGAAAGCAAGACAGGTTATTAATCTCATAAGAGGTAAAGATGTTGCTACTGCTCTTGCAGTTCTTCAAGGGTTAAATAAGAGAGCTGCAAGAATTGTTGAAAATGTTTTAAAAAGTGCTATTGCTAACGCAGAAAACAAAGGTATGGATATTGATAATCTTTATATTAAAGAAATTAAAGCAGATGACGGCCCAAGATTAAAAAGATATATGCCTAGAGCCTATGGAAGGGCTACAATGATTAAAAGAAGATACTCTCACATTACAATTAAATTAGCTGAAAGGCAGTAAAGGAGGACATTAAAGTGGGACAAAAAGTAAACCCAATAGGACTTAGACTTGGAATATCTTCAGACTGGCAGTCAAAATGGTATGCTGACAAGAAAAATTATGCAAAAACACTCCACGAAGACATAAAAATCAGAAACTTTATTAAAGAAAAATACAAAGCTGCAGGAATATCAAAAGTACTTATTGATAGACTTGGTGAAAAACTTAGAGTTAAGATCCTTGCTTCTAAACCTGGTATTGTTATTGGTAGAAAAGGTACTGAAGTTGAAGAGTTAAATAAAGTACTTCAGTTAATAACAAATGCTAAAGAGATAACTGTTAATGTTGATGAAGTTAAAGTGCCAGAACTTGATGCACAGCTTGTTGCTGAAGACATAGCTCTCCAGCTTGAAAGAAGGGTTTCTCACAGAAGAGCTATGAAAAGAGCTATTGATAATGCAATGAGAGCAGGAGCTAAAGGTATTAAAACTCAAGTTGGCGGTCGTATAGGTGGTGTTGACCTTGCTAGAAAAGAATGGATACTTGAGGGAAGAATGCCACTTCAAACATTAAGAGCTATTATTGATTACGGATACGCAAGAGCTTCAACTAAATTTGGAATCCTCGGTGTTAAAGTGTGGATATACAAAGGAGACAAGCTAGAGGCTCAAAAAGAAGAAGTATTAAGCAAGATAGAAGAAGAACTTCACGTTTAATATAGGAGGAATAAAATATGTCAATGCTACAACCTAAAAAAATAAAATGGAGAAAACCTCAAAAGGGTAGAACAAAAGGAAAAGCAACAAGAAGAAATAGAGTTGCTTTTGGAGAATATGGTCTTCAATCTTTAGAACCTGGAAGATTAACTTCAAGACAGATAGAAGCTGCACGTATTGCAATTGTTAGACAGGCTAAAAAAGGTGCTAAAGTATGGATTAGAGTTTTCCCTCATAAACCTGTAACAAGAAAACCTGCAGAAACAAGAATGGGTAAAGGGAAAGGTGATCTTGACCACTTCGAAGCAATTGTTAAACCTGGACATATTTTATTTGAACTTTCTGGAGTGCCTGAAGATGTTGCTGCAGAAGCTTTTAGAAAAGCAGGGCATAAATTACCAGTTAAAGTAAGACTTGTAAAAGCAGAAGGGGTGTAAAGATGAAGGCAAAAGAATTAAGAAAATTAACAAATGAAGAATTAAGAGAAAAATTAGTTGAGTTAAAGAAAAAATTAATGCAGTTAAGATTTAAAAATACAATTGGTGGTCTTGAAAAACCATCTGAAATTAGAGAAACGAAAAGAACAATAGCAAGAATTCTTACTATTCTTAGAGAAAGAGAGCTTGAAAAATCGGAGGTTAAATAATGGCTTCAACCAAATCAAGAAGAAAAGAGTTTGTTGGAAGAGTTGTTAGCAACAAAGGTGATAAAACAGCGGTTGTTTTAGTTGAAAGACAACTTCCTCACCCACTTTATGGGAAAAGAATTAAAAGATCTAAAAAATATCATGCTCACGATCCTGAAAATAAACTTAAAATTGGAGATATAGTTAGAATTAGAGAAAGTAGACCAATATCTAAACTAAAAAGATGGGTTGTTGTTGAGGTTATACAAACTGCAAATCAAACAGAAACAGAATAATTTCTCTATTGATTTTGTTTTGCTAACGTTATAAAATATTTATTTGTTCTCAAATCAAGGATAAAAGAGGTACGATAGATGATACAAAGAGGGACTTATTTAAATGTTACAGATAATTCAGGAGCAAAAAAGGTTCAATGTATAGGAATACCTAAAAAGGCAAATTTCGGTGCGCAAAAAGATGTGGCGACAGTAGGTGATGTTATTACTGTTACAGTAAAATCAGCTTTACCTCAAGGAACTGCTAAAAAAGGTAAAGTTTACTGGGCAGTTGTGGTTAGAACAAAAAAAGAGATTCCAAGACCTGACGGCAGTTATGTTAAGGCTGATGATAATGCTGTCGTTTTAATTAATAAAAACTTTGAACCAATAGGAACCCGTATATTAGGTCCTGTTGCAAGGGAAATCAGAGCAAAAGGTTTTAACAGAATTGTGTCTTTAGCTCCGGAGGTAATCTAAATGATAAAAACAAAAATAAAAACAGGCGATGAAGTTGTAGTAATCGCTGGAAAAGAAAAAGGTAAAACTGGAAAAGTAAAAAAAGTTATTAGAAATGAAAAAAGGGTTATGGTAATTGTTGAAGGTGTTAATGTTGGTAAAAAACACCTGAAGCATATTGAAGGTGTTCAAGAAGGTGGAATAGTTAATATAGAAAGACCTATAGACATATCAAATGTTGCATTAATAGACCCTAAAACAGGAAAGCCAACTAAAGTTGGATACAAAATAATAGAAGAAGGAAATACAATTAAAAAAGTTAGAGTTGCTAAAAAAAGCGGTGAAATTATAGACACTGTTTGGGAAAAAACTAAATAGAGGTAAATGAAATGACAGTTGCTACTTATCAGCCAAGATTAAAAGAAAAATATGAGAAAGAAGTTGCTCCAAAATTAATGGAAAGATTTGGATATAAATCTCCTATGCAAATTCCTAAAATTAAGAAAATTGTTGTTAACATGGGAGTAGGTGAAGCTGTTCAGGATATAAAACAGCTTGATAGAGCGGTTGAAGATTTAACATTAATAACAGGTCAAAGGCCAGAAATAAGAAGAGCTAAAAAATCAGAAGCTGGATTTAAATTAAGAAAAGGAGCACCTATTGGTGCTAGAGTTACACTTAGAAAAGAAAGAATGTGGGATTTTCTTGATAAATTAATTTCTGTTGCACTTCCAAGAGTTAGGGATTTTAGAGGTCTCAACCCAAGATCTTTTGATGGAAGAGGAAATTATGCGTTTGGTGTTAAAGAACAAATTATATTCCCTGAAATTGATTATGATAAAGTAGATAGAATTAGAGGTATGGACATAATTATAGAAACTTCAGCAAATACAGATGAGGAAGCCAGATATTTACTTGCATTACTTGGGCTTCCTATTAGAGCATCTTAAGGAGGAAATAATAGTATGGCAAGAAAAGCACTTTGGGCAAAATCATTTTTAAAAGAGCCCAAATTTAAAACAAGAAAGCATTCAAGATGTCCGCTCTGCGGCAGACCAAGAGGTTATATAAGACAGTTTGATATGTGCAGAATATGTTTTAGGGAAAGAGCTTCAAGAGGAGAAATCCCAGGAATTAAAAAGGCTAGCTGGTAAGGAGGATAGCAGATGATAATTGATCCAATTGCAGATATGCTTGCAAGAATAAATAATGCATTAAAGTCAAGAAAAAGTGAAGTTTACATTCCTCACTCAAAATTAAAAGAGCAAATTGCAGAAATCTTAAAACAAGAAGGTTACATTGAAGATTATATTGTTTCTGAAAAAAATAAAAAAGGAAATCAAGGAACATTAATTTTAAAATTAAAATATCTTGATGATAGAAATACCAAACCTGTAATATCTGGGCTTAAAAGAGTATCAAAGCCAGGTCTTAGAAAATATGCAGGTGTTTCTGAAATTCCTTATGTTAGAAAAGGTTTAGGTACGGCTATCCTTTCTACAAATAAAGGCATCTTAACAGATGCACAAGCAAGAAAGGAAAGAGTTGGCGGCGAAATCCTTTGCTATGTATGGTAAAGAAATTAGGAGGAAATTAAATGTCTAGAATAGGTAGAAAGCCTGTAGAAATTCCATCAGGTGTTGATATTACAATAGGTGAAAATAATTTTGTAAAAGTTAAAGGGCCAAAAGGAGAATTGTCTAATACTTTTCATCCTGCATTAAAAATCGTTAAAGAAGATAATGTTGTGAAAATTGAAAGACCAAGCGATGAACCTTTTATGAGAGCTATCCACGGAACATCTAGAGCTTTACTTGCAAACATGGTTGAAGGTGTTACAAACGGATTTACAGTAGAACTTGAAATTGTAGGTATTGGTTACAGAGCTGCTATGAAAGGAAAAACTTTAGAACTTCAGCTTGGATATTCTCATCCCATAGTATATGAGCCTCCTGAAGGTATTCAGATTGCCGTTGAAGGAAACATTATTAAAGTTTCTGGAATTGATAAACAATTAGTTGGGCAGGTTGCAGCTGAGATTAGAGACTTTAGAAAACCTGATCCTTACAAAGGTAAAGGTATTAGATACAAAGGTGAACAGCTTAAACTCAAACCTGGTAAGTCTGTAGGTAAAAAATAAACTTTAAGGTGAGGAAGAAATGGCAGTAAAAAACAGAAGAGAAAAGAGAATAATAAGACATAAAAGAATTAGAAAAAAAGTTTTTGGAACTGCAGAAAGACCAAGAATGGCTTTTTATAAAAGTTTAAATAACTTATACGTTCAAATTATAAACGATGAAGAAGGGAAAACTCTTTTAAGTGCCTCTACAATAGATAAAGATTTTGTTGAAAAGTACGGATTTAGAGGCGGTAAAAATATGGAAGTTGCTAAAAAACTTGGTGAATTTATTGCAGAGAAGGCTCTTGCAAACGGCATTGAAAACGTTGTTTTTGATAGAGGTGGATTTATTTATCATGGTAAAGTAAAAGCATTTGCTGAAGCAGCTAGAGAAAAAGGATTAAAGTTTTAAGGAGTAGAGTATGGGATATAAAAAAATAGAAAGATTAATTGAAGAAAGAATTAAAGAAAACCCTATTGATATTTCATCTTTAAATCTAGAAGAAAAAGTAGTTGAAATTAGAAGAACTACAAGGGTTATGGAAGGTGGTAGAAGATTCTCATTCTCTACACTTGCAGTTGTTGGTGATAAAAACGGACATGTGGGATTTGGACTTGGAAAAGCAAATGAAGTCCCACCATCTATTGCAAAAGCTATAGCAGAAGCAAAAAAGAACTTAATAAAAGTTCCTTTAATAGAAGGAACAATTCCTCATGATGTTATTGGAGAGTATGAATCAGCTAAAATTTTATTAAAACCTGCAAGAAGAGGTACTGGTGTGGTTGCTGGTGGACCAATGAGACCAGTCATGGAACTTCTTGGTGTGACTGATGTACTTGCAAAAATTATAAGCAGAACTACTAACCCAAATAATATAGTTAGAGCTGTATTTGATGCTTTATTAAAGTTAAAATCTCCAGAAGAAATTGCTAAAATAAGAGGACTTGATGAAGAAAAAGTCAGAAAGTCCTACAGAATATTCGCCGGAGGTGTTCCTATAAAATGAAAATAAAAGTTAAATTAGTAAGAGGTCTTGCCGGCAAAAAAGACTTTCAGAAAAAAGCGGTAAGATCACTCGGATTAAAAAAAGTTAATGATGAAAGAATTTTAGAAGATAATCCTATGGTAAGAGGGAATATAGAAAAGGCTAAACATCTTATACAAGTGGAGGAAATTGAATAATGGGATTTAAATTACATCAGTTAAAACCTGCAGAAGGTGCTACACATAAAGAAAAAAGAGTTGGTAGAGGTATAGGTTCAGGTCACGGAAAAACTTCAACAAGAGGACATAAAGGACAAAAATCAAGAAGAGGATATGGAGATTTACCTGCATTTTTTGAAGGTGGTCAAACTCCATTTATTATGAGAATTCCTAAGAGAGGATTTAGAAATCCTAATACTGTTGAATATGAAATTGTTAATATAAAGGTTTTAGAAGAAAGATTTGAGTCAGGATCTGAGGTAACTCCTGAAGTGCTTTATGAAAAAGGAATTATTAAATGCACTGAAAATGTAAAAATATTAGGAGATGGAGAACTTACTAAATCTTTAACTGTAAAAGCTCATAAATTCTCAAGGTCTGCTGTCCAAAAAATTGAAAAAGCAGGCGGAAAAGTAGAGGTTATTTCTAAAGAATCTGCAGCAGCAGAGGAATAATAATTGTTTGACCTTATCCAAAAAATTTTCGAGATAAAAGAATTAAGGCAGAGAATTGCCTATACTTTAATAATTTTTGCAGTATATAGACTTGGAACACATATTCCGGTTCCGGGTGTAGATACTGCAGCTCT
>WIAL01000017.1 GCA_015519975.1 Hydrogenothermaceae bacterium | reverse complement strand
GGGGTTGGTTTTGAAAATGTAAAACACAAAGTTTTAACCTATGCAGATTTAAAAAGTATAGAGCCTTTTGAGCAAAGAAAACCTACAAGACAGATAGATATACACTTAACAGGAAATATGGAAAGATTTATCTGGAAAATGTACTCTTATGATGGTAAAGAATGGAGCTCTGAATTTAGTCATTTAATAAAAACAAAATACAATGAAAGAGTGAAAATAGTATTTGTTAATCACACTATGATGGACCACCCTATCCATCTTCATGGAATGTGGATGTATTTACATAATGGAAGTGGAGAATACAGCCCAAGAAAACATACAATCAATATAAAACCTGCTGAAAAATTATGCGTAGAAATAGATAATGATGCTCTTGGAAATTGGGCATTTCACTGCCATCTTTTATACCATATGAATACAGGAATGTTTAGGGTTTTACAAGTTTGCTAAAATGGAGGAATAATAATGTTTAAAAGAGTATTAATAACTGCTTTATTTATATCAGCGTTTTCTTATGGAGAAACTGACAATAAATGTAATTTTTATCCGGTAAAAAAAGAAAAGCCTATTTATTATGGACAGTTTCTTTTTGATAGGTTAGAGTACACCAATAAAAACAGTTTAGATTATGAGATTACAGGCTGGTACGGTGGAGATTATAGAAGAATTTGGCTTGAAGTAGAAGGGGAGCACAATACAAAAAATAATGAAGGTTCGGTAGAAAAGTTAGATATTCTCTATGGAAAATTAATAACTGCATTTTGGGATATTAGAGGAGGTGTTGGTTATACAGGTACTTATGGAGATATATCAAAAGACAGGACAATGTTAGTTTTTGGTTTTAAAGGGTTAGCTCCTTACTGGTTTGAAGTTGATACAAATATGAGGTTAACAAATAAAGGAGAAGTTTATGGAGATTTTGAAGCAGAATATGACCTTTTATTTACTCAAAGGTTAATCTTACAGCCAAGAATAGATACAACATTTTCATTTTCAGATATACCTGAAATAGGAATAGGCTCTGGAATTAATAATATAGAAATCAGTTTTAGACTTAGATATGAGTTCAAAAGAGAATTTGCTCCTTATGTAGGATTTTCATATACAAAACTGTTTGGAAAGACTAAAGATTATGCAAATCAAGCAGGAGAAGATACAGACTATTTTTCCACTTTTATAGGGCTAAGAATGTGGTTTTAAGCATCGGAGGATATATCTATGATTAAGGAAAAAATAATTGAAAAAATAATAAAAAGGTTAAATGAAAATCAAAAGGAGATTATTGGTGTTAAATTACCAGATGGTAAAATTATCCCTTCTGGGAATAAAATAACACATCTTATTGTTTTTAAAAATTGGGGAGTACTTAACAACACACTGGAAGATTTAGAAATGGGTTTTGGTGAAGGTTATATGAATGGGGATATAGAAATTTATGGAAGTTTAGAAAGAGTCTTGGAAAGAGGATTTTATTTTTTTAATGAGTTCCAAAATGAAAAGCTTTTAAATATTTTAAGAAATATAATACCCAGTAAAAATAAAGATGAGGAAAATATAAAACATCATTATGATCTTGGAAATGATTTTTACAAGCTTTTTCTTGATAAGAGCATGACTTACTCCTGTGCATTTTTTGAAAATCCACAAATGTCTTTAGAAGAAGCTCAGAAATTGAAAAGAAAAATAATTTTTGAAAAATTACAGCTAACAAAAGATGATATTCTACTTGATATTGGATGTGGCTGGGGGTCAATAATTATTGAAAGTGCAAAGATATATGGCATAAAATCAGTAGGAATAACATTGTCAAGAGCCCAGTATGATTATGTAAAGGATTTAATAAAGAAAGAAGGTCTTGAGGATAGAGTTGAAGTTTATTTTATGCATTGTGAGGATATATTAAAATTAAATAAGAAATTTACAAAAGTTGTTTCTGTTGGCATGTTTGAACATGTAGGAAAAAAGAATTACACTAAGTTTTTCAATACTGTATTTAATGTAATGGAAGATGGAGGATTATTTCTGCTTCATACTATAGGTAGAACTCATCCTGCACCTCAAAGTAAATGGATAAGAAAATATATTTTCCCTGGAGGTTATTTACCGTCAATATCAGAAATAATGGAATCTCTTTTACCTTTACAGTTCAAACTATATCTTATTGATTTTGACAATTGGAGATTGCACTATTATTGGACACTAAAAAAATGGAAAAAGAAATTTTATTCAAATATTGATAAAGTAAGAAAAATGTTTGACGATAGCTTTATAAGAATGTGGGATATTTATCTAACATCGTCTGCAGTTTCTTTTCTTGTAAGTTCAAACTACGTGTTCCAGATACTTCTATCTAAGGGAGTAAAAAATGATTATCCTGTTATTGAGAGGAATTTAATTAAAGTAAGAAATGTTTCTTAAGTAAGGTATTGCAAAAAAAATCTTGACTTTTTTATGAAAACTTATTACTATAATATATAGTAATAAAAAGAGGTGATGAAAATGATAAAAGAATTCAAAACTAAAAAATCTTTTGATGAAATAGTTTCAAAAGTAGAAGAGGTTTGTAAGGAAAATAAGTTTGGAGTTTTAAAAGTTTATGACTTTCACGAGCTTTTAAAAGAAAAAGGATTTCCTATTGAAAAAAGAATTACTGCATTTGAAATATGCAATCCTTCTTATGCACAGCAGGTTTTAAGTGAAAATTCAGGGCTTGCAAACTTTATGCCTTGCAAAATTACAGTAGTTGAAGAAAATGGAAATGTTACAGTATCTATACCTGATATAGACGAAATTATAAAGCATTTTGAAGGTGAAAAAATAAAAGAAATAGGTAAAGAAGTTCAGGGAATAATAAATAAAATTGTTGAAAGTTTAACAAAATAAGAGGTGAGTAAAATGAAAAGATTAATTTATTTACCGGTTTTTAGCTTAATATTCGCTTTTTTAGTAATTTCATGTCAGAAAAAAGAAGCGTTTAAAAAAGAATTAACATCAGGTGGATACAAAGCTGTTATAACCTCTGATCAACCTCCACATGTTGGTATTAATGTATGGAAAATTAAAATCTATGGACCAGATGGAAAACTTCTAACAGGTGCTAAAGTTTCGGTAAATGGATATATGCCTCCAATGCCTGGAATGCCTGAAATGAGTTTTGATTATCCTGTAGAGGATAAAGGTTCTTACTATGAATCAAAAGTAAATCTTTCAATGGGTGGAACGTGGCAGATAACTATAAAGGCAGAAAAAGGTAATGAAAAGGTTAAATTCCAGTTTGGATTTAACTTATAAAAGAGGTAAAATAAAATGGAGTTTTTTAAAAAAGGCTTTAAAGCTTTAAAGTTTAAAAGGAATAAACCTTCTCCTTTTGGAGATCTTGAAGAAAAAGTAATGGAAGTTTTATGGAAAAAAGGAAATGCAACAGTTTCAGAAGTAAAAAAAGCATTAAAAGATGAATTTGCACACACAACCATAATGACAATACTTGACAGACTTTATAAAAAAGGTATTCTTAAAAGAGAGAAAGAAGGGAAAGGTTATAGATACTTTCCTATAGTCTCAAAGGAAGAGTTTGAAAGAATGGTGGCTAAAAAGGTGGTAAAAGACATTACAAAAACAAACCCTTCTCTTGCTATAGCTGCTTTTGAAGGCATAGTGGAAAATCTTTCTAAAGAAGATATAGAAAAACTAAAAAAACTTATAGAAGAAAAGGAAAATGAAAGATAAATATACCATTTTTATTGTTACTGTAGGTATAACTTACTTTGTTTTATATACTTACTTATTCTCAAATATGCAGTTTTGGATTACAGATATATTTCACTGTTATAAAGTAATGGATTTTGCAGATTATTTGAAAGACCATATCCATATATTCTTTTATATTTTCTTATTTTTCTTTATGTCTTTTTATATTATAAAAATGCTTTATTTTGTTTTTATTGAAATTTTTAAACTAAAAGATCTAAAAAATTATATAAACCTTTTAAAAGTTAAACAGTATAAAAATGTGATAATAATAAACACTGAAGAAAAGCTTGCCTTTAACTTTTTAAACAAGATAGTAATATCAACATCAATATTAAAAGATAATGACAAACAAGAGAAAAAAAGTATATTCTTGCACGAAAAGGGACATTTAATTAACAAAGATAGCTATAAAATGCTTTTAGCGAATCTTTTACTTTCCTTATTTCCTGCATTTATAAAAAATAAACTTACAAAAAATTATATTTTAAGTCTTGAAACGAAAGCTGATAAGTACGCTTCTAAATTTATAGGGAATTTAAAGCTTGCAAAATCTCTTTTAAAAATAAAAACATTTTACTCTTATCAGCCTATGATGAACAACTTTACAGAAGAGAGATTAAAAATACTTTTAGAAAATGGAGAAGTGAAAATTCCTAAAATCATACATATTTTAATTATTGTTCTACTTACAAGTCTATTTATATCAATAATATATAAAACTTGCTTGTGCGGGATAATGTAATGAGAAAATATATTTTTTTGATTTTACTACTATGCAATGTAGTTTATGCAGAAGATATTAAAAGTATTATTAACAGGGCTTTAAAGGAGAATCCAAAACTAAAAGCCATTGAAAATGAGCTTAACTCTTATAAAGAAAAAGAGATTTTTGTTTCAAGTTTTGAAGACCCTGTTTTAAACTTTTCAATTAATGATATTCAGATTTTTTATAAACCTTTCTCAAGGACATTGGAACCAATGCAAACTATCAACTTAGGATTTTCCCAAAAAATTCCATGGCTAAAAAAATTAGATGTTAAAAAGGAAATAGTTAAAAAGCTATACGATGAAAGATTTTATTATCTTCAAGATATAAAGCAAAAAATTATTTACAGCATTTATAAAAATTCCTTCAGATACTGGGAAATTGTAGAAAAGCTGAAAATCATAAAAGAGTACGAAAAAGTAGCAAAACATCTAATAGATTTTTCAAATACATTATACAGCGTAGGAAAAGTATCACAGGCAGATGTGTTTAACGCTGAGGTCTTTTATTCTAATTTAAAAGAAAAAGAAGAAAGGCTTTTAAAAAGAAAAAGAGCAGTACTTTCAAGCCTAATTTACTATACATCATTTAATGTTCAGGATGTAAAAATAAACCCTGTAAAACCTTACGAACTTACAGGACTTGAGAATTTTAAATCAATAGCTTTACAAAAAAACCCGGAAATAAAAATGTATGAAGAAAAAGTTAAGAAAAAAGACAAAGAGCTTAAACTTGCAAAACTTGATTACAATCCTGATTTTAAATTCTTCGCAAATTACTCTTACAGACAGGGATTTAGAGATTATGTGTCTTTTGGAGTTAGCTTTAATATTCCAATGTGGAAAAAATACAGACAGGATAGAAAAGTAATTGAAACCTCACTTTTAAAATCAAAAGAAGAAAAAATGTATAAAGACATCGTAAATAAAGTAAATTCACAGCTTGAAGAAAGTTTTTACAATGCAAACTCTTATTATGAAAGTTATAAGATTTTTGATAAGTTTTTACTTATGCAGACCCAGAAGGTTTATGAAAGTGTAATATCAGAATATGAAGTTGGAACAAAAAATATATTTGATGTTTTAAAGGCTTTAAACCAGATACTTGATGTGAAAATGAGATTAATAGAACTCACTGCAAACTTTAATATCTCTTATAAAAATATAGAAAGATTAACCGGAGAGATAAAATGAAAAAGAAACTTTTTACAGCTTTAATAATAATTGCTTCAGCAGTAGTAGGACTTTTGGCAGGTTTTATTTTTAAAGTTTACGACAAGATAAATATTGAAGAACTGATTTATAAAGAAGATAAAACAGTTGAATCTGCAAATCTTCCAAAACCAACGCCTAATCCAATTTCAAGCTTAACAGTACAGCAGCTTTTAAACATTGATACAACTGTAGTTAGAAAAATGAAACTTGTTAAAAAAATAGAAACTTATGCAGATTTAACACACCCAGAAACAGATATTAAAGATATTACTTTTAAAATAGATGGATATGTTGAAGAACTTTACGCAGATTTCACAGGTGAATATGTAAAAAAAGGACAGCCACTTGTGAAAATATACAGTCCACAGCTTGTATCTGCACAGGAAGAGCTTTTAAGGGCCTGGGATTATTATAAAAAAATGAAAAACTCCGGTGATCCAATTTTAAAAAAATCAGCTGAAGATTTTTATGAAGCATCTTACAAAAGACTAAAATACTGGGATATAACAGACCAGCAGATTGAAAATCTAAAGAAAACAAGAAAAGTTTTCAAGACCATGACTTTATATTCACCATATGACGGCTGGATAATGGAAAAGTTTGTTTATCTTGGTTCACAGGTAAAAGCTGGTAAACCTTTATTTAGAATAGCAAAACACCAAAATCTATGGTTGATGGTTAAAGTTTATGAAAAAGACCTACCATTTATAAAAGAAGGTCAAATAGTAGATATTTACTTTGATTCATATCCGGGAAAGGTATATAAAGGAAAAATAGATTACCTCTATCCTATGATGGATTTTAAAAATAGAACAAGAGATGTAAGGATAATTATTGATAATAAAGACTATAAACTTCTTCCGGGAATGTACTCAAAGGTTAGGGTAAATATTCCACTTGGTAAAGCTCTTGTTTTACCTGATACTGCAGTTATAGATACAGGAAAAAGACAGATAGTTTTCTGGCAGAAAGAAAAAGGTGTGTTTGAGCCTGTTTTTGTAAAACTTGGAAGATATGTAGATGGATATTATGAAATATTAGGTGGACTACACGAAGGAATGATAGTTGCAAACTCTGCTTTATTCTTGCTTGATGCTGATGCCCAGCTTAGAGGTAAATACAGAAAGAAAGGTGAAAAACAAGAAGCACCTATGATGCACCATCATTAAATGGAGGAAGTTATGATTTTTTCTCTTTTTTATCAGAAACTAATGTCCATGCATAGATTGAAAAGAAAATTGCCCCAAAAGCAAACATTACTACAAGACCATACATTACAAGTTCTACAGATTTATCCACTTCCATTTTTTAGATACCTCCAGATGGGAATAGATATTAATATAAGAGTTATAAAGAGAAATACAAGTATAAAAAATAATAGAATAGAAGCTTTTTTATACATTATATTTGATGGGTTATCCAAATATTTTGCAAGGATATTCCCTAAAAACGTTAAAACAGCTAAAAATACAATACCTACAGCTCTTCTAACTTCTTTAAGCTCTTTTAATTTTTCTTCTTGTATTTCCATAAAACTATTACATCAGGGAACGGAAAAATGATAGAGAAAATCATAGAATGGTCAGTAAAAAATAAACTCATAGTATTATCATTAATATTGATGGTTTTCGGTGCTTCAATATGGGCACTGAAAAAAACGCCCCTTGATGCTATTCCGGATTTATCACCTCCTCAGGTTATTATATTTACAAAATGGGCAGGTCAATCTCCATCAGTAATAGAAGACCAGATAACTTATCCCATAGTTTCAACCCTTTTATCAGCTCCTAACATAGAAACTGTTAGAGGAGTATCATCTTTTGAAACTTCTGCTGTTTATGTAATTTTTAAAGAAGGAACAGATATTTACTGGGCAAGAAGCAGGGTTTTAGAATATTTATCCCAGATAAAAGACAAACTTCCAAAAACCGCCGAGATAACCCTTGGTCCAGATGCAACAGGTGTAGGATGGGTTTTTGAGTACGCACTTTATTCAAAAAAGAAAAATTTATGGCAGCTAAGAACACTTCAGGACTGGTATTTAAGATATGCACTTCTTGGGGTTGACGGCGTTTCAGAAGTTGCATCTATTGGTGGTTTTGTAAAAGGCTATCAGATAACAGTAGAGCCTCAAAAATTAAGAATTTACGATATTTCAATAAAACAGATACTAAAAGCTTTAGAACAAAACAATAACGACACAGGCGGAAGAATAATAGAGCATAACGGTTTTGAGTATATTATTCAGGGTCTTGGATACATTAAGAACTTAGAAGATATAAAAAACATAACTATTAAAACAGATAAAAACGGTATTCCAGTAAGAATTAAAGATGTGGCGAAAGTTGAGCTTGTTCCGATGGGAAGAAGAGGTCTTGCAGATTTAAACGGATTAGGGGAAGTTGTAGGTGGAATTGTTGTAATGCGTTTTGGAGAAAATGCCTACGATGTTATTCAAAGAATAAAGAAAAAAATTCAAGAATTAAAGCAAAGTATTCCTGAAGATATAAAAATAATCACAACTTACGACAGGTCAGAGCTTATTGAAAAAGCAATAGCTACACTTAAAAGGGCATTACTTGAAGAAAGCTTAATAGTTATAGTAGTTGTTGGACTGTTTTTATTCCATTTTAGAAGTGCCCTTGTTATTATTCTTACACTTCCTCTTGGAGTTTTAATTTCATTTTTATTTATGAAAATGTTAGGCATAACTTCTAACATAATGTCTCTTGGCGGAATAGCAATTGCAATAGGTGCGATGGTTGATGGTGCAATTGTTATGGTTGAAAATGCCCATAAACATATAGAAAAAATTAAAGAAGAAAAAGGAGAAATTACAGAAAAAGACAGAGTAGAAGCCATAATAAAATCCTCAAAACAGGTTGGAAAGCCTATATTCTTTGCTCTTTTAATTATAGTTGTGTCATTTTTACCTGTTTTTGCTTTAACAGGACAGGAAGGACTGCTGTTTAAACCTCTTGCATACACAAAAACATTTGCAATGCTTGCAGCATCTGTTCTTGCAATTACGCTCGTTCCAATATTAATGATATGGTTTATAAGAGGTCATATTATCCCTGAGCATAAAAATCCTTTAAACTGGATATTAATAAAGCTTTATACTCCTATAATAAAAATCTCTTTAAAAATAAGATACTTGATAGTACTACTTGCTGTTGTAGCTATTGGCTTTGCATATCCTTTATATAAAAAGATTTCCTGGGAATTTATGCCTATGTTAAATGAGCAAACATTTATGTATATGCCAGTTACACCTTTTGGTATCTCTGCAGATGAGGCAAAAAACCTAACACAGCTTACAGATAAAATAATCGCATCTTTCCCTGAAGTTGATACGGTCTTTGGTAAAGCAGGGAGAGCAGAAACAGCAACAGACCCAGCCCCACTATCTATGATAGAAACAATAATAACCTTTAAACCAAAAGAGTACTGGAGAGAAGGTGTAACATACGAATCTTTAATGAATGAAATGGAAATGAAGCTTAAAGTTCCCGGACTTACAAACAGCTGGACATATCCAATCAGAGGAAGAATTGACATGCTCCTTACAGGTATAAGAACTCCTCTTGGTATAAAGCTGTACGGAGATGACCTTAACAAACTGCAGGAAGTTGCTACAAAAATAGAAAAAGAGCTTCAAAAAATGCCTGAAAGTTTATCAGTTTTTGCTGATAGAGTAGCTCAGGGGTATTTCTTAAACATTGATATTAAGAAAGAAAAACTTGCAAGATATGGACTTACAACTGATGATGTAGAAATGGTAATACAAACAGCAATAGGTGGAATGCCAATATCTACAATTTATAAAGGACTTGAAAGATATCCCATGCTTATAAGATTTCCTTATGATTATAGAAATAACATTGAGACTATAAAAAATATAGTAATACCTACACCTTTAAATAGAGGAATTCTTTTGAAAGATGTAGCAGATGTTTACTATGCAGAGGCACCATCTGTAATAAAATCAGAAAAAGGGATGAAAGTTGTATTTATATATATAACTCCTCAGCAAAATGTTACACCTGAAGATTATGTAAACAAAGCAAAGAAAGTCCTTGCGAATATTCACTTGCCACCTGGATATTTTATAGAATGGGCAGGACAGAGTCAGTATTTAGAACATGCAAAGGAAAGACTTAAATTTATAGTACCTCTGGCTGTTTTAATAATATTCCTGCTTGTTTATATAACCTTTAAAGATATTAAAAATACACTTATAGTGATGCTTTCTCTTCCTTTTGCTATGCTTGGAGGCTTGTGGTACATAGATTATCTCAACTTTAATATGAGTATAGCCGTAGTAGTTGGATTTTTAGCACTTCTTGGTGTTGCCACAGAAACAACAATAGTTATGATAGTTTATTTAGAGGAAGCAGTTAAAAAATATTTAAATCTTAACGGAAAGATAGATGACAGTCATTTCAAACAGGCAATCTATGAAGGGGCAGTTCTTAGGGTAAGACCAATAATGATGACTGTTTCAGCAATCTTGGCAGGATTGATTCCTTTAATGTATATTACAGGAGTAGGTTCTGAAGTTATGCAGAGAATAGCAGCTCCAATGATAGGAGGTGTTGTATCAGCTGCTGTTCTTACACTTATAATAGTTCCATCTATATATGCAATAGCTAAAAAGTGGGAATTAAAAAGAAAAGGGTTGTTTGTTTAATTATACCCTCCTATATTTAATATTATCAGCATTATTATTAAGGAGGGTATTTTGGAAAATATAATACTGGTTTCTGCCCTGATTCCTGTTTCTATAAAAGAAGAAAATGGTGAATACAAAGCAAAAGTTAGCCCAGGTGGACTGATAACAACTTTATCTCAAAGTATAAAAGGTAAAAGTGTTAAATGGTTTGGATGGTATGGATCTGAAAAATACAGTAAACATATAGAAAATATAATAGTTGAAGAAGGTAAAAAGAAAGGATTTAATTTATTTCCAGTTCATCTTACAAAAGAAGAAATTCAATATTTTTTTAATTTATTTTCAAATGGTGTGATATGGCCTTTATTTCATTCTTTCACTCAGTACTGCCGTTTTAATAAAGATTACTGGCACTTTTATAAAAAAGTTAATGAAAAATTCGCACAAAAGATTTTAAAACATATTGATAAAGATACAGTTTTATGGGTACATGATTATCAATTTTTTCTTTTACCAGAATATATTAAAAAGAAAAATAAAAATGTAAAAATTAACTTTTTCCTTCATATTCCATTTCCTTCACCAGAAATATTTTTAAAACTGCCTTGGAGAAAGGAAATAATAGATGGATTTTTAAATTTTGATTTTGCCGGATTTCATACACAGATAGATAAGGAAAACTTTATAAATTGTGTTAAATATTTTTATGATGTAAAGGAAGAAAGATCTAATTACTTCACAGATCTATACATTGAAAATAAAAAAATTAGATTAGCAGCAATACCAATAAGTATAGATTTTAAATTTTACGATACCAAAGCAAATGAAAAAGAAACTGTGGAGATCTTCAAAAACTTAAAAGAAAGATATAAAGATAAATATCTTATAGTGTCTATAGACAGAATTGATTATACAAAAGGTTTAGTAGAGAAGCTAAATGGTTATAGGAGATTTTTAGAAAAATATCCAGAATATAGAGAAAAAGTTATACTTATGATATCTACAGCTCCCAATGTTAAAAAACTTCCTGAGTATGAAAAACTTGAAAAAGAATTTCATCATAAAATTGCTGAAATTAATGGGAGTTTAGGAACAGAAATCTGGAGACCAGTTTTATTTATAAACAAAAGGCTATCTATTAATGAGCTTATTGCTTACTATAGAGCTGCTGATATTTCACTAATAACCCCAATTAAGGATGGTTTAAATATTGTATGCAAAGAATATTCAGCTTCTAATATTGATTTAAATGGAAGTGTAATTTTAAGTGAATTTGCAGGTGCTTCTACAGAAATAGGAGATTTTGTTTATTTAATAAATCCATATGATATAGAAAATATAGCAGACACAATTAAAAAAGTAATTGAGGAAAAACAGGAAGTTAAAAAAGAAAAAATGAAAAAATTAAGAAAACATATAAATGAGTTTGATATTTACTGGTGGTCTAAAACTTATTTTAAAATAGCTGAAGGGGAAAAAATAGATAAATTTCCCAAAATATATAATAGATATCCTTTACATGAAATTATGTAAGTTTCTCAACTCTAACTATTCTATTACCGTCTAAAATTAGCCTTACCCTATCTCCTTTTTTTATTTTCAGTCCTTTAACAACAGTTACAACTGTTCTACCATCATCGAGTTTTATATAAAGTTCTTCTGCATTTGCTTTTCCAAGCTCGCTTCCTACGTAAGCACCTGTTAAACCACCGATTAAAGCCGTTAATGCACTTACTCTATCATCTCCAAATAAACTTCCAAGTACAGTTCCTATTGCTGCTCCTGTGAATGCTCCGCTTCCATCGTCCCTAATTTTTACAAGTTTAACATCCACAACAGTTCCATCTACGTATGTATAAACAGCATTTACATCGTATAAAGACACTTCTTCAGAAGAATACATTTTTGCACATCCTGTATAAAGAATACTAAAAACAGAAATAATTAATCCAAAACTTATAATTTTTTTGACCATTGATAAAAGACCCTCCTATACCATTTTATTTAATGATAAAATAATACCATGGAAAATATAATAATCTTTACAGATTTAGATGCAACTCTTTTAGAACATGAAACATACTCTTTTAAAGATGCACTTCCTGCCTTAAATGAAATAAAAAAAAGAAATATTCCTTTAGTTATAGTAACAAGTAAAACAAGAAAAGAAGTTCAACAGCTCATAAAAGACCTTGGAATTAATGAGCCATTTATAGTAGAAAATGGAGCAGCTATATTTTTTCCTAAAAATTATAGAAATTTTAAAATTGAGAACTGCAAAGAAAAAGATAATTACTGTGTTATAGAGCTGGGAAAACCTTATCCATATATAAGAGAATTTGTAATAAAATATCAAGATGAATTTGGAATAAAAGGTTTTGGAGATTTATCTGTAGAGGAAATAGCAAAACTCACAAATCTTCCTCTTGAAAAAGCAAAACTTGCAAAAGAAAGAGAATATACAGAGCCGTTTATAATTGAAAATGGAGAAAAAATTAAAGAACTTGAAGATATAGCAAAAAAATATGGGCTAAAAATCACAAAAGGTGGAAGATTTTATCATTTAATAGGAGAAGGTCAGGATAAAGGTAAAGCAGTAAAAATTGCAAAAGAGATATTTGAAAAAAATTTAAAAACAAAAGTAAAAACAGTAGCTCTTGGAGATAATAAAAATGATATTCCAATGCTTAAAGAAGTTGATATTCCTGTTTTAATACCAAAAGCAAATGGAAAATATGAAGAATTAAATATTCCCAATTTAATAAAAGCAAAATATCCAGCAAGCAAAGGCTGGAATGAAGTTGTCTTAAATTTGTTGTCAAATAGGTAATATTTTATTAAATTTATAAATAAAAAGGATAGTGAATGTCGGCAAAAGAAAAAGCTTTAGAAATATTTTTTTATGCCTTAAATGCAGTTCTTCCAAAGAATTTAATACCTGAAAATATTAAAATAGATAGAAATATTTTAATAATAAAAAATGATAAGTATGAAATAGATAGAGGTTTTTACGTATTTGGAAGCGGTAAAGCTTCCATCGAAATGGCTAAAGCTGTTGAAAGCATTTCCTTAGAATATATAATTGATGGTGTTGTAATATCAAACTATACAGAAAATCTAAAAAGAATAAAAACTTTAGAAGGTTCACATCCTGTTCCAACTGAAAAAACAATTAACTCAACCCAAATTTTAGTAGAAAAGTTAAAAGAATTAAAAGAAGATGATTTTTTTATATACCTTCTGTCTGGAGGAAGCTCTGCACTTTTAGAACTTCCTATTAAGCCAATTACACTGGAGGATTTAAAGAAATTAACAGAATTACTGCTTAAAAAAGATGTTCCGATTGATGAGATAAATATAGTAAGAAAGCATATCTCACAGGTAAAGGGCGGGAGACTTGCAAGACTGACAAAAGCCAAAGGGATAGTATTAGTTATTTCAGATGTTATAGGGGATGATTTAAAAACTATAGGTTCAGCTCCTTTATATATGGATGATTCAACTTACAAGGATGCTTTTAATATTTTAAAGAAATACGATTTGTGGGAAAAAATTCCTTATTCAGTAAAAGAAGTTATAGAAAAAGGTTTGAAAGGAGAAATTCCAGAGACACCAAAGTTACCGCCTAAAAATGTAAAACATTACATAATAGGAAACAATTTAAAAGCATTGAAGTCTGCTAAAGAAAAAGCAAAAGAGTATGGTTATGATACATATATTATGACATCCCGGCTTCACGGAGAAGCAAAAGAAGTTGCAAAAGTAATTATTTCCATAGGAAAAGAAATCAAGCAAAATAAAAATCCTTTTAATCCGCCAGTTTGTCTTTTATTTGGAGGAGAAACAACCGTTAATGTTATAGGGAATGGTAAAGGCGGAAGAAATCAAGAGATGGTTTTATCAGCATTAAAGGAAATAAAAGATGAAGAAGGTATAGCATTTTTATCTGCTGGAACAGACGGTATTGATGGTAATTCTGATGCAGATGGAGCTGTCATTGATAAAGATTCTTATATAAAAGCAAAAGAGTTAAATTTAAATATAGATGAATATTTAAAAAATAATGATTCCCATAATTTCTTTAAAAAAACGGGAGATTTAATAATTACAGGGAAAACAGGAACAAATGTTATGGATTTACAAATATTAATAGTGGAGGAAAAGGATGATAAAGATATCTGAAATAAGATTTTCAACAGCTCTTAGAGAAGATGCTAGAAAGAAAATAGAAAGACTTGGATATGCAGACATAGTGATAGGAATACCTTCTTACTTTACTCAAAGTACTGTAGGAAATGTAATAGAACAAGCTGCAAAAGGATTGGATAGATATTTTCCAGGAAAGAGAGCCGTAATTTTTGTAGCAGATGGAGGATCTACAGATGATACGAGAGAAGTTGCCGAGGAAATTGATATTTCTAACTACAATATAGAAAAGATAGTTAGTATATATAGAGGTATACCAGGAAAAGGTTCTGCAATTAGAGCGATTTTTGAAGTTGCAGAATTTTTAAAAGCTGAAGCAGTGGCAACATTTGATTCAGATCTTCGTTCAATAACTCCTGAATGGGTTAAAAACATAATTGAACCAATATACAAAGGATATGATTTTGTAGCACCTTATTATCTAAGATGGAAATATGATGGAACTATAACAAATACAATAGCTTACAACTTAACAAGGGCACTTTACGGAAAAAGAATAAGACAGCCGATAGGAGGAGATTTTGGATTTTCACAAAAGCTTATAAAGGATTATTTAGACCAGGATGTATGGGAAACGGAAGTTGCAAAATTTGGAATAGATATATGGCTGACAACAAATGCAATAGTAGACGGATATAAATTATGTCAGGCAAGACTTGGGGCTAAAATCCATAAAGAGAAAGATCCAACAGAACTTAGCGATATGTACAGGGAAGTAGTAGGTACAATATTTAATTTAATGGAAGAAGAAAAATTTGAAAATTACTGGAAAAATATTAAAGGTTCCGAAGAAGTACCGATTTTGGGAGAATTCATAGGTGAAAGACCTCAGCCTTTTGAAATAAATGTTACTGGTTTAATTGAGTATTTTAAAATAGGGTATAACAACTTTGCACCTGTATGGAAAAATATACTGGATAAAGAAGATTTTAAATTAATAGAAAAGCTATTTTTAGTAGAAAAAGAGGAAGATTTTATTATGCCTGTAGAATCATGGGTTAGAATAGTATATAGATATGCAGCGTATTTCCATGCAACACCTAGACAAAAATTTAAAATGCTCGATACTATGATCCCTCTATATAATGCTCGTGTAGCATCATTAGTAAACGAACTTAAAGACAAAACTGTTGAAGAAGCTGAGCAGTACTATGAAAACCAAGCAGTTAAATTTGAAGAAATGAAAGATTATTTAATAAAAATATGGGGGTAGAAAATGTCTGATTTTTTTCAAAATGGATTGATAACAACCCTTCAAAGGCTTGGAAATAGAAGTATAGAAGAACTTGAATATGAACTTCAACTTTTTGCAAAAAGAAGGAATATGGTTTTACTTCTTCCTGCCCTTTATTCTGAGTTTGAAGGTCCGGCTATGCCTAAAATAGTAGAAGAATTAAAAAAAATATCTTACCTTTATAGGATAGTCTTATCACTTGATAGAGCTAATGAAGAACAGTTTAAAAGAGTTAAACAAATAATGTCTCAAATACCCACAACAGTTCGTATAGTATGGCACGACGGACCAAACATGCAAAAAATTTATAAAGAGATACAGGAAAATAATTTTGATATAGGTCCCCAAGGGAAGGGGCGTTCTGTTTGGATGACCTTAGGATATATTCTTTCAGATGCAAATGCGTATGCAATAGCTTTACATGACTGCGATATTGTGAATTATACAAGAGAACTTCCTGCCAGACTTTTTTATCCGGTTGTTCATCCTGCTCTTGATTTTGAATTTAGTAAAGGCTATTATGCAAGATATGGTGAAAAACTTTATGGTAGAGTTACAAGGCTTTACTATACACCTTTAATAAGAGCATTAAAGAAAATGTTAGGTAATTATAAATTTTTAGAATATTTAGATAGTTTCAGGTATGCTCTATCTGGAGAATTTGCATTTATTAGAAGTTTAGCAAGAGGTCTTAGGATATCTCCAACATGGGGGCTTGAAGTCTCTATGCTTTCAGAAGTTTATCAAAATACATCTGTAAATAGAATAGCCCAAGTTGAAGTTATGGAAAATTATGAACATAAACATCAAAAAATGGGAAAATCCCCGCAAGAAGGCCTTACAAAAATGGCTGTAGATATTGCAAAAGCTTTATTTAGGGTTTTAACTCAAGATGGAGTAGTGCTGTCTGATTCATTTTTCAGAAGTTTACTGACGACTTACTTGGTAGAAGCTCAAAAAGCTATTGAAAAATATAATGCTCTTTCATTGATAAACGGTTTAGAATATGATAGACATAGAGAAATATCTGCAGTAGAAAACTTTGTAACTGCTTTAAAGATAGCTAAAGATGAATTTGTTGAAAATCCAATTGGAATTCATATGCTTCCTCCTTGGATCAGAATAAGAGCAGCTATTCCAGATATATCAGAGAAGTTTATAAGTGCTGTGGAAGCAGATAATGAGTGAAATTTGGGTGCAATTTTTACATATTTTTTCAAAGAATTACAAAGAATTACAAATGGATATTTTTGATTTTATCTTTTATTTTTGCGGGTTATCTTTGAATTTTCTTAATGCGCCCGGAGGGACTCGAACCCCCAACCTTGTGATCCGTAGTCACATGCTCTATCCAGTTGAGCTACGGGCGCTTTTTATTAAACAGATAATGAATTTAATTTTTCTTCTTGATCTTTTAGTATTAACTGGTCAATTATTTCGTCAAGGTCGCCGTCTAATATCTCATTTATTCTGTGTGAAGTATAACCTATTCTGTGGTCTGTTACTCTGTTTTGAGGGAAGTTGTATGTTCTAATTTTTTCGCTTCTATCTCCGGTACCAACTTGAGATTTTCTTTCTGATTTTATCTTTTCCTGCTGAATTCTATCGTAATAATCTTTAAGTCTTGCTCTTAAAATTTGCATTGCTTTTGCTCTGTTTTGAAGTTGTGACCTTTCATCTTGGCAGGATACAACTATTCCTGTTGGAATATGAGTAATTCTAACAGCCGAATCTGTAGTGTTTACGTGCTGACCACCTGCTCCAGAAGCTCTCATTGTTTCAACTTTTAAATCATCTGGATTTATCTCAACATCTACCTCTTCGGCTTCAGGTAGTACTGCAACTGTTACTGTAGATGTGTGAATTCTCCCTGAGCTTTCAGTTTCAGGAACTCTTTGTACTCTGTGAACACCGCTTTCATATTTAAGTTTTGAGTATGCTCCCTCACCTTTAATTAGAGCAATAACTTCTTTTATTCCGCCTCTTTCATTTTCATGTAAGCTTAAAACTTCAACTTTCCAGCCGTTTTTCTCTGCATATCTTTGATACATTCTAAAAAGTTCAGCTGCAAAAAGTGCAGCTTCATCTCCACCTGCACCCTGTCTTATTTCAAGGATAACGTTTTTATCATCGTTTGGGTCTTTTGGAATCAGGGCAAGTTGAATTTCAGATTCTAATTTCTCTTTTTGAGATTTTAGATTATCCAGTTCTTCTTCAGCAAGGAGTCTCATTTCTTCATCTTGAGAATGCAAAAGTTCTTTTGTCTCTTTTATATTTTTTTCAACATCTTCATACTTATTGAAAAGTTCAACAACATGAGATAAATGCTTATGTTCTTTAGCGAGCTGCTGAAGTTGCTGTGGATTGTTAGCAACTTCAGGGGCAGCTAATTTTTCTTCAACCTCTTTTAATTTTGCTTCTAATTCACTTTTTTTCCCAAGTAATTTTTTGCTCATTTTTGCTCAGCAACAGCACCCTGTAGTTCTAAAAATAAAGGTTTAATTTTAAGCTTTCCTACATAAAACGGATGACACTGGTTGCAAACCTCTATATATACTGTTCCACCTTTTGTAGAAAGAAGTTCAAACTGGTTACCACAACTGCAAACAAATTTAGTAGGCTCAACTTTAGGGTGTATGTCTTTTTTCAATTTTATACCTCCAAATATAATTCTTAATTAAAATTTTTCAAGAACGGCAAATAAATATTTTACATTTTTTAACAATTATCATCAAGCATTCATGGATTTTAAGAACTCTTCATTTGTTTTAAATTTAGACAGTTTACTTAGTAAAAATTCCATCGCTTCAACTTCATCCATTGTAGAAAGGAATTTTCTAAGTATCCATAGTCTTTGAAGTTCCCAGTCTTCCAGTAAGAGCTCTTCTTTTCTTGTTCCAGATTTTGCTATATTTATAGCAGGGAATACCCTTCTTTCCATAAGTTTTCTGTCAAGGTAAAGTTCCATATTTCCTGTTCCTTTAAACTCTTCAAAAATAACATCATCCATTCTAGAACCTGTTTCGACAAGAGCCGTTGCAAGGATAGTTAAACTTCCTCCTTCCTCTATGTTTCTTGCTGCACCAAAGAATTTCTTAGGTCTTTGCAGGGCTGTTGCTTCTATACCACCAGATAAAACTCTTCCTGTTGGAGGAGTTATAGCGTTTGAAGCTCTTGCAAGTCTTGTCATAGAGTCAAGAAGTATAACAACATCTTGTCCATTTTCAACAAGTCTTTTTGCTCTTTCAACTAAAAGCTCGGCAACATGCATATGTCTTTCTGGCGGTTCATCAAAAGTAGATGCTACAACCTCAGCGCCTTCTCCAACAATTCTTCTCATTTCTGTAACTTCTTCTGGTCTTTCATCGATAAGAAGAATGATTATATGAACTTCTGGGTGGTTTTTTATTAGCGCTTTTGCAAGTCTTTGTATTAAAACTGTTTTACCAGCTTTTGGAGGAGCAACTATTAACCCTCTTTGTCCTTTACCAATTGGAGATACTAAACTTACAACCCTTGTTGATAAATCAGATGGGTCATATTCTAAATTAAACCTTTCAGTTGGGTGAAAAGGAGTTAATCTATCAAATATAGGTCTTTTCTTAACTGCTTCTGGCTCAACTCCGTTAACTGCCTGAATTTTTATTAAAGCCCTGTATTTTTCACCTTCTCTAGGAAGTCTTGCTATACCAACAATATAATCTCCAGTTCTTAATCCAAATTTTTTAATTTGAGAAGGTGATACGTAAATATCTGAAGAATGAGGATTATAATTATTTTCAATAGAACGGATAAATCCGTATCCTTCTGGAAGAACTTCTAAAACACCTTGAATAAAATTTAAACCTTCTTCTTTTGCTTTATGTTCAAGAATTTTTGTTATAAGTTCTTGTTTTTTTAAGCCTGTTGTTCTTTGAAGTCCTAAATCTTTCCCAAGTTTTTGAAGTTCCGACAGAGTCATCTTCTGCATTTGCTCTAAACTTATATCTTTAATGTTTACTGTTTCAGCCATAATTAATGGTTCCTCCTTTTGATTTTTAATAGTTATTTTCCAATACAGAATGAGCTGAAAATATTCCCAAGGACATCCTCTGTTGTAATTTCTCCTATAATTTCACTTAAATGTTCTTTTGCTTCTCTAATTTCAAGCATCAAAATTTCTTTAAAGTTTTCATAGTCTTTTAGATTATTATTGACTTTTTCAAGTATTTTTAAACTTTTTTCAAGTATTTCCTGATGTCTTAAATTAATATAAACTTCAGAGTCTATATCTTCGGTTAAACCTAAAATATTGAATATTCTGTTTTCTAGTTCTTGAATTCCTTCCTGAGTTTTCGTAGATGTAAATATTATATCTTTAAAATAATACTTTTTTCTATCTTTATCAAGTAGTAAATCTGCTTTATTTGCAACTATAATTGGAGATTTATGTTTAATATCTTCATATATTTTTAAATCTTCTTCAGTTAAACCTTCAAACGCATCAAAAACAAAAAGAACAATATCAGCTTCTTTAATTTTCTCTTTTGTTTTTTCTATTCCAATTTTTTCTATTTCGTCTGTTGAATGTCTTATTCCTGCTGTATCAATAAGTTTTACAGGTATACCCTGTATATTAAAACTTTCTTCTATAAAATCTCTGGTTGTACCCTGAATATCTGATACAATTGCCCTTTCATAACCTATCAGAGCATTGAAAAGTGATGATTTTCCAACATTAGGACGGCCTGCTATTGCAAGTTTTATACCTTCTGTAATCAGTTTTCCCTTTTTATAAGTAGATAATAGCTGTTTTATCTGTCTTATAACATTATCAAGGTCATTTTTTATACTTTCAAGGGGCATTTCTTCAACATCTTCAGGAAAGTTAAGTTCAGCTTCTATAAGACTTTCAATATTCATTAAAGCATCTCTTAGTCGTCTAACTTGAGATGAAAGTTTTCCTTCAAGTATATTAACCGCTGCCTGAGAAGCTTTTTCTGTTTTTGCCTCTATCAGCTGGGCTATAGCTTCTGCCTGGGTTAGATCTATTTTTCCATTTAAAAATGCTCTTTTTGTAAATTCTCCAGGCTCTGCAAATCTTGCGCCTAGTTTTATGGCTTCATTTATTATTTTTTTTACAACAGGAACGCTTCCATGGGTTTGTATCTCTACTACATCTTCACCTGTAAAGCTGTAAGGTGCTTTAAAATATATAAATATTCCTTCATCTATAATGTTTCCCTCACTGTCTTTAAATTTCCCAAAATACACTTTACGGGGTTTTATATCTTCCTTTTTTGAAAAAATAGACTGCCCTATTTTCAGGGCATCTTTTCCGCTAATTCTTATTATTGAAACTGCTGAAGGTATCAAAGGAGTTGCGTTGGCAACAATTGTATCTTTTGTCATTTTCAGATATCTTGATTTAACTTTTTCTCAAAAAATATTAAGTTTATTTTTAATTTCAAGCTTTTTTACCTTCTTTTTTCATTGTTTTGTTTATTAAAAAGCTTTGAAGGAGTCCTAAAATATTATTTGTAAGCCAGTATAAAACAAGCCCTGCCGGAAAATTCATAAATAGGAATGTAAATACACCGGCCATTACGTACATTATCATTTTTTGATTCTTATCAGACGACGGAGTAATCCACTGCTGGGCGACCATTGAAAGACCCATTAAAATTGGAAGTATATAATACGGGTCGTGCTGTGAAAGGTCTGGTATCCATAAAAACGGTACATTTTTTAGCTCAACAGAAACCATAAGCACATTATAAAGGGCAATAAATATAGGAATTTGAGCAACTATAGGCAAACACCCGCTCATCGGGTTTGCCCCTGCTTCTGCGTACAGTTTCATCATTTCAGCTTGAAGTTTTTGAGGGTCATCTTTATACTTTTTCTGCAGTTTTTTAATTTCAGGGGCAAGATCTGCCATTTTTTTCATGGCTTTTAAAGATTTATGGTTTAAAGGGAACAGTATTATTCTAAGTAAAACTGTAAGTATAATAATTGCAAGTGCCCAGTTGTGTATAAAATTGTAAATAAAGTGAAGTACTAAGAATAAAGGTTTTCCAAGGATTCCAAAGAAACCAAAATCTATAGTATCCCTCAGAGCTAAATCTACATTCCATTCTTTTTTATATTTTTCATTTATCTGGCCAAGAAGTGAGTAAAGTTTAGGTCCTCCAAAGAAAAATCCTTCTAAATTTCCTTTAATCTCAGATAAAGTTAATGTTGTTTCATTTGCTAAAGGTATTACATATGTGGAAGTAAAGCCTGTTTTATTTGCTATCATTTGTAGGAAGTATTTATCTTCTTCACCAGCCCAGATTATGTTTCCTCTAATTATTTGAGTTGTTTTTATGTCTGAATCTATTTTTATAAGTTCTTTATCTGTTTTTATTAAAGATCCTCTATGACCAAATGTGGAAGCTTCTGCTTCTGGAGTTATACCGTTAACAACAGCAATTCCTAAATTATCAAGTCCAGAGTATTCAAGTCTATATGATATTGTTTCATCAGGATTTAAAACAAATATTTTCTTTATTTTTATACCGTCTTTATTTAGCTCAAATATATATTTTTTACCTTCCTGTTTGAATTCATATTTTGAAAAGTCAATTAAAGCAGTAACTTTAGGGTTTGTAGTTATTATTTCTGTTGGGAATATTTTATTATCTTTAGCTATTTTGGGTATTGTATCAGTGTCGTACTGATTTAGATATACAGATATTACCCTTGCCCCAACTTTAGATATTTTAACAATTCCATAACTTGTTTTTATTTCAACAAAATCTTTTAAATTATCAGATTTAAATCTTCTGTTATCTAAAAGAAGATCATAAGTGCCTGAAGATACATATGTTTTGTTTATTTTTTGAGTATTTTCTGTTTTTTGAGTGCTTTCATCTGGTTTATTTTCTGTATTTTTTACAACTTTTTCCTGGGTTTCGACTTTTTGAGCTGTAGTTTTTTGCTGTGATACCTGTTTTTCAGGTGTAGGATTTATTAGCTGATTTACAATTGTATATCCTATTAGAAGCACAGAAACTATAACAAAAAATAAAAGTATCCTTTTTTGCATATCGTCGTTGTTATTAAACATCTACCTTTTCTCCTTTATGGATTGTCTATTCCACCTTTTGAAAATGGATTGCACCTTAGTATTCTCCATATTGATTTTAAACTACCCTTTAAAATTCCATACTTTTCTATTGCCTGTATTGAGTAGTTTGAACAACTAGGATAATATCTACATGAGTTTCCCAAAAAAGGCGATAAAGCCTTTTGGTATACTTTAATTAAAAATATTACTATTTTTTTCATTTAATTCTCTTAAGGTTTCCTGAAAGCTAAGTACATCTTTTATTAAATTTTGCATTTTTTTATTTAGCAGATGCTTTTTCGGTATAACAACTATATCATAACTTAAATCTTCTAATTTATGAAGATTTAGCCTTAAAGCCTCTTTGATAATCCTTTTTATCCTATTCCGCTCAACAGCTTTTTTTGAAAATTTCTTTGAAATTATAAATGCAAATCTGGGAAACCCCAGATTGTTTTTTTTCACAAAAAAAATTAAATGAAAAGTTTCAAGTTTTTTACCTTTAGATAAAACGTCTTTTATCTCTTTACGAGATTTAATTGTAATTAAACTGCCAATCTTTTTCTACCTTTTCTTCTTCTTCTAGCAAGTATTTTTCTACCAGATTTAGTTCTTTTTCTTGCTAAAAATCCAGAAGTTCTGTGTCTTTTCTTATTTGATAAACGATTTTTTACTTTCTCAGGCATTGAAAGACCTCCAGGTTACTTTATTTAAAATAAAAAGAGCGTATCAAGAGATACGCCCTTTAAGGATTATAATTATATCACAAAATTATTTAGATTATCCTCTTGAAAATCCTGCAGAACCGTCGTAGATTCCAGTGAAGAGGAATATGATAGCAATTAAGAAACCATAAAGAACAAATGTTTCAATAAGAGCCATACCGATGAACATAGTAGTTAAAAGTTTTGGTCCCATATTAGGGTTTCTAGCCATACCTTCTATAACACCTTGAACTGCAGAACCAAGACCTGCACCACCACCACCAGCAGCAGCACCAATAGCAACACCAGCACCAATAGCAAGAGCACCGTAGAATATTGCTTTTGCTATTTTTTCAGCATCAGCACTTCCGATGTCAGCAAAAGCACCTGTGTAAGCTCCTGCAGCTAGCAGTAAGAGCATGAAAGCTGTAAGTTTTCTCATTAAATAAAACCTCCTTAAAATATTTTATTTCGTTATAAGTACAGGACAGCTTATTTTTGAAACAATAGACATATATTTTTCATTTAAAATAGCTAAATCTATGTTGTTGTCTTTAATGTAATTAACTAAATTATCCTTACCACAGCATAAAAACTCATATTTGTAACTTCCTTCATATTCTTTTAAATATCTTTCGAAAGCTTTTTCTACTTTTTCTTTTGTTTTTTCTTCTAAATCAATATCTACCGGAAAGGCAAATAAATTAGCATAATCTCCAACTGCTTTAACTTCATCCATATCATAGAAAAGAATTAGCTCTGCGTTTGATAAGCTTGCTAAAGTTTTGCCCCATTCAACAGCTTTTACCGCACTTGGAGTTAAGTCAATATTAACGAGAATTTTTTCTATTTTTACCATTATCAGCTCCTTAATTAATGCTCAGAATGTATAATTGCAGTTGCTATATAAACAGTTGTTAATATCATGAATACATAAGTCTGTAAGAATACCTGGAAAAAGTGGATAAACATAATTGGTAATGGAACTAAAAGAGGAACGAGGAAAATTAAAACTACTGTTAAAATTTCACCACCTGTCATATTCGCAAAAAGACGAAGTGCAAGGGTAATAGGTCTGCTTATATGAGATATTATTTCAAGAATGAAAAATAAAGGAGCCATCCATTTAATAGGTCCAAAGAAGTGTTTAAAGTATTTTACAAAGCCTTGTTCTCTTATACCTTCAAAGTTGTAGATAAAAAATACAAGTAAAGCCAGTGCTAAAGTTGTATTTATATTAGCTGTAGGAGATTCAAATCCTGGAATCATTCCAAGAAGGTTACCAAAGAATACGAATAAACCAATTCCAGCTATTAAAGGGAAGTATTTCATTCCCTTTTTTCCCATATTTTCTTCAATCATATTCTTTGTAAAGTCAATATAGGCTTCAAATATATTTTGAATTTTGGATGGAACTAACTTTGGCTGTCTTGCAAATATAGCAAATATTGCAAATACCACTATCATTTCAATTATAGCCATAGTTATATGGTTGGTATATAATCCTTCCAATGCTTCCTCCATTTCTTTGTATTAACGCAAACTCCAAATATTATAGCAAAAAATTTTCATCATGGTAAAGGATTATTGAGGATACTTTTTGATGGATTCTTTGTATTCTTTTATTCTTTCTTTTATCTCAAGCCAGTTGTCGTTTCCAAATTTTTCAAGGACTGCACCTGCAAGAACTATTGCGAGCATTGCCTCTCCAACAACAGCTGCAGCCGGAACGGCTGTAACATCTGATCTTTCTTTTGCTGCGTCAAAAGGCTCTTTTGTCTTTATATTTACTGACTGAAGTGATTTTTTTCTCATTAATGTTGGTATAGGTTTCATTCCTACTCTAACTAAGATAGGTTCGCCATTTGTCATACCACCTTCAAGTCCACCAGCTCTATTTGTTTTATGGTAAAAACCTTTTTCCTCGTCCCAGAATATTTCATCATGAGCCTTAGAACCAAATTTTTCAGAAAGTGAAAATCCTTCTCCTATTTCTACAGCTTTCATAGCCTGAATGCTCATCATAGCCTGTGCTATTTTACCGTCAAGTCTTCTGTCCCATTGAACATAAGATCCAAGACCCATAGGAACGCCGGTTGCAAAAACCTCAAATATACCACCTAGACTTTCACCTTCTTTTTTTGCCTCATCTATTAACTGTTTGAACCTTTCATCTTCTTCAGGGACAGGAATTCTAACTTCAGAGTTTTCTGCAATTTGCGCCCTTTCTTCAAGAGGTATATCTTGAATTTTATCTTTCACAGAGAGATTTCCTATCGAAACAACATAACTTCCTATTTTTATTCCTATATCTTCTAAAAGCTGTTTGCAGACTGCTCCTACTGCTACTCTTGTGGTTGTTTCCCTTGCTGAAGCTCTTTCCAGTACATTTCTTAAATCTTCAAAGCCGTACTTTACTCCGCCAACTAAATCAGCATGACCTGGACGAGGGTTTGTTATCTCCCTTTTATCAACAGGCTGTCCTTCAATTGACATTATATCTGTCCAGTTTTCCCAGTCTTTGTTTTCTATCATTAATGTAATAGGACTTCCAAGTGTATATCCAAACCTAATTCCTGAAAGTATTTTCGCTTTGTCTTTTTCTATTTTCATTCTTCCACCCCGTCCGTATCCTTTTTGACGGCGGGCAAGTTCGTTATTTATATAATCTGAAGATATTTTAAGGTTTGAAGGCATACCTTCTATAATAGCTGTTAAAGCCGGTCCGTGGGACTCTCCTGCATTTAAAAATCTAAGTACTCCCAAGTTTTGCAAACTCCTGAAAAATTTTTCAGTTATTATAACTTAACTTAGGAGTTGTTTTCTTTACAATCTTTAAATTTTTCTTCTAAATGTCTTACCCTTTCCTGACATCTTCCAAGTTCAATACTTAG
>WIAL01000016.1 GCA_015519975.1 Hydrogenothermaceae bacterium | reverse complement strand
CCCTGTGCATCTGTTAATCTTCCATCGTCTAACACTTGTAAGAATACGTCAAAAACTCTTGGATGAGCTTTTTCTATCTCATCAAGAAGTACTACAGAATAAGGTTTTCTTCTTACTGCTTCAGTAAGTTTTCCACCTTCCTCGTATCCAACGTATCCTGGAGGTGCACCAATTAATTTAGCAACAGAGTGTTCCTCTTTAAATTCAGACATGTCAAGTCTAATTAATGCATCTTCGTCTCCAAATAGTAATTCTGCAAGTGCTTTCGCAGTTTCAGTTTTACCAACACCTGTTGGTCCAAGGAACATAAATGATGCAAGTGGTTTTCTTGGGTCTGAAAGACCTGCTCTTGCTCTTCTTATAGCTTCTGCTACGGTCTTAATAACGTGCTCTTGATCAACAACCCTTTTATGAAGTTCTTCTTCAAGATGTAAGAGTTTCTCCATTTCTTCTTCTTTGAGTTTTGATAATGGAATACCTGTCCAGTCAGAAACAACTTCTGCGACGTCGTCTTCAGTAACAACAGTTTTTTCAGCAATTTTGAGTTCAAGTTCTTTTATTTCTTTTTCAATTTTAGCTTTTTCAATTTTGAGCTCTGCCTCTTTTTCATAGTCTCCTTTTTCAGCAGCTTCTTCTATTTGTTTTTCTATTTCTTCAAGCTGTTTTTTGAGCTGTTCTAATCTTACGTGCTCGTTGTCTGATTTCATCATTAGTTCTTTAAGCTGTTTCTCAAGGTTAGCCTTTTCAATTTTAAGCTGTGCTTCTTTTTCGTAATCTCCTTCCAAAGATGCCTGAACTATTTGTTCTTCTAAAAGCTTTATTTTTCTTTCAAGCTCTATAACTTCAGGTGGAGCATAAACAAGTTTTAATTTCTTTCTTGCGCAGGCCTGGTCTAAAGCATCGATAGCTTTATCAGGCAGTCTTCTATCCTGTATGTATCTATCAGTTAATTTAGCTGCTGCCTCAAGTGCAGAGTCATCGATTTTTACACCGTGATGTTTTTCAAGTTTAGGTCTTAAAGCTTTTAATATTTCAATTGTTGTTTCAACATCAGGTTCTTCAACAAGTACAGGCTGGAATCTTCTTTCCAGTGCCGGGTCTTTTTCTATATACTTTCTGTATTCTTCTAAAGTTGTTGCACCGATTACTCTAAGCTCTCCTCTTGCAAGGGCTGGTTTTAATAAATTTCCTGCATCTGTTGAGCCTTCAGTTGCACCTGCTCCAACTATTGTATGAAGCTCATCAATAAATAGTATTATCTCACCTTCAGACTTTTTAACTTCATCAATAATAGCTTTTAATCTTTCTTCAAACTCACCTCTGTATTTTGTACCGGCAAGTAATGCTCCCATATCAAGAGCAATTATTCTCTTATCAAAAAGGTCTTCTGGAACTTCTTTATTTACAATCTTTTGGGCAAGACCTTCAACAATTGCAGTCTTACCAACACCTGCTTCCCCAACAAGTACAGGGTTGTTTTTAGTTCTTCTTAAAAGTATTTCAATAACTTGCTGTATTTCTTTTTCTCTACCAATTACAGGGTCTAATTTACCCTCTTTTGCAAGTGCTGTTAAATCAACACCATATTTTTCAAGAGCTGATTTTTCTTCTTCAGCCATTTCTCTTTCAATGTTTTCTCCATCCATCTTTTCTTTTCCTCCTGTTAATATTTGTTCTAATATTTTTCCTGCTATTGTATCTTTTGCTTCAATTAAAGCTGTTGCGATCTGAACAGGTGAAACCTGAGATTCACCTTTTTCTAAAGCTAATTTCTCAGCTTTTTCTAAAACTTTTACTAGATTATTTGAATAAATTTTACCACTTTTTGTACCAAGCGCCTCTTCAGCAATTTTTACAACAACTCTATCAGGAGATATTCCTAAATCTTTTAACTGTTTAACAAAATCAGAGTTTTCAATTATTTTATATAAAACAGCAGATAGACTAATATCTCCATTTAAAAATGTATCTGCAGTTTGCTCGTCCATTACCTGAAGAAGTGAATTTTTAATTTGAGCAAGCTGGGACTTTAATTCCCTTTCGTACCTTGAAAGTCTTTCATATTCCAGTCTAGTAGAACTTCCAAATCCACCCCAGAAACTGCTTTCTTCATATTTTAATTCTTGCTCAAGCTGTTTTTTTGCCTGAGCTATTTTTTTTAGCTCATTTGTGATCTGATTAATACTTGATTTAACCTGTGAGAGCTGAGATTGTAAATCTTTAATATAAGAAACATAATCTTTAATAGATTTATCAATTTGAGAGTATAAATCCTTTAAATATTCATTTACTTTTTGAATTAAATCTTTAGTATCTATACCTCTTTTTTCTAATACCTTAGTTAAAGGTGAATCCTTTCTAGAGATTAGTGCAAGTAGCAAATGATCTGTATCTCCAAGCCTATCCCCTCTTGCTCTGGCTTTGGATTTCGCCTCTTCCAAAACATCTTTAGACCGCTTATCAAGTAAATTTTCGCTAAACATTTAAATCCTCCTTGAAATTTTAGTGTGTTATTGTTAAATAAATTTATATTAATATTATAAACTTGTCAAGAGTTTTTTTCTATACTTAAATATGAATATTCGAAATTAGCTAGTCAAGGTGATAAAATGAAAAGTCTATTCATAACAGGTATTGGCTCTGGCCTTGGAAAAGCATTTGTAGAGATTGCCTTAAAAAAAGAATATAAAGTTTATGCTCTAAGCAGACATTTACCTGAAGAGTTTGAAGGAAAGATAAACTTTGTAAAATGTGATTTAAGAGCACTTGAGAATATTTATAAATGTATGAAAGACCTATTAGATACTGAAGAAATAGACCTTGCAATTTTAAACGCAGGAATTCTAGGAGATATAAAAGAAATAAATAAAACAAACCTTTATGAAATACAGGAAGTAATGACAGTAAATGTTTGGGCTAATAAAGTTATATTAGATTTTTTTATAAATGAAAGTATAAAAGTAAATCAAATAATTGGAATATCTTCAGGGGCTGCAGTAAATGCAAATAAAGGATGGGGTGGATACTCCATATCAAAGGCATCTTTAAATGTACTTTTAAAACTTTACTCTAGAGAAATGCCAGAAACTCATATAACAGCATTAGCTCCTGGACTTGTACTTACTCCAATGCTTAAGTACATTTTAGAGAATGTAGATGAAGAAAAATTTCCTTCTGTTAGAAGACTTAAAACCTCTCCAAAGCAAACCCCTTTAGAAGCAGCAGAAAGAATATTTAACCTCTTAAGTAGATTGAAAAATGATTTTCCATCCGGTGAATACGTAGATATTAGGAAAATATGAGCTATTTTATAATTAATAACCATTATTGATGGAGAAAAAATGAACAAAGTTTTAGATACGTTTGAGTTTGTTCTTAAAAGAGTTTATGATGAGTTTTACGATAAATTAATATCAGATAATTATTTTTCTAAATTTTTTTCTGGAAGAGATGTAGAAGATATCAAAAGAAGGCAAATAAAAAATTTAATTTTTAGTTACCATAAATTTTTGGAAGGAAATATAGAAGAAATTAAAAAGAACTACATACAGCTTGCTAAACTGCACGATAAACTTGGGCTAGATTTTAACTCTTATATGGATGCTCTATCTGATCTTGAACTCCTTACTTTAAAAGAGTTTTTTTCACTGCTACAAACAACAATTATGCAAAAATTTAGATATAGAAAGTTTTTTTGTAAACGTAGAAGAGTTTTTTGATTTAATAAGGAAATAGTCTGAGAAACCATAGAAAAACATAGAAAACCTCTATGATTTCTCTTTGGAGGTAATCCTAAGAGGCTCATAATAGCCTATAAAATATCTGTTGCTTAGAATTACCTCACAAGCCCGACTATTACAGGCATAATTTTTAGCGTCGCTTAGATATGCCCTTACAAGCATTCTAAGGACGGTTCTTCTTCTTTTGTGTATCATAGGGTTAGAACTTCTAACCCCTATATTTCTACTTGCATTCACATCT
>WIAL01000015.1 GCA_015519975.1 Hydrogenothermaceae bacterium | reverse complement strand
CGTTTCTTATTTTATCTACATACTCTATTCCTGTTTCTTTCATATCCTTAAAGGCTCCTGCAGTTGAAAGAGTTTTTTCTATTTTTTTCTTTTTTATATATTCAGAGAGAGCCTCTTTGACTATTTCACTAAAGTTATTAGATAAGTTTTCTGCCTCTTTGTATAATTCTTCTGGTAATGATATTGTTTTTTTTATGGCTGCCATTGCTATACCTCTTGGTATGAAGTAAAGTTCATACTACAAAATATACACAATTGTGTATATTTGGACAAGTCTTTTCAATCTAATATTTGGAACAATTGTTTTCTAATAAATTCAAAGCTATAGATGAAAACAATCAATTAAAAGAATTCAAGAAGTTTCATAAAATTTTTGCAGCCGCCGCTTCGCTAAAAAACCTTACAGCAAAAACCTTACTGCTAATAAAACCTTACAGTTTACAATGCCTGTGGCAGTTAGGTTGTTTGCATTTAGGTTGCAGAGGCTTTTAGGTTATCTGGCTTTTAGGTTTAGATGGAACTAAAATATTTATATGGGTAAGTGGGAAAAGTATTTTCTTAGGTTTTACTTTATATTTGGGTTTACTTTTGTTGTTATAACTTTTCCATATTTATTTTATATTTCCTTTAAATTTATCGTTGAAGAAAGCGAAATTCCTATTATTTTAAGAATTATGGTTATAGGATTGGGATACTTTATGATTCTTACTTTCGGATTTATGGCAGTTTCTTCAATTGAGTGGAAAAAAATATTTGGAAAGGACAAAGAAGACAAATAATTCTCGTTTCTGTTGTAAAATCTTACAGAAAACACATCTTTATTTTAACCAAAAAATTTTATAGGGGTATCCTTAATGAAAATTGTAATAGAGGTTCCAGATGAACTTAATTTAAAAGAAGATGAAATAAAAATAGCTGCCTTAGCTAAGTTATATGAACTTGGAAAAATATCTTCTGGTAAGGCTGCTAAACTACTGGGTATATCCCGTATAGAGTTTTTGGATTTACTTGGGAAATATAAAGTCCAGATATCGCCTGATACAGAGGAGGAACTTTTAAAGGATATAGAAAATGCTTATTTTGTTAAATTATAGTTCTATGGCAAAATTGTTTCTATGCTTTATATTTAGTTAATAAATTTTAATTTAATTAAGGTGTTAGTATGGGTAGAGTTATAATAGAAACAAAAGACAATGGAGAATTAAAGATAAAAACATCTTTAACTTTAGAGCAAATAAAAAATTTTATTGAAGAAATAGAGAAAAAAGAAAAAGCAAAAAAACTTATAGATACAACATTTAATACTTTAAAAGAAAATAAAGAATTAGAGGCAAAATCAGAATTCGAATGGTATGAACAATAAAATATTTGTTGACAGTTCCATTTTTATTGAAAATTTTAAAGGAAATACTACAGCTAAAGAAATGCAAGTCCATATTAACGCTTAAAAGCCAAAGTTTAATCTCAGATCTAATAAAAGAGTTAAAAAATTATTCAGAGTTACTTTTGTTATTTGAAGTATTGGAAGAAAATAAAGATGTACTAAACCTTTCTCTGGAACTTATAGAAAGATATAGCCTATTAACTAATGATGCTTTAATTTTAGCTACTTGTAAGTATTACGGAATAGATAAAATAGCTTCTTTGGATAGTGATTTTGAAAAGGCAACCGTAACTGAAAAAATCAAACTTATAAGAAATGTAAATGATTTGCTATGAAAGCATAGCCCTTCTTTTATTTTTACAAACTTCGGCTGCTACTCTTACCTTTGTTTATTTAAAAGCTTTTCCCGTAGTTTTATGCCATTTTCTCTTTTTTATAGTAGGCTTTATCCTGAGATAAGGAATATCTTTTCCAATTTCAAAATCAGATGGGACGGTATATATGTGACCTCTGTATGCTTTTCCGCGAACATAAAAATAAGCCTGAAAGTTTTGCAAAGATGTTAGTTGATGGGGTTCTACAGGGTATGCATAATTATCCTGAACATTTAAAGTATCTTCTATCCCAAAAGCTATTCTCATAGGTCTTTTACCTAATAATTGGCTAAACCACTGGGCACTTTTCTATGTAATCAGATATTTCCTCAAAATCAGATTGGCCTAATATCTCTCCAGTGTATAAAGGAATTTTTTCTTTTATCTGCAAAGCAACATTTATAAGAGTTATCATATATCTTAAAACTTCAGCTGTATTTATCTCTTTTACAGAGCTTTGAACTTTTGCTCTGGCATCCGTTATTAAGAAATGGTTCATAGCTAAGAAAAGCAGATAATATGGTTCTTTAAATGAATAACTAAATAGCAGAACTGCTGATGTATATATAAGCATTAAAATTACTGTCTTCTTTATATCTATCTTTATTCTGATTCTATTCTGTGCTTCAGGTGGTAATCTCTCTAAAACACCATCTATAAGCTCATTTTTGTTTTAAAAACAAGAATATCCTCCTAAGACAAAGTTTTTTCTATTTTTTCATACTCATTTTTCCGTGAATCATGCAAAATAACAACAGCTCCAAAACCAAGTAAAGAAAATATCAAAAGCCCCAAAAGATTTTTATCCAGTAGAAAAAGGGCAGAAGTTATATAAAAAACCAAAGACTGCCTGGTTATTATGTCTCCATCTCCATATTTTCTGGTAAAAGCACAACTTTTGATAGCTTCCTGTTTTCTATTTCTTGCGGGGACATTACTCTATCTGCCTTTAGCTTAATGACAGAAAAAGAATGAATCTTACCATTTGGCAGCTTCACATTAACCTAGATAATTCTTTCCTCTGTGTATCCTTTTTATATTAGCTCATAGATTTTGTCACGAGAAAAGGCATGAATTACTCTCTTTATATTAAAAAAAACCTTTAGCAGTGTTGAGAACTTTAAAGGTCTGCTAAAAGAAAGTAAAATTTTTTTACCTACAAGAGTTCATTAAAAATTCTTCTTAATCCATAATTCCATAATAGAGTTTATAATCTATTTTTTTCTTTAGTTATTATGTCTTTTTTTATAAGCTGTTCTACAGCTCTTTTTAGTTGTGAGGCGGCATTTCAAACTCAAAAAGAACATCTTTTGAGTATATATTTTTACCATTTGTGTAGGTTATAATCTTTAAAGCGAGTTTCACAAAATTTTCATCTTGAAACATTCGTGGATTTGCTAAATCCTGAAAGTTCAGCCCAAGCTTTTTGGCTATAGGATACGCTCTTCAAAAACCCTCTTTGCCTCTAAAATCTGGAAGGCCAGAGTCAACACCCATACCGGCTCCAGCAGTTGTTAAAATAGCATCTGCTTCTTTTAAAGCCTGCTTTGCTTTTTCGATATTTTTTTCTAAATCCATAGGTTTTATTTTACTTGTAAAGTATATATTTATAAAATATTTTACAAAACAAAAGAAAATTAAGAAATATCGGCAGCCTTTATAGATAACATAATAAAATCCCTAAAAGATGATTTGAAGATTTCTGTTGGTTATTAAATATGGAAAGAAAAGTATTTAAAAGGAATAAAATTATAAAGAAACATTTTGATTATAAATTTATAATCAAATTAATTAAAAGCTCTTGTTGAAATAAAATCTTAATTATATAATTAATAAATTTTTATTTGGGGGAATAAAAATGAAAAAAACTTTAGCATCACTACTTCTAATTTGTACAGCAACATCTTTTTCGTTTGCTAAAAGTTCGTTGTGTCCTATAAATTACGTTCTGAAAAGATGCGCTGATGCTGGAGACAGAAGTTATAACATTGAAGGTTGTATTAGACATCTTAAATTCTTAAGAATAGCACTAAATTCTAGCGGTGCTTCACCTGATGTTGTAAAACGGCATATGGAAGCGTGTTTTTATGTATGCAAGACAGCTATATCTGATAAAGATAAAGCATATAGGATAGTAGACAAATATATTCCTTGCGATGAATAAAAAGATAAATTTTATATTAAATTAGATAATAATAATGATTATAAACTTATAATCAAAATAAACCGGCCAAAAAGCCGGTTTTTATTATAATTTAACATTATAATATTGACTTAATTCCCATATAAAATCATTAAGTTCTTTGTCTGAAACAACTTTATTCACATAATTAATAGCTTCCTGCCATTTATCTTGGGCAAGGAGATAAATTACATTTTGAGTTTTTTCCGGAATTTTAATCTTTTTATTATATGAGTTATTTATAAGTTTAGCGGTATATAAGGCAATATTATATCCCCATGTTGCTTTTGATTTCATAGGAAGTTCATTCATTGTTTCGATAATTCTGGAGAAGTAAAATAAAGTAGAGGTAAATCTAAAAGGATAAATTAAATAGGGAAACTCTCTGTAAAGTTTAAAAAACTCACTATACTTTACTTTATAATCTGCTTTTCCAAGAATTATGGCAAGTTTTTCTATTTCTTTATCCGATGCATTAACTATAAAATGACCAAATCCAGCAGCAAATGTTGCAGCATCAAAACTTCTTTTCATAGAAGTATTTTCATCCATTATTTCAATAGAAATATTACCTAAAAGAGAATTAATTCGCTCTTTTAAGCCTTCAGTTATGGGATATATTCCGATAGGTTTAACCGGTAGTTTATTTTTTACAAACTCATTTGCTAACAACTTATAACTTATATTATCCCCTGTTTTTCCTTTTAAAGGTAGAAGTAACCCACATATATTTTCTTCTGCTTTACATGCTATTTTTAACAATTCCGTTCCTTTTTGAAAGTTTTTCAATTTGTAGTACTTATCAATTGCAACTACACAAAATCCTATAACTTTAGGTGTGCCATATCTGCATAATTTTTCTGCTATTTTTAGCTCTTTATCTTCTTTTGACATAGCAAAAATTGATTTTGAGGCTAACACGAAAAACATAAAAAACATAGCAGGAATAAAAATTTTACTTTTCATTTTTTTACCTCCAAAGATATTTAAAGCATTTGTTTCTCTATAAGTTTTTCCCAAAGCCTTATACCATTTTTTTTATCAATTTCAGGTTTAAAATCTGGAATTGGAACATCCTTTCCAATTTCAAAATCTGTAGGAACTGCATATATATGTCCTTTATATGCTTTCCCTCTTATGTAAAAATAAGCCTGAAAGTTAGATAAAGATGTTAATTGATGTGGCTCTACTATATACTGATGACCATCCTGGACGTTTATCATATCATCAAGTCCCATTCCAACCTTTACAGATTTCTTTCCTACAAGCTGACTGAACCATTCCCCGCTTTCTGTATCTGCCTGAGATAAGAATACCTTTATCCTTGTATTTGCCTGTATTATCCTTTTCATTGTTTCTTTTTCTTCATGGGATATATCTGATAAAGATTGATGGGAAGCTATAACTCTTACACCTGCACTTCTTCCTTTGTTAAATAAATCCTGTATTCCTTCAAATACAAAATTTTCAAATTCATCTATAGAAAGAACTACTTTTGTTTTCTGCATATTTGCTGTTAAGTATCCTGTAATATACTGCAAATCACTTGCTATCATCTTTCCAACAGATTTTGCAACTTCCCCAAATAATAGCTTTGGAAGAATTACATATATAACACCATTTGCAAATATAAGCCTTTCAAAGTTAATATCCGAATTGTATGAATTTAAAAAGTCATAATCGGACATTTTGGCTGTAAAGTTTCTAAGTCCGGATATATCTTTTTCTGCCTGAATTCTTTTTCTATCATCATTTAATCTATCATAAAGGTTATAAAGATAACTTCTTGCCATTTCATTTTTAGTTTGCTTTATAAGTTCAAGAAGTATTTCATAATCTACAAGAGTTGCATACCAGTCCTTGAAAGTCCATTTCTTACCTGTTGATAAAAATGCAGATACAAAGGCCTTAACAGTTGTTTCTTTAACTTCTTCATAGTAAGAAACTGCATCGCTTGATTTTGTAGCCTGCATTATCTTTGCAGTAATTGAAAGCTCATCTCCAGTTTCAAGTGGATTATATGAATGAGTTCCAAATGATGAAAGTCCGGAGCTGCTTCCTGTAGAACTTGCAAGGTTTAAAAAGTAAAAAGGTCTATTTAGATGATAGGATAAAGCATAAACAAGGGTAAAATTTTGCTCATCAAACTTCATATCAAGTTTTATTAATGAATAGTCATTGTATAAAAACTGGGTATCAAGATATGTTAGGAATACTGTTTTTCCTGACCCTGTAGCTCCTAAAACATGTAAATGGGTTGATAAATCCGGGTCTGTAATTTTTATAAAATCAGGAATAGGGTCTTCATCTTCAACCCTGTATCCCCTTCCAAGATAAATAAAGCCTTTTTCTAACCTGTGCTTTGGTATCATTTTTAATTTCTCTCGAATCTAAATTCATCAATAGCCATAATACAATCAAGTAAGTTTTCTTGTGTAACAGGGCTGTCATACCCAAAAAATTTCTCTGAAATAAAGCTCTTATAACATACGTGCATAATAGATTTAAAATCTATGTCATAGATAGGTAAATTTCCCCCAAATATTTCTTTTATTTCTTTGCTGCATTTTTTATCAAGTATTTCCGGCTGTCCTATCAAAGGATAACATACACTTGATAATTTAACAACTTCTCTATAAATGGTATCGGCACTTGCAGAACTTACAAATGCTACTGTTGCTAAAAATCCAAAAAGTTTTTTCTTCATAACATCTACCTCCAAATATTTTCCTAATATATAAACGTAAGGTTAAAGCTCCTCTTTCCTTTCAATAGAAAACATTTTTTCGTAGTACTTTAGCTTGTTTTCTGTATTTGATATTTGTCTTTTTAGCTTTTCATAATTCATAAGAGTCATTATCATTGCTCTGACCTGCTTTAAGGAAAGAAAGTTTAAATCCTGTCTCAGCTTTATAGGGTCTTTAACTTCAAAATGTTTCATAAAAAGCTCGAACAGAAAATCAAGCTGTTTTTTACTTATTTTTGCTGTAATTCCATGCTTTTTTAGAATTTTAGATACTGTTTTATTAGATATTCCAAGTTCCTTTGCAATTTCTTTTTGAGTTTTACCGCTTTCATAAAGGTTAATAACGCTTTCTTCAAGTATTTTTTGAAGTTGTTTTTTATTCATATTATTTACCCCTAAACTGACAGTGATATTGCAATTAATACATCTCTTCCAATTTCAAATTCTTTATTTGAAATCTTTAAAATGAAAGTGTTTATCCTTCTGGTTTGAAGTATCGCAAACTTATCAGAAATCCGGACATTATAAAGTCTCCAGTCATATATCATCTTTTCTTTTAAATGGCGTATTAAAACTTTTATATTTTCTTTAGAAATCCTTATAACTTCTTTTGAGTCTTTTTTAACAAATTGAAGGATTGTTTTATCTTTCTCTTTTGTTATAAAAAGCTTAAAACCATTTTCATAAAACCTTATTTGAAAATCTGTTCTTTCAAAAAAGTTTTCTATCTCTTTCTTTATTTCAAAAAGCATTGCAAGGTTTAACTGAAAAGCTTTTTTATTAATGACTATAGTTGCAACCCTGTAATAGCTTTCAATCCCATCTTCTTTTACTTCCTCCGGATTTACCCTTCTACTTTCGGGCTTATAAATGATGTTTGAAGCCAGTAAAGCATTTTTAATCTTTAGCTGTGGAACTTTCTCAAATACATCCTTCCTTAAGTAAAGATTAATATTTTTGATAACAAAATAATAAAGGGACACTAAGTCTCTGTGATGAAATGAAGCTTTACTTCCATCAATATCAAAAGTAAGCATTTTTTTATCTTTTGGATATATATTTAGCTTCTTTTGTTTTAGCTCCAACGTTGTCATTTCTAAACCTCCATTTCAAGCTCTTTGTCTATGAATGAAATTGCGTCTTCAAATTTAAAAAAAGGTATCATTCGCCTTTCATCTGGATAGAAAACAACAGCAGGAGTAGATATATGGGAAACAGGATATGGATTGAAAAACTTAAATGTATATGGGTCTTGATTTTTCAAAGTTCCAGTTTTTATTAATATTCTTTCTGTTATTTCATCTTCCCCTGGATATGGAATGATAGCCATAGAAGGAAGATGAGTATGTGATGTAACTATTACATCAGAAGTTGGAAAGTAAAGCTGAAGTTCTCTAAGGGATGCATGAATTGGATTAATGCTTGAATTAAACCTTGATTTATGGACCATTCCTATTTTATATACAGCACTTCCTACTTTTAGTTTTAGAAGCATTCTATTTTGAGAAATAGGAACATCTTTGGATAGAAGTATTTTTATGAAATCATTCGAATAAAATTCATCATGGTTTCCTATAGTTACCCCTATAAGCTTTTTTCTTTCTGAAAGCTCATCTATTAAAGCTTCATACCACATTCTTTGCTTTGCCGGTGGAATTATCTGAGAGTTTATTCCTGCAAGTAATAGCTTTGGAACAGGAAGTTCAAAGTTGTCTATATAATCTCCATTTACAGCAAGATAAACACTTGGATGGTCAAAAACAAATTCCAAAATACTTCTGAGTTTTGATAAATCAGTATAAATAGAGCCAAAATGAACATCGGAGCTAAAGATGACAACAATAGGTTTATCACTTTCAATATCAAACTCATGGGAAAATTTCGGCTTTTCTTCCTTGAACAATTCCTGTTCCATTTCCCGGTTGAATTGTAAAAAGTCTACAATTTCAAAAAGTTCTTTTTTGCGGCTTCTCATTTTCATTCCCTCCAAAATTAATTCTACATATATAACGTAAGGTTTAAGGACATTTACATATTGGATTTATACTTTTGAGATGAGCCTTTAAATTAAGACTTTTAGAGATAAAGATGTAAAAGGAAGTTAATAAATCAGATTTATAGATTAAGGAAGTTAATAAGTTAATAGATTAATAGGTTATTAGCTGTAAAATAGCACTTACATATTGGATTAACAATCTCCCTTTAATTTTTAATCCGGATTAATTACCTTAACTCACGAAAAGGAGTTAATAAGTTAATAGGTTAATAAGTTATTAAGTTAATAACCTAATAAGTTAATAACTTTTGTCTAAAATAAATCGGAATATCTATCTAAATTTTTATCCTTCCTTTCTTCTTTTATGTTTTTAGAAGTTTTCATTATCTTTCTAACACAGGATATTATTTCTTCCTTGCTTTCAAAAGATTTAAGAATATTAATATCTGCCTTTTCAAAGAATAATCTCAAAAGCTCATTCGTTAAAATGCTCCTATAATAGTTTATCTTTGAAAGATTATCTGCAATATCTTTATCTATGGAAAAGCTAACTATTTTCTTATTCATTCTCTCGCTCCTTCAAAATCTTTATGGCTGTTTTTAGATAATAAAAATTAACAACATTTGAAGAAATTAAATCTCCATTTTGAAAAACATATTCATCTTTAAATGTTTTTACCTCTTTTATCCGGTAATTTTCTATTTTTATCTGCATAAACTTTTTAAAACTGCTGCAACTTGCTGTAAGGTCTATTTTTACTCCTTTATCTGTTTTGAAGAAAACATGTGGCTCATTATCGCATTTACCTGTTATTAAATATCCACTTCCTCTAAACTTCTTTAATATTTCAACATTTGTAATTCTGCATGGTTTTGCTCCTGTTTTTGGACTCATATCCTTATCTATCCATATTCCTGTAGCATACTCAAACTTTGCAAGTATTTTAGCCTGTGTTATATAACTACAGGAAAATAAAAAAATTAAAAAAGGAAAAAGGAGCAGGGCTTTCATCCTTATTTCCCTGCCATTACTCCAAGCTCATAATATCCCCTTGCATTAGAAAACTCCGGATTTTCAGGAACTATAACCTGTCTTTCAAATGAATCTTTTAAAATGTTTGCTCCTCCACCTGCAAGTATTATATGCTCAAACTCAAATACCTGATTTCCTACTTCCTCTGCTATTCTTTTTTGAAGCATTTCTATATATCTTGAAACTGCATTTTCAAAATAATTTGATAGGTCTATTTTTTCTCCCATTAAACTTATGCTTTTATCTTCAAATGCTTTTATCCATTTAGAAGTTGACCAGTCTTTAGCTTTTCCTGCAATTTCTGAAGGGACTATGTCTTTAAAAATCTTAACTGCCTGCATTACTCCTAAATCTGATATGGAGCTTAAACCTGCTTTTTTCCATTTATCTTCCTGATTTAATGCAAGTACATAATCAACAGTATTAAATCCAATATCAAGTATTAAAACCCTGTCCCCTTTACTAAATTCAAATCTTTTATCAATATCTACCAAAATTCCCACTCCCTGGACTGCAACAAGGTCTGTTTTTAATTTTTCTTTATATTTTTTGTAATATTTAGGTGGAAGTCCGGAAACTACAAAAGCTTCATCGACATTAAGGATTTTCTTTACATACTTTTCAAATACTGGAAAATAGTTAATAAGGGTTTCTATATCTGCAATTTCTATTTTTCCGGAGCCAAAACTTGTATCTTCTCCTACAAAATACTCTTTTCCATCAACCAAAACAGGTTCTATTTCGCTCATTGAGAAATTAGATGCATGTGAAATCCAGGAAGGAAACTTAAATTCCTTATCCTGTGTTTTTACTTTAGTCCATCCAAACCCTACGTCCAAACCTATAACTTGCATAAATATACCTCCATATAAGTTTTTCCTATATAAATAACGTAAGGTTTGGATAGGAAGATTTGATTGAATATTAATTAGATTGTTTTGATTAAATTTTCTATTTCATTAATAAGTTTTTGTGTTAGTTTTATCCATTCTTCGACTTGTTCTTTTTCGAAACTTACGAAAGGTTTATAATCTCCTTCCTCTCTTGCTTCAAATAGCTCATCATAGAGCTTTCCATAGATTTTATTTATTTTCTCTTTTTTAACTAATTCTCTATGAAAGTTTGCTCTTAATCCGGAATGTTTTTTAAAATATTTTTCCTTTTTAAAAAAATAAGCATTCGTGATATAGAAAACAGCATAATAAAGACGATTTACTGCGAAATCTAAATATCCTTGATTATATTCTAAAATTGCAGACTTTAAACTTTTGTGAGATTTTTCTATCCAATAGTCAACTATATCTTCTTTCAAACTGTCAAACCATTTTCTTTTATTTCTTTAAATAAAGGCATTGCTGGATATTTTAGCCATTCCTCCTTTGAAACTACAACTGGACTTATATTTGTATCATATTTCCAGTTTGTCTCTGTTATTTTATTGATAATTTGCTTCTTCATTTTCCAATTTAAATTTGGAACTATTATTAACAAATCTAAATCACTTTCTTCAGTATAGGTTCCATATATTTTTGACCCAAAGATAAACATTTTACTTTCTTTAAAAGATTGATTAATAAAGTTTTTAATTTCTTTTAATGCTTTTTTTTCAGCAGCTGTAAGATAATTTTTATTGATTGTTTTTCCCATTTAAGCCTTTAATTAACGTGTTAAATTTTGATAGTTCTTTTATAAAATATAAACTATCTTTATAAAGAAAACAACACTTTCAAGTACATTACTAATTAACCCAATTCAACTTAAAACAAACTCAATATTTTTGCTTTTCCGGAATAACACCCCTGACCCCACCTCTTGGATTATCCATATCTCCTTTATACCTTGGAATAATATGGATATGAACATGCATTATGGTCTGTCCGGCAGTTTTTCCAACATTTACTCCTATATTATATCCATCCGGATTAAAATTTTTATCTAAATACTGTTTTGCCTCATCTATAAGCTCAATTAAAGCTATTTTTTCTTCTTTTGTAGCATCAAAATAGTTATCAAAATGCCTGAATGGAATAATAAGAATATGTCCTTTATTTACAGGATATTTATCAAATCTTGCATAACATAAATCGTTTTTTAAGATGATATCTTCTTCTGATGGGCTGCAGAAAGGACATGAATTTAAGGACTCCACGGTTCATAACCTCTTTCTATTAAGAATCTGCTTTTTTCTTTAAATTTGTTTATTCCTTCTTCAAAGTCTAATGTTTGATTTCCTGTAAGACCTATTTCTATTTCTTTTATAAATCTTCCATTGTAATTTTTTAAAAGAAGTCTCCAGCAGAATTTTATCTGATTTTGTCTTTTTTCTATTAGCTCCGGAACTGGTATTTTATCCCTTTTTTGATTATTTACTTTTGAATGAGATGGTAGCAAATTCCATAAATCATTTATATATGTTATTGAAAATGGTAAAGCATGATCTACATCGTAATCTCCTCTTGTTAGTTTTTTACCTGTCCATACACATTCTAATTTTTTAATATTTCTGTCGTAAACCTTCTTAGCATCAGATACATCTCTTTCTATTTCTGTATTTTTTAATAAAAGTGATATTACTTCTTCCTGGTTTAAGGATTTATTTATGTTTACAGAAAACAAAGCCCATTTGAAAATTATGGATTCTGTTCCATTTATAAAAGAGCCAAATTCCCTTAAAAGAATATAAAGGTTTTTATCAAATCTTATATATCCAAAATTGTTTATTAAATATTCTCTTATATCATTTACAGCTCTTTTCCTTTTACTTGCTCCTTCATATTTAAAAATAGAATAATACTTTCTGTTTGATGTATGTCCTAAATATTTCATAGAACCGGAATGAATAGCGGTTTTTATTTTTCTAAAAAGATTTATGGCTTTTTCTCTATTTAGTTTAGAATGTCTGTAATCACTGTAAAATTGTAGAAATCCACCTTTGTGTTTATATTCATTTATAAAATCTTCCAATTCCTTTCTAAAAGTAATATCTCTTTTTCCATAAATTTGAGGAATGTTATTTTCTATTAAGGGATAGTAATAAAGCATCCATTTTTCAATTAAAAGTCCTAAAGGAAAAGAAATCGTGTCATCTTCATTCTCAATTTTTAAATGGTCATACTCACCTATTACTTCAATAATTCCCCTTAAAAGTGCAAATTTGTAAGAGGCAAATTTGGATTCTCTTTCTATTAATTTTCTTAAAATTATGGTTTCTTTCATTCTTTAATAACTTTTTTTATTTCAAATTTCTTCTTTTAATAAAACTTCTTAATGTTGCATCTTTTACTTCTAAAATTTTAGCAATACTTGAAACAGATACTTTTTTATCAAGAAGTTCCTTTATATATTCTACCTTTTCATCAAGCTTTGAGCTATATGAGCCTTTTGGTCTGCCAAGCTTTTTTCCTTCTGCTTTTCTTTTAGCAAGAGCTTCTTTGGTCCTCTGGCTTATTAGTTCTCTTTCTATCTCACTTGCAAGTGAAAATGCAAATGTTAATACCTTGCTTTGTATATCATCTTTCAGTTCATAATTTCCCTTAACTACATAAACATTAATGCCTTTTCTAAGGAGTATTGATAAAAGCTCCATTATCTCAAGCATTGAACGACCAAGTCTTGAAAGCTCTGCAACTATTAGATTATCTTCTTTCTGTAAGTTATCTATTAGCTCTTT
>WIAL01000014.1 GCA_015519975.1 Hydrogenothermaceae bacterium | reverse complement strand
TTCCCCTATAGTTTTTGTTATAATTTCTTTGGCAATATCAAACTCGCTTTTCATCTTATCCCCCAAAAAATCTTGTTTTTATTTTGAATGAAAGGACGGAAGGTTTCAATTTTCAAAAGTTTGGACAGCACATGTCAAAAATTAGTATATGAGAAGCAAAAATTTATGTTATAAGTGATAAAAATTTAAGATAACTAATGCCAAAAAAGTTTATTTCAAACTGGAAAATGAGTAAGAAATGATGATATTTTAAGAAGTACTAAATCATTTTTAAACTATTCATAACTTATCTTAATTTATCTATAGATAGAAAAAGGTTTAGAAAGGTCAATTCTTTTAATTTCTAACTTAAAATCCCTTGGCCGCAAGGCCGTGGGGGTTCGATTCCCCCCTCTCGCACCACTTATTAGTTTTCTCTTAAATAAACAGGCTCAATTAAAAATGGATCTTCTTTAAAACTTTCTTTAAGTGAAAGTAACGCTCCTGTCAATGCAAGTGATTCATTTAATTTTTCAGAGTTCTCTAAATTTAAATTTTTCTCTACTATTAAATCAACTTCTTTTAAGTAATCGTCCAATTTATTTTTTTTAATTATTAAATTCTCTGTTAACGGTTTAATAGTATTATCTTTTGAAAGAAATTTTCTAATATAAACTTCTCCTTTCCCAGCATATACTGCAGATAAGATAGTACCTGTAAAGTGCTTAAATTTGTAAGCCATAGCATATAAACTTTCATAAGTGTATAAAGGTATATTCATTGCATAAGAGAGAACCTTTGCGGTGGTTATCCCTATTCTAAGACCTGTGTAAGCTCCTGGACCTTTATTTACAATAACAGCGGTTATATCTTTTTTATTTATGGAATACTCCTTTAAAATTTCATCAATTTTTTGAATTAATATTTCAGAAAACGGTTTTGGTTTCTTATAGTTTAAATACACAATTGGGCTTTTATTTTCATCTAGTACAGCAATTCCTAAAATCTCTGAAAATGTATCTATAGATATTATCATTTACAAACCTTCAAATATTTAAGAATTTTAATATTATATCCGAAATAACCCTAAAATAGATGAGTGAAAAAATATGGATGAAGAAAAGTTAAAGAAAATTTTAAAAAAAAATTTAAACTCAGAGGATATAGAGAAAGTGGAAGAAATTTTGATGGAGGAAAATATGCAAAAAAGGGAAAAAATCGAAAATTTAAAAAAATTAATTTCAGAAAAAAAATATAATATTGACCCAGAAAAAGTTGCTGAGAAAATTTTAAAGTTCTTTGAACTAGAACAGGAAGAATAAAGATCAGTAAAATGTATAAAATTTATCAAAAACTTCTTTAATTATCTTAACAGCCTTTTCAACCTCTTCGAAACTATTATGAACACCAAAAGAAAACCTTAAAGACCTTAAAGCTTCATCTTCAGTATAGCCATAACCAAGTAAAACATGAGAAGGGGTTGGCGTTCCGCTAGAGCATGCTGAACCTGAGGAAACAAAAACGCCCCTTGAGCTTAAAGCAAGAAGCATACTTTGCGCATCAACTTTAGGAAAAATTATATTTGAAATATGGCAAACCCTATCGGTATTTTTACTTACTATCTCTATATCGGAAATAAGCTCTTTTAATTTACCTTCAAAGCTATCTCTTAAATTTTTTATTTTTTCACAAAACTTATCCTTATTTTCAGCCCATATATTAACAGCTTTATTTAAAGCAATTATCCCAGAAACATTTTGAGTTCCGCTTCTGATACCTTCTTCTTGACCTCCACCGTGAAGTAGTGGAACTAAAAAATCTTTATTTTTAGCATACAAAACTCCAATTCCTTTTGGTGCATTTATTTTATGCCCAGATATTGTTAAAAAATCTATATTTTCTGCATCTATCTCTTCTTTTAAAAAACTTTGAACCGTATCAGAAAAAAATAAAATCTCTTTTTCTTTGCAAATTTGGCCTGTTTTCTCTATATCTTGCAAAACACCGGTTTCATTATTTGCATGTACTACACATACTAAGGCTGTTTTAGATGTTATCTTTCTCTTTAAATCATCCAGATCAACTTTGCCATCTTTATCAACTTTTAAATATTTAAGTTTAAATCCAAACTTTGTTAAAAATCTTGCAGGAACTAAAACAGACTTGTGCTCTATAGGAGAAATTAATATTTCATCTTTATTTTTTTTATTAAAAATTAATGATTTAATAATTGTATTACTTCCCTCTGTGGCACATGATGTAAAAATTATATTTTCATAAGAAACATCTAAAACTTGAGCTATTTCTCTTCTTGCCTTTTCTATCTGATTTTTAACCTTTTGTCCTTCTGAGTGTATAGAGTTTGGATTTGCATAATACTCATCAAGTATTTTTGGGAAATTTTCCTTTATTTCATTAAAAACTTTTGTAGTTGCAGCGTTATCTAAATATATTTTCATTTAAACCACCTGTGATAAATAATAAATAAATGGAACTGTTATAAAACTTATTATAATACCAACACCAACTGAAGAAACTGCTAAATCTTTATCAAGCTTTTCATTTATAACTAAAATGGAAGCTAAAACCATAGGAGGCATTGATATTTCAATTAAAGCAACTTTCCATATAATATTTAAATCTGAAACAAACATCTTTAAAATTAATAAAAATAAAACCGGAACTAAAAGCATTTTTATTAAAATAACAAAAGATACATTTTTTAAATTATTAAACACTCCTGAAAACTTTAGATTCATACCAACTGAAAAGAGAGCAAGAGGTATTACAGTCATACCAAGCTGTTTAAATGAGAGTAAAACAAAATCTGGAAGTTTGATTAAAGCTACCATTAAAAAACCAGTAATTAAAGCTATAAAAGGAGGAAAAATTATAACTTTTCTTATGTCAATTCCCTTAGACTTTCCACTTCCATAAGCAAGAATAAAACCAGATAACAGAGAAACTGGTAAAAAGGATGCCATCTGGTCAAAAATAACAGCATATTTTAAGTTTTCTTCTCCCAGAAAAGCCATTATAAAAGGAAATCCCAGAAAAGAAGTGTTACCAAATGTTGACATCATAATAAATGTTGCTAGCGTTGGTTTATTTAACTTTAATATTTTTCCAACTATAAAAGAAAGCAGTATTGAAGATAATATTACAATCCATCCTGCTACTATCATGAAAAGTAAATTCACAGTAAATTCCAAATGATAAACATTATAAATAACAAGAGCAGGAAAGGATATATAGATTATAAATTTTATTAAATAATAAGAAGTTTCTTCTTCAAGAATTTTAAATCTTCTTGAGAAGTAACCAAGACTAAAAAAAAGAACCACCTGAAATAGATTTTCAAGCATTTATTATTATCCACCGCTAACTGGTGGTATTAACGCCACTACATCTCCATCTTTTAAAAGATAGTTTTTATCTTTATATTCTTCGTTTACTGCTATCATTACATTGTCTAAATTATCTTTAATTGCAGGGTATTTTTCTTTTAAGAAATCTAAAAGCTGTGAAACTATAATATTTTCATCTACTTCTATTTCTTCACTGCTTTTTTTTAATTTATCTTTTAAAGAAGAAAAATAAAGCAGTTTAATCTTCATACTTTATCTCCCACTCTGTAATCAGGTGAGAACCTCTTAAGAAGTGAGCTCTAAGTTTTGCTTTAACTATTTCATCTAAAGACTTAAATCCTTCTCCACCGACAAACGTTGGAGTATCTTCTCCGCCAATAATAAAAGGCATATGTATTAATCTTATTTCATCAACAAGCCCAAGTTTTATAAGATTCCAGTTTAAAGTAGAGCCACCTTCCACCATTAATGTTTTTATTCCTTTGTTGTATAAAACATCCATCATTTTTATTAGATCAACCTGATTTTCACCGCATTTAATAACTTCAACCTTTTCTTCCAGTGCTTTAACTTTGTTTTCTGGGGCATTTTCTGTAGTTACTATGATTGTTGGAGCGTGTTTTTGAAGTATATTAGCATCAAGAGGAATATTTGCCTGTGATGTAGGAACTATCCTTGTTGGATTTTTGCCCTCAGCATATCTAACAGTTAAAAATGGATTATCAGTTCTTATTGTCTCAGCACCAACCATTATTCCATCAACTTTTGCTCTTATCTGGTGCAGGTATTTAGTTGCTTCTTCATCCATAAACTGCATTATTTCTTTAGAAGAAGCTCCTCTTTTCAGTGTTAATTTACCATCTATAGTAACTTCAGACACTATTATTATATAAGGACGGTTCATTTTTCTCCCCTTTAGTCATAATCTTTATTGTACTTAATATAAAGATAAATAATCCGCTGCATTAATGATAATATTGTTAAAACAGCGATAACTTTGAATCCAAATTCAAGTCCGCCAAATAAATGAAAATGTTCAAAAATTGCAAAAATAATAATTGTTAAAAGTGTTTCAGGTCTTCCGAAAAATCCTATCCCTTCAAGAGGGTCATCTATTTTGCCTTTTTGTCTTTGAGAAAAACCAATTTCAGCATAAACAACAGGTTTGATAAAGGTATGAAGCTGATTTGCTATTACAGCTATTATTGTCAATAAAGGTGTAGAGTAGGCAAGCCCTATTGCAAATAATACAGCTCCATCAACGATTTTATCAGCAAGCCAGTCAAACACTGCTCCAAACTTAGAAGCTTTTTCTGTTTCCCTTGCAACAACTCCGTCCATTAGGTCAAAAAAACCGCTAAAAAATAAAATTGTAGCCGCTGTAAAAGGTTTATGTATATAGAAAAAATAAGCTGATAAAAAGCCAAAAACTATAGATATGACGGTTATTATATTAGGGGTAATGTGGCTTTTAGCCAGCACCACCCCAAATGGCTCATAAACTTTTTTTAAAGACTTTCTTTTACTGGTAAAGTTCATTAAAGCTCTTTCCCTTCAAGCCAAGGCATCATTTTTCTAAGTTCTTTTCCAACTTTTTCTACAGGATGCTCTTCGTCTTTTTTAACAAGAGCATTAAAGTGAGGTCTTCCGGCAACATTTTCAAGAATCCAGTCTTTAGCAAATGTACCTTCCTGTATATCTTCAAGTATTTTCTTGTGAACAGGTTTTACAACTTCATATATTTTCTTTCCACTTACAACGTCTCCGTATCTTGCAGTATCAGATATAGAGTATCTCATTCCAGAAATTCCATATTGGTATATTAAATCAACAATTAATTTAAGCTCGTGTAAACATTCAAAGTAAGCAACTTCTGGTTGATATCCTGCCTCAATTAAAGTTTCGAATCCAGCTTTAATTAAAGCAGTAGCCCCACCGCAAAGTACAGCCTGCTCTCCAAAAAGGTCTGTTTCAGTTTCTTCTTTAAATGTGGTTTCAATGACTCCTGCTCTTGTACAGCCTATTCCTTTTGCATACGCAAGTGCAACATCTTTTGCATTTCCAGTAAAGTCTTGATGTACTGCTACAAGTCCAGGAACACCTTTGCCCTCTTCATACTGCCATCTAACTAAATGTCCAGGACCTTTTGGTGCAACTAAAAATACATCAACATAAGGAGGTGGTACTATCTGGTCAAAATGAACATTAAAACCATGAGCAAATGCAAGAGCATTCCCTTCATCTAAATTTGGCAGTATTGCAGTTCTATAAACTTCTGGCTGGATAGTATCAGGAATTAACATCATAACAACATCTGCTTTTTTTGCAGCATCATCAGGTGTTAATACTTCAAATCCTTCTACTTTAGCTTTTTCTATAGAACGACTTCCTGCATATAATCCAATAACAACATTTACACCACTATCCCTTAAATTTAATGCATGTGCGTGTCCCTGTGAACCATATCCTATAATAGCTACAGTTTTTCCTTTTAATACTTCTAAAGATGCGTCTTCATCATAATAGATTTTTGCCATTTTTTCCTCCGATTTTTATTTTAATAAATAAACTTTATCTATTTTATAACCATTCAAAAATTTTTGCAGTAAGAAAGCACTGCCATTTTCAGGAATCACTATAATATCATGTACTGCCGATGCCCCTCCAATTGTTATAAATTTTCCTTTTTCTCCTTTGTACTTATAAATTTCTTTAAAATCTGTTAATTTATCGCCTTTTGTAGATATTATATTTGCATGTTTCTCTGCTTCACCTTTTGGATTTACAATTTTTAGATTTATAACTTTATTTTTAATAACTTTTTTAAGCTTTAAATACTTTGAGTTTTTTATACTTTTTCTTAAATTATCCAAAATATTTTCGGCAGTTAAAGAAGTGAAACATATATCTTCTAAAATATACTTATCCTCCTTTTTTATAAAAAAACATATATTGTAATTAAAAGAGAGCCATCTAATTTCTATTTCTAAATCTAAATCTTCTTTTTTTGTGCTTAAGTTGAAATTTTCAAGAAAAAAACTTTTGAAAACATCTCCATATATATCAGGTAAATTATGAAGTTTTAAATTCTTTAAATATAAATTTTGTGCAAGTGAATTAGTACCAATAAAAAGAAAAAAAAGTACTAAAATATTAAATTTCAACCTTATCCTTTTGGGATTCTCTAACAACAGCTAAAACTCCTGTTCGCGATACGTCCTTTAATCCAAATGGTCTAACAAGGTCAATAAAGGCATTAATCTTATCCTGATCCCCTGTGATCTCTACAGTATATGTATCTGGAGATACATCTATAACTTTTGCCCTGAATATATTTACAAGCCTCATAACTTCATCTCTAACACTGCTGTCTGCTGTATGTATCTTTATTAAAGCAAGTTCTCTTTCAATATGCGGGACATCGGTAATATCTCTAACTTTTAAAGTTTCTATAAGTTTTCTAAGCTGTTTTATTATTTGCTCAACGACCCTTTCATCTCCATTAACAACTATCGTAATCCTTGCAATGTTAGGCTCATGTGTCTGTCCAACCGTTAAACTTTCTATGTTATATCCTCTACCAGCAAAAAGCCCTGTTATTCTAGATAAAACACCTACATTATGTTGCACTCTAACAGCAATAACATGTCTTCTAACTGTTGTTTCAGGCATTTGGCGAATTTTTAATGATTTTATTTCTTCTCTCATTTTTACCCCACTAAATACATAGTTTCTGCTTCACCTTTTTCTCCAGGGTGAAGTATCATCTCTCTGTAAGATTTTCCTGCAGGTACCATAGGTAGTACATTTTCTTCTCTATCTACTGCAAAATCCATTATAACAGGTCTGTCGTTGATTGACATAGCTTCTTTTAAAACTTTTTTAACTTCAGAAGGTTTTGTTGCCCTAAGCCCAACAGCTCCAAAACTTTCAGCAAGTTTAACAAAATCAGGCTGTGTAGAAAGACATACAGATGAATATCTGCTGTCATAGAAAAGTTCCTGCCACTGTCTAACCATACCTAAAAATTCATTATTCAGTATTGCTACTTTTACCGGAACCCTATACTGAACAGCAGTTGCTATATCCTGTATATTCATTAAAAATGAGCCGTCACCTTCTATTGCTATGACTTCTTTATCTGGACGGGCTATTTTTGCGCCTACTGCTGCTGGAAAGCCAAATCCCATTGTTCCAAGACCACCAGAATTTATAAACTGTCTTGGGAACTTGTATTTATAAAACATAGCAGCCCACATCTGATGCTGACCAACACCGGCTGTAATAATTGCTTCTCCTTTAGTAATATTATAAATTTCTTCAACTACATATTCAGGTTTTATAATTTTACTTTTTCTATCGTATGTTAATGGGTGCTCTATTTTCCATTTTTCTATCAGTTTTATCCAGCTTTCTCTAGCTTCGTCCCATTCAACAGGCTTTCTTTCAAGTTCTTTTATAAGCTTTTGTAAAACTTTTTTTACATCACCAACAATTGGAACATCAACATGTATTGTTTTACTTATAGAAGCAGGATCAATATCTATATGAATAATTTTTGCTTCAGGTGCAAACTCATCTATTTTTCCTGTAACCCTATCATCAAATCTTGACCCTACCGCAATTAAAAGGTCGCTATTATAAACGGCCATATTTGCATAGTAAGTTCCGTGCATGCCAAGCATATGAAGTGCTAGAGGATGGTCTTCAGGAAATGCTCCTTTACCCATTAGCGTTGTAGTTACAGGTATTTTTGCCATTTCAGCAAGTTTTACAAGTTCTTCCTGAGCCTCAGCTGCAACAGCACCACCACCAACATATAAAATAGGTCTTTTTGCCTGTCTGATTAATTTTGCAGCCTTTTTTATTTGGGCAATATTTCCTTCATAATGGGGCTTATATCCCGGAAGTGCTTCTTCTACATCTTTTAAAGTTGGCATTTTATAATCATAAACCTGCTGGGTTATATCTTTTGGTATGTCAACTAAAACTGGTCCAGGTCTTCCTGTTCTTGCAATATAAAAAGCTTCTCTTAGTATAAGAGCTAAATCTTTTATATCTGTAACTAAAAAGTTATGCTTTGTTACCGGTCTTGTGATTCCTGTTACATCTGCTTCCTGAAAGGCATCTGTTCCTATGTAATGGGTGGGAACCTGACCTGTAATTGCAACAAGTGGGACAGAATCCATATGAGCTGTTGCAAGCCCTGTAACAAGATTAGTAGCTCCAGGACCAGATGTTGCCATTACAACACCAACTTTTCCTGTCGCCCTTGCATATCCATCTGCCATATGGCAGGCAGCAAGTTCGTGTCTTGTTAATATATTTTTAAAAGGAGCATTAAATAGCGCATCATAAACTTCCATTATAGCTCCGCCAGGAAGCCCAAAAACTGTATCAACTTTTTCTTCTATAAGAACATCTACTACTATATCAGCCCCTCTTTTCTTAGGCATTTTAAAATCACCTCAAATTTAGCTAAAGTTTTTTTTTAATATTATAGCCTTTAATATTCAAAATGTATAATTTAAATCAGTAAATTTCACTTATTTTTCAATTTCTTATTGACAAAATAAAAAAAAATATTATTCCTTAAATTAGAGGGTTTTTCATATCTTATCAGGAGGGGAAAAATAATGAATTTTAACTGGTTGGAGATTATTGTCTTTGCAATATTCCTATCTATTGTAGTATCTGCAATTTTTGTAAGAGGTAAAAGCTGGCTTGAACCAAATTTCTGGAAAAGAACTGCTTTAATAACATCAATTATTATGGTTGCTGTGCTTCTTGTTTTGACTGTTGATACACTGTCTAAAATTTCAATGGGAACTGACAGAATTCCTGATGCTACCGTTATAAACAAAAAAATCAGCTATGTATATTCAGACGAAAAACACAGGTTTGTACCTAAAATAGAAGGGCAGGAGAAGTTTTTTGGAAAAATATGGTCTAAAAATGAAGCTGAAGAACTTTTAAATATTGGAAAAATGACAATACAATCAAGGGCGTGTATGGACTGTCATACACTTTTAGGGAATGGTGCTTATTATGCTCCTGATTTAACAAAAGCATGGCTTGACCCAAAATGGAATTTACTTATAAAAAATATGGTTAACGCAAAGACAAAAGAAGAGGCAATAGTAAAATGGCTTATGAATACAGATAAATATCCAACATTTACACGCAGAATGCCAAATATGCATTTATCAGAAAAAGAGGCAAAAGCTGTTGTAGCTTATCTTAAATGGATGTCTGCTATAGATACAAATGGCTTTCCTGATAATTTCTTAAGCTCACAAAAATAAAGGGAGGAAGTAAAAATGAATAACTTATACGAATCACAAAAATTAGGTCTGTGGTATATGTCAGCAGCTCTTGTCCTTTTCGGAGCTCAAATTTTATTTGGGCTTTTGATTGCCTATCAATATCTAAACCCAGATTTTTTATTTGGAATTTTTAACTTTAATATAGGCAGAATTTTACATATTAATGCAATGGTTGTGTGGCTTTTAATGGGATTTATAGGGGCTGTTTACTGGTTTTTACCTGTTGAAACAGGTAGAGAAACTGTTGGAATAAAGCTTGGGAAATTAGCATTTTTTATCCTTCTTGCAGCCCTTACAGTAGTTATACTTGTTTATATCTTTGTACAGACAGGAGCAGGAAATAAAATTTCCCTCTGGTTCATTAATGAAGGCAGAGAATACATAGAAGCTCCAAGATGGGCAGATATAGGTATAGTAATAGTAGTTTTAGTGTTTTTATACAATGTTTTTGCAACTGTTTTTGCCTCTAAAAAAATTACAGGAATAATGGGCGTTTTAATGATAGACCTTGTTGCTTTAGCTGGTCTTTACCTTGCTGGAATGTTTTACACAGTAAATATTTCTTTAGACCAGTACTTCTGGTGGTGGGTAATACATCTATGGGTTGAGGCAACGTGGGAAGTTTTAATTGGCTGTATTATGGCTCTTGCTTTAATGTATGTTTTAAAAACTCCAAGAAAAATAGTTGAAGGATGGCTTTATCTTGAAGTGTTTTTAGTTTTTGGTACAGGTATACTTGGTCTTGGACATCATTATTTTTGGATTGGTACTCCAGAATATTGGCTTGGAATTGGAGGCTTTTTCTCAGCTTTAGAACCTATACCTCTGGTTGCAATGATAATTCATGCTGTTTATGATGCAGGAGTTCAAAGATTAAAAACTGTAAACAAACCAGCTTTATTCTGGATACTTGCACAGGCTTTTGGAAACTTTATTGGTGCTGGTGTTTGGGGATTTATGCAAACTCTTCCTCAGATAAATTTATACTCTCACGGTACTCAACTTGCAGCATCTCATGGACACCTTGCATTTTTTGGAGCTTATGTAACAACAAATATAGCAGTTGCTTATATTATGGTTCATAAAATTAGAGGAGGAGAAGTTAAATTAATGGACAGTAAACTGTGGAAATATGCATATGTACTTATGATAATATCCATAATAGGAATGGCAGGATCTATGATGGTTGCTGGATTTGCACAAACTGAAATAGAAAGGGCTGTTGGTGGAAGTACATGGCAGGCTTATATAAATGCACATTTACATCCGTGGATGGTTGAACCTATGTATTGGAGATTTGGCTTTGGCTTTTTAATGTTAATTGGATATATACTGCTTATAGTTGACCTTTTAACAATAGGTAAAAAAGAAGAAAAAACCGCTGTAGAAGAGGTAGCTCATGCATGAGGTATTAGGAAATATAACATTAATTATGCTGTCTGGTTTCTTTATGGTGCTTTTTGCTGGAATTTATACGCTTCTCTATGGGTTTTCAAAAATAAGCAAAATTAAAAAATTTGAAAAAATTTCGTATATATTTGCAGTTCTTCAATTTATTTTTGCAGTATTTATGGTTTTACCTGATTTTCTCTCTTTTTTTTGGAAAAGCATAGTGATTTTTAGTGCAGTTGTATATTTATTCGTACCACAAGGTATGTGGTGGTTTGTTTCACGTTTTCATGACAGATGGGAAGGTAGTTAACTTCCCGTTTTCTTTTATATAATTGATAAGTTTGTTATATATTCTATTAGATTTTAATGTATTAACATCTCCAACAATTATTAACTTCCTTTTTGCTCTTGTCAGCGCAACATTTAATCTTCTAATATCATCTAAAAATCCTATTTCCTCTTCTGGATTTGAACGGACTAAAGAAATGATTATCACTTCTTTCTCCCTTCCCTGAAAACCGTCAACTGTTTTTATTTCAACATTTTTTATAAGTTTTTTTAAATAATCTTCGTGATCTTTATAAGGAGTTATTATTCCGATATCTGAAGGATTTACTCCAATTTCTATTAGTTTTTGCGTAATAAGTTTTACAAGCTTTGCCTCTTCTGGATTATACTTGGACTGACTTCCTTTTTTTCTCTTTTCTAAAAATTTACCCTCCGTATCTACAAAAACTATAGGTGTATCATCTGTAATAGGGTCATTACCTGTTTTACCTGTAATATCTGAAAGTTTTATATTTTTTACTGATTCATCTGCTATTAATTCATTGTTATAAAATTCCTGAGATGAAAATTTCATAATTTTTTCATTCATTCTGTACTGGATTTTCAGCATGTATTTAACTTCAGGATATAAATATGTAAATCTTTCAAACATTGTAAAAGATAAATCTTTAGCTTCAGGATGTAAAATAGTTGGAGGGAGTTGTTTGTGGTCACCTGCCATAACCACTTTTCTTCCTTTTATTAATGGCATAAGGCATGAAGGTTCTGTTGCCTGTGCTGCTTCATCTATGAATATAACATCAAAACTATAATCCCTTAAAAAATCTGACTGACTTCCTGTGTTTGTTGATAGTACAACCTGTGAATTTTCTATTATCTCATTTATGATTTTTTCTTCTATTTTTTGTCTTTCTTCTACAAGTTTTTTTATCTGATTTTGAAGTTCTATCCAATTGGCCATTGACTTTAATTTTTCTACCTTGTATCCTCTAACTTTTTTTCCTTCTTTTGCATATTTTAAAATTTCATCGTATGAAAGTCCCCTTCTTCTTTGTGCAGTTGGCTTTATAAATTCTTCTTGTTGTAGTTTTAAATCGTTAATTTTATTGTTTATTTCTCTTATTTTTTGATACTCTAGATGTTGTTCTATTTTCATATCAAGGGATTGGTTTAAAAGTTCTTCTCTAAGTCTTGCAGGATGTCCAATTCTTACTATTTCAATATTCATATCTACAAGTTTTTCTGCTACGTTATCTACGGCAGTATTGCTGTCTGCTGTTGCAAGACACTTATAACCTTTTTTCACATGCTGATATATCACTTCTGACAAAGTAGTTGTCTTTCCTGTTCCGGGAGGACCGTGTATCAGGAAAAGCTGTTTTGCTTTTACTGCTTTTTCTACAGCTTCTATCTGATATTTATTTAAGTTTTTATTAAAGATTTCAAGCTTTTCATTTTTTTCTTCAAAAGATGGACTTTTATGCCCTAAAACTATTTCATCATCAAATAATGAATATCCTTTTTCAAAAAATTCTAAACTTGCCAGCATTCTTTTGAATGTAATGTCATTTACATATAAATCTATTCTATAGTTTTTACCTGCAGAGATTTTTTGACCAATCAAAACCGTTATGTAATTTTTTCCTTTTTCAAAAACAGTTGCTTCTACTCCATCTTTCAAAGGATGTTTTCTGCTTATAAGAACTACATCTCCAACATTTATCTGATGCTGGGGCATGTCATCTCTAAAAAATTTGTAAACAAGGAAGCCTCCTATGAACTCTCCAATAAAAACTGCCTTTAAATTTAAAACTGCTCTTCCCTTTTTTTCCCTTTCTTTTCCTGTTAAATTTTTAATTTCATTAAGATGAAATTCTTTTTCTGCCTGTCTTTCAAGTTCTATAAGCTTTGAAAAATGATCTTTATACTCTTTTTTATCTTTAAATACTATTTTTTTCCTGCTCATTTGAAAATCCGTTAAAATATTAATCTAATTTATTTTTCATAAGTTTAACATAAACCAGAGGTGATAAATTGATAAAAGAAGGAAATACAGTCCATTTAAAAGGCAAAAAAAACTCATTTTTTATAAAAGTTGAAAAGGACAAGATATTTTCGACACATAAAGGTAATATAGATTTGAACCAGCTTATAGGGAAAAAATTTGGAGATATTATCCAGACCCACACAGGAGAAAAATTTTTTGTTTTAAAACCAACACTTTTTGAAATAATAATGTATGGAATAAAAAGACAAACACAGATAATATATCCTAAAGACTCTGCCTTTATCACTTTAAAACTTGGTATAACAGATGGTATGAAAGTTTTAGAAAGCGGAGTTGGAAGTGCTGCACTAACTATTGTTATGGCAAATGCCGTAAAGCCTACAGGAAAAATTTATGCATTTGAAAGGGAAGAAAAATACATAAAACAGGCTTATGAAAATTTAAAACTTGCAAATTTAGATAAATTTGTAGAAATAAAACACCAATCCCTTGAAGAAAAACTTCCTGAAGATTTTTTTGATACTGGATTTATAGATGTTAGAGAACCGTGGCTCTATATAGAAAATATCAAAAATTCGTTAAAAAATGGTGCAGCCATTGGTTTTTTAGTACCTACTACAAATCAGGTTTCAATGACTTTAACTGCCTTGAAAGAACATAACTTTTTAGATTTAGAGGTTGTTGAACTTCTTGAAAGGCATTATAAGCCTGTACCTGACAGACTGCGACCAGAAGATAGAATGGTCGCCCATACAGGATATTTAATCTTTGCAAAAAAGGGGTTTTAATTAAAAATTTTATGTTAGAAATAAATTGTTTAATTAATATTTTTATAAATTAACTTAGTTATTACATACCAACAATATCCACAAACTCAATTAATATATAATTATACTATCTATATTTTATATATTCAATGTTAACAATCATACTATATATGTTAAATATAGATATATAGTTTTTATAAAAAATATAAAAAAATACGTTAGTATTTTGTTGAAATTTACAAAAAATTAAAAAGGTGGGTTTGCAGTGGCAGTATTAATATTCCTTATTTATATTGCAAATTTTAATTTAAAAAATTCAAATCACAACTCTTCGCAAAAAATTAAATTCTCAAAAATAAAAACCCCAAAAATCATTTTTAGGAGGTATTAGTATGAACAGAAGAGATTTCATCAAAACAAGTTTAGGGGCCATGGCATTTATGGCTTCAGGGCTCACATTAGCTCCAAAGCGAGCATCTGCAGCTACTGTAGATATAACTTTGATAGCTGAAGGTGCACAAAAAACAATGGTAGATGAAAACACACTTTACGTATGGCAGTTTACAGATCCAAATGGTAAAGGACCGGGAGTTTTACCTTCAGGAATGGTTTTACTTGAAGGAGATACTGTTAATTTAACAATTCAAAATAATCTTGACAGACCCATTAATTTTACAGTTGAAGGGACATCAATACAAACTCCAAATATAAACCCTGGAGATAGTTATTTACTTACTTTTACTGCTCCAGCAGCAGGAAGTTATGTTTACTGTGATACAGCAAATGGATTTATTGGAAAAGCTATGGGATTAGCAGGCCCTATGGTGGTTATGCCAGCTGATGGTTCAAGTACATTATACCAGGGAGGGCCTGCTTTTGACAGACAGTACACAATATTTTTACAGGACTATGATGATAGATTAAACGCAGCTATAGCAAATGGAGGAACTTACAATATAGATGATTATCTACCTAATTATTATACTGTAAATGGGCTTTCTTATCCAGATACAAAATCTGATGGTGATACTTTAATTGCTATGAATGTTGGAGAAAATGTGGCAATTAGATTAATGAATGGTGGAACTATTATTTATCCTATGCATTTTCACGGATATCATGTAAACGTCATTTCAAGGAATAGAACTCCTGTAACAGATGTTATTGACAAAGATACTATTAATGTAGGTGTTGGAGAGTGCGTAGATGTTATTTTACCTGTCATACAGGCTGGAGCATATCCACTTCATACTCATTATGTTCCCGGTGTTACTGCCAATGGAGTTTATGTTAACCCATATGGCGGTGGATTAATTGTAATGCTTGCTTCTTAAAAATTTTTAACTTTAAATTTTGAAAATTTAGGAGGTATAGATAAAATGGGAAGAAGAAATAATGGTGGAGGAACAACAACTACTTCAGGAGTAAGAACTTTTGCTTTTGAAGGTCCGGATATAGTTACAGTTAGAGCAAGAATGGATGGTTCAATTAACTTATCAGACGGAACAAGTGTTAGAACATGGTATTTTGGAAGCGGATTTAACGGAGATAGACAATGGGGAGGACCTGTTATTGAAGTTACAGAGGGAAATATAGCTGAAATAACTTTATTCTCAGGAATGCCACATACAATTCACTTACATGGACTTGATGTTGACCAGGCAAATGATGGTGTTCCTTCAACTTCTGGCTATGTAGGAAGGCCGATGGGTAATTTTGGAAGAGTAGATGGATATACAAGTTTAGGAACAAGCTATACTTACACATTTAAAGCTCCACATGCCGGGACTTATCAATATCACTGTCACGTTGATACAGTTTTACACTATGAAATGAGTATGTTTGGAACTATTATTGTAAGACCGGCAAGCGGTAGTTTAACTACAATCTGGGATGGTGGACCTTCCTTTGATAAAGAGTATGTATGGCAGCTCGGGACAGTTGATCCTTCATGGCATACACAGCGCGTAAGTGGAGCAGGAACAGTTAGATATAACCCAAAATATTTCTTAATAAACGGAGTAGATGGAAGCAATTTATTTAATGATTCAACTGTTGCAATTTCAGCTCCTGCAGGACAAACAGTATTGATTAGATTAAATCAAACTTCATATCAGCCTGCTGTTGTTAAAATGGGAGGACTTTCATTTGATGTAGTTGCTTCTGATGGAAGACCTCTACCACAGCCTCTTACAAAAACATCTCTTTATATTTCTCCAGGAGAAAGATACGACATTCTCTTAACTATGCCTGCTTCTGGAACATATTATGCAACAGTTGATTATTATGATATCAAAGGTAGAAATGTTATTGGCACAGCTGTAACAACAATAACTGTATTATAAAATAATCATAATTCTAATCCCCCCGTTACGGGGGATTTTTAAATTCTTACCTCTTAATTTTCAATTCTATAATTGTTCTAATTCTCCTCCAAAAGTGGTAAATTAATAATATTAAGCCTAATTTATAACTTTAAAGGTATTTAATGAGAAAATCCTTAAAAAACAAAAAAAGAGTAGTTATAAAAATAGGTTCACAGCTTCTTGAAAAATATAATGACATTGATAGAAATTTTATTGAAGATTTAGCATATCAGATAAAAAAACTTAAAGAAAAAGGAAAAGATGTTTTAATAGTATCTTCAGGAGCCGTACTTGCAGGGATAAAAAAACTTGGAATAGATAGGAAACCCAAAACCATAACAGAAAAACAGGCAATTTCAGCTATAGGACAGGCTTATTTAATTCAGCTTTACGATAAAATCTTCTCAAAAAATAATCTAACAATTGCACAGATACTTCTTACCACAGAAGGACTTAAGGAAAGAAAAAGATACGTATATGCAAAAAACACTATTGAAAAACTACTTGAACTGAATGTAGTTCCAATAATAAATGAAAATGATACAGTTGCCATAGAAGAAATAGTTTTTGGAGATAATGATTTTTTAGCTGCCCATGTTTCAGTACTGGCAAATGCCGACCTTTTAATAATACTTTCAACTGCTGGTGGGGTTTATACAGGAGACCCATTAAAACAAGAATCTAAACTTATAGAAGAAATAAAAGACATAAACGAAGCCCTAAAATATGCAGGTAGTTCGAAATCAAAGTTTGGAACAGGTGGAATGCGAAGCAAACTTGAGGCTTCAGAAATAGCAGTAAGCCATGGAATTCCTGTTGTAATTGCACCTAAAGAAAAGGATATTATTCTAAATATTATTGAAGGTAAAATAAAGGGCACATTTATACACCCACAAGAAAAAAAATACAAAGGGAAAAAAAGCTGGATAGCGCTCTTATCAGAACCAAAAGGAAAAATAACTATTGATAAAGGTGCAGAAAAAGCCCTTTATGAAGGTAAAAGTTTACTTCCTGCAGGTATAAAAAAAGTTGAAGGATATTTTTCAAAAGGAAATGTAATTGCAATTGAAAACAAAGAAGGAAAAATAATAGGAAAAGGAATTGTTAACTATTCTTCAAAAGAACTTCTGAAAGTTATAGGTAAAAAGGGAGAAAAAGAGGCTATCCATAGAGATAATCTGGTGGTATTTTAAATGTACATTGATGAAAATTTAATAGAAAAATTAAAAAAAGAGCAGATAAACCTTTCAAAAAAATTAAAGTTAAAGGATAAAAAAACTTTAGATGAAATAAAATTAGTTGCAGGGATAGATACAACTTTTACAAATATTTGGGAAAATCCCACAACTGCCATTTCCTGTATAGTTGTCTTGGATATTGAGGATAATTTTAAAGAAGTTGAAATTGTCTTTGCAGAAAAAATTATAGATTTTCCTTATATTCCAACATTTTTAGCTTATAGAGAACTTCCTGTAATTTTAGAAACTTATAAAAAACTTAAAACAAAACCAGATGCTTTTTTAGTAGACGGCATGGGAATAATTCATCCCAGGAAAATGGGTATTGCTTCTCACTTTGGAGTTGTTACAGATGAAATTTCTGTTGGTGTTGGAAAATCAAAATTAGTTGGTAAATTTGAAATGCCGGAAAATAAAAAATTTTCATACAAACCTGTTTATGTTGACGGTGAGCTTAGAGGATACGTAGTTAGAACTAAGAAAAATGCAAATCCAGTATTTGTATCTCCAGGAAACAATATTTCCGTAGAATCATCTCTAAAATTAGTATTAAAATGTGTAGATAAATATAAACTTCCAGAGCCGACACGAAGAGCACATAATTATTTACAAAAATACAGGAGGGAAAAAATTGATAAAAATTGATTACACGAACGTAATGGCAGACATTATTGGAGAAAGGGACGGTATACTTAGAGAAGAGTTAAACTCATTTAGACACTTTATAGTTGAAACCCATTCAAGAATTCAAAAAGAAAAAGAAAATAAGTTTTATTTTGCTAAACTTCCCTATCAGGATACATCAGAAATAAAAGAATATGCTAAGTATGTTAGAGAAAATTTTGATTATTTCGTTCTAATCGGTATTGGTGGTTCATCACTTGGAACAGAAATGCTCTTTCAGGCTTTAACGTGGATAAATCATAACGAATTTGATTTTCCAAAATTTTACGTTCTTGATAACGTTGATCCTGAAAAGGTAGCATCTATACTAGAGAAAATAGAAATAGAGAAAACTATTTTTAATGTAATATCAAAATCAGGTTCAACGGTAGAAACTATAGCAAATTTTTCCATTGTTTTAGATCTTTTAAAAGAAAAATTTCCTGAAAATTGGCAAAAACACCTTGTAATTACAACAGACCCTGAGAAAGGATTCTTGAGAAAGTTTGCAAAAGAAAATGATGTAAAAACATTTGATATACCAAAACCTGTTGGCGGAAGATTTTCAGTTTTAACACCTGTTGGACTGTTTCCATCTGCATGTTTAGGAATAGATATTGACGATATTCTTGAAGGTGCAAAGAAAATGGATTTAATCTGCTCTGTTGAAGAGCATGTGGAACATAACCCTGCATATCTAATAGCAATGATCCACTATCTTGCTAATATGAGAAGAGGAAAAAGCATAGCCGTGATGATGCCTTACGCAGAAAGGCTTGAGAAATTTATAGATTGGTGGAGACAGCTCTGGGCAGAAAGTTTAGGTAAAGATGGTCTTGGGCAAACTCCTGTAAAAGCTCTTGGGACAGTTGACCAGCATTCACAGATTCAGCTTTATAGAGAAGGTGTGAGAGATAAAATAATAACGTTTATACACATTGAAAAACCTTTAAGAGATTTAAAGATATCTGATAATATTCCAAATGATATTTCTTATATTAAAAACCATACCCTTCATGATATTCTAACAAAAGAACTTCTTGGAACTAAGGCTGCATTGACTAAAAGTAAAGTGCCGAACATTACTATAACTATGGATAAGCTTTCACCTTATAATATAGGCATGCTTATTTATATGTATGAGATGGCAACAGGATTTTCAGGTTATCTATATAAGATTAATCCTTTTGACCAGCCGGCTGTAGAAGAAGGTAAAAACTTTATGTATGCCCTTATGGGAAGAGAAGGATATGAAGAAAAATTAGAAGAATTTAAAGAACTTTATAAAGAAAAATACAAATTAGAGGTAGATTAATGGAAAAAGTTTTAATAATAGATGAAAATTTAATGCTAAATTCTAAAATAAAACAACTTGCTTCTTCTTCTGGATATGAAGCAAAAATAATCGCTTTTTTTAAAGAAAAAGACCTTCCTAAAATTGATGAGTTCAGTCCAGACTTTGTGATTATAAATTTAGAATCAAAAAGAAATCCTGTTTTTGAATTAATTCCTAAAATTAAAGAAAAAAATGTAAAGATTATAGGATACTGCGGTCATACAAGGATGGATCTTGCAGGGAAAGCTAAGGAAATTGGAGTGGATTTTGTAGCTACAAATGGAATGATAACTTCCCAGCTTCCGCAAATACTTGAAGGGATAAAAAAAGGGATAGCTTAAACTATCCCTTAACTATAATATTTAATATTTTACCTTTCACAAAAATAGTTTTTATTATTTCTTTTCCTTCTATCCATTTCTTTATATTTTCATTTTCTAGTGCAGTGTTTAAAACTTCTTCTTCTGATGCATCTGCAGGGACTGTAATTTTTCCTCTCATTTTTCCATTGATTTGAACTGGTATTTCCTTTTCTTCCTCAATCAATGCAGATGGGTCTGCTTCCGGAAATTTTTGCTGGATTGTATAACCTGTATTTCCTATAATTCTCCAGAGTTCATCTGCTATAAATGGTGTAAATGGTGATAAAAGAAGTATTAGGTTTTCAACTGACTCTTTTAATATCTTTTTATTTTCTCCTTTATAAGAGGTTAAGCTGTTGAAAAATTCCATTATGGAAGCTATTGCTGTGTTGAACTGGTATTCTCTTGTTATATCATCATTTACTTTCTTTATAGTTTGATGAAGCTTTCTTCGAAGGTCTTTATCTTCTTTATTTAAATTTTTAAAGTCTTCATGTGCATATGTGACATCTTTTATATCCTCTGATATATCATTAACATAATTCCATACTCTTTTTAAGAATCTGTTTGCTCCTTCTACTCCACTTTCTATCCAGTCAAAGTTGTTTTGGGGAGGTGCTGCAAAAAGTGTGTAAAGTCTTACAGTATCAGCTCCGTATTTTTGTATCATTTCATCTGGGTCAACTGTATTATGTTTTGATTTGGACATTTTATCTGATTTTCCGTATTCCTCTTCAAGTTTTGTAAGTATGTTCATTGGAAATTTTAACTTTTCAAATAAAAGCTTTGCGTTGTCATTTAAAGTTAGATGATTTTCTTCTAAAAACTGTTTCACTGTTTTATCTTCAAGCTTTGTATCTATACCTAATGCTTTTGCAAGGTCAGAAAGTTTTGCATTTTCATCTAAATTATAAAGTTCAAGTAGTTTTTCTATTTTTATCCATTTCTTTAAAACCATACCCTGTGTTAAAAGTTTTGTGAAAGGTTCTTTAACATCCACAAGACCTTCTTCGTGTAAAAACTTTGTGAAAAATCTTGAGTAAAGAAGGTGTAAAACTGCGTGTTCTATTCCTCCAATATATAAATCAACAGGCATCCAGTAATCTACTTTTTCTTTTTCAAATGGCTTTTTATCATTTTTAGGATCGCAATATCTTAAGAAATACCACGAACTGTCTATAAACGTATCCATTGTGTCTGTTTCTCTTTTTGCAGGTTTACCGCATTTTGGGCATTTTGTATTAACAAATTCTTCTACTTTTTCTAAAGGATTCCCCATCCCTGTAAATTCCACATTTTCAGGAAGAACTACAGGAAGGTCTTCTTCTGGTACGGGAACTATACCGCATTCATCACAATATATTATAGGTATAGGCGTTCCCCAGTATCTTTGTCTTGATATATTCCAGTCTCTCAGTCTAAAGTTTATGGTTTTCTCGCCTATCCCTTTTTCTTCTAAATACTGGGTGATTTTCTCTTTAGCTTCTGATGATTTAAGTCCATCAAAACCGTTAGAGTTTATTAAAATACCTTCTTCTGTAAAAGCTTCTTTTTCATAATCCCAATCGCCTTCTACAGGTTTTATTACTGGTTTTATAGGTACTGCGTACTTCTTTGCAAATTCGTGGTCTCTTTCATCATGGGCTGGAACAGCCATAATTGCCCCTGTCCCATATCCCCATAAGATATAGTTCGCAGTCCATATAGGTATTTTCTCTCCTGTAATTGGGTGAACTGCGTATCTTCCTGTAAACACACCTTCTTTTTCTTCTATTATGTTTCTTTCTCTAGTGGACATTGTTGTATATTTATTTACAAACTCATTAACTTCATCTTCATAGTCTGTTCCTTTTGCAAGTTCTAAAACAAGTGGATGTTCTGGTGCCAAGACCATAAAGGTTACGCCAAATATTGTATCCGGTCTTGTTGTAAATACTTCTAAAACTGCTGTTGAGTTTTCGATAGGAAATTTAATAGTTGCACCTATTGATTTTCCTATCCAGTTTTTCTGCATTGTTATTACTGCATCAGGCCATTTTCCTTCAAGCTCTTTTAAATCATCAAGTAAAACCTCTGCGTAATCTGTAATTCTTAAATACCACGATGGAATTTCTTTTTGTACTACAGGCGTATCACACCTCCAACATCTTCCTTCTATAACCTGCTCGTTTGCAAGGACTGTTAAATCATGTGGACACCAGTTTACAAGGGCAGACTTTCTGTATGCTATTCCTTTCTCAAACATTTTTAAAAATATCCACTGGTTCCATTTGTAGTAATCTGGGCTGCATGTTGCAATTTCTCTATCCCAGTCGTAAGAAAATCCAAGCCTTTTTAACTGCTTTTTCATATAATCAATATTTTCATAAGTCCATTTTGCAGGATGTATTTTACTTTTTATTGCTGCATTTTCAGCTGGCATTCCAAAGGCATCCCATCCCATAGGATGTAGTGTATTTTTGCCTTTCATTTTTAGATATCTGTTTATCACATCACCTATGGCATAGTTCCTAACGTGTCCCATATGTATTTTTCCAGAAGGATACGGAAACATTTCAAGAACGTAAAATTTTTCCTTATTTTTATCTTCTGTTGATTTAAACAGTTTATTTTCTTCCCATTCTTTTAAGTATTTTTCTTCGATTTCTTTGAAATTGTAATTTCTTGACACTAAAGTGTCCTCCTGTTTTGTTTTTTTAATATTATCTCATTTTGTTGACAAAAAGTGAACATTGGTATATTATATTTATCTGTTTTGTGAGTCGCTAGCTCAGTCGGTAGAGCACCGGTCTTTTAAACCGGTGGTCCCGGGTTCGACCCCCGGGCGACTCACTTTTGCCCCCGTCGTCTAGCCAGGCCTAGGACACCGGCCTTTCACGCCGGCGACACGGGTTCGAATCCCGTCGGGGGCATTTTAATACTTATTATATTTCTTCACTGCTTTTCTTTGATTTTCAAGCTGTTTTGTATTTTCTATTATTAGATTTTTCAGTTGATTTACTTTTTCAAAGATTGAGTTGATAATTTCATTGAGTTTTTGAGCTTCTTCTTGAGATGTTATTTCGATATTTTGAACAGCAATAGATTTAACATCAGATATTATTTTGTCTAAGGTCTCATCATCTATATCTTTTTCTAAAAGGAATTTTTCTAAAATATTATTATGCTTTTTTAATTTTTCATAAAGTTCCCCGAAAGTCACTGTATTTTTTCCTTGGCTTCTTTAAAGCCTTCGTAAATAGGAGTTAAGATATTAATAACATTATCTATTTTGGATATATCATTTTTCAGATTTGCTTCAAAAAGTTCCCTTTGACAAAAGTCATATAAACTATAAAGATTTTTTGCAATCTCCCCACCTTTATCAAAATCAAGAGATGCCTGTAATAAACTAATAGCATTAGATACTTTACTTATGTTTTCTCCTTTTAGCTTAAGATCCTTCTCTTCGATTGCAAGTTTTACAATATTTAATAGACTTAAAATTTCTTCATAAGTTTTTAATAAAACATCTTCTTTGGATAATGTTTCTGCTTCATATTTTGTATAAGCTTCATATGGGTTATTCATGTATTACATCCTCCTTTTATTGACTTGAAGTAGTGCCTTGAAGATTTTTAGCAAATCCAGCTATTCTAGCTTGAATTTCTTGCATTTGAGCCATATAAACTTCAAGTTTAATAAATTGCTGTCTCATCCTTTCTAATTCGGCGTTGAGTCTTTCAGATAAAAAAGATATTCTTTCATCCAAATAATCTATTTTTCTACTATATGAATCATATATCCTATCTGTAGTATCGATATAATTATTTAAATAAGATTCAAATACTGTAGCGAAGTTTTGTAGTATAGTCGGAGCATCACTTCGTTTCATAAAATCCTGAAATGCAGTAGTATCTAAAGATAATTGCCCATATTGTCCATTTTCTCCTGATTTTATAAAGCCATACTGCCCTAACTGGTCTAATATGATACCTGCAAATTTTGAAACTATTCTCATAAATGTAGAATCCCCAGCTAAAGGCTGCCCCTTATCTGTAAGTTGCTGAACAGTATTTAACAGATCATTATAACCGTTAATAACATCCTCTAAATAACCTTGGATTGTAGAATTATCAGTCTGAATTGAAAGATCTGAACTTCCAAGTTCCTTTACAGTTAATGATACTCCTGTTAAAACATTTGAAAATGTATTTGTCGAGTTTGTAAATGTTATTCCATTTAATGTTATTTGTGCATCCTTTGCTGCAACGGTTTCATAAGTGTTAGATGTATTTTCACTAAATACACCTGCAGAATCATCACCAGGATTTGTAGAATCATCTATAGATGTTATAGCATTAGCAGTACCTGTGTTTTTGGAAGTTACAATAAGTTGATAATTAGGATTAGAAGACGTACCTAAGTTTATTATAGAAGCTTGCAAATCAGAAGAAGCATTTATCTCATCCATTATATCTTTTAAAGATTTATTTGTATAATCTATAGTTAAAGATGCTGATAAACCATCTTTTAGATAATTAATAGTTAAATTTCCTGATGTAGAAATTACTGCATTATAGTCTGTTATAGGGTTTACAGTTCCTAATTTCCAGCTACTGGCTTTTGCTAAAGCATCAACTGTTAAAGAATAATTACCTTCGATAGCATCTGTTGTTACAGTAACATCCGCAACATCTGGATTTGATAACACAGCAGTCTTATTTTGATACGTTAAACTAGATTGCAACGCGGAAATTGGATCTATAAAGTTTTTAAGTTTTTCTTCTATTTGAGAGACAGCAGATTGTTTTTGTAATAAATTTTGTTGATCTATCTGTAATTTCTGTATTGTAATTGACTTTAGCTCTTGATATTTTTGTAATATAGCTTGATAATCAAAACCTGTATTAGATAAACCACTTAAATAAATTTCACCAGCCATAATTATACCTTCTCATTAAATAATAAACCTGTTAACTCATCTAAATATTTTGCTATTTTTAACACTACTTCAGGAGGTATTTGTCTTATTACTTCTTTTGTTTCTTTATCTATAATCTTTGCTACAGTAATACCTGTATCCTTATCTATTTCTATTTTTAATTGGGAATTGATCATTTCAAACTTTTTATTTAATTCATTTGCAGCCTTTATTAAGTCTTCAGATTTAATTTGCTTATACTGATTTTCCTGCTCTTTTTGTACTTGTTTTTCTATCGGAGTGTTTCCAGATTTTGCTTTTTGAATTTCTATGTTTTGGGAATTCATGCTAGATAGAGCTTGATTTTGAATACTTTTTATATCCATAACAGAAACCTCTTTTTCTTTTTAATTTAACTTCATATAGTCAATAATGCAACCCTATTAACTATATGAAGTGGGGGAAATTCCCCCATTAAAAAATTATCTAAGTAGTTGTAAAACCATTTGAGGAAGCTGATTTGCCTGAGCAAGCATTGCAGTACCAGATTGCATAAGTATTTGATATTTAGTGAATTTAGACATTTCAGCAGCCATGTCAACATTTCTAATTCTGGATTCTGCTTCTAATGTGTTAATTCTTTGTGTTTCATTATTTGAAACAATCTTTTCAAGCTCTATTTGATAAGAACCAACTCTTGCATTTAAATCGTCTACAGCTTTAATAAGATTATCAACTGTCTCTACGGAAGCATTTGCTGAAGATTGAGCTGTAACGTCTATTACATAACCTGTTCCCGTACCTATAGCAACAGCAGAAGCAACTGTTCCTGCAGAACCTGCGTCAGCGCCAGCAAATCCAATAGACATAACTAATTCTTGATTGGTTCTTCCACCATAATGTATAACAAAACTAGATTTTCCAACTCCAGAAACTGATCCAGTTGAATTTTTTACAGTACCTGAACCAAAAATCTTAATCCCATTAAATTCAGTATCTGTAAATATTTTCCCTATTGCATCAACTAACTTATTAATATCTTGTTGAAGTTGTGCTCTAGCATTTGAATCTAATGTGTTAGATGCTTGTATAGTTTTTGCTTTAATATCATTAAGAATATTGTATACCTCAGTTAATGACCCTTGAGCAATTTGGGCAACTGAAATACCATCTTGTGCATTTCTTGTACCTTGTTCTAAAGAAATTGCATAAGTTTTTAATTGGTCAGCAATGTAAAGACCAGCAGCATCATCTGCAGCTCTATTAATTCTGTAACCACTTGCAAGCCTTTCTAGAGACTTGTTTACATTGTATTCTGTCTTACGCAGATTATTCAAAGTAAAATCTGCCTGATAGTTGTAGTTAATTCTTAAAGCACCCATTTTGCTTTACCTCCGAAAAATTGATTCATTTTGAAGTTTATTATCGGAGGAGGGGAAAATTTTTTTAGAGTGGTTTTATAAATTTAAATTTTTTAATTCTAAATATGATTTTATATTGGGAATATCTTCTTTAATCTCGCCTATTGACCGTGTAGCCTCTTTTATATCCTTGGGCTTTGACATATATATAAGGTATATAACTTTTATAAGTATATGTTTAAATGTACCACCTAAAAGTACATAAACTACAATATTTTCTTCTTTTAAATTTTTCACATAATCATAAGCCTCTTTAAAGAGTTTATATCTTTTCTTAATACCTTTTTCTTTAAAAATCTGCTCTATCTTTTTTTGAAAATTATTAATAACTTCAATCGCTTTAGTATAATGATCTCTCTTATCAGGTTTAAAAAACTTATTATACTCATTTGAAACAACTTTTTTTAATCTTTCATAAAAGTTTTGTTTATCATATTTACTTATATTAATATCATCTATATTTTTTATATATACAGTCCCTTCTATTTTAGCTCCTGTCGATAGATTGTAAAAGTTTCTGTCTTTTAAATTCTTTGTAAGATGCTCTAGATTGTTTTTTGCCCAAAAAAGAATATCATCTGTATAAATAATATTACCCTCATTGTCTTCTATTTCTATATAGTTTTTTACTTCTCTTTCTTTTATTTTGTTTCCATATATTGTATCTGATGCGTGTTTTTTATTTACATTTCTATATCCCATGTCAACACCAATAAAATATATATTTTTAAGCCCTAAAAACATAGCCAACGATGTTGCTGTATTTGTTACAGTTGGAGCTATTCCTATAGGGTAGTACTGAGGGTTTAATAAAAACTGAGTTACAGCATCTGTTCTTGGAAATAAAATAGCATCTTTATAAAGTTCTAATAATTCTTTAGGTACTACATCTGCAGCAATTAAAGTAATTTGTTTTCTATATTCTTCTGGCAAATCTTCAAATAAAGATACTCTTTTCTTTGGACGTTCTAATTCAATTTGAAAATCTGGTACAATTCCTTCTTTATAAAGTTTATGTATAGCTGTCCCGCATGAAAAAATAATAGCATTTTCCTTATTTTCCTTAATAAAATCTATTCTTTCGTCTAGAGATGGACCAGAACCTACAATTATTACGTTACTTTCATTATCTACTTGTAGAGGACGGTAGATATAAGGAAAACCAGCTTTTAAGTTTTCATAAACATGTTCTAAAGCTTCTTTTTCATCATCATAATATCCCCAACCTTTTAAGGCAAGGTTAACCGAATCTATTAAAATTTGTTGGAACTTCTCTTTTTTTTGATATAAAGATATTTTTATAAAAAATAAAGAAAAAACTGGACTGTAATCTTGAAAATATGTAACTAATCCTGTTTTTACTTTATCTAAGTTTTCACCAATTATTAAAAACACACTATAATTTTCATATACTTTTTCCCAATCAACAAAATAAAGACTTGTAATAAAATTAAAATAATCCGGTTCATAAACAAGTAAGTTATCTATCTCTATGTTCTCATTTTCTAGTATGCTAAAAACATTTCCCACCCCTATACCTTCTAAAAATAAAAGAGGAATATGCTTTGAGGAAATGACCTTTTCTTTTAATTTTTCTATGGAAAACTTTGATTTTAAAATATTATCCCATTTTTCAATTACCCTATCATGTATCCATTTTCTATCTGGAGAAGAGGGGGTATAAGCAGGTATTATAATTAAATCTATATTTTCAGTAATTTTTTTCTTAATCTCTTGTTTATTTTCAATATATAAGCCATCGGGCTTTTTTACTTTTATAAAATCTCCTTCAATTTTTATATCAAATGAAGCTTTACTTTTTTCCTTTATTAATTCATAAATTTCTGGTTTTTTTTGTTTGAAAAATTTAATATTTTTTTTGAATAGTTTTATATCCATATAATTTTCTCCTAATCAATTAGTTCCCATTTTAGAGGTGTTCCTCTTTTAATATCTTCCCTGGCTTTTTTACCTAAAATTTGATTTAAATATTTTGGGTGTAATCCATATCCCGGTCTTATAGATCTTACATTTTCTTCTGTAAATATTTCCCCTTTTTTTACATCTTTAACTATAAATAATGAGCGGGCGAACTTTCTACCTTTCCTAGTTTTTTCTGTAAGTTCATATGATACTTTTCCGAGGGCTTTTTCAGCTTCTCTAATAGCTTTTACCATCTGTTTAAATTCTTCAGGTGTTAGTGAAAATTCTTTATCTGGGGAATCTATATCTTTAGATAATATAAAATGTTTCTCTATAACTTTTGCTCCTAGGGCTACTGCTGCTATAGGAACTGATATTCCAAGCGTATGGTCTGAAAGTCCAGCAATACAATCAAAAGTTTGCGCCATATTTGGAATTGTTTTCAGATTTGCTTCTTCAAATGGAGCTGGATATGCTGAAGTACATTTTAAAAGTATTATTTGCTCGTTTCCTACTCTTTTACAAGCTTCTACTGCCTCTTGTATATCACAAAGGGTAGCTATCCCTGTTGAAATTATCATAGGTTTTCCTTTTGTGGCTGTATATTCTATAAGTGGTATATCTGTTATCTCAAAGGAAGCTATTTTGTAGGCTGGTACATTTAGCTCTTCTAAAAAATCTACAGCTGTTTTATCAAAAGGCGTGGAGAAAAATATTAATCCAAGTTTCTCAGCTAATTCTTTTAGTTCGTAATGCCATTCCCAAGGTGTATATGCTTCTTGATATAGTTCGTAAAGAGTTTTCCCATCCCATAAAGTTCCTTGTTTTATTTTAAAATACTCATTATCGCAGTTTATTGTAATTGTATCAGGTGTATATGTTTGCAGCTTTACAGCATCTGCCCCAGATTCTTTCATTGCATAAATAGTGTCTTTAGCAAGTTCAATGTCTTGTTTATGATTTGCAGAAAGTTCGGCAATTATAAAGGCAGGATTATCTTTTCCTATTGTTATATTTTTAATTTTTATATCTTTCATAATCTTTCCTCAAAAGTTCATATATTTCAAAACCATCAAAATTATCAATATATTTAAAGCTAAAACTTTTAAATAGGTTCTTTGATTTAAGATTGTCTTTTTTTATATAAGCAACTATATTATCTACATTTTTATTTTCTTTAAAAAATCTTTCTATTCCCTTTTTTAATAAATATTTACTTAATCCAAAACCTCTATATTCTTTTTTTAAACTAATACTTACTATATATTTATCTTCTTCTTTTCTAAATCTTAACTGTCCAATTGCTTTTCCGTTAAAATCTAAAACATAAAAGTTTTTTTTGTAATTTTTTAAATACCAGTTTCTATGTTCATTTTTAGAAATAAAATTATTATTAATAGATACTTGTCTGACCTCAGGTTCATTTGAAATTTCATAAATATTCCATATATCATTTTCTTTAGCATTTCTCATATAAATATATTCTTTTAATATTACCCTTAATATCTCATCTACTATTCTTTTAGTTCCTCTACCATCAACTAAAGACTTACCTATTTTCTTTTTTTCTTCCCTCTTTTCTTTTTGTTTTAAATTTTCAACTGCTTCTAAAAGTTTTTCCTCTATATTTTCGTCATTCCAGATAAAAAAATCATCTAAAAATTTTGCATTTTTTAATCCTTTAGCATTTCCTATTTGATTTTCAGCCACCACAATTGCTATTGCTGGCGTTCCAGTCCGTGCAAGTTCATATAAAGTTTGTCCTGCTGCTGAAATTGCAATGTTTGAGTTTAACATTATATTTTTCATTTCTTTCGCATCAGGATAATAGATTAATTGTGTATTATTATCGGCTTCTCTTTCTATTTCATTTATATTTTTAAATCCTTTTCCTATAACTACTTTTTTTGTAATATTAGGAAATTTTTCTTTTAAAATTTTTAAAACTTTTGGAGTCATATTTCTTATATCATCGCCACCAAAAGTTATCATTATACTTTTAAGATTTTCATTTATTTCTTTTTCAGGTACATCCCAAAATTCTTTTCTTAAAGGTAGATATTTTGTTCCAAGGAGATATTTAATACAATTTTTTTGTGGATAATTTAAATCAAAAGCATGAATATTTCCATTTATAACTATTCCACATGTATAATTTATACGATTATTATCATCATAATAAACAGGAAGTTTAACTGTTTCACTTATTTTTTCATATAAACTTTTATCTGCTAAATAACTATCTATAATTACTATATCTGCATTTTTTATTTCTTTTAGAAGCTTTTCTTTATTTCCTAACCAGTTATAAATTTCATAATTTGTATTTTTAACCAAATCCTTTATGGAATTATCTCCATTTATAATAAATTTTGGATTTATATTTTTTTCTTTGAAAGCTTGATATATGGAAAGCATTCTTGTTATATGTCCAAATCCTATATTTGAACTTCCTTCTGTTATTATGAAAACTTTTAATTTTTCCATTTTTCTAAAATTTCTTTTGCATTATTTAGTTCTTGCAATTCAAGTAGTTTTTTAGCTTCTTCCAATTCTTCTTTCAATGAATTAAAAACTTTCTTTTGTAAAACTTTTTCATTTATAAATTTAAGCCACGGTTTTTCTTTAAATAAATCTACAATGTCATAAGCATCAAAAAATGGATTTTTTTCATATAAATAATCAAAAACTGAACAAAGAAGAGCATAATCTTCTTTAGTATCTAAAGTTATTCTTATATCCGGAGCTGTTAATTCTTTAGGAGCTTTTATAAAAGCTATCTTAAATTTATGTTTATTGGTAGTATGAATATATGGGCAAACATGTTCTCTCTCAAAATCCTGCATGGCTTCACAGTAAGCTTCTTCAAGAGCTTCAAAAGATATAACCTCTACATCAAGACCATGAGGAAAAGTTCTTTTTATAGTATTTGAGGTGTAATCTGCCTTTTCTTTTAAATGAGTTGCTATCGTCTTATCTATAATATTCCAATCTATACATGGGCAGTCGCTTGTTATTCTAACTATAATATCTGATTTATTTTTTTTGGCTGCCTTATAATATCTTTCTAAAACATTCATTTTACTTCCTTTAAACCATTTTACATTTTCCTTTTCTGCTATTTTTATAATTTCTAAATCTTCTTTATCTGTAGTTGTTGCTACAATAATGTCATCTAATATATTCGATTTTTTTGTTCTTCTTATTACCTGCTGTAAAACTGTTATATTTGAATTATACGGAAGTAATAACAATACTTTTTTAGGTAATCTTGTTGAAGATGTCCTTGCTTGTATTATAGCTGTTATCCTCATCGCTCTTTAAATACCTTCCAAACTTTTTCTATAACAAAATTTATATCCTCATCATTCATTGCAGGATAAATTGGAATAGAAATCTGTCTTGTATAGAAATCTTCTGCATTTGGGCAGATTCCTTTTTTATAGCCTAATTTTTGATAGTAAGGATGTAAATAAACAGGAATATAATGAACTTGAACTCCTATTCCTTCTTTTTTTAAATTTTCAAAAATTTCCCTTTTCTTTTCTTTATATTCATCTTTTAATCTTATAGAGTATAAATGGTAAGAATGAAAAGCATAATCTTTTTCAACAGGTATATCAAAATATGAATTATTTTTAAAAGCTTCATTGTAGATTTTTGCAATTTTTCTTCTTTTTTCTACAAATTTATCTAATTTTTTTAGCTGTGAAATACCGAGGGCTGATTGTATATCCGTCATTCTGTAGTTATATCCTAAAAACTGCATTTCGTAATACCACTCTCCATCTGGATTGTTTAAAAATTTACTCTTATCTTTTGTTATTCCATGATTTCTAAACATCAATAGTTTTTCGTAAATTTCTCTATCATTTGTTAAAACTGCACCGCCTTCTCCTGTTGTAATATGTTTTACAGGATGAAAGCTAAAAACTGTAGCATCAGAATATTTACAATTTCCTATTTTTTCTCCTTTATATTTTGCTCCAAGTGCGTGACAAGCATCTTCAATGACTTTTAATCCATATTTATCTGCAATTTGTTTGATTTTTTCTAAATATACAGGATGTCCTGCATAATGAACTACTGATATTAGCTTCGTTTTCTCCGTTATTTTTTCTTCAATTTTATTTATATCGATATTTCCTGTATCTGGTTCTACATCTACAAAAACAGGTTTTGCTCCAAGGTATAACCCTGCATTTGCAGTTGCCGCGAAAGTTATAGGTGTCGTTATAAATTCATCGTCTTTAGATAATCCTAATGCAAAGTATGCACCATGTAATGCAGATGTTCCACTATTAAAAACTACCGCATACTTAGTTCCGCAATAGTTGGCAAGCTTTTTTTCAAATTCTGGAACTTTATTCCCTTGAGTTATAAAATCAGACTTTAAAACTTCAACTATCTCTTTTATATCATCTTCATCTATAAATTGCTTTCCATAAGGTATAAACTTTTTCATTAGTAAACTATATCTATTTTATTTATTAATTCTTTTAAATCATCAACAGACAACCACCAGTTATTTTTATCTGAAGAATACCTAAAACCTTCTGGAACTTTTTTTCCTCCTTCTGTAAAATGCTGTTTTAAATTCCACCAGTCAAATTGAGGATATATTATGTATGTATCTTTATATTCATAAGTATTTCTTGAATCTTCTTCTGTTATCATTACTTCATGAAGTTTTTCTCCTTCTCTAATTCCTATTTCTTTTAACTTACATTTAGGACATATAGCTTTTGCCAAATCAACTATTTTGAATGAAGGAATTTTTGATACATATATTTCTCCACCTTTAGATTCTTTTATAGCTTTTAAAACGAGATCAACTCCTTCTTCTAATGTTATCCAAAATCTTGTCATTCTAAAATCAGTAATTGGCAGTTCTTTTGCACCTTCTTTAACTAATTTCATAAAAAATGGGATAACAGAACCTCTGCTTCCTGCAACATTTCCATATCTAACTACAGAAAATCTTGTTTTTTTTGCTCCTGCATAAGCATTTGCAGATACAAAAAGTTTATCTGAAACAAGCTTTGTTGCACCATAAAGATTAACTGGATTTACAGCTTTATCTGTTGATAATGCTACAACTTTTTCCACTCCCCTATCTATAGCAGCATCAATTATATTTTCTGCACCAGTTATATTCGTTCTTACAGCTTCTATTGGATTATATTCAAGAAGCGGAACATGCTTTAAAGCAGCAGCATGAACTACTATGTCAACGCCATCAAAAGCTCTATAAAGTCTATTTCTATCTCTTACATCTCCAATAAAAAATCTAAGTTTATCTTTAAAGAGGGCAAATTCCTTTTGCATAAGGTAATGCTTATATTCATCTCTTGAGTAAATAATTATTTTTTTTGGATTATAATTTTTCAAAAGTCTTCTTATAAACTTTTTTCCGAATGAACCTGTCCCACCTGTTACTAAAATTGTTTTGTCATCAATCATAATTTCCCTTCTTAAAATATCTATTCACTTTTATTTTCGTTTAAATGTATAAGAAAATTTAGCCTTTTTCCGAAAATAGTAAATAGCACTTTAATAAAAGCTAAGAAAGGAGAACCTTATGAATATATCAGTTTGTATAATAGAAAGTAATAAAAATTTACTTAATGAAACAATTCAGGGTTTGGAAAAAAATAAAGAATATATAAACGAAGTTTTATATTCTGGTAATGAAAGTTTGTTAGAAAACATCAATACAAATATAAATATTAAATGCTTAAACCTAGAATCAGACAATAAAGCTTTTATAAGAAATAAACTTTTAGATGAAGCAAAAGGTGATTATATATTATGGTTAAAAACTGGCTCTAAATTAGAAGAAGACTCAATAGAAGAATATACGGAAATACTAAAAGAGTTTCCAGAAGTTGATATTATTTATCCTAATGAAATAGTAATTGATCTTAATAATGAAGAGAATGTTAAGAATTTCAAAGATTGGTATAAAAATGAATTAGAACTTTTGCGAGGCTTAACATTTGAAAAATATCTTCCAGAATTTGGAGTTTTAACTAAAAAATCCCTTTTTGAAAAACTTGGGAAGTTTGATGAAGAATTTGAAGATTATGAATTTTACAGGTTTTTATCATTAAATATTAAAAATATTACATTAAAATTATCAGAATTCAGTTTTGTTACAAATAAAATAACTCAAACTTTTATAGATACTTCTTTTCACTCAAAAAATTTAAGGGATATTTTAAAAATATACAACTGGGAAAAGGAATTATTTCCCGAATTAAATTGGGAAAATAAAAAAATAGCAAAAGCAACTGCATTTTCTATAATAGCTGATAAATTAAAAGAATACATAGATTATTATAATGCCACAGAATTTTATAAAAAAGCGCTTCTTACCTTCCACAACCAATATTCATTAAAGGAATTAATAGATACATATATAAAAATGGGAGAATTTGAAAAAGCTAAATATATGCTTGAAGAACAAGGATTAAAAGAAGAAGAGGTTTTAGAATATGAAGAAAAAATTCAAAATATAGAAAATATTATCGATAATTTAGAAAATGCAGTAAAAGAAGGTAAAGTAAAAGAAGTTCTATCAACAATTTCAGACATTCTTCAGTTTTATGAAGGTGCTCCTATTTACAATATACTCGGAGTTATTCATTATATAGGAAAAGATATTGAAGGTGCATTTAAATATTTATATAAAGCTGTAACAATGAATCCACTAAATGAAGATTATAAGCAAAATCTTTTTGATATTGCAAAGCTATTAAATAAAGAAGAAAAAGCTAACAAGCTGATATTACGCCTTCTTACAAACTAGTTGCCTCTTTATCTAAAAATCTTATTTTCATATATAAATACATTCCGAGGTAATTATTATGATTAGAATAATTTTTATATTTTTTATTCTGTTTAACTTTTCCCATGCAATCACTGTAAAAGAAACTCTAAAAAAGCTTGATGAAAATCTTTACGGTGTTTTTGGAGTACCCCAGCAGGTAAGTAAAGAAAATAGAGGATTTATTTCAAATGCATATTTTTATATTACCGATGAAGGTGTTGTTGTTTTTGATGCACTAAGTAGTTATCAATTAGGAAAGGAATTTATTCAAGCAATTAGATCTGTTGCAGACAAACCAATAAAGTATTTAGTTATTACCCATTATCATACAGACCATTTTTACGGCATTCAGGCATTTAAAGAAGTGGGAGCCATAAGCATTGCCCATAAATGGGCTTATGAATATTTATCTGATCCATATGCAGAAAGCTTTTTTAAATCAAGACGAAAAGTTTTAGGAGAATATCTAAAAGGAACAAAAATCATTCCGCCGGATATAGCTGTAGAAAAAGAAGCTATTTTAAAAATATCAAATGAAAATATAGATATTCAGCATATATGCGAAGGACATACAAAAGGAGATCTAATTATATACATTCCAAAAATAAATACTGTAGTTGCAGGAGATTTGATATTTAATGAAAGGGTTCCATTTTTAGGATCTGGAAATTCAAAATCGTGGCTCAAATGCATAGATAAAATAATAGAAATAAAACCTGAAATTGTTCTTCCCGGGCACGGTGATATTTTAAAAGGTAAAGAAAATATTTTGAAAAAAGCAAATCTAACAAAAAAATACATAATTGATATTAGAAAAATCATAAGAAAAATGATAGACAAAGATGGACTGGACGTTGGAACTGTCAAAAGCAAAATAGTTGAAGAAATGTATAAACTAGACCCAGAATATAAAAAAATAAAACTGTTTGAAAAAGTTACTCCAACTAATGCATATTACATTTATTTTGAAGTTGAAAAAGAGCTTTTTATGGAATAAATCATCATATGATATATCTTTTTATTAGATAATATTTATTTAAAAATTTTTCCTGAGGTAGAAAATGAAAAAATACTATATCAGAACATTTGGATGTCAGATGAATATAAATGATAGTCAGAAAATGGCAGGGATGCTGAAAACCCTCGGCTATGAACCAGCCGACAGCTGGGAGGAAGCTGATGTTATTCTTGTAAATACCTGTTCAGTAAGAGAAAAGCCGGATCAAAAAGTTTTATCAGCTTTAGGTGAGTTCAAAAAGGTAAAAAACAAAAACCCTGATGCTGTTATAGGTGTATGTGGATGCCTTGCACAAAGGGCAGGGTATGAAATACTTCAAAAAGCACCATTTATTGATATGGTATTTGGAACAACAAATATTCACCATCTACCTCAGCTATTAGAAGAAGCACAGCAAGGAAACAAAGCAGTAGAAATCATCGAAGATATAGATGAAAATGAAACACAGCTTGACAGCTATCCAACAGTTAGGGATAACAAATATACAGCTTACGTAACTGTTATTAGAGGTTGTGATAAAAAATGTACTTACTG
>WIAL01000013.1 GCA_015519975.1 Hydrogenothermaceae bacterium | reverse complement strand
GTATATTTTGTAGTATGAACTTTACTTCATACCAAGAGGTATAGCAATGGCAGCCATAAAAAAAACAATATCATTACCAGAAGAATTATACAAAGAGGCAGAAAACTTATCTAATAACTTTAGTGAAATAGTCAAAGAGGCTCTCTCTGAATATATAAAAAAGAAAAAAATAGAAAAAACTCTTTCAACTGCAGGAGCCTTTAAGGATATGAAAGAAACAGGAATAGAGTATGTAGATAAAATAAGAAACGAAGATATCTCCTTAGAGGAAGAAAGAATTGGCAAATAAATTTATTATTGATACCGATGTATGTATAGATTTTCTGAAAGGGCAAGAATATGCAATATCTTTAATTACTGAAGTTTTAGTCAGTGAAAGTGCTTACTTAAGCATACTAACTTACTATGAACTTTTAAGAGGAGCTTATACAAAAAAGCAACAGAAAGCCGTAGAAGACTTTGTTAGTGGATTTGAAGTTTTAAATATTGACAAAGAGATTACAAATATAGGAGCAAAATTTTATAGAGACTACAGGAAAAAAGGCATAACTCTATCAACTGTTGACACTCTTATTATGGCAACAGCCAAAAAACATGGTCTAAAAATAATCACAAGGAATGTGAAACATTATCCAGAAAAGGATTTATTATCAGACTTTTCTAAAAAACTTTTAGAGAAATAAATGTTCAATTACTCGTGGAAAAGCTTGTTAGTATAAGGCTTTGCCAATTCAATCTATTTTAAACCGTTATACTAAAGGCTTTACCATAATTATAGTTATGGTAAGGTGTTTCAGTAAAAATTATATAAATTTAAATCCTGTATTTTTAAGTTGCTGAACTATGTTATATAGACATTGATTTTTTGTTTTATTTTCATTTCCTGAATTTATCTCAGGAATAAAATAGTATTTTTGATTTTTATTTAAAAAAATATTTGCTAAATTTGAGTAAAAATTATTTATCAAAATTTCATCATTATTAAAATAATCATTAATATCTCCTGCATGTGACCTCCTCCCCACTTGACCCCATAAATGAAATGCCTTTACATTGTGCTTAAAATTATTTATTTGTTGCATTACTGAGTTTAGTTTATTTTCGCAATCTTTCGCTTTTTCATAATTTAAGAGTTGAGGAAAATCTATAATTAGTCCCAAATCTATTTTAGATTTATCTATGATACTTGATAATATTTGGAAATCACATACTCCAGAAAGTAAAAAACCATTTCTATTTTCAATTAAAATTTGTGCATTCAGAAGTTTTTGCTTTACTATACTATAAAAAGTCTGATAATTGATAATAAATGTATTCCAATTATACTTTCTTGGTATAGGGGGATGAATCTCTATAATTTCGATTTGCTCTTCATATTCTTTTACTAAATCTAATATGAAATTAGCGAAATCTTTAGTCCATTGTATATTTGCCCATAAATCTGGAACTTGTTTTCCCCACCATTTCCTTAAGGATGTTTTCAACACTGAGCTACGAATACTTTTCATATGTCTATCTTTTGCGGAATATTCCGTATGTAATGATATTTTGATATTTTTAGATATTTTCCTATCTTTCAAAGGAACAGTATCAAAATGACCTGCCACTTCAATAATTTTAGGATGTATTCCCTTAGGATAATTTAATCCATGGTATTTAATTGGAATAAGATACATTTTTTCTCCCTGGAATAAGTTAATTATTAAAATTATATAGAAAAAACTTAAATGATATGAAGATTGGGTATCTCCAGAGAAAGAAAAAGCTTGGAAGGATTTATAAGTAAATAGTAAAATCCAAGACTTTGAAATAAAGGAATAAAAAATGGCAGAAAACGAGCATATAAGGTTTTTAAAAGAGATAAATAATGTTCCTGAAATAGAAAAGCTTAATTTTATAGACCCTCCAGATGGAGCTGAAGCTGATGTTTCTTTGAAGCTTAAACTCAAATCCAATGCTAACAAGTGGAAAGTTATGGAGAAAATACAAAACAGAAGATGGAAATATAGTAAGTTAGACAATCCGATAACTTTATATATTGAGTTTGAAAAGTAAAATGTATGAGCAAAGCCAAATAGAAATATTAAAGGAACTAAAACGAGAACTTAATGCTTTCCAAAAATATTGTCTTCTACCTCTGAAACTACTTTCCCAAAGATGTAAAAATTGCATTCTGGATTCTCTTTTTACCAATTGTGAAATAAATAAAAAAGTAAGAAATGAAGAAGTGTTCACAGAAGGTATCTAAGAAAAAGAGTTAAGTTTCTTCCTATAGATAACCCTAAAGAAGAGGGAATAGACCCAAAAAGGCAAAAAATTGACCTTCTACTAAAGTATAAATATGTATTCTGATTCTTTTAGAAATAAAAAAGATAAGAGAAAATAATTCTAATGGACTAATAGCACAAAAAATTAATGAAAAAAAATGCTATATAGAGGAAACTTACTTTCAAATGCAAGATAACTATATTGAAACTTTAGTAATAAAAATTGATAACAAATACTACAACCTCGATAAGATTGGGGAAAGTTAGGTAGTAGCTTATAAATATAATATGGAATTTAATGAAGAAAATAATGTTATTCCAGCTGTTTATTATCTAGATAAAAATGAACTTTGGTACATAAAAAACATAGAGAACATAGAAAAAAGAGATGGATTTAGAATAGTAAAGAGAAATAAACTTAGAGATTGCGGTATTCAAGACTTTGAAATTCTTAAAATAATTGCAAAAAAAATTTAGTATTATTTAGAATTTTAATAATAATCATCAACTTGACTTACAGAAACCGATACAACCCCGTGACATTCACATATAGGTTGTATATATTATTATCCGCTTTTGAGGTAAAAGCGTTCCCGTTTTGAATATGTGAAATGAAAATCGGTTTGCGGGCGAGCCCCCGCAACCATATTTATTTTGCACATATAATAATCTGCCCTAAAGACAATCCACCATCATTTGAAGGAACTTTTTTGTGCGTTAAAACAGTTATTTTTTCTTTTTCTGCTAATTGGATTATTTTTTTAATCAGTGGTTTATTTTGAAAAACGCCCCCCGAAAGTCCTAGTTTTAAACCTTTTCCTTTTTTCTTATAGGTTTCAATAACAATATAAGCCAATGTATTTATAAATTTTGATATTTTTGTTTCAATGTCTAAATTATCGTTTATCATTTCTCTAAAAATTGGTTCCCAGTTAATTACATCATTTATCTCAAATGGATAGTAATCTTTTACGTTCCAGTTATAAAAATTTTCCATTATCATTCCAGATTGACCTTCATAAGAAAGAATTTGCCTTATATTTAAAATAGAGGCCGCAGCATCAAAAATTCTTCCTGCAGAAGAAGATAATGGTGAGTTTAAACCTTTTTCCCAAGTTTTATAAAAAAGATCAATTTCCTTTTCTTTAAATGCTTTTAGAGTTGGAATATAAGGTAAATCTTTTCCAAAAATTTCAAATAAAATGGATAAAGCAACTCTTCTTGGTTCTTTTATTGCTTTTTCTCCCCCAATAAGTTTAAAATAATTAAAATAGCAAACCCTTTCATATCCCTTATAATCTGCTATTAAAAACTCACCGCCCCATAAATTTCCATCCTCTCCATATCCTGTTCCATCCCAGCAAACTGCAAAAATCGGCTCATCTTTTATTCCATTTTCTGCCATTAATGACAGTGCATGTGCGTAATGGTGTTGAATCTGAATTAAAGGAATGTTATTTTCATTTGAAAACTTTTTTGCCCAGTTTGTAGAGTAATACCTGGGATGTAAATCTGAAACAACAATTTGTGGCTTAAAATCGTAAAGCTCAAAAAAAGAGTGAATTACTTCTTCAAAGTTTTTACATGCATCAATTGTTTGTAAATCTCCAATATGCTGGCTTAAAAATGCCTTATCGTCAAATCCTATAGCAACAGTATTCTTTTGATGTCCTCCAACTGCAAGAACTTTTTTATCAAGTTTAAAAGGAAGTTTTACAGGAAGGGGTGCATATCCCCTTGAGCGTCTTATAAAGGATATTTTTTTGTCTATAATCCTAACTACACTGTCATCAACCCTGTTTTTTATGTCTCTGTTGTGAACAAGAATGTAATCTGTAAAAATGGATAATTTTTCAAATGCCTTTTCATTATCCTTAACAATTGGCTCATCTGATAGGTTTGCAGAGGTCATTATTAAAGGCTTTCCAAAGTCATTTAAAAGCAGATGGTGAAGAGGTGAGTAAGGAAGAAAAACACCAATTCTATCCAGATAAGGAGCAACTTCTTTGCTTAAATCCGTATTATTCTTTGATTTTACAACAACCACAGGTTTTTCGGGAGACACAATAATTGCCTCTTCAAAATCTGTTATATCGGCATACTCTTTTATCTGATTTATATCTTTAAACATCACTGCAAAAGGCTTTTCACCTCTTTTTTTCCTCTCTCTTAATGTTTTTATAGCCTTATTATTAGTTGCATCGCAAACTAAATGAAATCCGCCAACTCCTTTTATAGCAAGTATTTTCCCTTCTTTTAAAAGTTTTACAGTATCCTTTAAAGCTTTTTCTTTTTCACTGATAAATTCTTTATCCGATGTAAAAAGGCTAATGTGAGGACCACAAACAGGGCAGGCATTTGGCTGAGCATGAAATCTTCTATCCTGTGGATCTTTGTATTCTTTTTCGCACTGTGGACACATTTTGAATTTTTTCATTGTTGTGTTTGGTCTGTCGTAGGGCAGTTTTTCAATTATAGTAAATCGGGGACCGCAGTTAGTGCAGTTTATAAACGGGTATCTGTATCTTCTATTTTGAGGGTCGTTCATCTCTTTTAAACATTCTTCACAGGTTGAAATATCGGGCAGTATAAAAACTTCTTTTTTCCCTTTGCTTTTTGATTTTTTTATTTCAAAATCTTTAAATTCTTTTAATGGCAGTTCTTCTATTTCTTGAGAAAATATGTGTGCTAAAGGTGGTTTTTCTGTTTGGAGGGAAATTAAAAACTGATTTATATTTTTTTCTTTTCCTTCTATTTCAATGATCACACCGTGTGTATCGTTTGTAACATAACCGTTAAGATTTAACCTTTTTGCTAAATTATAAACAAAAGGTCTGAAACCTACTCCCTGAACAGCACCTGTTATATGAATTTTTAACCTTTTCATTTTCCCTAAAAATCGTGCGTATGGTAATGTTTATGTTCTAAGTTTCCATGCCTGTGCTTATGGGTGTGAACAAGCCCGGCTTTTTTTAGTAAATCAAAATTATTTATAAAATCATCTAAATTACCATCGTATATTATCTTATGATTTTCAGATAAAACAAGTCCTCTGTCTCCAAGCTCTAAAGATAAACTTAAATTATGCGTTGTTATAACAGTCGTTAAATCAAGCTCGTATAAAAAATCTATAAGCCATCCTGTTGATTTAGGATCAAGATTTGCTGTAGGCTCATCAAGTAACAAAACTTCTGGTTCTAAAACTAAAAGCGAAGCAAGGCATAGTTTTTGCTTCTCTCCGCCACTTAAATTAAATGGTGGTTCGTTTATATATTTATATATTCCTAACTTATCAGCCCAGTACTTAACTTTTTCATCTATAGTATCTTTATTTCCCCCAATTTGTCTAAGTCCAAACGCTATTTCGTCATAAACAGTAGGATTAAAGATCATACTATCCGGATTTTGAAATAAAAACACTACCTCTTTTCGAAATTTCCTATTAAATTCTTTATCTTTTAGCTTTTTTTTATTAATTTCATTGCCTTTATAAAAATACTTACCTTTTTTAGGAAATAATAATCCATTTATTATTTTTAAAAGAGTTGACTTCCCGCTTCCATTAACCCCAAAAAGAACTATTTTTTCTCTTTTCTTTACGTGAAAAGATATATCTTTTAATATTTCCTTATCTTCGTAGGAATAAAAAATGTTTTTCAGCTCAATCATTAAAAAAGCCTCTTGATTTCATCGCTTGAGATATTTCTTTTGAGTTATTTATTGATTTATTTAAAAAGAAAAAAAATAAACTTGATATGAAATTGTATTTATCACTTAATCTTGGCTTATTAATAATTCTGCTTTTTAATGCAAACTTAAAATCTTTTAAGTATTTTTTAAATGTAAGTATTTGGCTATAAGATAAAACTAGTATAAAGCTGAGTGTTTTTGAAAAAGATAAGGCTTTAAAAAGGTTAACTTTACTTATAAATAAAAATGTCAAAAAAGATAGGCTAAAAACTCTAAGATTTATAAGTAAAACATAATCAAGCCAAGGTGTAGAATAAAAAAAACAGTAAACAATGTATGAAATTGAAATTAAAAAGTTAAACAAAAAGATTGATATAACAGTTTTTTTAAAAAGCTTTACTGTATCTTTTCTTGAAAGTAAAAATAAAGCAGAAATTACAGCTACAAAAAAATAAATATTGTTTATAGAAGTTAGTAAAACAACTAAAATCATGTAAAAAATAAATAATATTTTATCTTTCATTTTTTTAATCTATATAAAGCATAAAATGTAAGAAATATTATACCTATTCCAACAAGTGCAGATATGTAATAAGAAATAACTGGATTTACTACATTTAAACTATAATCCGGCAAAATAGCCGGAATTTCAATAGTATTTTTCATTTTTTCCGGTACGAAGCCTAGTATTCTTTCATAAAAAGATAAGTCCCATTCTCCCCAAGCTGGGGAATCAGTTAAAAGTCCTAAAGGCAGTAAAATAAAAATAATAAGCATTAAGATTAAAAGATATTTATATTTCATTTTTGGAAACTCCAAAATTATAGCTTTTTATCCTTTTAACGAATTTTATAACAACGAGAGTGAATATCCCTTCTACAATTCCAAAATAAAGCATATGAGATCCAACAATAGCAGGAATCGTAATAGATAGATTAAACGGAAAATATAAAGGCTTTCCATCTTGGCTGTGAGCAATAATTGGCTGAATTCCTAAAATAAAAGCAATAAATAATGATGCTAAAACTATAGAAATCCACCCTGAAAAGAATAATGCTACATTTTCATTTATTTGATTTAAAAACTTATAACTATAATATGCTGAAAAAGAAGCAATAAAACCTATTCCAATACTATTTACAGCCCAAGTAGTTATACCTCCATCTCCAAAAATAAGAGCTTGTATCAATAAAACAAAACTTACGCAAACAAAACCTATCCACGGATTAAATAAAATTGATAAAACAGCAGTTCCAATAGCATGACCACTTGTTCCTCCCGGAATAGGAATATTTATCATCATTACTAAAAATGAAAGAGCTGTTAAAGTTGCTATAAATGGAAATGTATCTTCATTTAAACTTTTTTTAAGTTTTTTTATTCCGTAACTTATTAACGGAACTGCTGCAATATACGCAGGTATGTATGTTTGAGGCGATAAATATCCATCAGGTATATGCATTTTTACCCCTAAATAAAAACTTACGTAATAATATTAAATATCCTTTCATTTGTCAAACGCCAACATCTAGTTCTAAACTCATCAAATACATATCTTCTCCATCTATAACTTGAAGGTTAAAACTTTTGCAATTTGGGCAAACAAAACTATTATCTTTTATTTCAAACTCTTTTTGGCAATTTTCACACTTTGCAACCACATCCTGAATAATCATTTCTAGTTCTGCATTTTGGCAAATTGTTCCTTCTTTAAATGAATCAAATGCAAGTTTTAAAAGATGAGGTTCAATTCCCGATAACTTTCCAATTTTTACTATAACTTTAGAAACAGAATTGGCATTATTCTGAATTGCATTTTGTTCTATTAATCCTATTAAGCTTTGAACTACTGATAATTCGTGCATTAGCAAATCCTTGGTAGAAGTTCACCAGCTGGTGGTTCCATAACTCTTTTTGAACCGTAAGAAGATTTTAATATAACTTTTCCTTTGTAATCTGAAATTGCCCTTCCTATAATTTCTGCATCTTTTCCAAGTTCATTTTGTTTCATGACCTCTAAAGCTTTTTCTGCTTCTTCTTCCGGAACTGCAAGAATAAGTTTTCCTTCGTTTGCAAGGGTATAAGGTTCAAGTCCAAGCAGTTCACAAAGTCCTTGAATTTCATCTTTTACAGGAATTTTCTCTTCTTCTATTTCTATTCCGACGTTTGATTGCTCTGCCCACTCATTTAAAACTGCTGAAAGTCCTCCTCTCGTAGGGTCTCTCATCGCTTTTATTGTTATTCCTTCATTTATTAAATCCTCTACCAATGGCCATAAAGAAGCACAATCAGAGGCTATATCTCCTTCAAGCTCTATTCCTTCTCTTTGTGCCATTATACAGGCTCCATGGTCTCCGATTGTTCCGGAAACTAAAATAATATCTCCTTCTTCTATGTTATGGGCAGAAATTCCTTCATAAACTATTTCTCCAATTCCTGTTGTGTTTATAAAAATCTTATCTGCTGAACCTTTTGGAACTACTTTTGTATCTCCTGTGACTATTTGAACTCCTGTTTTTTCCATTTCTTCAGCCATTGATTTGACAATTTCTTCTAATTCTTCAAATAGCAGTCCTTCTTCTATAATAAATGAACAGCTTAGATATTTGGATTTTGCTCCCATCATTGAAAGGTCATTGACTGTTCCTGCAACGGCAAGTTTTCCAATATTTCCACCTTTAAAGAATATTGGTGATACTGTGAAACTATCCGTAGTAAATGCAAGTTTTGAGTTTGTGTCTAAAACAGCTGCATCTTCCATTTTTTCTAAGATTGGATTTGAGAAATATTTAAAAAACAGCTCCTTTATTAGTTTTTGTGTTTCCTCTCCTCCACCACCGTGGGATAAAAGAATCTGTTTCATAGATTTACCCCTTTTTTAGACAAGTTCTAATTTTCCGTATTTATAATAAGCTGCACAGGCACCTTCTGAAGATACCATGCAAGAACCAAGTGGATTTTGAGGGGTACAAGCAGTTCCAAAAACTTTGCAGTCGTAAGGTTTGGCCACACCTTTTAAAATATCTCCACATATACATAGCTTGTGGTCGTCAATAGGTTCATTTGGCAGGATATCAGCAAAAACTTTTTCTGCGTCTAAATATGAATATTCATCTTTTAGCTTTAGAGCAGAAAATGGAATATCTCCAATACCTCTCCATCTAAATGTTTCTCGGGGTTCCATATATTTGTTTATCATTTCCTGTGCTTTTGTGTTTCCTTCCCAAGTTACAGCCCTTTTATATTGGATTTCTACTTCTCTTCTGTTTTCTTTGAACTGCCTGATAATCCAGAGGATACTTTCCATAATATCCACAGGCTCAAATCCTGCCACAACAACAGGTGTATTATATAAATCAACAAGTTCTTTATAAATTTTTGCTCCTGCTATCACAGATACATGGGAGGGACCTATGAAAGCATCTATTTTTGCCTCTCCACTGTCCATTATTGCTTTTACAGGTGGAGGAACTAAAACATGATTTATATGAAAATAAACATTTTTTATATTTTCTTCTAATACCTTTTTTATTAGAGCCGCAGTCATAGGAGTTGTCGTTTCAAATCCTATAGCAAAGTATATAACTTTTTTGTCTAGATTTTCCTTTGCTATTTTTAAAATGTCAAATGGAGCGTAAAGCATCTTTACATTTTTCCCCTTTGCCCTTTCTTTTTGAAGTGAGCTTTTTGAGCCTGGAACTCTGATCATGTCTCCGAGCGTCGCAACTATGTTGTTTTCATTCTGCACTAAAGCTATGGCGTGGTCTATTCTCTCTTTAGGCATTATACAGACAGGACATCCGGGACCGTGTACAAAATCAATTTCTGTCGGTAATAGCTGTTTTAAACCGTATTTCATTATTGTATGTGTGTGTCCTCCGCAAACTTCCATTACATTGATAGGTCTTTTCACTTCTCTTTTTATTAATTCTGCCAAAGCTTTAATTTTTTTAGCATCTCTAAAATCTCTTAAATAATCAACATCTGACATTGTTATACCTCATTTAAAATCAGTATTTATTATTCTCCAAATATTTCTCTTTTCTCGTCCTTTTCTAAAGTCTTTATTATCTCTTCATAAATTTTTAAACTTTCCAAGGCGTCTTCTTCGCTCATTTTGGTCATGGCATATCCAACATGGATTAAAACGTAATCTCCTATTTCAACTGGTTCAGGCATTAAATCCAATGAAACTTTCCTTTTGACTCCCATAGTATCAACTACCGCAAAATTATCTTCTAAAATTTGTTCAACTTTTGAAGGTATAGAAAGGCACATATCAACTTCTCCTTTTAAGTTCTTACTTTTCTTAAAGAGGATTTCATTTTAATAAAATCGATCCAATTTTTTAGGCTATTTTCATCCTTTGTAGAAATTATCATTACATCAACTTTTGGATTCAGTTTTCTTGTTTCTTCTATTGCTTTTTCTATATTAAAATCAAAATAATCAATCAAATCAACTTTTGTAATTAATAAAAGGTCAGCACTTCTGAACATAACAGGATATTTCGCAGGTTTGTCATCTCCTTCAGGAACAGAAAGAAGAACTACATTTAAATGTGTTCCGATGTCATAAGATGCAGGGCAAACAAGATTTCCAACATTTTCAACAAAAACTATATCCAATTCTTCCAATGGCATATGATGTATTCCATCATGAACCATAAATGCATCAAGATGACACGCCTGTCCTGTTGTTATCTGGTAAGCTGGAGCTCCTTTTTGTTTTATTCTTTCTGCATCTCTGTTCGTCTCAAGATCTCCTTCTATAACTCCTATCTTTAGCTCATCATTTAACATTTCGATAGTTTTTTCCAGTAAAGCTGTTTTTCCAGCCCCAGGAGAACTCATAAGATTTACTGCAAACACTCCATGCTCATCAAAATGTTTCCTGTTACTCTCAGCCTGTTTATCATTTGCATCAAGAATTTTTGTAATCACTTCAACGGTTTTTTTATCTTCCAATGTTGGATTCCCATGATTGTGATGGTGATGATGTTCTTCATGATGATGAGAATGATTATCCGTTATTGAACAACCGCAATCTTTACACATAGCTACCTCCTATGAAAGATGTCAACCCGTAAAGGTTGCAATTTTTTTATTAAAGTAATTTTCAAATTTTCTATTTTCTTTCAACAAAACAAACATAACTGTTGCTAACTTTCTTGCTACTGCTATTCTAGCTTTATTCTTGCTTACACCTGATTTTATTAACCTGTTAAAAAATTCTTTCAAGCTATTTTCTTTTTTTGCTTTTAATAGGGATATTGCTGCCTGTAGTAGTTTATTTCTTAGTATGCTATCTCCCTTTTTTGTTATTTTTCCTATCTTAACACTATCCCCACTTCCATATACTTTCGGAACCAACCCTATATACGTACCTACTTTCCTACTACCTTCAAATCTGTTTACATCACCTATAACGCTTATAAATGTTAATGCTGTTATCTCCCCTATACCTGGTATGCTTTTTAATATATCTTTCTTCTCTTTTATCTCTTGATTTTCTTCTACATACTGGTTTATTATTTCTTCAATCTTTTTTATCTCTTTTGTTAAATGCTTTATTGTACCTATATAACTTTTGATTACTCCTTGTATCTCAAGGGGTATATCTTTTAGATTATCTTCCACTTCTTTAATACCTTTATCTGTAAGCAATTGTCTATTTTTTATTTTTATCCCATATTCTAATAATAAGCTGTGTGTCTGGTTCATTGAGCTTTTTCTTTGGTCTATGTAGTTCTCTCTTGCTTTTAATAGTTGTCTTAATCTTTCTATATCTTCCTCTGGTATGTATACTGTTGGTAGTAATCCTTTCTCTAAATATATTGCTATTGTCTGTGCATCCAATCTATCACTCTTTTTGTCTGTATTTACGCCTTTCAGAACGTTTTTAAATTTGTTTGTATTGATTAGGTATACTTCGTTATCTTCTCTTATTTGTTTTATGAAGTGTTTTACTCCTGTTAGTGTTTCTACTGCTATTTTTGTTTTATACCCTTCTTCTTTGTACTTTGAAATGTCACTTTTGAAATTTTCTATATCTGTGTATTTGTTTGTAAGCAGCACACCTGTTGCTGAATCTAAAAAAGCTGCTGTAAAGGAGTTTTTGTGGTAATCGATACCAATGTAAACGATTTTTTCTTCTATGATGTCACCTCCAAAGGTTATTTTCAGCAACCTTTTTAAGTGGGATATAACCCAAACTCCAATACGGCACTTTCTGCCAAGATGATAAGTCGGCAGGAGGGCTATTGGGCTAATTTCCTCACTCGGAGCTTTATCCCCAGTAAGCAATTCAGCCTCCTGCCTTCTCTGGTTGCTTATTCTTATTTTACTTATGTCCCACTCTTTGGGTGACATCTTTTATATCATCTCCTAAAAATGAATATCTATTCATATTCTTTAAATATAACAAAAATATAAACTAGGTCAAATTATTTGTAATGGGCTCTAAATCTTTTGTCAATAATTTCAATAATTTCAGAAGAAAACACAGATTTCTTAGAAGACACAATGTAAGATATAATTGAAGCAACTGCAGCAAAATGTATAATTTCAGAACCGAAAAGCTCAGCAGCTAAGATTGTTGAAGCTATCGGAGAATTGGTAGAACCTGATAGTACAGCAACAAAACCAAGTGCAGCAAAAAGAGGAACATTTCCTTCAACTAAATGTCCAAAGAAATTGCCTGCAGTAGAGCCTACAAAAAATATAGGAGTTACAAAACCACCACTTCCACCGAATCCTAATGTGATGGAAGTAAATAAAATTTTTAATAAAGGTTCTAAAATAGTTGCCTGATAACTTTCAGTTAAACTTAAGGAAATTGTTTCAAGCCCAAGTCCTAAATATTTAGTACCGAAAATTAAAGCAAGAACAACAATTATAGTTCCTCCGACTAATCCTTTAAAAAAGGGATGAATAATTACAATTTTTGCAAATTTTGTGGCATTTTCTATACCAATAATAACTAAATAAGAAATAAGCCCAAAGAATACACCAGCAATTACAACAGTTATGAAATTTGCAAGCTCCCAAAAATTTGGAACAAATGCAACTTTTATAGGTTTATATATGTAACTAACATTCATAACTTTCATAGCCCAAAAAGCAATAAATGCTGAAATAAATGCAGGGACACATACACGATAAAGAATTCTTCCAGAGAAAAGAGCTTCCAAAGCAAATAACGCCCCAGCAATAGGTGCACCAAAAACAACTGCAAAACCTGCACTTACCCCTGTAATTACAGTTAAAATTCTATCAGCATGAGAAAATTTAAGAATACGTGAAAATACCAGAGAAATATAACTTCCAATCTGTGCAGAAGGAGCTTCTTTACCTGCTGAACCTCCACTTACAATTGTTATAACTGTGGCAAATTGTTTGACGCTGAAACTAAAAAAATTTAATCTTTTATTATCTTCTACAGAATCTCTAACTATATCTTCAGTTCCATCACCTTCAGCTTCAGGCAATGTTTTAAAAACTATCCATGCACTTATTCCCATAGCAAGCGGAAGTAAAAAGTAATAAGGCATTCCAAAAAATGTTTTGTTTTCTACTTGATTTATAAGAATTTCAAGTATTATTAAATAAAGACTTACACCAAAACCTACTAAAGCACCTTTAAAACCAGATATAGAAATCCATTTAAAAAGGTCATAAAATACAATTTTGTATTCCCTAAAACTTTCTATTTCTTTTCTCATTTAAAGATTATAAGCCTTTATTGATTATTTGTAGAAACAAATTCTTTAAGAGTTTTTTCTAATATTTTTATGGAGTCTAAAATATCTTCTTTTTGTGATTTTGCTAAATCTGGAAAATCTGTTATCTCAATAGTTTCAGCCATAGGGTTTCCATTTTTATCGTAAATTATTCCAATCCAGACTCCAAAAATTTTTGTTTCTTTCAATTCAGCAGGCTGAAAATCAGATTCTATTTTTATCTTTACCTGCCCTTCCCCTAAAACTTCATTTAAAAACTCCCTATCCTCATCTGAAAGAGGAATTTTATTTGTGAAAATGGTGTATTTTTTTCCTGTTTCATAAAATTCTTTTAGATTTTCATAAATTTCATTTAGTATCGGGACTGCATTCATTAACATTTTCTATCTCTCCTACATTCCATTTTCTTATCTGGTTTAAAACTTCTTCCACTAAATTTTCCATACTTTGCTTTACAATTTCAGATAAACCGACTTGAAATTCTATTTTCTCAGGTATCATTCCAATGATCACCATGTTTTCAGGAACCTGTCCTATTAAATCAAGAGCAGATATAACATCTTCTAATCCTACATCGTGGACTGACATTTTTGTTTTTAAGTAGTATTTGATATTTTCTTTTGGAATTACAACTATTTCGCCTGCTTTTCTTTTTGAAGAATAAACTGCGTCTATAATGATTAAATTTTTGACATTTTCAAAATACTGGAGGAGCTCAAGCCCCTGAGTTCCTCCGTCTATAATTTCTACCTTTTCAGGAAATTCATATCTATCTAATAAAATTTTTATAGCTTCTATTCCTATTCCTTCATCAGACATTAAAGGGTTTCCAACACCTAATATTAACGTTTTATCCAATTATAGAACCTTAACTTCGATTTTTTCGTCATTCTCTTCATCATAAAGATGAACTGCACAGGCTAAACATGGATCAAATGAATGAATAGTCCTAAGTATTTCTAAAGGCTCGTGAGGATTCCATAAATCATGTCCCACTAATGAAGCTTCATAAGCAGAAGGTTGACCTTTTGCGTCTCTTGGAGAAGCATTCCATGTTGTAGGAACAACAGCCTGATAATTTTTAATTTTATGGTCTTCTATATGAACCCAGTGTGATAATGCACCTCTTGGTGCTTCCATTAATCCAAATCCTTTTATATCATTGGAAGGCCATGTGGAAGGATCCCATTTTTCATCGTTAAAGGTATTTGTATTTCCTTTTTTTATATTTGAAATAAGCTGGTTATACCATTTTTTCATTTTATGAACATATAAATGTGTCTCAATTCCTCTTGCTAATGTTCTTCCCATTGTTGAAAACATTGCTTCAAAAGGAAGTCCTAAATCTTTCAAGTATTTATCAACAATTTCTCTTGTTCCATACATATCCCTTGCATATAAAGCAAGTGTCCTTGCTAAAGGTCCAACTTCTGCAGGCATATCTTTGTATCTTGGAGATTTTAACCAGCTATACTTTCCATTTACATCTAAATAGTCGTATGGTGGTTCAGGGCCTGTATAGTGTAGTTTTGTTTCTCCATTAAATGGATGTAGAGGCTTATCATCCCCTACAGAATAGTCGTACCAGCTATGCGTTACATATTCTTTTATTTGATTGTAATCGATATCTTCAAAGTTTTTAACATCTCTGTTATGAATAAACGTCGGTGGAATAAACCATTTTCCATCTTTATGAGAATCAAACTCTGGCTCACCTAATGCCACAAAATTCCCTAATCCTTCTCCTTTTCTAAACCAGTCTTTATAAAATGAGCCGATTGCCACTAAATCTGGAAGATATACATTATCAACAAAATCGATAGCTTCATCTATAAGTGTTTCTACCCTTGCTAATCTATCTGAGTTTATGGCTGTATCGCTATCCATATTTATAGGAGAAGGAACCCCACCTACTGCAAAGTTTGGATGTGGATTTTTTCCACCAAATATAGTGTGAATTTGAACTACTTTTGTTTGCCATACTAATGCGTCTAAATAATGTGCTACAGCAATTAAATTAGCTTCTGGTGGAAGTTTGTAATCTGGATGGTTCCAGTATCCTTTATTAAATATACCAAGCTGTCCTCTTTCTACCTGTTGTTTTATTTTTTTTTGAACCTCTCTAAAATATGCAGGTGAAGATTTTGAATATGGAGATACTTTTTTAGCAAGTTCAGCCGTTTTTTTTGGATCTGCTTTTAATGCTGAAACAGGATTTACCCAGTCTAAAGCATGAAGATGATAAAAATGAACCACGTGGTCGTGGGCAAAAATTGTTCCGATCATTAATTTCCTTATTAAACTGGCATTCAGAGGAACGGTTATATCTAAAGCATCTTCAACTGCTCTAATAGAAGCAAAAGCATGAACAGTGGTGCAAACTCCACAAATTCTTTGAGCAAAAGCCCACGCTTCTCTTGGGTCTCTTCCTTTTAGTATTATTTCTATTCCTCTTACCATTGTTCCTGAAGAATATGCTTTGTCTATTTTCCCATTTTTAACATCTGCTTCTATCCTTAAATGACCCTCAATTCTTGTAATTGGATCAACTACAACTCTTTTACTCATTGTTCCCCTCCTTCAATTGCTTGAGCTACAAGCTCAGAAACGCCATGAACTTTAAATGGTCTATTGAAACTTTTTATGTCATTACTTACAACAAAATGGCAGTTGGCACATTCGGTAACGATATGTTTTGCTCCCACTTTATCAAACTGTTCAATTTTTATGAAAAATGCTTTTTCCATATTGTCATGGGCTCTTTTGTTTATGACTATACCACCACCACCACCACAGCAGAAATTCCTTTCTGGCTTAGCACTATCAACTGCCTCTCTATAATCTTCAACAACAGCTTTCAGTAGATTTCTTGATTCATCAATTATTCCACCTCTTCTTCCTATTTGACATCCATCGTGCAGGGAGACAGGCTCGGACAAAACTTTTCTTTTTACTTTAATTTTACCTTCCTTCATCAATCGATCTGTTAATTCAACCATTTGATAAACTTCTAAATCCCATTCTGGAATTAAATTTGGAACTACAAATCTATAAACATAATATCCGTGTCCACATTCTGAAATAATTATCTTTGAAGCTCCCAACTCTTTTGCTCCTTTAAAAACTCGGCTTGCAAGTTCTTTCATTATCTCTTTTCTGCCGACGAATGCCCCCAAATTACTTCCTTCCCTTGCCTTTGTTGAGATAGTCCAGTTTAGACCAGCAGCATTCAAAATTTTTGCTTCAGCTGCTACCATGTTTAAATCAGTTGCGATATCTAAGGATGTGTACATAAGTATATATTCTGCACCTTTTTTATCAATTGGAATTTCAACATTGTGTTCTTGGGATACTTTTTGTATAGCACCTACAAACTGATCAACTGGAATTCCAAACGGGCTTCCAACCTGAACGGCAGCATTAACAGCCTGTGCTAAATCTGGTGGAACAACTCCAGCTTCTGTTAAAGCTCCTCTAAGTATGGCAGTAAAAATAGGAGTTTCAATTCCCATCGGGCATATTCTTGCACATCTATCACAATTGGAGCATGTGTCAAAAGCTATCATTGATTGTTCAATCAATTTATCAGGCGTGATTTTAACGCCAAAACCAAAAGCCTTTTTTAATCTTCCTAAAATTGTGTAGTTTTCACGGTATATATCTCTTAAAAGGTCTCCTTTGTATGCAGGAACAAGTTCTGGTCTTGGCTCTCCAGCTAAGTTTTGCGAAATATAGAACTGACAGGCTTCAGCACATAATCCACACCTTACGCAGGCTTCCAGATGTGAAACAATTTCACCGTTATTTATATTATTTTTCACATAATCATAAAATTTTTGAATATCCTCCTGTGTAATTTGTTCTTTTGTTTTAGATTCAATCTGAGTAATCATTTTAAAACCCTCCTGTTATTCTCTCACACCTGATATACCGATACTTCTTCCATAAAATCCTGTTGAAAAGAAATAATCTATAAAATGGGCAAGTCTGCTGAAAGGAATATAAATGATAAGCAAGTCAGCAAACAACATATGAAGTCCAAGCATCGATATATAAGTTCCTCCGCCAACCCATTGAGTAGCTATAATACCTGTTAAAATTGTGATTGTAATGAGGAAATTCCCAATATGTTCGTGTGCTCCAGTTAAAAGTCTTAATACAGGTGATGTAAATCGATTTATCCACAAAGCAAGTATAGAAAGCAAGGCACCGTAAGCTAAAATGTTTGAAATTGTTGATGAAAAGTAGGGAAGTTTTATTCCAATTACTTCAGTCCATAAAAATGAGTGTTGAGGAATAAAAAATACCAATAACAAAAATGTTATATGAAAAATAAAACCGCCTATATACTGAATAGCTCTTTTTGAGATTACATCCTGAAAAGTTAATTCTCTAAAAGGTTTTAAAAAAGGTGTTGAAATGGCAGAAGCTGCTGGATTTCCTTTTGGCTTTGCCCTGTTTTTAGGAACACCCCAAGCTAAAACTCTAAATATTCTATAAGCTATACCAAAGAAAAATATTACAAGTGCAAACTTTAATAAAGGCCCTCTAACAAAATCTAAAAACGCCAAATCCATGATTAAGCCCCTCCTTTTTTGCCTATATTTGTTATCCATTTAACAGCTGCACCGGCAGCAGCTCCAACTGCTACAGCAGTTCCTATTTCTTTTGCTCCTATTCCAGTTGAAACCACAGAAAGTGGAGTATAAATATGCCCTCTATCCCAGAAATCAGGCTCTGCACAACCAAAACAAGGATGACCTGATTGTATAGGGAAACTCAAACCACCGTTCCACCTTATAGTAGAACAGGCATTTCTTGTGACAGGCCCTTTACATCCCATTTTATATAGACAGTACCCGTTTTTTGCACCTTCGTCATCAAAGGATTCAGCAAACTGACCTGAATTGTAAAATGGTCTTCTATAACATCTATCGTGAATGGTTTGTCCATAGTAAGCTACTGGTCTTCCCATTTCATCTAATTTTGGAATTTTTCCTAAAACTAAATACTCAGCAATTACCGCTACAATAACATCTCCAATGGGTGGACAGCCAGGAACATTTATAACAGTTTTATTTGGTAATGCCTGTTGAACAGAAATAGCTCCTGTTGGATTCGGATCGGCTCCAGGAATACCGTTCCATGAAGCACAGCTTCCTACTGCCATAATTGCAGCAGCACCTTCTGCTGCTTCTTTTAACTGATCTAATGCAGTTCTACCTGCTATGGTGCAGTACCCTGCATTTCCTGTTGGAATAGCACCTTCTACCACTAATATATATTGACCCTTGTATTTTTTCATTGCTTCTTCTTTAGAAGCTTCTGCAAACTCCCCTGCAGGTGCCATTAACGTTTCGTGGTATTCAAGGTCAATAATATCTAATAAAACCTCTGTTGGAAGGATGTTTGTGCTTCTGATAAATGATTCTGAACATCCTGCACAGTCTTGAAATTCAAGCCAGATTACAACAGGTTTGGGTTTTGTTTCTAAAGCATGTGCAACTTTTGGAATCATTTCTGGTGAAAGACTTAATGCAGCAGTTAATCCAGCTGCTAATTTGAGAAAATCACGGCGGGAATAACCGCGTTTCTTTAGCAAATCATATATGCTTTCCATGGCTACCCTCCATATTTTTATAAACTTAATATTAATGATAAAAATAAATTTGTCAATAAAATTTTATTGAAATTGAAGATGTTATGAAATTTTAATGAAATATTATGAGCTTAAATATAATCCAGAAGTTAAGGAAGTTTTAAATAAAAATAAAAATTAGAAGACTATTTTTACATTGAAAATAACTGGTGCAAAAATAAGTTATTAATTCTTATTTTTTTCTTTTTCCATTTTTTCAATCTTTTCGTGAAGTTCTAAAATATCAGTTTTAGGCTTTTCAATATTTCTAAAATCTCCTCTTAAAAATGCATAACCAATTATAAATAAAAATCCTACTATAGTTAAAAACCTGGCAAACACAACTAAAGCAAAACTCGCCATATCCGTTTCAGTTTTCATGTAATCTATTGTTTTTATTACTATCATTGTTCCAACAGAAAAAACCATTAAAAAAGCCAAAACAGCTATTAAAATTTTTTGATTTTTAGACATTAAACTTTACCTCAGTTTTTTCAAAAATTATTGAAAATTAATAAAAATTCAAGGGAAAAAATTAAGAAAAATCATAAACTTACATTAAACAATGCCTATTTTTAACAATTAAAAATTTCAACCTGGAGGTGAAAGTGAGAACATTTATAAGAATATTTATGTTATTTGTAGCTTTAATGATAGTAC